>CAYGSO010000007.1:73025-126493 GCA_964352445.1 uncultured Pseudohongiella sp. | reverse complement strand
AGGCTGTGCACAGCCTCGCAGATTATCCTGGTGCTTTCCAGAGTTGTCCCTGATTTCGCAGTTTCATTGGATACATTCACTTGAACACACACGTTTAGCGGCGGTAATCCTTCGGGACGCTGATTATTAAGGCGCTGAGCTATGCTTACTCGCTCTACGCTATGGACCCAGTGAAAGTGCTCGGAGATGCCCCGAGTTTTGTTAGACTGAATAGGGCCAATAAAGTGCCAGGTTAGTTCTAGCTGCGACAGCTGGCGGATTTTCTCAAGCGCCTCCTGTAGGTAGTTTTCACCAAAATCCACCAGACCCGCAGCGGCGGCTTGCTTAATCTTTTCGATTTCCTGCTTTTTGCTAACAGCCAGTAATTTAACTGAGCCCTCAGGGCGTCCGTAAAGCCGCTCACAGCGCCGGATATCCGATAAAACACCTTCTATGGTTTCTGTTATGCTGATCACGCTTTCTCTTGGGAAAAAGATACTTTAGTCTGTGAAGATGGTTGCAGGATCGGTACTATAGGTCACGTTTCTGCGCTTGGCCAGTGAATAGTGGCTAGCATGAAGATCGACTATGACCTTTCAACAGGTAAGAACTAGGGAACACCGATGGATATTACAGAACTCTTAGGCTTTAGTGTTAAACAAGGCGCATCCGACTTACATATCACTGCAGGTATGCCGCCACTTATCCGTGTCGATGGGGACATTCGCCGCATCAACGTTCCTGAAATGGACCACAAAGAAGTTCATTCCTTGATTTATGAAATCATGAATGACAAGCAGCGCAAAGACTACGAAGAGTTTTTAGAGACCGATTTCTCGTTTGAAGTGCCTAATTTAGCCCGATTTCGTGTGAATGCTTTTATGCAAAACAGAGGCGCGGCTGCGGTATTTAGAACCATTCCATCGAAAGTGCTTTCTATGGAACAGCTTGGCATGGGAGATATCTTTCGACGTATTGCAGAAGTGCCCCGCGGCTTAGTTGCGGTGACGGGCCCTACTGGCTCTGGTAAAAGTACGACGCTTGCGGCCATGGTCGACTATATTAATGACACTAAATACGAACACATTCTCACTATTGAAGATCCTATCGAATTTGTTCATCAGAGCAAAAAGTGTTTGGTGAACCAGCGTGAGGTTCACCGAGACACTCATGGCTTTAACGAGGCCTTGCGCTCTGCGCTGCGTGAAGACCCTGACATTATACTAGTTGGAGAACTGCGTGATTTGGAAACAATTCGTTTGGCTCTGACTGCGGCTGAAACTGGCCACTTGGTATTTGGAACCCTGCACACAACCTCAGCCGCAAAAACCATCGACCGTGTTATCGATGTGTTCCCAGCTGCCGAGAAAGACATGGTGCGCTCAATGCTTTCTGAATCGCTGCAGGCGGTTATCTCGCAGACACTTCTTAAAAAGCCTGGCGGTGGCCGGGTGGCAGCGCATGAAATAATGATGGGCACGCCTGCCATTCGAAATCTAATCCGCGAAGACAAAGTAGCGCAGATGTACTCGGCTATTCAAACCGGTGCAAATGTTGGTATGCAGACACTGGATCAGTGTCTTAAGGATCTTCTTGCCAAGGGTATGATTACTCGCGAGAGTGCTAAGTCAAAAGCGAAAATGCCAGAGAGTTTTTAATCTGGGGTTTTGTGGATTTTTGCCGCGAGTTCACTGAACCAATTTTCTAAAATTAACTGAGCCGCGATATCGTCTATCGCGGCTTTTTTTTTGGAACGGAAATCGTCTTCTAACAACATTTGTCTAGCTTCGACAGACGACAGCCGTTCATCTATGCCATAGCAAGGAATACCAAAGCGGCCATGGATACGGTTGCCGAATTTTGTTGCCCTGATGAATAGCTCGCTTTCGCTGCCATCTAAGTTGTAGGGTAAGCCAACCACTACCACCGTGGGTTTCCATTGGTTGAGTAAGTTTTCGATCTGCGACCAGTCGGGAATGCCGTCTTTGGCCTTTAGTATGGTTACAGGATTTGCAGTGCCCGTTAGACTTTGGCCATAGGCCACGCCAATTTTCTGGGTGCCGTAATCGAACCCTAGGGCTTTAATTGCTTGGGTTATGTTCTGCGGAAAACTGGCAAGGGCCATTAGTTGAGTATCGACTTGATCATGAGTGACCAGCCTCGGGCGAGAGCTTAACTAGGTCGATGCCGAACGCCGCTGCCGCGCGGTTCGGCAGAGCCGTGTAGTCATTGGAAAACACCAGCTCAGTTGTGGCAGGCACTGTGAGCCATGAGTTCTCGATTATTTCTCTTTCTAGCTGACCGGCCTCCCAGCCGGCACACCCTAGGGCAACAAGGTATTTTTCTGGGCCGTTGCCACTGGCTATATCCTGTAATATTTTACGCGACGTGCACAGCGTAATCTCTTCACTTATTGCTACAGAGGATTCCCAGTTGGCGCCGGCATTGTGCAAGATGAATCCTTTATCTCGCTCCACCGGCCCTCCGGCCATTACTTTTTGGTGATCGAATAGGTTTGATTGAAGGTTGAAGTCTATTTCCAATTCATCAAAGATATCAGCAAGACTTGCCTTCAGCGGCTTGTTTAACACAATGCCCAATGCGCCACCGGCATTGTGTTTCCACATATAGGTAACAGTATTGGCAAAATACGGGTCTTGCATTTGCGGCATTGCCACAAGCAGCTGATTCTCTAGGCTGGAAGATGTAGTCATAGGTGCAGGATAGTAAATACCAGAACTAAAAACTAGTTAAAGCGTTACCCTCATGGAAGCGCCAAGTCCGAATTATTTCCAAGATGTCCACATTAGGACGCATCTCTTCGGGGAATGGCGCAAAAGGTGCTGCCATTCTAACAATATCTATTGCTGCCTGATCCAATACGTTAAACCCTGAGGACTGCAAAATTTGAATATCGTCAACATCGCCGTCGGGTAAAATTGCAACTAACAGGCGCAGGCTGCCATAGATTTCTTGACGCCTAGCAGGTTCCGGATAGTTCACATTGCCGACCGCTTCTATGCGCCGCCGCCACGTATCCAAATAAAGTGCGTCTTGGCTCTTTTTTGTCGACGCCGATGAAATCGTATACTTTCTCGGCCGGCGGGCATACTCCTGGCGCTGGCGATCTAACTGAGCTTGAAGACTGGCAATTGCTGAGCTGAGTTCGTCAGCGGAGGCTTCTTCGGTAATCGGCAGCTCCTCTTCAGGCTGCTCAATAAGCTGCTGGTCAATACTGGTATCGTTTCGCACGGTAGTAATAACCGCGTCATTTTGAACCTCAACCGGTTCCGCCAAGGTGGACGCTGGGGGTAAGGGCTGAATTTCTTGGATGGTATCGGCGTTGAAGTCAGACTCAAAAGGGGTGCTTGGCGCAGCGGCTTCCGATAGGGTACCACTGCCGATTTGATTTTCCTGGGCTAAGAAGTCGGCGTTGTCGGGCTCCAATTCACTGCGGTATTGCGCAAGGGTTATCTCCATCGCCGGCGCACTGGCAAGCTCATCCAAATAGGTAAAACCGATACCCAATATGAGGATGCCATGGAAGCACGCAGAGAGGAACACGGTGAAACCAAAGCGTTCGTTAGATAAATTCTGGTCAGTGTCTTCTATCACGCAATCGTCACCAAGCTTAGTTGTTCAGTTTATCGGCAATACAGCTCATTAACATACCCGCTATGTCGAGATTATAGGCACTGTCGATTTCTCTAACGCAGGTTGGGCTGGTGACATTAATTTCGGTCAGAAAGTCGCCGATGACATCGAGCCCGACGAACAGAAGCCCTTTTGCAATGAGAGTTGGGCCTACTTGCTCGCAAATCCAGCGATCTTTATCGCTCAGTGGCTGCGCGACGCCTGAACCACCGGCGGCTAGATTGCCTCGGGTTTCGCCAGATGCAGGTATGCGAGCCAGGGCGTAGTCAACTGGTTTGCCGTTAACCACGAGTATGCGTTTGTCGCCGTTGCTGATCTCAGGAACAAATTTTTGCGCCATAATTTGGTGCTTGCCCGAATTAGTGAGAGTTTCGATGACAACACTTAAATTCGGATCGCCCGGCCTCACTCGAAATATGGACGCACCACCCATGCCATCTAAGGGCTTATAGATAACGTCCTGGTGGGTTTCATAGAAGGCTTTCAGCACTTTCGCTGAGCTAGACACGACAAGGGGTGGGCAGCACTGGGGAAACTGGGTGGCGAATAGCTTCTCGTTGCAGTCCCGAAGGCTTCTTGGATCATTGACTATGAGCACCCCATCACGCTGTGCCTGCTCTAGAATATAGGTAGAGTAAACAAAGTCCATATCAAACGGCGGATCTTTGCGCATGAGAATCACATCAAGCTCAGCTAAAGCAAGGTCTTCGGTCTGGGCCAAGGTATACCAATCTTTGGGGTCATCTCGAACCGTCAGACTGGCCATCAGGCCTCGTGACTGGCCTTGATCAAGGTAGAGGTCAGTTTGCAGCATATAGTTCAATTCCCAGCCATTTCGCTGGGCAGCCAGCAGCATTGCCAAGGTTGTGTCTTTCTTAACACTAATTGACTGGATTGGGTCCATTACTACACCGATCTTAACGGCCATGGTGATTCCTTGTGATTGAAGTGTTTCGAGGCTCGCGGGCATGGGCCAAAGAGTTGAAATACTGGGGGAAATAATATCTCACTTTAGCCACCAACTCTATTTTCTGCTGATTGCTAGTTTGCGAACAAGACTCTGCGAACGGCACTAAAGTGTTTATAATAGCGGCTCAAATTCAGGTGGAATTAACTATGGCACGAGCCATTGCATTTATTTGGGGCGTAGGGGGCATTTTATTGCTGCTGGGGTTCGCGGTATTCCGCTTGGCGCCCATTGCGCTAGATTTAGCAAACTTCCCACTATCTTTGCTGCAATGGAGCTTTTTGTCTGTCTTTGTTGTCTACATGGCTTATGCCGAGGGTTATAAAGGGTTTCATCTGGCATTTTCCCCCAGAGCAGTGTCGCGGGCGCTCTACCTTGCCCACAATCCTAGGCCACTGCATTTGCTATTAGCACCACTTTTTTGCATGGGCTATATCTACGCCACTAGAAGGCGTCAACTGATGTCCATCGGCTTAACTTTGCTAATACTTTGTTTCGTATTCATCGCAAGGCAGTTGCCCCAACCTTGGCGCGGTATAGTCGATGCCGGTGTGGTCGTAGGTTTGGGCATGGGGATAGGGTCAATTCTGTTGCATGGCTTTACCGCCTTCCGCAACCCAAGTACCTCAATTATGCCTGCCGAAGTTCCGGCAGAGGCTTAGTGGAGCCCCGGTGACTACTAAAATAACCGGTAAATCCTGCGCTGTCGTGGTTACCTACAAACCAGAGTTCACTGCACTATTGAAACTGCTGGGGCAGATCAATAAGGAAACGGATTTTGTCGTTATAGACAACGGTACAGAAGATATCGATCAAATAGCTGACTCTATTCGGGTGTATAAAAAGTGCAAAGACTTCATTCGGCTGGATAAAAATGAAGGCCTTGCTAAGGCACTGAACAGGGGTATTGATTGGGCGCTCGACAACCAATGTGATTACGTATTTCTGTTTGATCAAGACAGCAGCCTGTGTGATCTTTTCGTTAGCCGCATGATCAGCGCGTATCAAACGGCAAACCCCTACAGCGAGAAAGGTATAGCGGCAGTTGGTCCCCGGCTCATAAACCCCCTTAGTATGCGGCAAACACCGTTTAAACTTTTTAATAGATTGCTGCTGCGCAGCGATCGTCGCTTTGCAAATTTGGAAAACCATTTCACCGCTGATTTCCTTATCACTTCTGGCAGCTTAATCGTGCTTAAGCACATCGAAAAAATAGGCACCATGAAAGAAAGCTATTTCATTGACAACGTCGATCTAGAATGGTGTTTTCGTGCGAAGTCATTGGGGTTTGACTTGATTGGAACAGATGCCGCTGTGCTTTATCACGCAATCGGCGAACGCAGTTTTAGCCCTTTGGTGCGCGCTGGCATAATTGCCCAGCACAATCCGTCTAGAACTTATTACTCAAGCCGCAATCGAACCCATTTGTACAGTGTGAAGTACTCACCGATTGGCTGGAAACTCAGAGATATAGTACGCTTCTTTCTTAAATCTACCTGGCTGGTGCTGGCGTCTCAAGATAGAAAATCCTACTGGCGTAACATTCGATTAGGCATTCGTGATGCCAAGACTCTCACTTAGATTTTATGGCCGCCTTACCAAATTTGAAACCCCATCCCAAAATAGTAATTTTACTGTCGGTTTATAATGGAGAAAAATTCCTAGCCGCTCAACTAGATTCACTTCTCGCGCAAACCTATCAAAATTTTATTGTTCTGATTCGGGATGATGGTTCAAACGATGAGTCATTCGACCTGGTGTCTAGGTACGCTAAAAATCACCCCGATAAATTTTTTGTGTTACCGCGCGACGGTATCAACTACGGTGCCAGTGGGGGCTTTTCCACGCTTATGCAGTATGCGCTTAAGCATGCAGTCCAGCTCGGCGCAGCCCCGCTATACATGATGTTCTGCGATCAAGACGACAGCTGGTTTAAAGCCAAAATAGAGATTCAACTTACAGCTTTGCTGGCAGCGCAGCAGGACAACCCAGGGCTGCCGCTGCTGGTACACAGCGATTTAGAAGTGGTTTCTGAGCAGGGGGAGCTAATCGCACCATCACTGATTGCGTTTCAAGGCTTGGAGATCCAACGCAACAGATTCCCCAATCTAGTCATCAGTAATTTGGTGACTGGTTGCACCGCTATGATCAATCAGGCACTGGCTGAAAAATGTATGCCTGTTCCTGAAACGGCAATCATGCACGATTGGTGGCTGGCCATGACCTGTGCCGCCTTTGGTAAGCTGGTGTTTTTAGATCAACCGCTGATTCATTACAGGCAGCATCAGAACAATACCATTGGCGCGAAAGAGTTTACTAAGCTAACCCCGGTATCGCGCTCGTTTTGGCAAAAGGTTTTTGCCACTAAAGCCAATGGACATTTGGTTGAGGTAGGAATTCAAGCTGCAGCGTTTAAGCGCCGCTTTGGTAGGGAGCTAGCCCTTCGCAACAAAGTAGCGCTGTTTCTTTGCACGGGTATGGGAATAAAAGTGGCGTTTATTCAGCGGATTTTCTACCGGCTCGCTAGGCGGTTTTAACGTGGCCTACCCGTCGAAAAATTATTAAAGCCTAAGTGAATAGTCTTCCAGAGTTAGGGTAAGTGCCTCGTTGTAGTAGGGGTCACCGTCCTCGAAGTATTTACTGTGACGCCGCATAATGTAGTCTGATTCCTGGGCAAACTGCAGGCGCTGCTCGGCGTTCATGTCGGCAGGAGTTTTCGGTCTAGTTTTTGATTCGAAGTGATAGAGTCTTGCGAATGGGGTATAAACATTGATATACCCTAGCTCAATTAGTCTGAGGCAAAAATCTACATCGTTGTAAGCCACCCCCAGTGATTCATCGAACCCACCCGCAAGCTCCATTACTTGTTTTCGAACCAGAAGGCATGCGCCAGTGACTGCCGCGACATTTCGAGTAATCTGGGCATAGCCAAAATAGCCGGGGTGATCAGCTGGCAAGCCTTTAAAAGGATGCCCGGCGACTCCGCCTAAATGCATGACTATACCTGCATGCTGAACCGTGTTGTCCTCATAGAGCAGTTTGGCACCGACAGCGCCAACTCTTTCATCACAACCACAGCTAAGCAAGGACTCAAGCCAATCCTCGCTAATAAGCTTCATGTCGTTGTTCAAAAAAAGATAATAGTCTGCATCTGTTTGCTTCGAGCCCCAATTGTTGAGAGAAGACCAATTAAAAGGTATGTCATGTTTTAACAGAGATGCAACTTTTAGCGTATCGACGAATCGTGCCACCGCCGCGTATTCTTCATCACTGCTGTTGTTTGATATTAAAACAACTTCGTAGTTTTTATAGCTTGATCTTAGAATTGACTGCAGACACTCAATGGTCATTTCGGATTTATTGTGAAACGGCATAATAATGGCGACGCGGGGGTTATTTAATTCTTTACTAACCCGATACAAACCCGGTGTAGCCGTAGTGAACACCTCACCTTTTCTAGCGCCGGAATTGACATGGTCTTGTAGGGCTTTAAAGCCGCTGGTGTAGGCATAGCTTTTTTGGTCGCTGCCACCGGCCACACTGCCAGGGATAATACGCCAGTGATAAAGAATGCGCGGAATATGGACAAAGTGCTGAGTAATCTGCGAAATCCGAAGGGTTAAATCGAAGTCTTGGCTGCCTTCGTAACCTGTTCTAAAGCCGCCAACCTTATCAATAATGGTCCGGCGAATTACTCCAAAATGCCCAACATACATCATCGATTCCAGCATGTGGGGAGACCAATCAGGCTTAAAATGAGGTTGGCAGTAGTTGCCCTGCTGGTCGATTTTGTCTTCATCAGTGTACAGGTAATCTGCATCAGGATTAGCGTTTATTGCTTGGGCAACCCAATACAGGGCATCGCAATCCAGTTCATCGTCATTATCCATCAGTCCGATAAACTCACCCTGGGCCAATTCTAAGGCGGAATTGGACGCGCCTGAAATGTGTTGGTTCTCACCGCCATATTGAACTTTTATTCTACTATCGCGTTTTTTCCAAGCGTCAAGGCAGTCAAGAGTCTCTTGCTTAGTAGAGGCATCATCGTGCAGGCACAGCTCCCAGCAGGGGTAGGATTGGTTTAAGACAGACTCAATACAGGCATCTAGCCACTGCCGGCTAACATTGTGAACAGGCACGATAATTGAAATTAGTGGCGTTCTACCGAGAGCCTCAAGTTCCTGGTCACCAACGGGGCTGTTAGTATTCAGCGCGCGGTAGATTGTATATTGCTCTATGGGATCTAAAACATAAAGCTCACCGCTGGCAGATAACTCCGCAAGGCTGGTATTGGTTTCAGGTTTAAACGAAACTTCCTGGCGCAGGCCACTAGCGTCAAACATTCTCAGTTGATAGGCTTTTGCTTTATCAATGTTTGTAAAAAACGTGAAGCCAGAATTTCGAGCAGAGGCTAGCAAAGGGAATGCTCTGGCAATGTCATCCCGAGTGCTGCCAAAAGAAATTGGGGTTGCGGTTTGGCCGCAAACTAGCTCTATACGTTCAATTGGCGGAGCTGCGCATGCCCAACCCCGCAGGTAGAGGTGGCCCTGCGTGGCGACGGATTTGTCGATGGCATAATGCAGGACTCCAGCGGCTTCATTGGCTTGCGCTGAAGAGGTCGACAATCCAGTGGATTCAGTTTGCCCCGCCGCGTTAAATGAGGAGGGATTACTGCCGCCACCAAAAAGTGTCCGAGCAAATCTCACGACTCTGCGGAAGGGCCCCATTAATCTCCAGCTGGTGGAGCTATAAAGCGCGTTTATGGAATGTTCAAGGTGAGTGATATGAGTAGCGCTAGTCTGCAGCTGCTGCTGAAGATTTTGGGTTTGGTTTTTTACGCCGGAGAGCTCTGTCGTTAGCTCGCTAGACTCTAACCGAGCGTCCTGTAACTCAGACGCAAGGCTATTATTGAGTTGGTTGGTCTCATGAACTTTGGTATATGCGGATTCTAGATCCTTGTTCAGGCTATCGAGATGTCTCTGGGATAAAGCCAAGGCTTCTTGCTGTTGAGTGTTCTGCTGTTGATATAGAGCAATTGACTCGTTGAGTTTGTGAACAAAATTCGATTTATCCATTGACCCAATAAGCTGGTTGAAGGCGGCGCCGTCCCAACGCTTAAGCCATTTAGAAAATAGCTTGGCGCGGCCGATAGCGATGGCACTTTCCCCAAAGTAGCGCTCCTTAGCTTCCGCGTTAGTGCTTGCGGTCGCCGACTCTCCACCTTCTCGATAAAACGCCGTGATGCGGTTGGTGTGGGCAAAGTCGGTGTGCTGGGCTAACTGTAGCCAAAAGTCCCAGTCTTCGAAAATGTCAAAGCTAGCATCAAATCTGCAGCCATGGTCTAAAAGGCTACTGGCAAAAAGCATGGAATGAATGGGTATGTAGTTATCGTGCATTAGCAGCTGTCGATCAAAATCGGTAGCAAATACCTCTTTGAGAATATTGCCTTCAGCGCTGGTCTTTTGCGTGCTGCTATAGGCAGCTAAGGTGTTCGGATTGGCTTGAAGAAACTCAACGAGGCGCTGTACATGGTCGAGCGCAATCCAATCGTCATCATCTAAAAATAGAATAAAGCTGCCTTTGGCTGCATCTAGGCCAGCATTGGCTGCGTCGGGTCTCGATAGATTACTGCCTGTTGCCACAATACGCACTGGCACATTCTTAATCGGGCTGGCAAAGTCGTTCAGGGGTTTTTCTGAAGCTTGGATCAGAACTATTTCGATGTTTGGGTAGGTTTGTGCGGCGACTGATTCGAGTGCCTGTTTTAATTCACTGCGACCAATGCTGCGGCAGATAATGGAGACAAGCGGGCTCTCCCCATTCGGGGTTTGGGCTAGCATAATGTAGGAAGGCCAGTCATAAGTGAATAAGTACTAGTGCTTGCTAATTGCTTGCACTGCCCAGTTGCTTGCTGAGTATTGCGCCTACCACACTGCCGATAAAATCTAAAAACAGCGTGTCTAGATGAGCGTTAAAATAGTCATCGCGGTTGCTGCCGAAGGCCAACAAAGCCAGCACCTCACCGTTGTGTACTACCGGGCATAGCGCGGTAGACTTTACTGCTTCGCCGGCGGTTGGAAACAGTATGTCCAGCTGCCATTTTTCCATGGCGCCACAGTGAGTGCGTTTTAATCGGAAAATATCTTTAAAGTCCTGCATCATCTTTTTCGGCGGATAGGTGCGGACCGAATCTGCAACATTGAGCTTACTATGCTCAACAAAGATAACTTCAAGGGCATCAATATTGGCAAGACTGCCGAGCTGGTCTTGGCAGGCCTCCCCTAGTTCTGTGGTGTTATCGGCTCGCAGCAGCGCTAAAACCAAATTTCGCGTGGTATCGAACAATTGATCATTGCTGCGGGCATTTTCCAGTAGGTTGCCCAGCTTCTGGCGAGCCTCGATGCCACTTTCACGCAGCAGAGTGACCTGTCGCTCAAGCAGTGAGATAGCTTTGCCGCTGGCATGGGGAAGAGTGAGCTGCAAAATTAATTCATCTTGGTCTGCGAAAAAATTTGGATTTTTCTTTAAGTAGCCCGCCACCTGCTCGGCAGTCAGCTCGGGAGGTTGCAGGGAATCAAGTTCATTTACAGTCGATGTTTTGGCGCTCATAGTTTAATTGATCCTTGGTAAACACTGCATACTGGTCCGGTCATCATAACGGGCGAGGTTTTATTGTGCCATTGTACAGACAATTGACCCCCAGGAAGATTGACGCAAACTGTCTCATCTAACAAATTAAGCATTCGCCCGCAGACGACAGCTGCGCAGGCCCCAGTGCCGCAGGCTAAAGTTTCACCGGTGCCCCGCTCGAATACCCGTAACTTCAATGTTGAGCGATCGACAACCTGCATAAAGCCAACGTTAACTCCTTCTGGAAAATCCGGATGAGAACCTAAGGCTTTCCCAATCTCTTTGACGGCCGCACTGTCGATGTCTTCAACTTTAATCACCGCGTGGGGGTTGCCCATAGACACTGCGCAGAACTCAATATCTACTGTTGTGTCGGCTAACTGGAGGCTGCGTCGATAGCTGGCCGCCGTATCGGAGTTGTAAAAAGGAAGTTCTGCTGGGGTGAAACACGGCACTCCCATGTTTACCGTGACTTGGCCATCGGCTTGGGTTTGCAGGCTTAACACCCGGTTAACCGTGCCAACCGTCAATGGATTCTTTACCGACAGGCCGCGCTCGTAAACAAAAGCAGCAAAACACCTAGCGCCATTGCCGCAGTGCTCTACTTCGCTGCCATCGACATTGAAGATGCGGTAGTTAAAATCGACATCAGGCCTAGTGGGGGGCTCGACCAAGATAAGCTGGTCAAAACCAATGCCAAATTGGCGATGAGCCAGTTGCTCAATAGGGATTTGGCGCATATCGACGGCTTGGGTAACGCCGTCCACCATCATGAAATCGTTGCCAAGGCCATGCATTTTGGTGAAGGCTAAGCTGTGATCAGATTGAGATTTCACCATACATCGCTTCTAAATTCAGTGGTTAGGGAAGTAAGGATTCAAGCGCCAGCAGCTCATCAACTGTTTCTCGGCGCCTTACTTCGTATGTGTTTTGGCCATCGACCATAATTTCAGGCGCCCGGGGCCGAGTATTGTAGTTAGAGCTCATTACAAAACCGTAGGCGCCGGCAGAACGCACAGCTAACAGATCACCTTGGACAACGGACAGGGGACGGTCTTTACCCAAGAAATCTCCAGATTCACACACAGGGCCAACCACATCATAGGCCATAGCGGGCTGGTCGGACTTCTGAACTGGCACAATCTCTTGCCAAGCACCGTAAAGCGCGGGTCTGATCAGATCATTCATAGCCCCATCAACGATGGCGAAGTTTTTATGCTCGGTCGTCTTAATGTATTCCACCTTAGTGAGAAACACTCCGGCATTGGCTGCAATTGAGCGACCTGGCTCCAACATCAGCGTGAGTGATCTGTTGGCGAACCGATCTTTGACAGCAGCAATTAGCTCAGCGGGCGAAGGCGGGTGTTCTTCGTTGTAGGTGACCCCCAAGCCGCCACCCATATCGAAATGTTTGAGAACAATACCTTCAGAGGCCAACTGGTCAACCAAAGCCAAGAGCCTGTCGATGGCATCGAGAAAAGGCGCAATGGTGGTGAGCTGAGAGCCGATATGGCAGTCAATACCAATAACCTCAATACCTGCAAGACTAGCTGCCTCTCGGTAGACGTCCAGTGCTGTGCCACTTGAAATACCGAATTTGTTTTCTTTGAGCCCGGTTGAAATATACGGGTGAGTGCCAGCATCGACGTCTGGATTGACCCGCAGCGATACCGGTGCCGTTGTGCCTAAAGACACGGCGACTTGATTCAATCTAAGCAGTTCGGCGTGTGATTCAACATTAAAGCAGTGAATTTTCGCAGTCAGAGCCTGCTTTATTTCAGCTTGGGTTTTGCCCAGGCCTGAAAAGATAATTTTTGCGGGATCACCGCCTGCGGCTAAAACCCGCTGCAGTTCGCCGCCTGACACAATATCAAACCCAGCGCCCAAGCGGGCCAGAACATTGAGCACCGCCAGATTAGAGTTAGCTTTCACGGCGAAACAAATTAGGCTTGGCAAGCCGGCCAATGCGCTAAGATAGACATTGAAATGCCGCTCAAGGGTCGCCCGAGAATAGACGTAGCAAGGCGTGCCGTACTTTTCGGCGATGTCTGCTAAGGGCACATCTTCGGCATGGAGATGGTTATCTTTAAAAGTAAAATGATCCATGCCTAGAGCACCTTTGAGTTCTGAACGATTTGCAAAATAATTGTTTAAGCCGTTGGATTAAAGCGTTTGTGCAGATAAGCTGCTTTGCTCCGGCCGCGTAAGGCCGCCTTTCTGGCCGCAGCTAACCAAGCTGGAGCAAACAATCGCAGTAAGTAAGAGATAAATAAGTTGTTTCACAAGAATCACGTTGACCGATAAACAGGGCGCGGGCGATTATACCCCTGCAATTGTCATAAACACAGCTCAAATTGGCGCGGTTGCCCGACGTCAGCTCGGTGTTAGCGCACTGAAATCATCGACAATGTTACATATCATGCTTGATCTTGAAAATTGCAAATACCGAACCCATGTTTGACAGCTCAAACTTCAGCGGCCCGCAAGCGGCAGTGAATAGGAGCAGCTGTAAGCCTGTTAGTGAAAAAAACAATAGCTGAGCAATATCTAGTAGAGTTTCAGCTGAAAAAGGCAGAGTGAAAATGATTGAAATTAGTAATCTTAGCAAACGGTTTGATCAGTTTACGGCCGTAGATGACCTGAGTTTTACAGTGAAAGAAGGCGAAGTACTCGGCTTCCTCGGGCCTAACGGTGCCGGCAAGTCAACCACCATGAAGGTTATCACCGGGTTTTTAGCCCCCACTGCGGGAAAAGTGACTGTCGATGGTTTTGATATTACGCAAAGCCCCATGGAAGCTAAATCGCTTATCGGCTATCTGCCTGAGGGAGCCCCCTCGTACGGCGATATGACTACTATCGATTTTCTTAATTTTATCGCTGAAATTAGAGGTTATCGGGGTAGCGAAGCAGCGAAGCGAGTTGCCCACGTCCTCGAAGAGGTGGCTCTTACCAGTGTTGCCCATCAAACTATCGACACGCTTTCAAAGGGATTTAAGCGCCGAGTGGGTTTAGCTCAAGCTATTATACACGATCCAAAAGTACTGATTCTCGATGAGCCGACAGACGGCTTGGACCCAAATCAAAAACACCATGTCAGAGAATTGATCAAAAACCTCGCGAAGGACAAGATCGTCATTATCTCGACCCATATTTTGGAGGAAGTATCAGCCGTGTGTACCCGCGCTATTATTATTGCCAACGGTAAAATAGTCGCAGACGGCACCCCTACAGAACTTGAAGCCCAGTCCAACCTACATAACGCCGTCACCATAAAGCTAACTCAGGCCTATGATCTGAGAAATGATTTAGTCGGTGTGGGCGGCATTGGCGAGGTTAAGCAAGATCCGGAAAATGAATTGTTGTATACAATTTTCGCAGCCCAGGCTAAATCAATTTTTAGCGAAGTTTCCGATGTCGCAAGAACCAAGCAGTGGCCAATCGATGAATTTCATATTAATCGCGGGCAGCTCGAAGACTTGTTTAGAACTGTCACTACTCAAGCAGGAGTGCGATAGCCATGGGAAACTTAAGCATAATATTCAAACGCGAATTAATGAGTTATTTCGCGACGCCATTGGCCTATATCTTTATCGTTATTTTTCTCATCGCCAACGGCATTTTTACCTTTGATCTAGGGGGGTTTTACCTGCGGGGTCAAGCGGACCTGCTGCCGTTTTTTAGCTTCCATCCTTGGCTCTATCTTTTTATGGTGCCAGCCATTGGCATGACGCTTTGGGCCGATGAGAGAAAGACTGGCACTATTGAGTTGCTCATGACCCTTCCGATTCGCCTAGCCGATGCTGTTGTGGGAAAATTTTTGGCGGCTTGGGCGCTCACCGGCATTGCCCTAGCCCTGACGTTTCCCATTTGGATAACTGTAAACTACCTTGGCGATCCAGATAACGGCGTCATATTTGCAGCCTATCTTGGCAGCTGGCTTATGGCAGGTGGATTTCTTGCAATTGGTTCCTGTATGTCCGCCTGTACCAAAAATTCCGTTATTGCGTTTATTCTGACGGTTAGTCTTTGTTTTGTTTTCGTGATTATGGGCTCACCGATACTGCTGGATGCTTTTCCAAGCTGGGTGCCTCAGGTGATAGTCGACGCATTCTCGGCGATGGGTTTTCTAACTCACTTCGACTCCATCTCTAAAGGTGTGCTTGATATTAGAGATATGTTGTTTTTTACCGTATTCATTGGTGCTTGGTTAACTGCAAGCGCCGTTGTTATTGAAATGAAGAAAGCTAACTAAGGCAGTAAAGAGATGAATAATAAATCCTTGTTTTCCGGGCTTGGCCTTAGCCTTATCGCGCTAAGCCTCATTGTCCTTGTCGCACTCATTAGTTGGATTCCCAGCGTAAGAATCGACCTGACTGAAGACAACCTGTATTCGTTGTCAGACGGCACGAAAAACATCGTGTCGAATTTACAGGAGCCTATCGAGCTCATATTTTTCTACTCAGACAGCGCCACTGAGGATGCGCCGCAGATTAGAAGTTACGGCACACGAGTTCAAGAACTGCTTAGAGAAATCGTTCTTGCCAGCAATGGCAATCTACGGCTCAGTGTTATAGACCCTGAGCCGTTTTCAGAAGAGGAGGATCTAGCGACCGAGTATGGCATCCAAGCAGTGCCTGTATCCCAGGGTGCTCAAGCAATCTATTTTGGCCTCGTGGTTGTGCAAGATGTAGACCCTGCCACTGTGCCAATGGGAATTCGCAGTTCCGAAACGCTGCCTCTGATTAGGCCAGATCTTGAGGAATTTCTGGAATATGAATTTCTGAAACTTATCACCAATGTCGATAATCCAGACCGACAGGTTGTTGGTTTGTTGACTGGCCTGGATATCGACGGCGGTTTCAACCCGGCTGTTGGCCAATCGACGCCGCCTTGGATGATCATGGATGTGATGCGTCAGCTTTATGAAGTTAGGCGCCTAACTGGTGAAAGCGAAGAGATTGATGAAGATATCGACATTCTGATGATAGTGCATCCTCAAGGGTTCTCTGAAAAACTACGCTATGCAATAGACCAGCATGTGCTGCGTGGCGGCAAAGCCATGGTATTTTTAGATCCCAACGCCGATTCGATGGTGACTCGTTCACCCACTGGAAATTTAATTCCGGCAGGCATGAGCTCTGAACTTCCAGGGTTGTTAGACGCCTGGGGTATCCAGTTTCAAAATGACAAAGTTCTTACAGATAACCAGTTAGCGCTGCGGGTGTCTATGGGCGGCAATCAGCGGCCAATTCCGCATTTAGGCATGTTGGGCGCCCAGCGTAATTACCTAACGGGAGACGATATAGTAACAAGCCGATTAGAGCTGATAAATTTCTCGTCCGCGGGCTCTATTTCAAAATCAGAAGGCGCAACCACTTCCTTCGAACCGCTAATTATGTCTTCCACTGACGCGATGCTGATGGATGCGGCACTGCTAGAAGACGTGACTGATCCGTCTGTCCTGTTTGATGAGTTTGTCTCGGCGGAGCAAAGTTTTACCCTTGCGGCGCGAGTTAGCGGCAGGATAAAAACAGCCTTCCCAGAGGGTCGTCCGGTGGAAGAGGCTGCTGCGAGCGCCGCAGAAGAGGATGTCGAGGTTGAGCCGGTGGATGCGGCTGTTGCAGAACACCTGAGCGACTCTGTCGGCACGGTGAACATCCTAGTTTTTGCCGATACCGATATGTTAAGCGATCGGATGTGGGTTCAAGTGTCGCAGTTCCTTGGCCAGCGTATACCTCAACCTTTCGCCAACAACGGCGACCTGATTGTTAATGCCTTAGACAATATGAGCGGCAGTGCTGATCTTGTCAGTATTCGCAGTCGCGGGCGCTACTCGCGGCCTTTCACGAAAGTAATAGACCTACAGCGAGAAGCAGACGACAGGCTGCGGATAGAGGAGGCAGAGCTGCTTGAGCGCTTAGCGGAAGCTGAAGCGGCACTCGCCGAGCTTAACCAAACCGAAGACGGCCAGCTGCTGGGCCAGATAACCCCTGAGATCCAGGCGGAGGTTGATCGCTTCAATGGTGAGCTACTAGATACAAGACGTCGGTTGAGAGAAGTTCAGTATCAGCTGACTGAAGACATTGAGCAGTTGGGTTCCCGCCTAAAGGCGATAAATACTGGGCTCATTCCAGTGCTGTTGACTGTGTTTCTGTTGGTGGTAGGGTTGCTGCGAACTCGGCGTCGCCGACAGTCGGCTTAACTATCTAGTCGGTGGTTTCTAGTGAAGTGCGGTGAGGGATTTTCACAATTATGTGCGTCCCTTTGCCCACCTCGCTAAGTATTTGAATCGACCCGCCATGGGCCTCGGCGATAAGTCTGCACAGGTAAAGGCCTAAGCCAAAACCGCCGGTATTACGCTGGCGCGATCGGTCGGGGCGATAGAATGGCTCGCTAATCTGTGATAGATGCTCCTGAGAAATTCCTTCTCCTTGATCGATTACCTCAAGCACCGCACCTTCATCATTGAAACTCACTCTAACCTCAATTGGATTGCCTTCGCCGTGTCGCAAACTGTTGTTGATCAGGTTGGTTATCAACAGCCTTATTCTTAACTTATCGATCTGAAATTCGTGATCTTCTTCGGGAAGCACTAGATTCAGGCCGCCGGGGTATTCCATAAAAGGGTCGGTCACGGCCGTAACGTACTCCGCCAAATGCACCGGCTCTTCGGCTAACACCGAATGATCGCCGTTGAGACGCTCGGCTTCTATTAGGTCTGAAATCAGTAAATCTATCTCGTCTATGTCCTTGCGCAGATTCTCGCTTTCACTGGAAGGCGGCATGAACTCTAATCTCAGCTTGGCTTTCGTTAACGGTGTGCGCAGCTCATGGCTAATAGCCATCAATAGCTGCCGTTTGGCTTCGAGCATGGACTGTAGCGAGTCCGCCATGTGGTTAATGCTGTCAGTCAGCTCGCCGAGTTCATCTTGGCGATTGCTTTTCACGCGGAAGCTTAAGTCACCCTGACGAATTTTTTCCGCGCCGCGCCTCAATAACCTAACCGGGTCTAAAAGCTTATTGACCATGAAGTAGTTTAGAAACAGTACGGCGGCAGCGAGAGCGATACCTATATAAATTGCAAAGTAGTTAATACCGCTTGCAATAGATCGCTGGTAGAGAAAGAAATCATAGTCGCCGCGCTGCACTCTGATAATGTCTTCGCTGTTGATTGTTCTCACCTCTGCATTGTTTGCGAGGGTGCGAGAATACTCGGAGGCATCTACATCGAGTCGATTGTCAGGGTCGGAGCTCCAGCGCATTATGGGATTGCGAATATTGATGCTCCAGTCTAACTCTTGGGCAAGGCGCATGGCGTTGGCAAGATTAGGTGGCGTACCGATATCTTCGATTATAGATTCGACGTTTCTAGTAAAGAAATCAGGGATCGCCTCGATAGTGCCGGCGTTAAGATCAATACTGCGCAGAGAGACGGAAATTATGATGAAAAATAGAACAACTGTGATGCCAAAAATCAGCAATAGACGAAAGAACAGCGACTTCCGAACTTGCTGTACAACGGTGGTCATAGCTGCTCGCCAACAAAGGTATAACCCCGCCCCCATACTGTTTTAATAAAGCGTGGGGTTTTCGAGGTGTCGTTGAGTTTGTGCCTGAGACGGCTAATGAGTGTATCCACGGCGCGGGAGAATAATTCCGCGTCTATACCCCGGAGCCGATTCATGAGCTCGTCTCTGGTGAAAGTCTTGTTGGGATACTGCATGAATAGTATCAGCAGTTCATACTCCATGGTTGTTAAGTCTAAAACGCTGCCATCAAGTTTCACTTCTCGCCGCGAAATATCTACTTCTAAGCCGTTGATGGGTTTTATATCGCGCATCATCTTGTCGTCGCTCGCGCGCCGTAAAATATTGTGAATACGGGCGACCAGCTCCCTTGGCTCGAAGGGTTTAGGCAAGTAATCATCCGCGCCTAACTCCAGCCCCACTATGCGGTCAGTGACCTCAGCGTGGGCCGTGAGCATAAGTATGGGCAGATGGCCGTAGATCGAAGATTTTGCTCGAATTTCTCGGCAAACCTCAAAGCCATCTTTTTCCGGCAGCATGACGTCTAAAATTAGCAGATCGGGCTTCACTTTCTTGATCAGTTCAAACCCTTTGCTTGGCGCCATGGCCACCGTTACCTTCATATCGTAGCGCTCAAGGTATTGAGTAAGGAGCTGACCTAGAGATTCGTCATCATCAATTATTAGTATTTGTTTCATAGTTACTCTCAAGCACGCGCTTAAGACGGGGGCTTTAGCGAGTAGTTATAGTACGAATTCGATCTAACTAAATCAATTATGGTGTATTATCCCCCAATACAAGCAGTTTAGCCTTTCCTCAAATGATCTCTTTTTCTAATCTCACCTTAATGCGCGGTCAGCAACTTTTGCTGAACAACACCAGCCTGGTAGTTCACAACGGTGAACGCTGTGGGGTGATAGGGCGCAATGGCAGCGGCAAGACCAGCCTATTCAAAAGTATTACCGGTGAGATCCCCCTAGAAGAGGGGTCAATTAACCTGCCATCGGGGCTGCGTTGGTCGATGATGGAACAAGAAACCCCCGGAGTAGATCGAACCGCTCTGGAGTTTGTGATCGATGCCCACAAAGAGTATCGGCGGATAGAGGCAGCCATTGCCGAAGCAGAGGTGAGCCACAATGACAATGCCCTTGCCGCACTGCACGGGCAACTGGAAACCATCGACGGTTACGATATTAAGTACCGGGCAGAGCAGCTGCTATCGGGCCTGGGTTTTAGCGTGGCGCAATTTGCTAATGGGGTTGGCAGCTTCTCCGGCGGTTGGCGGGTGCGCCTAAACTTGGCGGCGGCGCTTATGTGCCCCTCTGATCTGTTGATGTTAGATGAGCCCACTAACCACTTAGATTTAGAAGCCACAGTGTGGTTAGAGTCTTGGCTGAAGCGCTATGAAGGCACTATTTTGGTCATCTCCCACGATCGAACCTTCTTGGACACTGTTACCGACCACATTATTAGTTTTGAAGGCGATCAGCTCAGCAGCTACAAGGGTAATTACAGCGCCTATGAAAAGCAGCGGGCAGAAAGGATGGCGCTGCAGCAGGCACTGTTTGCTAAGCAGCAAAAGCGCCGATCGGAAATAGAAGATTTTGTTCGCCGCTTTAAAGCTAAAGCGTCGAAAGCAAAGCAAGCTCAAAGCCGCTTAAAAGAACTCAACCGCATGCAGGATATTGCCCCGGCCCATGTCGATTCGCCGTTTCGATTTCAGTTTCATGCCCTAGATCACCTGCCATCCCAGCTGATATCAGTTGAAGATTTGAGTATTGGTTTTGCCTCGCCGCTGTTGAGCAAACTCACCTGGTCGGTTCAGGCCGATGCTCGGATCGGGCTTTTGGGATTCAACGGCAGTGGCAAATCGACACTGCTTAAAGTATTGGCGGGGGGGCTCGCGCCCTTGGCAGGCGATGTCGCAAACGCTAAAAAATTGCGTATTGGCTATTACGCTCAGCACCAGGTCGATGAGCTGGATATGCAGGCAACTCCGTTGCAAACTGTGCGCCGCGCAGATCCAGCCTTGGGCGAGCAAGAGGCCAGAGACTTTCTCGGCGGCTTCGACTTTAGAGGGATTAGAGTTGATGAAGAGATAGGCATATTTTCGGGCGGTGAGAAAGCTAGGTTGGCGCTGGCGAAGGTAGTGTTAGAAAAACCGAATCTGCTTTTATTGGATGAGCCAACGAACCACCTAGATTTAGAGATGGTGCACGCTCTGACAGTGGCTTTGCAAAACTATGAAGGGGCGCTGATTATTGTCTCCCACGATCGCCATCTATTGGCCAATACAGTCGATGAATTTTACTCAATCCACAAGGGAAACTTTGCCGAGTTCAAAGGCGATCTGAAAGAATACGAAAGTTGGTTGCTTGCTGAATATTCAGATGGCAAAGCATCAAACAGTGCAGCGGCTGACCCTGGGCAAGGGATCGATAAAAAAGCCGCGCGCCAAGTCGCAGCAGCTAAAAGGGAGCAGCTGGCACCCATTAGAAATCAGATCAAAAAAATCGAAAAAGAAATTGAGAAACTGCAGCAAGAACTCAACACAATAGAAACCAAACTTGCCGATCAGGCGCTCTATGAAGAGAGCAATAAAGCACAGCTGACTAAGATGCTGCAATCACAAGGAGCCCTAAAGGCTCAATTAGCAGACCATGAAGAGACTTGGTTCGAACTAGAAAGCGAACTAGAGTCGGCCTGAATAAATGGGGCCAGAGAGTAAAAATACAGAAGTTTGATTAAAAAACTCAGTCAGTTACCAGCTCACAGTTAAGCATTCAAAGCTTTTGCTCACGAAATTTATGGTTACGATTGAGGTATTCTGTACACATCTTATTCACAGTTTATGAAATTGAATACACGTATATAGCTACCCTTTAGTAGCCACAAGTGGATTGGGGGTGCCCGGTCGGCGTCTTGGTCTGGGTGAGATTCATCGGGGCTTTTCGCTTTCTTGGCTAGGATAAATATGCATCCCAACGCCCTCATAGTCTTTTCCTTTCAGTTCTCGCCCACCGCCACAGTAGAATTTATTTTTTTGCACATCAAACGCTTTATTTTCCTGTCCTGGCCTTAAGGTAGATAAGCCAATGGGCCGTGCAACGAGGTCTGCCAACTGAAGGCCGGATGAGATTACCTTTTTATCAGAGAAAATGACCTCAAATGGCCGTTGGATTTCGCGACGGCGGAGGGGAGTCCTTACACCATAAAACGCTGCTAGATAAATTTGTACGATCAAGCTTCAACGCGAATAAATCCATAGCCCCTGTCATGAAACTCAGTGTCTTTCAAATGCCCGTATTTTGCATCCCATTGCCCGTCATCCAAATCGCGCTTCAGCGCAGTCTGTCCGCTGACCCTTTCTTTCTCATCAAGCTTAGAAAAAGTCGAAATACCCCGTTGAAAGCTTTCCTGTAAATAAATGCGAGGTCGGGCCCAGCCGGCAGCGGCAAAGTGATCAACTAAATCCGCCGGTAACGGAAAGCGCCTTAAGTTAAAGCCCAAACCCTGAGTGAGAATACAGCTTTCTAATTCGGCAAAGCTCGGCTCGAAACCTGCGTCAAGTTTGGCAAGGCTTGGGAAATAATCAAACAGCCAAAAATCGGCTGTGTGAGCCGGATCAAAAGCGAAGATAACTAATGGCCCGCCGCCGCTCACCCGCAGCGCCTGCGAAATGCTGGCTTTCCAATCGCTAAAGTGATGCAGGCTAAGCGTCATTACAGCGCCATGAAAATGCCCGTCAGGAAAGGGCAGTGACTCTGCCACTCCGCTTATCCAGGTAAGTCGTGGGTGCTGCTTACCCTGATTGCGCATAACTGAAGAAGGCTCTAGTGCTGTAACTTCAAACCCCAGTTCGGCTAAATAGTGGCTGTAGTTGCCGGTTCCGGCGCCAATATCAATTAGCTTGCTGCCTGTGGCG
Organism: uncultured Pseudohongiella sp.; assembly: GCA_964352445.1. GTDB lineage: Bacteria > Pseudomonadota > Gammaproteobacteria > Pseudomonadales > Pseudohongiellaceae > UBA9145. The sequence continues at coordinate 103,812 of CAYGSO010000007.1, read as the reverse complement.
AGGCCTAGCTGTTCTTCCAGAGCAGAACCTATGCGGGGGTCTGCTTGGCGAGTCGAGGTGTAGGTTGCACCGATTTTGTCATAGTCCATAGTATTTTTCGTTTTAGCTAGAAATGCGAGTGTCCGCCGCGTCTGTGATAAGGTCAAGGGCAAACAAGCATGGCTACTCATGGGAAGTTTTTGCGGGCCTTGAATCTTGGGTTTTAGGCTCCACTTAAAACACCATAGTGACAGTCGCTTTAATTTAGCAACAGCAGGTGAGTTTAGATGACAAAGTTTTCAGGCGCCGTATTGGGTTTTTTAGTACTGCTTGTGCCATTTTTCAGCGCGGCGCAGGACTACTCGGCATTTCGCACCAATGACGAAGAAAACAACATAGCAGTCTTTAAACAGGCAAGCCCCTCGGTCGTCAACGTCACCAATTCAAGGCTAGTGAGATCCTTCCGTTCTCTGAATCCTCAGGAAGTGCCCCAAGGTAACGGCACCGGGTTTGTATGGAGCGCTGCAGGCTATATCGTGACTAATTTTCATGTGGTTCAACAAGCTGACCGAGTCTCCGTTACCCTGCAAGATGGCACCACCTATAGCGCCGAGCTGGTGGGCTTTGACCCCGGTAAAGACCTTGCGGTTTTAAAAATCGATGCCCCAGTGAAAGATTTAAAACCTGTCGTGCCGGGGGATTCTTCACTGTTAGAAGTTGGCAGGAAAGTCATAGCCATTGGGAATCCATTTGGTCTGGATACCACCATGACAGTAGGGGTGGTGAGCGCGTTGGGCCGGGAAATCGATTCGGTAATTCGGCGCAAGATCAGAGACGTAATCCAAACAGATGCCGCCATAAATCCTGGCAATTCAGGCGGCCCACTATTGAATTCTCTAGGCCAGTTAGTGGGCGTAAACACGGCTATCTACAGCCCCAGCGGGGCCAGTTCGGGTATTGGTTTCGCGATACCGGTAAATACGGTTAAACGAGTTGTACCGCAACTGATAGAACATGGCCGTGTGCTCACACCGGTGCTTGGCATCAGGCCGCTGCCTCAGCCAGACTATTACCGCCAGATGTGGGGCATTAGCGGGGTCATCGTTATGGACGTGATCGAGGGATCAGATCCAGCCCGGCTCGGCATGCGAGGGCTTACCCCAAGCCAAGTAGGGCGGATTGTATTGGGCGACGTGATCGTCGAGATAGATGGCCAAACTATTCGCAATGAAGATGACTATGCCAATGTAGTGGAGCAAAAGAAGCCGGGGGATGTGGTGAACGTGGTGACTCGCAGAGACAATGCTCTGCAGAGTTACGAAATTGAACTGCGTGCCGCGCCAGATCGTTAGGGGCCGGGTTGCTTTTGTCTCTTTTTGAGCTCTAACAGCCCGATGCAGCGGAAGAGTTCCACGGCACCGAGCGTTGCAGACAGGGGGTTGTGCTGTGATGATTACTTCTCGGCCATGTCTTTCATTGCCACTAGCGCACCTTCAAACATACCGCGGCGTCTCGCCACGTTGGCGTCTTTGGCGGCCTGATCTTCTAAGTTGGAAACGTCCAGCATGAGTGTATAAAGCAGCTTTGAAGAATTGGCGCCGGTGGGTCTTGCTTCTAGAAAACCGTGGTAGTGATCGTAGAAACCCTCTTCCGGTGCGGGCTGAGTGTAGCCATAGGACAGCTCGGTCTTAGCGACCAGAATTTCTAAAATCCTACCGCCCAGTAAAGAGCGCACAGTGCCAAGGGCGCCATCGCCTGAGGTTATCTCGCAGGGCAAGTTCAACCAGTCGCTAATGTCGCAGTAGCCGCCTACTTTAGACCACACCTCTGCGGCGGGTTTGGCGACGTCTATCTCCATTTCGATAGCCACATACTCTGGCTGAGCCAAGGCAGAGGTAGAAAACAGCCAAGCGGGTAGGGCAATCAGTACTAAAATTAGGCGTTTCATTGGGTATTCCTTCAGCGTGAATTTGTTTGAATAGCTAGCATAGGCAGCCAAGGCTGGAAAATACAGCACATTTAGCTAAGGGTCGACTTTTACCGGTCTAGTGGAAAGCCCTTTAGAGTGATTGCAGCCTTGCTCGAGCCGCTGCCACTGCGGCTTTTACCTGCGCTGGCGCCGTGCCACCAAGGTGGTTTCTGGCACTAACCGAGCCTTCGAGGGTTAATACTTCAAACACAGACTCTTCAATTAAGTCAGATAAACTTTGTAGCTGACTCAGATCGAGTTCAGAAAGATCCTTGTTCAAGCTCAAGCCTAAACTTACCGCTTTACCCACAACCTCATGGGCATCACGAAAAGGAAGGCCTTTCTTAACCAGATAGTCGGCTAAATCTGTTGCCGTGGAATAACCCTGCTTAGCGGCTAAATACATAGACTCTTTCTTGCAGGTGACCGCGGGCATCATCTCGCTGTAGGCGAACAAGCAGTCTTTGAGGGTGTCAACGGTGTCGAAAAGAGGTTCTTTGTCTTCCTGATTGTCTTTGTTATAGGCAAGAGGCTGGGATTTCATCAGCATCATTAATGCCGCCAGATGGCCAAATACTCGGCCGGATTTTCCCCTGACTAATTCTGGCACGTCGGGGTTCTTTTTCTGCGGCATTATTGATGAGCCGGTACAGAACCTATCGGGTAAGTCTATAAAGTCAAATTGCGATGAGGTCCACAGTACGATTTCTTCAGAAAATCGCGACAAGTGGGTCATCAAAAGACTGGCCGCTGAAAGAAACTCGATTGCAAAATCCCTATCGCTAACCGAGTCCAATGAGTTTCGAGTGGGGGCGCTAAAACCCAGCATGCTTGCTGTCATTGCTCGATCTATGGGGAATGTCGTGCCTGCTAGCGCCGCCGCACCCAGTGGCGACAGGTTAAGCCTTTTGCGGCAGTCCGATAGCCGGTCGAAGTCTCGGTCGAGCATTTCAAACCAGGCCAGCATGTGATGGCCAAAGCTTACCGGTTGGGCAGTTTGTAAATGAGTGAAGCCCGGCATAATCGTCGCGTTTTCACGCTCAGCTAAGTCTAACAGCGCAAGCTGCAGTTTTTTGATGAGGCTTTTTATCTGATCTATCTCATCTCGAATATAGAGCCTAATATCGGTGGCGACTTGATCATTGCGAGATCTGCCGGTGTGCAGTTTTTTACCGACGCTACCAATTTTTTTGGTAAGGGCCGCTTCGATGTTCATGTGCACATCTTCAAGCTCAATCGACCACTGAAATTCGCCGGTCTCGATTTCTGTCTTGATACTCGCAAGCCCGCCTTCTATTTGGGCCAATTCATCGGCGGTGAGCACCCCAACAGCCGCAAGCATAGCCGCATGTGCAAGTGAGCCCTGAATATCCTGCGCATATAGGCGCTTGTCGAAGTCTACCGAGGCGGTAAAGCGCTGTACAAATGCATCGGTGGCTTCGCTGAAGCGGCCGCCCCACATGCTTTCGCCCTTGTTGTCCTTTTTAATCTTCATAATGCCATGCTTGTGGTTGGCTGAGAGTAGCTCAGCAAGGTTTTGTCAGAATGGGCAGAAGTATAGCAGGGTCTATGAGTCGAAATAAGCGTGGACCGAGATTGCGCCGGGACATCAGACAAACCGGCTCAAATCCCGTAAACTACGCTGATACATACATCACTAAAGTACTGGCACCTACCTATGTCACTAAACACACTTCGAATCGCCACGCGCAAGAGCCCGTTGGCTCTTTGGCAAGCCAACTACGTAAAAGAGGCACTAGAGCTGGCCCACCCTAGCCTTAAAGTAGAGCTGATAACTATGACCACCAAAGGCGACAGGATATTGGACTCGCCGCTAGCCAAAATTGGTGGCAAAGGCCTGTTTGTTAAAGAATTAGAGCATTCATTGCTGCGCGGCGAATCGGACATTGCGGTCCACTCCATGAAAGATGTGCCAATGGAGTTTCCTCAAGGTTTGGCTCTTTCGGTAATTTGCGAGCGGGAAGATCCGTCTGACGCGCTAGTGTCGAATACTTTCGCCAGTTTCGCTGAGCTGCCACTTGGCGCTCGGGTCGGCACATCAAGCTTGCGCCGCCAGTGCCAATTGAAGCAGCTAAGACCCGATTTGGAGGTTCGCGATCTGCGCGGCAATGTCGGCACGCGCTTGGGCAAACTTGATGCAGGCGAATACGATGCCATTATCTTAGCTGCCGCCGGTTTGATTCGTTTGGACTTGGCCCAGCGTATCCGCGAGAAACTCAGTTTTGAAACCTGCCTTCCCGCTGGCGGCCAAGGGGCTGTAGGTATCGAAACTAGGGAAGGCGATACTGAGGTATTAGCGCTGCTTGCTAGTTTGCACCATGATCTTACCGCCAGCCGCGTTATCGCTGAGCGGGCAGTTAATTTTCATCTGCACGGTGGCTGTCAGGTGCCGATCGCAAGTTTTTCTGAAATACATGGTGCCGAGATTCGATTGCGGGCTTTGGTAGGCGAGACTAGCGGCGAGAAGATTCTGCGCTGCGAAAAGACGGGGCCTATTGCCGACGCCCACGCCTTGGGCATTGCAGTTGCCCAAGACCTGCTAGGGCAAGGTGCGCGTGAAATACTCGACGCCATTACTCACTAGCCAAGCGTTGGGAAAATTGCCGTGACTAATTTGGGTCAATTTAAGGTGCTAATTACTCGGCCGCAGAAACAGCAAGAGGAGTTTGCCGCTGCATTGGAATCCGTGGGGGTGGACTCAGTGTCCCGTCCGATGATTGTCATTGAGCCGCTTGAATCGTCGAGTCAAATCGAAGCAATTAAGGCTAAAATTTTGCACTTGGATAACTACCGCTTTTTAATTTTTGTTAGCAGCAACGCAGCGACCCTAGGGGCGTACTGGATAGATCAGTATTGGCCCCAGTTTCCTCATTTGGTTGAGCCCATCGCTTTAGGGCCAACGACAAGCGAAACCCTAACTCGACTGCTAGGCTGCGAAGTCATTCAGCCCAGCACCGGCATAACCAGCGAAGATGTTCTCAAGCTGCCCCAGCTTAAGTCTTTAAGCGGTCAGAAAATTGCAATTTTCCGTGGCTCTGGGGGCAGAGAACTGCTAGCCGAGACTCTAACCAGCAGGGGTGCTCAGGTAGACTACATCGAGGTTTACGCCCGCTCTATGGCCCATTATGATTCTGTGCAGTTGGCGGCCGAGCTTCGTGCAGAAGGGGTTAACATAATCAGTGCCAATAGTGTCGAAACTGTAAACAGTCTGATTGCTAATTTGGGCAGTCACTTTCCCGAGTTTGCGGCCATGCCGCTGCTGGTGCCTTCAGCACGGGTTGCAAACGAGGCAAAAACCTTGGGGTTCGCCAACCCTGTGGACTGCGTTGGCGCCGATATTAACGCCGTAATTGCAGCGCTCAAACGATTAGCCGACACTAATAGGTAGCACGCCCACCAAAAAGGTAAACCTGTGGCAGACCAACAAGAAACACCAAAAATACTCGATGAGATAGCCCAAAAGACTACGTCGGGGTCGAAACCTAAAGCACGCCCATCGAAATCAGCTAGTGGCGGTATGACTTTGATGTTATTGCTACTGGCCCCGCTTGTCGCAGCCGTCGCTTTTCTGGCCTATCAGCAAAACCGTTCAGCACAAACGTTTACTAGTTTGAAAACTGAAAACCAATTGCTACAGCAAGACGTTAGGGCGCAGAAATCTCTTGTTGATGCGCTGCAGACACAAATCCAGGCAGAGCTCGCGAGCCTTACGGCCGCTGCTGTCACCATCGATGAGTCTCGAGTCGAGCGGCTTGAGTCTTCAGTGACAGGTCAAGCTCAGCAAGTTGAGAGCGCGCTTGCAGAAATTCGCGCAAGCATCGCGGTTTCGCAACAGTCACCAAGCTTCGAATGGAAGTTATTCGAAGCAGAATACCTATTGGGTATTGCCAACCAAAAGCTGCAGCTGGAGGCCGACGTGGCTGCAGCAATCGCTATGCTTGTTAGCGCCGATGCGGCGCTGCTCGCCTCGGGCAGTAGTCGAGTGTTTGCCCTGCGCCAAGCCATTGCTAATGACCTAATCCAGCTGCGAGCCGTGCAGCCGTTTGACCGCGAAGGAGTTTACTTTCAACTTGGCAGCCTGGTGCAAGAAGTTGAAAAACTCGATCTTGTGGGGTCACTGCAAGAAGGGTTTAAGAATAGACTCGCCACCTCAAATGCTGAGTCAGGGTTGGTAGCCACAGACTCTGGGGTGATTCAGGCAAGCCTGGATTTTCTCAGTTCGGTGTTTGTGTGGAGACGTTGGGATGAATCGCCAAATGCTCTCCTTGCCCCAGAGCAGGGAGAGTTTATAAAGCAAAACCTTCGGCTGATGCTGGAGCAAAGTCAGCTGGCACTATTAATGAAAGATCAAACGCTATACACCCAGGCGCTGTTAAAAAGCCGAGACTGGTTGAATCGATATGCGCTTATAGAATCAGACAGTGGTCAACTCATCGTCGAGACTCTTACCGAGTTGTCTGAGTTAGACATCAATCCGCTGCTGCCGAACATCGATGGCACCTTGGATATTGTCAGGCAACTAGCCGCCAGCGAGCGCCAGTAGCGCCATGATCAAACTATTCGTTTTTAGTCTCTTAGCCATCGTCCTTGCAGTGATGGTGAATCTTTATACCGGCTTCCCAACCGATCCAGGCTATCTCATGCTTGCCTTTGGCAACTACACTTTCGAGACTAGTCTGTTTGCTATGCTGATGGCGCTAGGGGTCCTCTATCTTGTGCTGCGTTTGCTGCTGGTCTTGCTCTATGCCTTGAACCCATTAAACCTGTTAAATATTGGCCGAGTTTTCAGGCGCAAACGGAAATCCCGTCGACGCACTAAATCAGTTGAAGGCTTTTTGGCCTTTGCCCGCAGGGATTGGTCAACAGCCTATGGTCTGCTGATTCGAGGGGCCAAACAAACCGAGGATAACCTGGCTAACTATTTAGCCGCGGCGTTCGCTGCCCACAAGCTGGGGGATAGAGAGGCTTGGATCAATGCGTTGGAGAGTGCCGAAGAGCACTATCCAACTACCCACGGCACCATCCAGTCGGTTAAAGCGCAGCTATTGTTTAAATCAAATCAGCTAGAGCAGTGTCTGGCTGTTTTGGAACAAATAAAGAAAAGCCCGCTCAATGATCCGGCATCCGCTGATTTATTGCGGCAAGTGTATATTCGCCTAGAGGAATGGGACAAGCTGAGCGAGCTGGTACCAGTACTTGAAAAGAACAAGCTTGTCGATGCCGACGAGTTAGATCAGCTGAAGCTGCGCATATTCATGGAGCAACTCACTGTGCTGTTTAATGCCGCAGATGAAAATCAAGGCAGTGCAGCTACCCTCGAGGAGCTGCGCAAGCGCTGGAAAAAAGCACCGAGCAAATACAAAGAAGACGCCAAGGTTGTTCACCACTATGCCAACTTACTGCAGCGGCTGGGGGCAAATGCGGATGCTGCTAAGGTAATAGAAAACGCCTTAGATAAAAACTGGAACTCAGATTTAGCACTTGGCTATGGTGCCACTGACTACGGTGTGAACCAACAGCAGCTTCTTACTGCCGAGGCATGGCTGAAAGAGCGGCCAGCGAACTCAGAGCTAATGCTTAGCTTGGGTAGAATTTGTCTGCGCAATCAACTGTGGGGCAAAGCGCGAGAATACTATACCGCTAGTTTAAAAATCTCACCTACCGCCCAAGCCCATGGCGAGTTGAGTATGTTGCTTCGAAGCCTAGGTGAAAACGCCCAAGGGGATGCGCACTTTAAGTCATACACTGATCTAATTGGATCAAATCTGTTGGATTTGCCGATGCCAAAACTTACTGATATCTAATTTTTAGAATCGATGCCTAATTCTTGCCACAGTGAATCCACTCGCTGTTTTACTTCCTTGCTCATCTCGATGGTTGTGCCCCATTCCCGGTTTGTTTCGCCAGGGAATTTATTGGTTGCATCCAAACCCATCTTCGAGCCAAGGCCAGAAACCGGGGAAGCAAAATCCAGATAGTCTATTGGCGTGTTTTCAATCAGCACGGTGTCGCGACTCGGATCCATTCGAGTTGTGATTGCCCAGATGACGTCTTCCCATTTTCGAATGTCGATATCCTCATCAACCACCACAACAAACTTGGTATACATAAATTGCCGTAAGAAAGACCACACGCCCATCATTACGCGCTTAGCATGGCCCGGGTACTGCTTCTTCATGCTGACAATCGCCATGCGATAAGAACAGCCTTCCGGCGGTAGATAAAAATCGACAATTTCGGGAAATTGTTTTTGCAGTAAAGGCACAAATACTTCGTTTAGCGCCACCCCTAACATAGCTGGCTCATCGGGTGGCCTGCCGGTGTAGGTGCTGTGGTAGATTGGGTCGCGGCGGTGAGTAATTTTCTTGATCGTGAAGACTGGAAAATTATCGACTTCGTTGTAATAGCCAGTATGATCACCAAACGGCCCTTCAGCGGCTACTTCGTTGGCTTCGATCACTCCTTCCAAAACTATCTCGGCACTGGCGGGAACCTGAAGGTCATTGGTTAGTGACTTAACCACTTCAGTTTTACTGCCCCGTAGCAAGCCGGCAAAGGCGTATTCTGATAAGGTGTCGGGAACCGGCGTCACGGTTGCCAAAATTGTCGCGGGGTCGGCCCCAATGGCGATGGATACGGGAAAGGCTTCTCCCGGGTGGGCGATCTGCCACTCTCTAAAATCCAGCGCACCACCTCGGTGGGACAACCAGCGCATAATAAGTTTATTCTTGGCGATTTTTTGCATTCTATAAATGCCGAGATTTTGCCGATTTTTTTCTGGACCTCGGGTGATCACTAAGGGCCAGGTTACGAGTGGGCCGGCATCGCCAGGCCAACAGGTCTGAATCGGCAGGCTGTCTAGATTGACCTCGCCCTCATCGATTACGACTTCTTGGCAGGGCGCCGACTTTCTGACATTGGGCGCAATATTGAGCACGCTTTTATAGCTTGGCAGGCTTTGCCAGAGGTCTTTCCAGCCGCTTGGAGGAGATGGCTCTTTCAAGAATGCCAGTAGCTTGCCCACATCTCTCAGGCCCTCGGTGTCTTCTTGACCCATAGCCAAGGCGATGCGCCGTGTGTTGCCAAATAAATTCGCCAGCAGAGGGATGGTGGAGCCTTTCGGGTTTTCAAACAGCAAAGCGGGGCCGCCGCTTCTTAGGGTTCGGTCGCTTATTTCTGTAATTTCTAAATAGGGATCGACTTCAGCGGTGATTCGTTTTAGCTCACCCTCTTTTTCTAGCAGAGCAATAAAATCACGTAAGTCTTTAAACGCCATAGTTAAACGCCATAGTTAAATACAACAGTTAAATAAGGTAGCTAAACAACACAGTTAAGCGAGCTCATTTGATGCTAATAGAAAGTCTTTTTTGAGGATAGCCAATGGGCTATTTGCGCTTCATTGAATTAAAAAATTCTTCGTTGGTTTTGGTGTCTTTCAGTTTGTCCAAAATAAACTCTGTGGCCTGCACGTCTTCCATGGAGCTCAACAGCTTGCGCAGAATCCACATGCGCTGCAGTTCTTCCTCGGTTGTCAGCAAATCTTCGCGGCGGGTGCCGGAGCGTCTTACATTGATGGCAGGATAAATGCGTTTTTCTGCGGCTTTACGATCAAGGTGTAATTCCATGTTACCAGTGCCCTTGAACTCTTCGTAAATAACTTCGTCCATCTTGGAGCCAGTCTCAACCAACGCAGTGGCAATAATGGTTAAGCTGCCGCCTTCTTCTAGATTTCTTGCTGCGCCAAAAAAGCGCTTAGGCCGTTCTAGCGCGTGAGCATCAACACCGCCGGTGAGTACTTTGCCTGATGAGGGAACGATGGTGTTGTAAGCCCGTGCTAGGCGAGTGATAGAGTCAAGCAGAATCACTACGTCTTCTTTGTGCTCAACCAAGCGCTTGGCTTTCTCGATCACCATTTCTGCAACCTGGACGTGGCGTGAAGGCGGTTCGTCGAAGGTGCTGGCAACCACTTCCCCGCGCACAGAACGCTGCATTTCGGTCACTTCTTCCGGCCGTTCATCAATTAATAGAACAATAAGTCGGCATTCCGGTGAGTTCCGCGTGATCGACTGGGCAATATTCTGCAAAATTAGCGTCTTACCTGCTTTTGGCGGGGAAACGATTAACCCCCGCTGGCCTTTGCCGATGGGGGCAATTAAGTCCATGATGCGGCCGCTCAGGTCCTCGCTACTGCCATTACCAATTTGCAGCGGTAGGCGTTTGTTTGGAAATAAAGGGGTAAGGTTTTCGAATAGAATCTTGTGCTTGGTTTGTTCAGGTTTGGAAAAATTGATCTCGCTTATCTTAAGCAGGGCAAAATAACGTTCGCCATCTTTGGGAGGCCTGATCTTGCCTGCGACAGTATCGCCGGTTCTGAGGTTGAAGCGTCGGATTTGGCTAGGCGACACGTAAATATCATCCGGGCCTGCCAAATACGAAGAGTCTGCTGAGCGCAGAAAGCCGAAACCGTCTTGGAGGATCTCTAAAACACCATCGCCCAGTATGTCTTCGCCGTTCTTCGCGTGCTTCTTTAAGATGGCGAAAATAATGTCTTGTTTGCGCGTTCTAGACACATTTTCCAAACCCATTTCATGAGCTGTAGTGACTAGTTCGGCAACTGGCTTTTGTTTTAGTTCGGTTAAATTCATTGTGTGCTTCTTGTCAGTAGTCTGGTTCTTGGGGTTTAAGTAATGATCACACGTGTTAGTGGCGCAGTAGCGTCATTACAGTTAGAAAAATAAAAAGAGTTGGGGTTTTGAGTGATTAAAGTGTTTGCTAAAAAACAGCTGTATTAGTAAGAGTGAAGTATTGTCAGAAAGAGTGTTTTGCCAACCTACCGATAATTATTCGGTAGCAGCGGTTTTAACTTTAGTAACATTGTCCGGTGTTTTTCGTGCGGTTTTTTTCGATCGGAGGTTACTAAATATTTTGACTTATTGTTCTGTCGCTTCTTTCAATAATATAGTCTTACTATTTATACCTGTCCAGAAAATTAGTTTAGGTTATTCCTTACATTGCGCTCAACGTGAATAGATAAAAAGTCAGCTGATTGCGAAAAAAATGAAGTGGGTTTAGAAACTATAGGAAATTGGGGCAAAATAGCAAGTAGAACCACGTCATGGGGCGCCGCCACGACTGCAGCGACACCGCATTAAACGCAATTTAGATAACGCTGTCAATAAAAGCTGAAAGTTGAGATTTTGATAGAGCGCCAACTTTAGTCCCAGCCACTTCGCCGTTGTTAAACACGATCAGGGTTGGGATACCACGAATGCCAAATTTAGGTGCAGTTTCGGTATTGGCATCGACATCCATCTTACAAATCTTAACTTTACCATTGTATTCAACGGCTAACTCCTCAAGTACAGGGGCTATCATTTTGCAGGGGCCGCACCATTCTGCCCAAAAATCCACTAACACGGGGCCGTCGGCCTGAAGCACGTCAGCGTCAAAGCTGCTATCTGAAATGTGAACGATATTGTCGCTCATAGTCTAATTCCTATAAGGTAAGTGGGCACAACACGATGTAATTCAGAAAACTGCTGCTAGCGCTTAACCCTGCGAACAGCAGGGTAGCTCAATTACAAAGCACGATGGCTGTATGATAAGGCTAAAATTGCAGGTTTCAAGTAGCAGTTTCGTCTTACGCTAAATAGGTTCAGGGTTAAACACTGGCTAGCGGTTCAGGACAATTGCCGCCTTTTTCGCAAAATAGGTCAATATTCCGTCGGCGCCTGCTCTCTTTATGCACAGCAGCGACTCCATCATGACAGCCTCTTCGTCCAACCAGCCGTTGTTTGCTGCAGCCATATGCATGGCGTATTCGCCGCTTACCTGGTAGACAAAAGTGGGTACGCCAAACTCATCTTTCACCCTGCGCACTATGTCCAGATAGGGCATACCTGGTTTAACCATGACCATGTCGGCGCCTTCGGCTAAGTCCAGCGCAACCTCTTGCAGTGCCTCGTTGCTGTTTGCCACATCCATTTGGTAGTTGTATTTATTGCCACTGCCCAAATTTCCGCTGGACCCTACTGCATCTCTAAAAGGCCCATAGTAAGCCGACGCGTACTTAGCCGAATAGGCCAGTATGCGGGTATAAATCATGTTGTTCTGCTCTAGTGCAAAGCGTATTGCACCCACTCTGCCGTCCATCATATCTGAGGGAGCAACAATATCTGCGCCAGCTTGAGCATGGGAAAGCGCCTGCTTTGCTAACACTTCAACGGTTTCCTCGTTTAAAACGTAGCCGTTTTCATCAATAATGCCGTCTTGGCCATGGGTGGTATACGGGTCGAGAGCAACATCGGTTATGACTCCGAGGCTTGGATAGGCTGCTTTAAGTGCCCTCACTGCGGTTTGCACCAAGCCCTCGGGGTTGTAGGCTTCTTCACCGGTTAAGGTTTTAGTGCTGCTGTGGGGAGAGGGAAACAAGGCGATAGCAGGGATTTTTAGATCGACTAACTGCCCGGCCTCCAATAGGAGTTCATCAATACTTAAGCGAAATATGCCAGGCATAGAAGCAATGGCTTGACGCTGTTTCTCGCCTTCGACAATAAAAACTGGAAATATAAGGTCATTGGTAGTCAACTGAGTTTCTCGCATGAGGCGTCGACTAAACTCGTCTTTGCGCATGCGTCGCATACGATTTACTGGAAATTCGCGGGAAAAATCGAAAATAGGCACAGGCAATAGTCCGAGGGCTGAGTTGTTAAGGGGTCAAACTGACATCGAATAGAAGTATATTGGGTATTGGCGCCAGAATGAAGCCGCATCCAAGCCTAGGCTCGCTCTACAGTGTGTCTGAATTAATTAATTATTAGAGAGTGAATGTGAATAAAAGTAAATTTGCCATTGTTTTAGTGCTTGCAGTTGCCATTGTCAGTTACGTCGCCTTCGATTTAGGGCAGTACCTCACCTTACAGTTCATTCAATCGCAGCTAGAGGGCATCAAGCAATTCCGCGATGAGAATTTTGCCCTCGCTGTCCTCATCTATTTTTCTGCTTACGTGGCCATTGCTGCTTTATCTATCCCTGGGGCCGCGATTGTGACCCTCTTAGGTGGCGCCATTTTCGGCCTTGTTTGGGGTACGCTCATTGCGTCATTCGCCAGCTCGATTGGTGCGACACTGGCATTTTTAGTTGCACGCTTATTGCTGCGGGACTGGGTGCAGGCAAAATTCGGCGGCTACCTGGCGCCAATAAATAGAGGCATCGAAAGGGACGGCAGTTTTTACCTGTTCAGTATTCGGATGGTGCCGCTTTTCCCTTTCTTCATGGTCAATCTTCTCATGGGCTTAACTCCCATAAAGACGTGGTCTTTCTATAGCGTTAGTCAGGTGGGCATGCTGGTTGGTACGGCGGTTTACGTTAATGCCGGTTCTGAATTAGGTCAGATTACTTCATTATCTGGGCTAGTAAGCGCTCCAGTTATTTTCTCTTTCGTGCTGCTAGGGCTTTTTCCTTTAGTGGCTAAACTGCTGTTGGGTCTTATCGAGCGAAGGAAGCTTATGGTGAATTTCAAAAAGCCCAAAAAATTTGACGCCAATATTGTCGTGATTGGCGCAGGCTCAGCTGGATTGGTGTCAGCAATTATAGCCGCTGGTGCTAAAACCAAGGTTATTCTTATTGAAAAGCACAAGATGGGCGGCGACTGTCTAAATACTGGCTGTGTGCCAAGTAAGTCGCTGATTCGCAGCGGCCGGATTATGTCTTATATCAAGCGAGCCAAGGAATACGGAATCGACAACGCTTCCGGCACGCTTAATTTTGCCGCCGTGATGGAACGAGTGCAGGGCGTAATAAAAGCCATAGAACCCCATGACTCAGTGGAACGCTTCACCAGACTAGGAGTCGAATGCATCATGGGTGAGGCTAAGATAGTGTCGCCCTATGAGGTTGAGGTCAATGGCAGAACACTCGCTACGCGCTCCATAATTATTGCCACCGGGGCACGACCTTTAGTGCCGCCAATACCCGGTTTAGATAGTGTGAGTCACGTCAACTCTGATAACGTTTGGGATCTACTTGAGTTGCCGAAACGGCTGCTAGTGGTCGGTGGTGGACCGATTGGCTGTGAGCTAGCTCAGGCGTTTAATAATCTTGGCTCCAAAGTTACCCAAGTTGATTTAGCTGAGCGCATTATGCCCAGAGAAGACCCTGAGGTATCAGAGCGCGTGACCGAGCAATTTGCGGCGGACGGTATCGATGTTTTGACTGAGCACAAACTTGTGAAGTTTGAAAATATTGATGGTAACAACTGGATGGAAGCGGAACACCAAGGCGAAACTGTTCGGGTCGAATTTGATGTTGTGCTGTTAGCGATTGGCCGTAAACCCAACGTTGAAGGATTTGGTTTGGAAGAACTAGAAATACCTTTAACAAAGCAGGGGATGATCTCTGTCAACGAGAGTATGCAGACTGTTTATCCTAATATATATGCCTGCGGCGATGTCGCCGGGCCCTATCAGTTTACTCACATGGCTTCTTATCAAGCATGGTTTGCTACCCTCAACGCGATGCTTGGCGGTTTTTGGCGATCTCGGGTCAATTACCGAGTAGTGCCATGGGCAACATTTACCGATCCAGAAGTTGCCCGAGTCGGGCTGAGCGAAACCGAAGCGCGGGAAAAAGGCATTGAGTTTGAAATCACCCGCTACGACATGGATCACTTAGACCGTGCGCTTGCTGACGGTGAGGCCCACGGATTTATCAAAGTGCTGACGGTGCCTGGCAAAGACAAAATTTTAGGAGTGACTATTGTTGGTTATCATGCCGGTGAGATGATTGGTGAATTTGTTTTTGCGATGACTCATAACATGGGGCTAGGAAAAATATCAGCGGTGACTCATATCTATCCAACGCTGCTTGAAGCCAATAAATTCACCGCCAATGCTTGGCGTAGTGAGCGACTGCCGGCAAAATACTTTCCCTATTTAGAGCGGTTCTTTCGCTGGCAAAGAGGTGGCTAATAAAAAAAATCGCTGCAGTTTTACAGCGGGTAACTGTAAGCGGTGCCTTTCGAATTCATGGCAACGACTTGATTGAATTTTGCTAAGTGCGCGACCGCGACAATTGAGTAAACCTTGGGGCCAATGCCATAGGATATTGGGGTTAGCCAGCGGTTTAGGCGTTTTCCAGACGAAGTTTGCCAAAGTTCAACGGCGCCGGTGGTATTGCCGGTTACCAGTGACTGCGAGTCGGCAGAAAACCTGCCGGTCAGAAAACTTGATGATGTAGCAAAAAACCGGCTGCTGTATTTGAGTCTTGCTCGAACCTTCGCCTGCTCTAAATCCCACACCAAGCCATCAATATGCTGAACTGCCGTAAAGCCTAATTTGCCGTCATCAGAGATGGCGAGGGTATTAACGCGGCCAGCAGTTTTAATAGTCGCTATGGGCTGTGCAGACTTTAAATTCCAATAGCTGACAGAGTCGTTGTCTATCCCAAAGACTGCAAATAGACCGTTGGCGCTCATTGCCATGCTGAGTATGTTTTCTTCTTGCTGCAGTTCGTGAATCACTCCGCCGTTTTGAATGTCGAAAACAATTGCACGGCCTTCTTCGAGCGCCAGCAGGGCGGTAGTGGCGTTGGGCCCAAGAGCTATTTGAATGACTTCACTTGGCGCTGTGAAAAACCTCAGCGCCGCTCCGTTGCTCACATCCCATAGCACAATCGTCGCTTGATCGGTTGTGACGGCATAGTTACCTTCGGGTGAAAACCCTAGGGTGGTTATTTGCGAATTGCCAGAGTCAGTGTGGTTCCAATTAAATAAGCGTTCAGAGGACTGGGTTTGCCATAGGCTGCCGCCATGTTGCATTGATCCCACCGCGGCATACTCGCCGTTTTTCGTGAAATCAGCGCTGAATAGGCCTTGCACAGTAGTTGAGAAAGAGTTTGCCGGCTCAGATTCGAAGGAGCATTGGCTCAACCCTATAGCTATGGAAATAGAGAAAACTAAGCTGACAAGCGAATTGCTCACGATGTGGCTCTACGCCACCATGGGGCGATGGCATTCATGAACGGCGGCAATCAGGTGGTCTTCAAGTTCGAATCTCGAATTTAGAGTCTTGCCTAAGTTGGCTAAGCACTCGGGCAGTTCAGCAAGGAGGTTGCGGCTGTGGCTTAGCTGTTCGAATTTGTCGTTGAACTCGATGGCCAAATCCGTGGACTGTTCAATTGCTCGATACAGGTCAATGCCTGTACCTAAGCTGCCGTCGTTGAACTCATGTGCTTCCGTGATCAGCTCGTTATACACCTCAAAATGCCCAGCCGAAACATAATCAACCAAGCTCTCGCAAAAGCGGCAGATGTGGCTTGATAGCTCGTTATTGTTTTGGGTGAGTATTGATGGGGTTACCACCGCCTCAAAGTCTTGGGTCAGTTCAATGCGCTGCTGCATCCAGCGTCGGACCATATCATCAACTAAAGTCCAACCTTCCTTGGTGCGTTTACTTCGACTGCGCATTTAGAACTCCCTTCCCTGCGTGGTGATTTGATTTCGCTTGATTTTTGGCAGGCAAAGTCCATTGCCTTACCTAGTCTTTATCAATATAGGAAAGGAATCGGGATATAGGCAAGGTGAATCGCAACTTAAATTTGAAATCACAGCCAAACCAAGCCGAATTCCAATGCAGAACTCACCGCTGCGGGCACGACCCCGCGTAAATAAGAGCGCTCAAAACATCAGTAACCGCTGCCATGGACATTTACGATAGGCTTAAACTAGGCAAGGAAACAGCAGCTGCGCATATTGAAGCGGGTTTATTTGCTATTGCTAGAGCTATATTGGCGATTCGTTTTTGTCTAGCCGTAGTTATTCTGGGCTGCAGCGATACCCAGGCGAGGCGCGATATTGCTGCTACACTTAGTTGTGGAAACAACTGCCGGTAGCGGGAGTTAGTCTAAGTTAGTCCATCTGGAGTGCCCGGTCATGGTAAGAAAAACCCTCGGTCTTGTTGTTCTGTTTTGGTTCAGCGCGGCCGCTGCCCAAGAGATTGCCCCAAGTGTCTATGTTGATATTACTCCCAGCTTTGTTACCAACTATGACGAAGGGGCAAGGCTCAAGTATTTGAAGGCGAGAGTATCCTTGAAGGTTATGTCAGACAGTGCAGAAGTCGTTATGCATCACATGCCGTCTATCCAGAATTCGCTGGTGATTCTTTTCAGCTCTCAGGCAGAGGAAAACCTCACCTCCACAGTGGGCAGAGAGACATTACGCCGGGAGGCCTTGCAAGAAGTCCGTAGTGTAATGGCGTCACTCGAGCGGCAGGGTAATCAAAAGATAGAAGATCTCTATTTTACCGACTTTATTGTCCAGCAATGAGATGCTGGCAACACAGGTTCAGCGACAGCAAAAGGCGGTTAAAACTTAACAGCAACCGGATAAAATGCCAGCGAGCTTAGGTTTCATTCCAACGTCTGAGGTATTCATCGAAGTCTATAGTGTCGGCCGCCTCAACGGAGGCTTGCTCAATAATGGAGTCTTTTGCAGTTTTTTCCATTAGGGCTTTAGCCTGTTGATCGATCCCGCCTTCACTCAAATATTTTTGCTGTAGATTCGATTGCTGCATTGAAAATTTGAAGAAAGACTGGCCGCTTTTCTGCATATCATTGAGCATCATGCCTGAAGGGGTGAGGTTCGGATCTTTCAGCTTGGCCAGCTGTGCCAGTCTGCTCTCTTCATGCAGTTTAGAATCATCACCATCTAGCAAGGCGGATGAAAACGCGACTGCATCTAAAAGCTCTTGCGCCCAATCAACTAATTTAATCGGCTTAGCTGCCTTGCTTAATTCAAGCTCTGGATCTCTGCCGTATTCAACTACCTTGGCGATGTTTTGCGAGACTTCGAAAAATTCCCGCTGATCACAATGTGGGCTTTCTTCGAGCAGGCAATGCAGTAGAAAGGCATCTAAAAAGCGAGTCTGCTGAGCGTCGATTCCTAAAGGCAAGTAAGGATTTAAATCGAGCAAGCGAACCTCAACGTACTCTATACCCTTGCTGGTTAAAGCGGCTAGTGGTCGTTCGCCTGACTGTACTACTCGCTTCGGACGAATAGTGCTGTAAAACTCATTTTCCAGCTGCAACAGATTAGTATTGAGCTGAAGGTACTCGCCATCTCTTTTTTGACCAAGAGATTCATATTCCGGATATGGCGTATGCATAGCGTTGGCCAGACACTCGGCATAGGTTTCTAGTTCGTTATAACAGACAAAAAGGGATTTCTGAGCATCGCTCTTATAGCCTAGATTCCCCATCCGCAGGCAGGTTGCATGGGGCAGGAATAAACTGCCGCTATCAAGTTCTTGCAGCTTATGTTCTCTGCCTTGGGCGAAGCATTTACATGCCGCAGGGGATGCCCCGAACAAATAGATCAGTAGCCAAGAATTGCGGTGAAAATTTCGTATTAAGTGCAGGTATTTTTGTGTCACAAAATCTTGCAGACTGCCACTGTCCCCGCATATTTTCTGATAGGGCCCCCAAAAATCTCTAGGCATCGAAAAGTTATAATGAATGCCAGAGATCACCTGCATCAAACGGCCATAGCGATTGCTCAGGCCGTGGCGATAGAGAGTCTTCAACTTGCCAACATTGGAACTGCCGTATTGTGCAATAGGAATATCAAGCTCGTCCCCTAAGGGACAGGGCATGCTGGCGACCCACAGTAATTCATCGTCGCTGAGATTTTGAATAGTGAAACGGTGGATGTTTTCTAACACCTTCAGACACTCGTCGATGTCCTCGTAAGCAGGGGTTATGAACTCGAGCAGGGCTTCAGAAAAATCTGTGGTGATGAATGGGTTTTTTAGGGCTGAACCTAAAGCGGCCGGGTGCGTCTGGGTAGAGATGTCGCCGGTTGGCGAAATTCGCAGGCTTTCTTTTTCAATGCCCCGTTTAATGGCTCGCCATGCTGGATCAAATTCCGGCAGGGAATAGTGGGCAAGTGAATCAGTGAATAGCGTAACCAAATTGACCCCCAATGGTCTGATTCCTTACGGAATTGATACAGTGACTGCTTTACATCACAACCGTCTGATTATCGATGCGGCATTATTGCAAATATCCCTTAGCAGCGCTAACACTGAAATAAGCCGTTTCACCTGGCTTAGTCTGAGTATTTGAAACGATGGATGTCTCGCCGCTGCTTTTTGTTAGGCTTGCCATCGGATACCCACAGGGTCGCCTCGCTTTTGCGTTGTTGTGCCGCCTGCGTCCTTGCTTCTAAGCTCTCGGGTGTTTCTTCATAGAGGGTTTGGGCTTGGGGGGCGCCGCGGCGCTTATCGGTGAGGATGGCTACAACCACAGTTTTTTCGTCAAAGCCTTGGCGTAATTGGACTTTAGCGCCCACTTCGATCTCTTTACTGGCCTTTACCTTTTGCCCATCACAATGAACTTTGCCCCCTTCAATCGCCTGCTTGGCCAGAGCGCGAGTTTTATAAAACCGAGCCGCCCATAGCCACTTGTCGATTCGCAGTCGAGAGAATTCGTTTGTTGATTTGTCGGGTTTTGACTGTGTGGTCATAGTGGGTTTAGTTTAAGGCCTTAGGGGCATAATTTCATCGAAATCTATTACTTGGGGAAACTCTTCTTGGACCAAGCCTGGCATTTGACTGTCTGGTTGGTGGATTGCATACAGGTGCTTAATGCCCTCCCGTTGGGCTTGCCGCAGCACCGGCAAGGAATCGTCAAATAAAAGCGTGCGGCTAGGATCATAGGGGAAGTGTTCTTGCAGTTTCTGCCAGAACCCATGATGCTCTTTGGCTAAGCGTAAAGAGTGAGAACTGATGCAGTCGTGAAACAGGCTATCAATACCCGTGTGCTGCATTTTCAGCTCAAGACTATGGGGGTGAGCGTTGGTAATCAGTAGGATACGTTTTTCACTGAGGTGCAGCTGCTGCAGTAGCTTTTCCACATTTGGCCGCACATTAATTTTATGGGTAATGGTGTTTTTTAGTAGTTTAATGTTGAGCTTCAACTCATCCGCCCAATAGTCTAGGCAATACCACTGCAGCGAGCCCCGAGCCTCATCATTCTTGAATTTTACTAATTCAAATGCCTGCTGCTCCCCAATGCCGTGCTCTTTGGCATACATCTGCGGCACCAGGGTTTGCCAAAAATAGTTGTCGAAATGGAGGTCCAATAGGGTTCCATCCATATCAAACATTATCGTGTCTATCGCAGACCATGGTGGCATTGGCTTCTCCAAAATGCTTGGCATTGCAGATAGGGTCGTGCAACATCCCCTACTGGACTCAAACTGGCTCAGCAACACCTTGTGGCCGCTATTGTAAGGGAAAACGATGCAAGAGCTAGATCTAAAAGCGATTGAGGCAATAGCGATCCAAGCGGGCGCCAAAATCCTCGACGTCTATCACGGCAGCCACAGTATTGAGGTTGAGCTGAAAGCCGATGACTCTCCAATAACCGAAGCTGACCGGCGAGCCCATGACTGTATAGTTGAGGGGTTGACCGAGCTTTATCCCACCATCCCAATTTTGTCAGAGGAGTCTACCGCCGTTGACTACCAGCTGCGCCGATCTTGGTCGCTATATTGGCTAGTGGATCCGTTGGATGGAACCAAAGAATTCATCAGCCGCAACGGCGAATTTAGTGTCAATATCGCTCTGATCAAGGACGGTGAGCCGGTAATTGGTGTGGTTCATGTGCCAGTGCTTGGGGTTACCTACTTGGGTCAGGCCGGCGCTGTTGCCAGTAAGCGGTTGGCAGGCAGTGACGCCATAGCCATCAATACTCGCCCACTGGCCAGTCCAATGCGGGTTGTGGCCAGCAGGCACCACCGGGGGGCAGAGGTCGATAAGTTACTGGCGACCATCAAATCTGCCCACGGTGAGCCAGAAGTAGTGAGCATGGGGAGTTCTCTGAAGATGTGTTTGCTCGCCGAAGGAGCCGCAGATATCTATCCTCGATTGGGGCCTACCTCTGAGTGGGATACCGCGGCGGCCCATGCAGTGCTGCGGGCAGCTGGGGGTGAAATAGTCGACCTAAACTTCAAGCCGCTTCGCTATAATCAAAAAAGCTCGCTGCTTAACCCCAGCTTCATTGGCTTAGGTGATCCTTCTTTCGATTGGCCTAGTCTAATAGGCAAGGCACTGGCTTAGTTAGCGACGGCCAAAATCACTGTTTCATATTCCCAATTGTTGTCTATGCTTAGGATAGTCTTCAGGCCCAGCTACGGTCTGAATTGACATGGAACGCCCACCCGGGCTGCTAACTGCCAGACACAAGGAATGACTATGTTACGTAACGTGCGACGACCGCGAACTCATATCGCACCCAATTTCCGCAATACCCATGTAGTGAGAGACAAGCTCATTCACGAGATAGCGCAATTGCAAAGCAAGCTCGATGGTTTGGACCTGTCTCCGTCCCAAGATGTGGTTTCGTCGGTACAAAGCTATAAGACAATGATCCATAGCCGTCAGCAAATGCTGGGAGACCTCGCAAAACAAAAAGATCAGCGCACAAGCTATGGGGCCGCCGGGCCGATGCAGTAGCACGCGCCCATAAATCTATCCATAAGAGTCTGATTTTGGTCTCCCCTAGGAGTGTTACTGACCTGAGACCGTAGACAATCTGAAGTAAAAACGTTAGCGTCCTGCCATGAATTTCCACAGGACCTAACTATGCATTTAACCCGTCTTTTTCTGCCAGTCATCGTTACTGGTTTAGTTGCCTCCATGAGCGCTGCCGCGCAAGAGATTCAATCGGCATCGCCTGAAAGTGTCGGGATGTCTTCCGCAGGCTTACAAAAAGTCACAGCGGCACTGCAGCAGCATATTGATGATGGAGATATTCCAGGTGTGGTGGCGGCCGTGGTCAGAGATGGCAAGCTGGTTTATTTCCAGGCGCTGGGTAAACTGGACTTAGAAAAAGACCTGCCAATGCGTGAAGACGCAATCTTTCGTGTTTATTCGATGACGCGGGAGATAACTAGTATTGCTGTGCTGCAGCTTTATGAGCAGGGTAAATTTAACCTTGATGACCCAATCCAAAAATTTCTTCCTCAATTTGCTAACCAAACTGTTTTGCTCGACCCTGACAGTACCGACATTAATGCCACTCGGCCCCGAGTTGGCGATATCACTGTGGCACAATTATTGACCCATACCTCGGGATTAGGTAGCCGAAGCTCTAAGCTGTATACCGAAAACAAAGTAAGAGAGCGCTCAATTACGCTTGATCAGATGGTCGCTAATGCGGCTGCAATTCCATTGTTCCAAGATCCAGGCACAGAATTTCGCTATGGCATTCATGCGACGATATTAGGCAAACTGGTAGAGATTTGGTCAGGCCAAGATTTTGAAACCTACCTTAATGAAAAGGTGTTCGAGCCGCTGGCAATGAACAGCACACTGTTTTGGGCTGAGGGAGAAAATGCCGACAGGCTCGCCCAGCTATACCGCCCCACTGATGGCAAGTTAGTGCCCTATGAAATCGAATCGGTGCCCTTTACGCAAAGACCTACGCTAATCGAAGGCGGTGTCGGTTTGCTGTCATCGACCATGGACTTCGTCAACTTTTCACAAATGATTCTTAATCGTGGCACATTCAATGGCAAGCAGCTGCTGAAGCCCGAAACCGCCGATCTAATTTATCAAAACGCCGTGCCGGCGGCTGCTATGCCAATTGGCAGCCGCGGTTACTGGGCGGGGTCTGGTTGGACGCTAGGAGGATTCAATCTGGTGATGGACCCCAGTGCTTATTCATTTCCGGTAAGTGAAGGGACAATTTGGTGGGATGGCTCTACCGCAACTCGGTTTTTTATTGACCCATCGCAGCAGATGATTACGGTTATTATGGGACAGGTCTCACCTTCTAACGGGGGCGGCTTCAGAGAAAATTTTACAGCTTTAGTTGACGCTGCTATCACGCAGCGGCGCTAGCGCTTAAGGTTATGCTTTAATCGCTACCTTGTACCTACAAGGGTTCGATGTTCGCTTCAAATTCAAGGCGCTAAAGATTAGACTTGAGCTCTGTTTCAGGCTATGCCGCCCAATTATGCCACTACACTTTAAAACACTATTTCAATGCCCCCAGTACTCTCGCACGGTGGTTCGTTGGTGGAGCAGCGTTTGGGCGGATCGCATGGGCTCTGATCTTGAAAAGTTTGAGCGGCAGTTAGTGGGCTCGATGAGTGAAGACAAACTACCGCTGTTATTAATTGCGTTCGACGGCAGCACGCCCATAGGAACGGCCGCACTAAAACTACAGGAACTGGAGGACGTCTATCCGAACTGCCAGTATTGGTTGGGAAGCGTCTTCGTTGCCGAAGAATTTAGAGGCAAGGGCTACGCCGCGCAGCTTAGTCGGGAAATAATTAGTAACGCTAAGCAGCGCGGGTTGCCCCACCTGTACCTGCAAACTTCTTCACTGCACGGCGGTCTATACGCAGGCCTGGGTTGGCAACCTGTGCAACAGTTTTTGCATAAGAACCAAGCGACTTTATTGATGTTACAAAAATTCTGACTACCTTAGGGCGACTCACTTGAAGGTTATACTGACCAAGCCAGAGCATGCGGCAATTTTGGCCAACTACTACAGGGAAAATGAAACCCATTTAGCGCGTTGGAGCCCTGCTGTGCCCTATGGCCACCATTCAGTTGAAGCATGGCGACGGCGATTGGAGATGCGCCAACAGGAGATGAAAACTCAATTGGCGGTGCATTTTATTGGCACCGATAAGGACGAGTCTCATATTATAGGTACCTGCTCGTTGAGCAATATTGTTCGCGGCGTGTTTCTAGCCTGCCACATGGGCTACTCGTGTGCCCAGCGCTATGAAGGCCAAGGCTACATGAAAAAAATTGTCTCCCATGCGATCGACTATGGGTTTAACGACATGAATCTGAACCGCATAATGGCCAATTACATGCCCCAGAATGAGCGCTCTGCTGGGCTATTGGCCAGTCTTAGTTTTGAGCGTGAAGGGTTGGCGCGGGACTATCTGCACATCAACGGCAGGTGGGAAGACCATGTTCTTACCTCGCTGCTAAATCCTAAAGGAAGATAGAAGGCAGCTAAAAGGCCAGATAGCTTATTCTACCCAGCGCCAGCTAGGGGCTAGTAAGCGCATACTTATTCATGATGTAGTACATAGCGCCCTCAGGTATTGTCTCGGATCGATAAAGATGAAACTTATTCACTTTTATCTCACCCCATTGCTTGTTTTCGAAACGCTCTGCAATCTTCTGTAGTTTTGGCTTGGCTAAGCCGCCAAATCTAGCAACGGTAATATGCGGTATATAGGATTTCGTTTCCGCCGGTAAACCCAACGTTGCCAACGACTCATTGAGCGTGCCCACAAGATCTGCTAGGGCATCGTTGGGTTGAATCCCAAGCCACATGGAGTCCTTAAAAAAACCAACGCCATTGCAATCAACCTTAAACTCAGTATGCGCAGCGCTAACACTTGCCAGAGCAGCGGATAGCTCGCTCTCTTGGGCGGTATCAACCGTGCCAAGAAATTTAAGGGTCAGGTGTAAATTCTTCGGCGGGGTTATTCGCAGTTTCACATCACTGTCGCTAGCCGACCTGCCGAGGGCTTTCAGAAGGGGATCAATTTGGTTTAACAGCGGAAACTTGATGCCAACGAAACATCGAAGCAATTTAGGAGGAGTGTTTTTTGGCATGATGTATCGCTACTTGAGTAAAGCAGTAGTCTACACGCGATAGGCGCTTATGTCTCAAGCTGAGGCTTTCGCTTTTGACTGCTATTTGTTCTAGAATCGAAGGCCTATTTTCTATCGCCTAGTTCATTGAGTCTCTTGTCTTATGCACAATCGCGCTATCTTTAATTCCGATCATGAGCTATTTCGCGCCAACGCTCGGCGATTTTTCTCTCAGGAGCTTGAGCCCAATATTGAGCAGTGGGAAACCGACGGCGTGGTGCCTAAGGAATTTTGGCTGAAAGCAGGCGCACTAGGTTTTCATTGCTGTGGTGTGCCTGAGCAATACGGCGGAGCCGGCGCGGATTTTCTATACAATATGGTGCTCTCAGAAGAGGTGGGCTTCGCAATCGGAGGCGCCAGTGTCGGCTTCTCTGTCTCATCAGATATTGTTGCCTACTACTTACTAAACTGCGGCAGTGAAGCGCAAAAACAGCGCTGGTTGCCACCACTGGCAACTGGGGAATCCATCGCTGCAATAGGCATGACTGAACCGGGTTGTGGCAGCGATCTTAAAGCAATTCGTACCACCGCGATTAAACAAGGCGATGACTATGTTATCAATGGTCAAAAAACTTTTATCACCAACGGTCAAAACTGTGACTTCGTTCTGCTAGCCTGTACTACCAACCCAGCCGCTGGCGCCCGCGGCATTAGTCTAATCATCGTCGAGACAAGCTCAGAAGGGTTCCAACGGGGCCGTAATCTCGACAAAATCGGCCAGAGGGCGGCAGACACCTCGGAGATGTTTTTTTCTGATGTCCGGGTTCCTGCGACTAATCTATTGGGCGCAGAAGGCGGGGGATTCGCCGTACTTATGAATGAGTTGCCTCGCGAGCGAATCACTATTGC
The DNA here is from genome assembly GCA_964352445.1 of uncultured Pseudohongiella sp. Classification (GTDB taxonomy): domain Bacteria; phylum Pseudomonadota; class Gammaproteobacteria; order Pseudomonadales; family Pseudohongiellaceae; genus UBA9145. The sequence continues at coordinate 78,309 of CAYGSO010000007.1, read as the reverse complement.
CTGTCGCGCCTTTGCCGAAGCCCAGCGGGCTTTCGAGTTAACCACTGACTATGTTAAACAGCGCAGTGCCTTTGGTAAAAAGTTATTAGAATTTCAAAACACTCAGTTTAAAATGGCAGAGATGAAAACAAATCTAGCGGTTGGCTGGGCCTACTTAGATCAGTGCTTGAGTAAAATAAACGCAGGCACTCTAACCCCCGAAGAAGGCGCCATGGCCAAGCTGTGGACAACTGAAACGGGGAACCAAATCGTTGACGACTGCCTGCAGTTTTTCGGTGGCTATGGCTATATGCGGGAATACCCCATCTCTCGCCTGTTTGTCGATTCCAGAGTGCGGCGTATTTATGGCGGCTCAACCGAAATTATGAAGATGGTTATTGGGCGCACAATTTAAACAGCAGTTTTGACAATATTCAGCAGAGGCCGAAGATGATTGGCATTACAGGGTTTGGCGTGTACATACCGAAGGGGCGCCTACAAAAACAAGTGATCGCACAGGCTAACGCGTGGTTTGACGCCGGTTTGAATGCCCTAGCCAAGGGTGAGCGCAGTATTTGTAATTGGGATGAAGACACTATCACCATGGCAGTTGAAGCCGGCAAAGACTGTCTTTCATCACTTGACACTAACAGTGTCGATGCGCTCTATCTAGCTTCTACCACACTGCCTTTTCTCGACCGCCAAAACTCAGTGGTAGTGCGCGAAGCAATCAACCTAAACCCCTATATTCGAACTATGGATGTGAGCGCCTCGCAGCGGGCCGCCACTTCAGCGCTGCAGGCACTTTTAGCAGGCGGTGGGGAGGCCAACTCACTGCTCATAGCCTCCGAGCATCGCCGAACGAAGGCGGGCTCTAGAGCTGAGATGCTGTGGGGTGATGGCGCCGCCGCTTTGGCAATAGGTTCAAACAAAGTTATTGCCCAGTACCTTGGCGGCGAAAGCGTGGCTGTGGATTTCATTGATCACTACCGCGGTGAAGACTCAAGTTTCGACTACGATTGGGAAGAGCGCTGGGTAAGAGACGAAGGTTTTATGAAAATAGTGCCGGATGTCATTGCTAGGTTATTAAAGCGCTGCGAGCTGGAAAGCGCCGACATCAATCATTTCGTGTTTCCGACCGATCAAGCGCGAACGCCAGCTGCTGTTGCTAAAAAACTAGGTATAAGCTCCCACGCTATAATCGACAATGGTATCGCGCAGATAGGAGTAGCTGGTGCAGCACAGCCCATATTGCTTTTGTGCGCAGCACTGGAGCGCGCGAACCCTGGTGAACTTATTCTTGCCGTAGGATTTGGGCAAGGCTGCGATGCCTTAGCGTTTCGGGTTACCAACGAGATAAAAAACCTAGCGCCAAAACTAGGCTATAAAGGCGCGGTAGATTCTGGGCGCAGCGAAACCAATTACAATAAATTTCTTAGTTTCAATAATTTGATCGAGCGCGATATTGGCAAGCGCGGCGAAGCGGACAAACAAACCTACTTGTCCGGTTTTAATCGCCGTAAAGATTTGCTCAACGGATTTATGGGCGGCAAGTGCCGCGATTGTGGCACGCTGCAAATCCCCCGAGAAAAGTATTGCGTAAACCCCAAGTGCCAAAAGCTGAATAGCCAAGATGAACAGCCGTTTTCTAATGCAACCGGTACGGTGATGTCTTGGACAGCAGATCAATTGACATTCGATTGGAACCCGCCTGCCTATTTTGGCATGGTGCAGTTTGACGGCGGTGGCAAGCTGATGATGGATTTTACCGACGTTGAAGAAGGCAAAATCGATTCCGGTGCGAGAATCGCCGTGCACTTTAGGATAAAAGCTTTCGATGCCCAGCGTGGCTTTGTTAAGTACTTTTGGAAAGCAGTAGTTACTGACTAACACTCAACAATAAATTATTTCGAGGAATCCCAATGGCTAGCGGTATTAAAGATAAAGTTGTCATTCTTGGCATGGGCTGCAGCAAATTTGGTGAGCGTTGGGAATCGAGCCCATCAGATCTCATGGTGGAAGCGTTCGAAGAATGCCTATTGGATGCGGCCATCGAGAAAGATCAGATCGAAGCCGCTTGGTTTGGTGCCGGAATCGATTCATTTAATGTAGGCTCGAGCGCAATGCCATTGTCCATTGCGCTCAGGCTAAATTACATTCCCGTGACGAAGGTGGAGAACATGTGCGCTACTGGCACAGAAGCCTTCCGCGGTGCGGTGTATGCGGTCGCCTCAGGCGCCTGTGACATAGCCCTTGCTTTAGGGGTGGAGAAACTTAAAGACACCGGCTACGGCGGTCTGCCCCAGCGCTCTCGCGGTGTGGAAAACGATATGTACTGGCCCAATTTATCGGCGCCAGGTGCATTCGCGCAATTGGCCACCGGCTATCAGGCCAAGCACCGATTGAACAAGCAGGATTTAAAACGGGCAATGGCTCATGTCTCAGTGAAGAGTCATGCCAATGGAGTAAAGAACCCCAAAGCTCATCTGCAGCGCGAAATTACCCTGGAGCAAGCTATGAACGCGCCTTTCATAGCAGAACCTATTGGCCTGTTTGATTGCTGCGGGGTGAGTGATGGCGCGGCCTGCGCCATTGTCACTACACCTGCGATTGCAAAAAGTCTCGGCAAAGAAAACTTGGTTTCAGTCAAAGCACTTCAGCTAGCAGTCTCTAACGGTACTGAGGCTGGGCATGAAAGCTGGGACGGCTCGTACCTTAAAACAACCCGAATCGCGGCGCAGCGAGCTTATGACGAAGCCGGGGTCAAAAACCCTAAAGCTGAAATAACTATGACGGAAGTACACGATTGTTTCTCAATCACTGAGCTGGTAACAATGGAAGATCTGCAGTTGGCACCAGAAGGCGGGGCCATAAAAGATGTGCTAGATGGCATCTTCGATGCCGACGGCTCTAACCCTTGTCAGATTGATGGTGGGCTTAAATGCTTTGGTCATCCAATCGGGGCGTCTGGACTTAGGATGCTTTACGAAAACTATTTGCAGTTTCAGGGCAAGGCAGGGGCTAGACAGTTGTCCAACCCAAAGCTTGGCTTAAATCACAACCTGGGCGGATTTCCCCATCAAAATATTTGCAGCATTTCCATCGTTGGCCCCTATTAGTAAAGGTCGCTTAATATTATGGCTTTAGTTAACAAGGAAGCGGAACATTTGCCTGAACAAGCATACTTTGATGTGATCACCAAACTGTGTCTTGAACTGAACCAATATGCAGTCGCTGGGGCTGGGACCATCAAAGCTCACTGTTTAGTCGATGGGCGCCTTGACAATGAGCTGTTAGACCAGCATCAGCTTGCAAGTTTTGACTTGGCGTTTATTACAGCGGATCTTGCCGCCGTTAATGCCTGTATCGACTATGGCAAGCAGCTTGAAGGAAATACCCAAGCACTGGCAACGGTATTAGTCTTCTGTGCTGATACTCTAAAAACCGTGCTCAGTCGATTCATCGAAAGAGCCATAGAATTTGGAGTTCCCCGTAGCGAACTGATTGCGCTGCAATTAGATGCAGACTATGAGTTACTAATGAGTGGCTGTCTTAGCGCGCTATTTGTTGCCAATGTAGGCAGCCAGATTGTAGCGACTGACCAAGTTAGGCTGCCTTCTCAGCTCGATGAAGACAAAGAGCTGGTAAAAGAAAGTTTCTATCGCTTCACCAATGAGGTAGTAGTCCCACTAGCCGAAGAGATTCACCGCCGTGACTCGGATATACCTGATGCCATTTTAATTGCTGCGGCTGAGCTAGGCTGCTTTGGCACTTGCATTCCAGAACGCTTTGGTGGACTGCAGCCTGATGACAAACCTGACAGCCTAGGAATGATCGTAGTGACTGAAGAACTTTCCCGTGGCTCGTTAGGAGCGGCGGGCAGTTTGATTACTCGTCCTGAGATCGCGGCACGAGCGTTGCTCAGTGGTGGCACCCAGGCTCAGCAGGAAAAATGGTTGCCTCGGCTGGCAACCGGAAAGACCCTGTGTGCTATTTCAATTACTGAGCCCAATACCGGCTCTGACGTTGCTGCCGTTGCATTAAAGGCTACTGCCACAGAAAACGGCTGGATGCTCAACGGCAGCAAAACTTGGTGTACCTTCGCAGGAAAATCTGAACTGCTGGTGGTGTTGGCCAGAACTAACCCCGACATGAGTTTGGGCTACAAAGGCCTGAGCCTATTTCTAGTTGAGAAACCTTCCTATGCAGGCCATCAGTTTACCTATAGCCAAGATGGCGGTGGCACGCTGTCGGGAAAAGCGATTGCCACCTTGGGCTACCGGGGCATGCACTCTTACGACCTCTTCTTCGAAGACGTCTTTGTGCCTAAAGAAAACTTAGTCGGCGAGTCAGCAGGTGAAGGCAAAGGCTTTTACTTCACGATGTCAGGATTCGCCGGTGGCCGAATTCAGACGGCAGCAAGGGCTACGGGCTTAATGCAGGCGGCGTTTGAAAAAGCGCTAAGCTATTCGAAAGATCGCAAGGTATTTGGTAAATCTGTAGCTGATTATCAGCTAAGTCAGGTAAAGCTTGCTAAAATGCTGGCCACAATCACCGCCTCACGACAATTTAGCTATGCAGTAGCCAGATTAATGGACGCTGGGCAGGGGCAAATGGAGGCGAGTTTAGTGAAGCTGTTTTCCTGCCGCGCAGCGGAATGGGTCAGTAGAGAGGCGCTGCAGCTCCACGGTGGTATGGGTTATGCGGAAGAGAGTGACGTTAGCCGCTATTTCGTGGATGCACGGGTGCTGTCAATTTTTGAAGGCGCCGAAGAGACCTTGGCGCTGAAGGTCATAGCCCGAGAGCTGATTGCTAAGGCTTAGCGCTCTGAATCATTGTAAAAATGCAGCGATTTGGTTGAAGCGAAAAAAACATATGGGATTTGGTTAATCAGCTTCAAATCGCCGAACAGGCGCAGAACATTGCTCGCAACACGCCGTAAACACATCCCTGTGGGCTCGGCAGCCGCTTCCCTGCGGCAGACGGTTGCGCTCAACGCTCTGCGCCTCTTCGGCTTGAACCGCGCTAGCTTTTGGCTTACAGGCAGACTTGTCGAGGGCTGTTAACTAATTTAGGCAGGCTTGCAGCAGGGTCTGCGAAAAACCATCAGCCGCAGGGATGCGGCTGCTGAGGCTACAGGGACGTATTCACGCCGAGTTTTGAGTAGACCCTGCTGGAAGCTTGCCGGAAAAGAACTCGTCTATTTGGATGAAGCGACAAAAAACATATGGGATTTGGTCACTGAGTTTTAAATCGCCGAACAGGCGCAGAACATTGCTCGCAACACGCCGTAAACACATCCCTG
>CAYGSO010000007.1:43641-72925 GCA_964352445.1 uncultured Pseudohongiella sp. | reverse complement strand
GTATTCACGCCGAGTTTTGAGTAGACCCTACTGGAAGCGTGCCGGAAAAGAACTGGTCTATGTTGTTGTAGTTGCGTAGAACCAAGACAAGACACAGATAGTTGGTTTTTTAAGAGAAAGCCACCTAAAAATATTTTGATAACAAGTAGAAATAAATGCCTATAAATGCAGAAAAGTTACTCAATAGAATATTCCCCACAGTGCAGCAGACTTACACTGAAAAAGACTGCATGCTGTATGCACTGGGTGTTGGTATGGGTTTAGATCCATTGGACGAACAGTGTTTGCGATTTGTGTTTGAAGAAGAGTTGAAAGTACTGCCCAGTCAGGCAGTGATGATGGCTCACCCTGGTTTTTGGGCCAGCGAAGCTGATATCGCTTTAGACTGGAAGAAAATACTTCATGTGGGTCAGGAGATTATTTTCCACAATCCTATTCCACCAGCTGCAACCGTTGAAGCCACTACTCGCTTTACCAAAGTTTCTGATAAAGGCGAAAGAGTTGGCGCCTTAATAGTCACTGACCGGGTCGTCAGAAATGTCGAAACGGGTGAAGATTTGTTGACCCTTATTACCACAGTGCTGGCTAGAGGTGACGGCGGCTTTGGCAGTGAGCGCAAGTCTTCGCCGAAAACTGATATTATACCTAGTCGAGTGCCAGACAAAGTGTGCGACCTGCCTACTTTGCCTCAACAGGCGTTGCTCTATCGTTTGTCCGGTGATTTTAACCCCTTGCATGCGTCTCCTGCAGTTGCTGCCAGTGTGGGTTACAAAGCGCCCATCTTGCACGGCTTGTGCACTATGGGAGTGGCCACCCATGCGCTGCTGAAAACCTGCACTGATTATGATCCGAATAGGTTTAAGCAAATGCGCCTGAAGTTTTCAGCGCCAGTGTATCCCGGGGAAACCATACGCACAGAGATTTGGCACGAAGAGGGCGATATTTTGTTTCGCTGCAAATCACTCGAGCAAGACAAAGTTGTAATCAATAACGGTTATTTGCGAATCTAATAGCGAGAAATAAGCTATGCAGAATATTCTCCAAGGCCTGCAGGTAGTCGAAGGCAGCGCATTTATTGCAGCGCCTTCCGGTGGTATGACATTAGCCCAGCTGGGTGCAGACGTTATTCGTTTCGACATGATTGGTGGCGGTATCGACTATCACCGCTGGCCTGTCACAAAATCTGGCAAGAGTCTGTATTGGCATAGCTTGAATAAAGGTAAGCGTTCTATCGCGGTGGATTTTAAAAAGCCCCAAGGGCAGGAACTGCTGACTAGGCTCATCGCTAGACCGGGGAAAAATGCCGGGATATTTCTCACCAACTTTCCGGCAAAAGGCTGGTTGGCGGATGAAAATTTGCGAGCTGCCCGTGAAGACCTTATTTATTTGAATTTAGTCGGCGACCGCCATGGCGGCAGCGCGCTTGATTACACCGTAAACAGTAAAGTGGGCATTCCCTTTCTAGCCGGTCACAACGAACCCAATAAACAACCTATCAATAGCCCGTTTCCTGCTTGGGATGTCATCGCCGGCCAGCAAATTGCTCTGGGCCTGCTGGCAGCGGATCGTCATCGGCTGCTTACCGGGGAAGGGCAATTCGTGCGTTTAGCATTGGCTGATGTGGCGTTAGCCACTATGGGGCATCTGGGCTATATTGCCGAAGCGCAAGTTAATGGGACTGATCGCCACGCTATGGGGAATCATATCTTTGGCACTTTCGGCCATGATTTTAGCTGCAGCGATGGTAAGCGGGTTATGATTGTAGGGGTGAGTCCTAATCAATGGCGGGCAATCGTCAAGGTGACGCAAACGGAAACTGCGGTAGCTGCGCTGCAGTCTCAGCTAAACCTCGATTTTAATAAAGAAGGTGACCGCTTTAGTGGCCGCGAACAGTTAAAGCAGCTATTTGACCCTTGGTTTAACGCCAATAGCTATGGAGTTGTTACTGCGGCGATGGACGCCGCTGGCGTGTGCTGGGGGCCGTATCAAACTATCGCTGAGCTTGTCAGCAACGACAAAGATTGTTCAACTGATAACCCATTGTTTGCAACTGTTGATCAACCTGGCATCGGCAATTATTTGGTGCCTTCACAGCCACTGTCGTTCTCAGGAGTTGGGCACCAAAGCCCAAAACCTGCTCCCGAGCTTGGCCAGCATACTGAAGAAATTCTTGCCGACGAGCTCAAAATGAACAGCAGCGAAATCGCGCGTTTATTCGACGACGGAACTGTAGCTGGCCCCGAGTCTCGCTAGTCAGTTTACTGCCTAAAATTTAGTTTCTACAAAATCCAATGCCTGCGCAGTTTCCTTTTGCCCGTTGGCTTACGTCTTTGCTGCTATGTGCAGGCGCCGTTTTATCCAAGCCATAAAATAAAACCAAATAGCCGCCTTCCTCAATTTTTGCTGTCTATACTTAATTTCGGGCACATAACAGTTCTCTGTCAGAGCAAACGCTCTGGCAAAGATGCTCAGTGAAAGCAAAATACGAAGAGAGAAAAGGCATGATTGCAACAGGCGAAGTCGACATATTTAGCAAGGGGTGCCTGCAGCTCACGTTTGAGCTATTGCGTCACAAAAGCCCTGAGCTAGCGCTGACAGTGAGAAACATCACGCTGGGTGCGCCTACGCCGACTGAGTTTGATGATGAAGTAGATGGCCCTAGCCATTATTTCCGAGTGACCCTGTCCAGCAAAATAGTCAGCGCAATTATTGAAGAGCTGATGTCGTTTACCCAGCCGGAGGCAGTAGACATTCAAAACCCCAGCATAAACATAATGGCCCGCTCACTCATGCAAGACTGGCTAATGCTGGCTCAGCAAGTTTCCCCAGGGATGTCGATAGATGACGCCTTTATGTCACCCATCCACCCGCCAATGGAATGATCTGGCCCACCATATGGCGGCACTCTTTGCTGGCCAGATAGGCGGCTAATTCTGCAGTTTCTTGTGGAGCCCCGACGCTGTTGGTCGGCACATTGCGTTTAATGTGCTCGAGAAACTTTGCATTTTCCAGAATATCGTCAGGATAATAAGTGTCGTTATTGATGTAGTTCTGAGCGATGGCGTTGACTTGGATATTGCTTCTTGCCAGCTCTAACCCCACGGCTTTGATAAAACCATTTTGCGCGCCACGCGCCGCACAGTAGGCCGCGTTGTTAGGAATCCCCTTGAGCGGTGCGGCACTTGTTATTGCAATGATCTTGCCCGACTTTTGCTCAAGCATGCTAGGGGTCGCTGCTCTGACTAAATACATCAGTGGGTCTACTAGAGCCGCAAACAGCTTTTGCCAATTGCCGTTGTCGATGTCCTGCACCGGGCCAGTCATTGGCGGCTCGGCAAAGTTGGCGACAATAATGTCAAGCTTGCCAGCTTCACTGACCACTTTTTCGATGTCCGCTTGCGACTCCAGTGGGTAGCCACTGCCAATCACTTTGATGCCCATGGCCTCAAATTTGGTTTTTATTGCGCCACCCATGTAACGGTCGACACAGGTAATCAGCGCCGTTCTAGTTTCCATTTATTGGGTCTCCACGGAGCCTGCTTGATCCATTAAATGCTGCACAAAGCGCTCTAAGGTTTCGTAGGGTTGGCAGCCCACGACTACAAGATCTTGGGAATAGAATGTCGGGACACCGGTAACCCCTGTCGCTCGTGATCGCTGCCAGTCCTCGTCCACGGCGGCTTTAAATGCTCGGGTTTGCAACACCCCTCGCGCGGCAACGCCGTCCAAGCCCACGGCCTCGGCGATCGGCACCAGCTGCTCAATGTCGCCGATGTTCACATTGTCGACAAAATACGCCCGATACAGGGCATCGTGAATCTTCTCGCCAGCGGGCTGGGTATCTGCCCATTTACCAAGCTCTTGGGCAAGCCGGCTATTGTAGGTATGGGTTCGCTCGCCGTAGTCTAGCCCGGCCTGGGCCATAAGGTTTTTTAGCCTGTTTCTGACCTCGGAAATATCCCGGCCTGCAAACAGCTCCGCTAGCGACTGACCTTGCGCCGGGGTTTCTGGGTGCAGGGGAAAGTGAATCCAACGGGTCTTAACCGGGTAGTTGGCTTTCAGTTTTTCAATACTCACGGTACTGAGATAACACCACGGTCAAACGTAGTCGGTGAATATATCGAGGGTGATTTCTGTCATGAATAGGCCTTATAGGAGTAAATTCAGTGGCTTGAGCGAATTATTGCCCTGCCGCCTTCAAAATACCCCAAGGCGGGGTATACTGACAGCCCTGCGTAATTATGCAGAAGACAATTCTAACTATAAAAATCAGGAGAGTGCCATGGGAAAGTTTCTATTATTCCTCGTCTCGGCAACCGTTTTAGCAAGCAGTGGCTCAGCCCTCGCACAGGATTCCGGCGCTTTGGCTGTTATGGTTCCCGGTGGCGGCACCTACAGTCGCCCCATTACCACCGATTCCCAGCAGGCCCAGGCGTTTTTTGACCAAGGTCTGCGCATGGCCTGGAGCTTTTATTTTCCAGAGTCCATTGCCTCCTATCAAGAAGCCGCTCGGCTAGATCCAGACAGCCCCATGCCACATTTCGGTATTGCCCACGCGGCTGGCCCTAACCCCAATAGCCGCTACGCCGGGATGCCTGATGACCCTCAAGGCGCGGGCCTTGCGGCTATCAGGCAGGCAATGGACTTGGCCAATAATGGCACCCAGCGCGAGCGCGACATGATTAATGCGCTATTTGTCCTGTATAACAAAGACGCAGTGCCTGATCGGGTTGAGCGCGATTTTGCATTCCTAGACGCCATGCGTCAGCTACATGCTAAATACCCGGACGATGCGGATATTGCCACCATATTTGGCGAATCCTATATGAATACCACCCGATGGGACTATTGGAATTTAGATGGCTCTGCCAAGCCGGGCACGGCTGAGGGCAAAGCCGCCCTAGAAGCGGCCATGGCGCTGGAACATGACCATCCGGGCGCTAATCACCTGTATATCCATTTAATGGAGGGTTCGGCTGAGCCTGAGCTGGCAATGCCAGCAGCGCAAAAACTAGAAAGCACTGTGCCGATTTCTGGCCACATGGTGCACATGCCGGGGCATATCTATTTGCGCGTAGGCGAATACGAGAAAGCCATTGATATCAACGAGCGGTCGCAGCTCGTCGATCAGCAGTTTGCTGAGATCTGGGGCGATACCAACTTTCCTTTAATCGGCACATACCCGCTATCCCATAAGATTCATGCGCCTCATGCTTTGGATTTCGTGCGCTATGCCAATATGCTGCAAGGCAACTATGGGGCTGCGGCCGATGCTGCTCTTCGCGGTACCGATGATGTGGGTGAAGACGCCGCATCGATTAACCGAGGCCAGAAGCGGGTTGCTCACAACTGGATTGTGGATAAGGTTTTTGGCAAATGGGACAACATTCATGGCGCTACCCAAAACCACGGCGGCACCCCTTATCTAGACGGTATGTGGAGCTATGTTATGGGCAGTGCCCATGTGGCGAAAGGGCATATTGAGCTGGCTGAAGCAGAGGTCGCCAACATCCGCACTCAGATTCAGGCAGATAATGTAGATGATACCGGTGTGGGCCCAACGCCTGCCTCTCATGTACTGAGTCTTGCTATGCATGCGCTGCTGGGGGAAATTGAAGAAGCCAAAGGCAATCTCGATGCGGCCATTATGCATTACGGCCATGCGGTTGAGTTTCAAGACAACCTTAACTACACCGAGCCGCCCGACTGGTCACAGTCTATGCGCCTGTACCTCGGTGCAGCGCTTTTAGATAACGATCAAGCTGCGGAAGCTGAAGCAGTTTATCGTAAAGATCTGGAGTGGAATCAACAGAATGGCTGGACTACCTTTGGCCTGTATCAAGCTGTTGAAGCACAAGGCCGGGAGCAAGAAGCTATTATTCTTAAGCGTCAGTTTGAATCGCTTTGGCGCAACGCCGATGTGGAGCTGAAGCGCTCTAGAATCTAAACTAATCAGGGTGCGCTGAACGCTTTCGTTTTAGGTTCAGCGCACCATGGTTTTCTCACCCCCAGCGAAACCTGTCGCAGATTACCCTCTTCCACTATAGTCAGCCCGCCTATTGTTCTAAAACCAACAGCAGCGTGTTGCTGAAAATCTCGCCCTCGAGGTAGAAGCACAGTGTTACTCTCAGGTTATACTGAGGGGCGGCGTTATTTGATTGATAATTTGAAGGGTTGGAACTATCTATGGAATTCTCAGTAAAGCCTGTGGCTTTTGTTCGAGTGATTTGCCTAGTTTGTCTTTCAGCATTAGGCACATTAGTAGCTGCTCAAGAACACTTCAATGCCAAAGGCAAAGAACCTAGCGCAGCCACCATTGCCATTGCGCAATCTCACAGAGAGTCACTGCCGTTTGCAGATAGGAGAGACTTCGAAGAATCCCAGCGTGGTTTCATCGCCGCGCCTGCGTCTCGACAAATTCTCGGCGCGGCTGGGAACGTAGTTTGGGACATAGGCCGGTACGATTTTTTATTACAGGGCGAAGATTACGACAGCATCCACCCTTCGCTGCAGCGCCAAGCGACACTGAATATGAATTTTGGTTTGTATGAAGTGGTGCCAGATTTTCTGTATCAAGTAAGAGGGTTTGATCTGGCTAATATGACCTTAGTAAAAGGTGACAGCGGCTGGATACTATTTGATGTCTTACTAACAAGCGAGACCGCCGCGGCGGCTTTAGCGTTGGCAAATGAGCATCTAGGCGAAATGCCGGTGCGAGCAGTGGTCTATTCCCATTCGCATATCGATCACTTCGGCGGTGTGCTTGGTGTCACCTCACAAGAAGAGGTGAATGCAGGTAAAACTCAAATTATCGCGCCCGCAGGATTCATGGCAGAGGCAATTTCTGAAAATGTCTACGCCGGCACAGCGATGTCCAGACGCGCGGTACTTCAATACGGCCGCACCATTCCTGCAAGCCCATTTGGCCAAGTTGATTCCGCTATTGGCAAAGGCTTAGCGGCAGGCACGACGGGACTGATTGCGCCATCGCTAGTTATTACTCAGGATTATGAAGAGCACGTGATAGATGGCGTACGGCTAGTATTTCAAAATACACCTGGCACCGAAGCGCCGGCAGAGATGAATACTTGGTTTCCAGATCAAAAAGTATTCTGGGCGGCCGAGAATATTACGGCCACGATTCACAACATTTATACCTTGAGAGGTGCCTTGGTAAGAGATGCCTTGCAATGGTCCAAACAAATAAATCAGGCGCTGTATGAATTTGGCCTGCAGGCCGAAGTTATGGTTTCCTCCCACAACTGGCCGCGCTGGGGCAATGATCGTATTGTTGAAATAATGCGGGCACAGCGCGACGCTTACGCAAATCTGAACAACCAAGTGCTGCATCTGGCGAACCAGGGCGTTACTATTAATGAAATTCACAACGAGTATCAGGTGCCAGATTCCCTCAAGCAGCAATGGAGTGTGCGGCAGTATCATGGCTCTGAGTTCCACAATTCGCGCGCGGTAGTAAACCGCTACCTTGGCTATTGGGACGGCAATCCGGCAACATTAGCCCCACTGTCGCCGGCAGATTCCGCGCCGCTGTATGTTGAAATGATGGGGGGAAGCTCCGCAATAATTTCTCGAGGCCAGCAGCTGTTTGACAGCGGGGAGTATCTGCTGGGGATGGAGATTTTGAACAAGCTTGTCTATGCCCAGCCACAAAACGCTGCCGCTAAAAATCTGCTGGCGGATATTTTTGAGCAGTTGGGCTATCAGTATGAAAGTACCAGCATGCGCAATGTGTTCTTGGCGTCGGCGCAAGATCTTCGCAACGGCATGCCAAACATACCTGCGCCAAGAGGCACTAGTCCGGGGTTGGCCAGCGCTATGACTACCAGCCAATGGTGGGATGGAGTCGCGATTAGAGTTGACAGCGCGTTAGCTGACGGTGAGGATTTTACAATAAACTTTATTACCCCTGACACCGATCAAACTTATGCGGTAGAGATGAGCAATGGCACTTTAACCAATATAGAAGGTTTTTTGGCGCAGAACCCGGATGCGACTATTCGGATTGATCGTCGTGAGCTCATTGCGGTGATTATGGGCTCAGCCACTCTCGCAGAATTGCTGCAAACTGGCCGTGGCACGGTAGAAGGCGATGTGTCGGTACTCACCAAGCTGGCAGCGGTAGTGGTCAATTTCGCGCCGAGCTTTGAAGTGATGCCTGGCACGCAGCAGACGCAATAGGATTGGTAGCCGCCATGGCCATGCATTCACGGTTGATCAATACCCTACCTCAGAAAAGCGCAGACACGACGAGCGGCTCGGTTGAACAGCTGCAAGATTTTCTTGCCGCGTTCCCGAGAACGATGGTTATAACAGGTGCTGGTATTAGCAACAGTTCTGGCATTCCTACCTATCGCGATCATGTGGGGACATGGAAATCAAATATTCCCATTCAACACGGGGAGTTTATGCGCGCACACGCTACTAGGCAACGCTATTGGGCGCGCAGCTTTTCGGGTTGGCCAACGATCGCCAATGCGCTGCCCAATGGGGCGCATCATTCTTTAGCCAAATTAGAAGAGCACGGGCTCGTTAGTTTATTAGTTACTCAGAACGTGGACAGGCTCCATCAAAAAGCCCAGCACAGCCGAGTCATTGATTTGCACGGCCGCTTAGATGAGGTGGTCTGTATGGACTGTGAGCATATTCATACCAGGGCTTGGGTGCAGGGTTGGCTACAGGAGAACAACCCGCACTTGGAAGAATCATCACACTCCGTGCGCCCAGATGGCGACGCTGACGTGGCGGATGAACTAATTGCGGAAGTTAAGGTTCCGGTCTGTCAAAAGTGTAGTGGGATTATAAAACCCAACGTTGTATTTTATGGCGCTTCAGTGGCTAAGAACATTGTGAGTGAAATTGAGCAAAGGCTAAAATTTGTCGATTCATTGTTAGTCGTCGGCTCGTCTTTAATGGTCTATTCGAGCTTTCGCTTTTGCAAATACGCGGCTCAACATAAAATCCCCATAGCCTGCATTAACGAGGGTCTGACCAGAGCCGATGATTTGTTCAAAATTAAAGTAGCAGCAGATTGTACGAGTGTACTTGGGCACCTAGAAAAAGGGCTTAAGGCATAACCTAGGGTTACTCAGTTACCTGCAAGGTAATTGAAGTCATGAGCTTGGCGGTTAACAATACAGCCTGCTAACTCTGTGGAAACTATAATGAACCGAGCGACTCTCTATTTAGTACTGGCCGTGCTAGGTGCGGTCATACCGATGGCATTCTTTGCCTCGTTTTTTCTCAGGGAAGGCATTAATTTGCTGGGGTTTGTCGAGAGCGTGTTTGCCAACGCGGCGGCCGGCGGCTTCACCGCAGACCTGTTAATTTCTTCTTTTGTGTTTTGGGTCTTCCTATTTTCTAAAAACGGCAAAGGTCCAAAACCGTGGCTCTATATTGGCTTGAACCTGTGTATTGGTTTGTCCTGTGCTCTGCCGGCCTACCTTTGGGCAGTGGAAAAATCTCGCAGCGCCGCTTAACGAACCCGTCGTACGCCAATACTGCGGCCGGTCTCAATCACTTCCATCTCAAATGCGCCAAGAAAGGTTTGATAAATTCTCACTTGTGGGTTTTGTAATTCAGTTTTCCAGCGGCTAGAGCGGCGTTGAACCCAAACCTGCCCGTTCTCCAAATTAAACTGCGTGTTGCCATCCCAGCCCGAAAAGTCGCCTGCTATTCGATTCACAAAGTCTACTTTCTCATCCCTACGCCGCCAATCGTCGTCCTCATTGGCCGGCTGCTCCGCCGGCTGCGATTGTGCAGGGTCTGCGGTTATGGCGGGTGTTTGGCGAGGGCGAGTCTCACCTAGTTGAAACTTTATCAGCCAAGCCGATAGGGCCTCTTGCTGCGCCGCACTTAACGCGCCAACTCCGGTCGCTGCAAGCTCCGCATCGGTCATTAACTCTTTAATCGCTAGATCTTCTTGGCTGATGGCGACAGTGAGTGGCAGCCATAACAAAAGCGTAATTGTGTACTTTTTTATTGAGTTCATTGATCGATTACCTTCGCCAGAGCACCAAGCATAGAAGGGTTTCTAGCCAATGTCTATTGGCCTAGACGGCAGACTCCTGACAGGTTTTGTCAGTAGGGTGGCTTACTGTCTTGTCGTGGGGCAGAAATAATAGTGAAAAATTTGAATCAGTTTGCCTAATGGTTAGTAGGCCTAGGAGAAATTTATGAGCGGCAGCGAGCAATCAGTACAGACAGCAGAATTACCCTCAATTATGGGTCATGTCTCAATAGGCACGAATCAATTTGACAAGACTGTCGCATTCTACGATAAAGTTCTCGCAACTATAGGCGCCGTGAGAATTCTCGAAGTCGGTGACTTCGCGGTGGCTTGGGGTAAACAATTTCCAGAGTTTTGGGTGCAAAAGCCTCACAACGGAAAACCTGCTGAATCCGCCAATGGCATTCACTTTGCTTTTTTGGCGGCAAGTGCCGCTATGGTCGACAATTTTTACACCGTGGGTATCGCTAACGGCGCAATTGATAACGGCGAACCAGGCCCTCGCATTGAATACTCAGAGGCTTACTATGGTTGCTTTTTGATAGATTTAGAAGGGCATAAAATTGAGGCGATGTACTGGGATGAAACCAAGTCGCCGGTAAATCAACACAACTGAAAATACTGGCTATGACAAAATCAGAGCGTTTGCTGAAACTGCTAGTTTTACTTAGGGGTAAGCGGCGAGCGGTGACTGCTAAAGCACTGGCTGAAACTATGGGGGTTTCTGAACGTACGATTTATCGCGACATTCAATCGCTGCTTATGTCCGGTTTGGATATTACCGGCGAGGCTGGAGTTGGTTATCTGCTTCAGCCGGGCTCTGAAATTCCCCCACTTATGTTTACTCAGAAGGAACTCGAGGCTTTAGTGTTAGGTATTCGATTGCTCAAGGGTTGGGCAGATGACGAAATGGTCGCCGCGGCTAGCCACGCCCAAAATAAAATTAAAGCGGTAGTGCCCGCCCGCGTCGCCATTGAATTGGAAAGAAAGAGCAGCAAGTTCCTTGTGCCAGCGTATAAGCGGCAGGATAAAATTCAATTCAGCGAACTGCTGCGAGGTGCAATTGACAGATTGGCTTTAGTGTCATTGCACTATAAATCGGTAAAGGGTGTGGAAACTAATCGACCAGTACGTCCACTGGGTCTTTTGTTTTGGGGCGATGCTTGGACACTCGTGGCTTGGTGTGAAATGCGAGAAGGCTACAGGTTGTTTCGCTTGGACAGGATACTCAATGCGGCGGTGTTGGCGCAGACCTTTGCCCTTACAGCGAACTGCAGTTTTTCCCATTATGTGAGCCAATTTGAGGCAGATGTTACAACTGGGTTTTGGGATGACTAATTATCTAGCACTAAATGCTGCAGGCATTGACCTATTGAAGAGGTTTGGCTTAGATTTTTTTACAGGTAGTAGTATTTAACCGCTAAGTCACTATAATTGCGCCATGTCGACAAACTTCTCAACTAATCGGTCCAAGCAAATAAGAAATCCATACAAAAGTTTGGGTTTTACGTTGATCGAACTTATGATGGTGACAGCAATTGTAGGTGTTTTGGCATCAGTTGCTCTGCCGGTCTATGCAGACTACTCCACTCGGGCTCGCTTGATCGAAACCGCGCTGAGGCTAGGCAACTGGAGCCGAGAGTTTAGGCGCTGGGAGATTGCCAATGGCCGCTTCCCTAATGACAGTCACATAGGGCTACCCGCCGAAGCCGCCAGGACGCTAAATATTATTGAAAGCGAATGGTCTGCGCCCACCGCACTGGGCGGCACCTGGAATTGGGAGGGCCCCGACGGCTACCCTTATGCTGGGATAGCCATTCTTGCCCCTACCGCTACTGTGGAGGACATTGCCCAGCTCGACTACATCTTAGATGATGGAATACTAGACTCAGGCAAGTTTCGGCAGACTCCTAACGGCAGATACACCTATATAATCTGGGAATAATCCCTAGGGCACTAGCGTGGGCTCGCTATTGCTGCGGCTGACGTAAATCTGCGAGTAGCCATAAAAGTCAGGGTGTGGGTGGGATATTTTAATGTTGCCTTCACTTCTTTCGATGATATTGGGTGTGCCTGAATCATCACAGCGCATGGCCTCATTGGGCAGCTGAGCTGACCGCAGTTGGGTTCCAATCTCCCTGAAGACCAAAATACAGCGCTCTAGCGAGCTAATGCCAAGGTTTTGAACAAGTTCCTCGCGTGGAATGGGTTTGTATCGCGCCTGATAAGCCAAAAACTGCTGAACCCCAATAATCGCAAGGCAACACACAATAACTATCACAGGGATGGTGTTTGAGTTCGATTTTTTTGATTTATTGCTTTGCTCAGCGTCATCATCATCGTTCTGCATGGCAATTGCAGGGCCGGCGGGTTTGGCCAGTTTTGCCTGCTCCCCTTGAACGTAGCGCTCGTTCTCTTTGATAGCATCACACTTGTCGCAAAATATGCCTAGATCGGTAAAATTGGCGCACATACCGCACATGGGTATTTTGCACAGTCCGCAGTGTTCAATGGCTCTTACATTGGGGTGGTTCTGACACGACATGGATAAATCAGCTTCAATTCAAGTTTGGGTCTAGCCTAGGTTGTCTTCATTTAGCGCAACTTATTTAGCATAACAGCTGTTATGTTCTGCAACAGCCCATCTATCTTACGTCTTTTGGCGCTTTAGTTTAATATCAACCCCTTATCCAATTCGAGAATTATCCATGCGAACCGCTTTTTTACTCTCACTCAGTCTACTGTTTTCACTTAGCGGCTGCAGCGAGAGCCCTCAAGTCACTAGTTCAAGCACAGATGCTGACAACACATTGGCGCAACCGGCCACAACCCCACAAGATTCAGCTCAGGACCAAACTAGCCGCTTCGTTGCTTGGCTTAATACTGAGTTCGCCGAGTTCACGGATTTCTCGCCTCTGGCAAAAACCCGCATGGGTGACAAATCGAATTATGGTGATCTAGACGATGTATCAGAAGCGGCGTTGGATCAAAAACTGCAGTGGAGGCGGGCAAGTGTCGCGCAGATGCAGTCCGAATTTGACCGTGATTTGCTTGATACCGAAGCACAGCTGTCTTGGCAGCTTTGGGAGTACCTGTTAGAGATCGAAGAAATGAATCTGCCGTTTCGCCGTCACTCTTATATTTTCGGCCGTAACGGCCCCCAGACCAAACTGCCCAACGACCTGATTAACTATCAAACCATAGCTGATATCTCCGATATGGAGGCTTACATCTCACGGCTTCAGCAATCTCAGCGTTACCTAGAGCAATACTTAGAGCGGGCTATCTTGGCCGCAGACGATGGCATTCGTGCCCCATTCTTTGACTATGACCGCGCCATAAGCGAAATTCAGCGGGTGCTCAGCGGTGCGCCTTTTGAGGCAACCGGGTCATCGGCCATATGGACAGACATCAACGCAAAGCTGGCCAAGCTAGTTGAAACTGGTGTCGCCAACCCCCAGCAAGCCCACGCACTAAAAGCAGCGGCAAGAGGCGCTTTAGTTGACTACTTTAAGCCCGGCTACGAGCAAGTGCTGGCCTGGCTGCAAGCAGATCGAGCCAACGTGCCAAATCAGGCAAGCGGAGCATCAGCCCTGCCAAATGGCGATGCCTATTACGCCGCAAGGCTGAGCACAATGACAACCTTGCCACTGACTGCTGATGCAATTCACACCACCGGACTTAGTGAAGTTGCTCGCATCCAAGAAGAAATGGAAACTATTAAGCGTCAGGTGGGATTTGAAGGCTCACTGCAAGAATTCTTCAATTTCATGCGTGAAAATGATGATTTCTACTTTGAAAACACCGACCAGGGCCGGGCTGATTACCTTGCTATGGCAGGTGAAGTGTTAGATGACGTTGCCGAAAAGCTACCCGACTATTTTGGTTTGTTGCCTAAAGCCTCGCTTGAGGTAAGGCGAGTGGAAGCATTCAGAGAATCCGCCGGTGGGGCAGCGCACTACCGTAAGGGTACGCCAGATGGGTCACGGCCGGGGGTGTTTTATGTGCACCTAGCCGACATGCGGGCCGTTGCAATTAACCGTCTCGAGAATCTGGCCTACCATGAGGGTTTGCCTGGCCATCATATGCAGCGCTCAATTCAGCAGGAGCTAACTGACATTCCCAAGTTTCGAGCTGATGGCGGCTATACTGCCTATACCGAAGGTTGGGGCCTGTACGCCGAATTACTTGCCAAAGAAATGGGTGGCTATCCTGACCCTTATTCTGAAATGGGCAGGCTCTCTAGTGAAATTTGGCGATCAGTTCGCCTTGTGGTCGATACGGCTATTCATACCAAGGGCTGGAGTGAGGACCAAGCGGTACAATACGCTTTGGAAAACTCACCTCGCCCGGAGCTTTCAGTTCGCTCGGAAATAAAACGCTATTTTAATAATCCCGGTCAAGCCACCGCCTACAAAATTGGCATGATTAAAATTCTTGAGTACCGCGCCAAAGCAGAAGCAGAACTGGGCGATAAATTTGATATCAAAGCGTTTCATGACACGGTGCTCGGGTCTGGGCCTTTGCCTATGGTCGCCCTTGGAGCGAAAATCGATCGCTGGATTGATTCTGTCAGATAAGACTGTCGATGCCCGCGGCAATTGTACCTAAGGCTACCGACCATAATGCACAGGCGACAATGTCGTAGGCCGAGTAGCGAGTTTTATCAAACTCGCTTAAGCCCATAAGCGCCGGGATGACGCTGCGAATGGCTGGTATAAAACGGCCAATAAAAATGGCCCAAACGCCGTATTTTATGATCAATGCCTCGCCTTGTGACAGTTTCGCCGTGTAGCGCTTAGCCAGTTTGGTTTGATGAAAATTTGGCCCCAACCACACCCCCACGTAAAATCCAGCGTGATCCCCCGTAATAGCGCCAAGTGCAGCTAATACGCAAATAGTTTCTAGGCTGGCCAAGCCTGAGTTGAGAACGAAGGTCGCCACCGCGAGCAAAAAGGCGCCGGAGATGAAAATACCAATGCCAACGCAGGCTTCTGCGAAAGCCAGCAAAGGCACAAGCAGCAGTGCGTACTGACTGTGTTGCTCAAGCCATGTCGTGATTGTGGTTTCTATAAGGCGCCTCCACTAGTACGCACTAGCCTTCTAATTTTTCCCAGCGCCTGTAGGCTCTATCTAGCTCATCTTGGGTATTAGCAACTTCTTTAAGGGTAGCTTCAATCACGGCTTTGTCGCCGGAGTAAAAGTCTGCCTGCCCAATTTTGGATTCAAATGCGGCTAGCGCCGTTTCTAGCTTCTCTATTTTTGCGGTTAGCGTTTTTAGTTCCTGCTGTTCTTTGTAGCTAAGCTTTTTAGTGGCTTTGTCCTTAGTTGGCGCAGGCGCTGGTTTAGCTTCCGCTGGCTTGATGGTCGCAGGCTCAGGGATTGTCTCTTCGCTACTAACTAAGCGGCCACCTTTAGCAACCCAATCGGAATAGCCACCCACATACTCTTTTATACGTCCGTGGCCCTCAAAAACGATCAGGTTGGTGATCACGTTGTCCATGAATGCTCGGTCATGGCTGACCAGAAGCACGGTGCCTTTAAATTCGAGCAGTATGTCTTCGAGTAATTCTAAGGTTTCAACATCTAAATCGTTGGTTGGCTCATCGAGCACTAAAATATTGGCAGGGCGAGAAAACAGCTTAGCCAATATGGCGCGATTTTGTTCGCCGCCAGAAAGGGCTTTAGCTGGGGTGCGCACTCTGTCTGGAGTAAAAAGAAACTCCCCGAGGTAGGTGATAGCATGCTTGCGCTTGCCATCGATCTCAATGAATTCTTGGCCGCCACAGACATTGTCGATTAGATTTTTTTCTGGATCTAACTGCTGCCGCAATTGATCAAAATAGGCGATTTCGAGTTTGCTGCCCATTTTTACCGTGCCCTCGGTAGGCTCTAATAGGCCAAGCATTACCTTCAGCAGGGTTGATTTGCCAGCGCCGTTGGCACCCACAAGGCCTATCCGGTCGCCGCGCATAATCGTTGTAGAGAAGTTAGCAATGACTTTGTTGTCGCCAAAGCTATGGCTTATATTGGTAAGTTCAGCAACAATTTTTCCCGAGCTTGAAGCAGCGTCCAATTTGAACGACGCTTTGCCAACCTGCTCACGGCGCTGGCTACGTTCCGTACGCAGGGCTTTAAGGGCTCTAACCCGGCCTTCGTTGCGAGTGCGTCTGGCCTTGATGCCTTGGCGAATCCAAACCTCTTCTTGAGCCAATTTTTTGTCAAAAAGTTGATTGGCTTTTTCTTCGGAGGCCAGCTGCTCTTCTCTAAAGCGTAAGAAGCGCTCATAGGTGCCTTCAAATTCGTAGAGATGCCCCCGATCTAGCTCAACAATAGCATTCACAACTTTTTGTAGAAAAGCACGGTCGTGAGTAACCAGCACCATAGCGCCGCGGAAATCCTGCAGGTTTTTCTCAAGCCATTCGATTGCGGGAATATCCAAATGGTTGGTGGGTTCGTCCAACAGTAAGATGTCCGGTTCCAGCACTAAAGCACAGCCCAGGGCGACCCGCTTGCGCCAGCCGCCGGACAATTCCTCCATGCGTTTTTCAGCCGGCAGGTTTAATTGGCTAATCACCGTGTCAACTTGCTGACCGACGCTCCAACCATCCTTTGCCTCCAGTTTTTCCTGAACAGACTCAAGCTGATTCATTTTGTTGGGGTCAAAATCCATGGTTAGGTGGTGATACTGTTTCAGCAGTTCACCAACCTCAGCGAGGCTGCCGGCGATGACGTCATAGACAGTTTCACTGCTAGCTGGTGGCAGGTTCTGATCCAACCAAGCGATCTTAGTGCCAGGCCTAAGCCAGCGTTCGCCGGAATCTGGTTTAACAAATTCGCCGATAGTACGAATGAGTGTTGTTTTTCCTGTTCCATTACGCCCCAATAAACCAAGCCGCTTGCCCTTATCAAGGTTCAGAGACACTTCGTCTAATAACACATGGGTACCAAAATTAATGGATACTTTGTCGAGCTTAAGCAAAGGCATGGTGATTTACAGTCGCAAATAGGGTGATTGATGAGGGGTATGGTACCGCCGAAAGTGGGCAAGTCTAAAGCAAGTTGCCTTCACTCGCGAGTCTTACGCCAACTATATTTTGGCAAGAGAAACCGCTTTCAACCGGATCAGAAACAAGCGCTTGCACTTAAGCGAACCGGTACCAGCACAGTTTCTGTTTAAGCTTGTTGAGTTGTTGCGGGCTAGCGATTGTTTGCCCACGGGGCTCTAACTTACTGCCGTAGCAGCACTAACTGCTGCGCCGCAGCGATAACAGCCCTAGTTTTGCAACCCGCGAAGGCATCTTCTATTATTGCCCATTCTCAACACGGCAGCTAAACCTTAGATGCCGGGCATAAGGTGAATAGTGTGCTAGATGTTTTAATTGTGGGTGCCGGTATCTCAGGCATCAGCGCGGCCTGTCATCTGCGGCGTGAATCTCCCCAGGCAGATTTTGCCATTATCGAAGCCAGGGGCAATCCAGGGGGTACCTGGGATTTGTTCCGTTACCCGGGTATTCGCTCAGACAGTGATATGCACACCTTTGGCTTCAATTTTAAGCCATGGACCGAAGCCAAAGTATTGGCCGACGGCGGCTCTATCTTAAGTTACGTAAAAGAGGCTATTGCTGAGTATGACATTGATAAGCAAATTCAATACGGTGAAAAAGTCACTGGGGCCAATTGGAATAGCGCGACGTCCTCTTGGCAGGTTGAGCTTGAAAACACCTCTGGCCATAGCCGACAGCTAGAAACGCGGCTGCTGTTTATGTGTGCTGGCTACTACAGTTACGAGCAGGGCTATACCCCGGCCTTAAAAGGCATAGACAGCTTTGGCGGGCAGTTGCTGCATCCACAGCAATGGCCTGAAGACCTGAATTATAAAGGTAAGCAAGTCGCGGTAATTGGCAGCGGCGCCACCGCTATGACTTTAGTGCCAGCAATGGCGAATGCGGCGAATAAAGTGACGATGATTCAGCGCTCGCCAACCTATGTCATCCCTCGCCCGTCTATAGATAGTATTGCCAGAGTATTGAATGCAGTGCTGCCAAGCCATCTGGCTTACCGAATTGTGCGGTGGAAGAATATTCATTTGGGCAATTACTTTTACCGTTCTTCTCGTAAAAATCCGAAGCGTGCAAAAGAGTTTTTACTTAAGCAGGTTAAAAAAGCATTGGGTGATGACTTCGATATTGATAAGCACTTTACGCCTTCTTATGATCCTTGGGATCAGCGAGTTTGTGTGGTGCCCGAAGGAGATTTGTTCAGCGCTATTAAAAATGGCTCGGTTGATGTAGTGACAGGTGACATTGATTCTATTAACCCCGCTGGAGTCAGAATGACCGATGGCACTCAAATTAATGCCGACGTGCTGATCACAGCCACCGGACTAAATTTGCAGTTGATGGGGGGTGTGGAATTTACAATGGATGGCGAGGCCATCGATTTTTCCAAGCGTTTGTTCTATCAAGGCATGCTGATTTCGGGGGTACCTAATCTAGTACAGACCTTTGGCTATGTGAATGCTTCTTGGACTTTGCGCGCTGATCTTAATTCACTGTATGTCACCCGTTTGGTGAATCATATGCAGGCTACCGGTACTACCCGAGTCAGCGCTGAGCTATTAGGCGACGACGCTAACATGAACGCGGAAAATCCGTTTCAAAATTTCCAACCTGGTTACATGAAGCGAGGCATGCACCTGTTTCCCAAGCAGGGAGATCATGCCCCTTGGCAAAACACGCAAGACTATCTCAAAGACCGCAAACTGTTGGGCGAGGCTAAATTGGAAGACGGTGTCCTGCAGTTTAGTTAGCTGGGCCTAAGTGTCGATGCCACCCATGGAATGAAACTTAGTCTCGTAAAAGTCGGCGATGCCCTCCTTGCCGCCTTCGCAGCCGATGCCAGATTGTTTCCAGCCGCCAAAAGGAGCAACTTCAGTGGAGAAAACTCCAGAGTTAGAGCAGACAATGCCATACTCCAGCTTTTCTGAAACTCGCATTACTCGGCCAATGTCCCTTGTGAAAAAATACGCCGCGAGGCCGTAGTCAGTCGCATTGGCTTTTTCAATGACTTCATCCTCCGTGTCAAAGGTTTGAAGGGTAGCGATAGGGCCAAAAATCTCTTCATTGGCCAGTCGCATAGAGTCATCAATATTAGTCAGCAATGTAGGTTCAAAAAAGTTACCGCCCAAGGTATGGGGTTTTCCACCCAGCAAAAGCTCGGCGCCTTTTTCTTTTGCGTCGGCCATAAATTCCTGCATTTTTTTAACGGCGGCAGCATTTATCATGGGGCCTACAGTTACTCCGTCAGTAAAACCATCACCAACTTTCATTTCACTAATGGCGACTTTAAGCTTTGCGGTGAACTCCTTCGCGATACTTGTATGGACATAGGTTCTATTAGCACAAACACAGGTTTGGCCGCAGTTTCGAAACTTCGTGGCAACGCAGTGAGTCACGGCCGAATCGATATCGGCATCCGCAAACACGATAAACGGAGCGTTGCCGCCCAACTCAAGCGAGACCTTCTTCACTTTAGTGGCGCACTGGGCCATGAGAATTTTGCCGATGGGGGTGGAGCCGGTGAAAGTAAACTTTCCAATTAGGTCATGTTGAGTTAGCACTTTGCCTATTGCCGCCGAATCTGAACCAACTACGACGTTGAGCACGCCGGCTGGGATACCCGCTCTGTGGGCCAGCTCGCAAAGTGCCAACGCCGATAGGGGAGTGCCGGCATCAGGTTTAATCACTACGGTGCAACCTGCCGCCATCGCCGGAGCGGCTTTTCGAGTAATCATGGCATTGGGGAAATTCCACGGGGTTATGCAGCCAACAACACCAACCGGCTGCTTGTAGGTGAGTAGGCGACGGTCATTTGCCACCGTGGGAATGGTATCGCCACACACCCGCTTACATTCCTCGGCATAAAATTCGATAAAACCGGCACCATAGTTAACCTCGCCAATGGCTTCGGCCAAGGGCTTGCCCTGTTCATAGGTCATCAGTGCACCTAGATCATCGGCGTTCTCAACGATGAGGCTGTACCATTTTTTCAAGCAGCTAGCGCGCTGTTTGGCCGGTATTTCGCGCCATAATAGAAACGCCGCGTGGGCTGCGATGACCGCTTTTTCGGCATCCTCGCTGCTGCCATCGGCGATAGTTGCAACCGTTGCGCCATTGGCTGGGTTGATGACATCTATAGAGTCACTCGCGCCAACCCATTCACCGTTGATGTAGTTATGGTGCTTTAACAGGGTACTGTCGTTGAGTTTTAACATGATGAGAATACCGCCTATTTAGTTCGAGCTCATGATCAATAGTAAGAGTGGCTTTGACTTCGCTGTTGCGATAAAGGATTCAATATACCTTAAACCAACCGTGAGACCCACGCCACAGCAACAGCTAAATGTAGCTGCCGCTGCTGTAAGGCGCTATTGAATTTAGCGAGTAATTACAAAGACACCAACCACTTAGGCGGTTATCATGCATCCCCCCAACCTGTAGTTCAGCTGTGTTATGGCTCTTAAACCCACAATTTTTAAAGTCAAAGTCTCCCTCAGCGACCTCAACCGTGATGTGTACGACGCGCTGAGTCTAACTCTTGCGCAACACCCCTCCGAAACCACCGAGCGGATGATGGTTAGACTGCTGGCCTACTGCCTGAACGCCAGTGCAACCCTAGTTCTGTGCAAAGGGCTAAGTGATACCGAAGAACCGGATTTATGGGATCTGTCTGCCGCAGGTGAAACTGATCTGTGGGTAGAGGTGGGAGAGCCCTCTGTTGAGCGTCTGAAAAAAGCCACCCGCATGGCCAAGCAAGTTGTGGTGTACTGTTTTAACTCAAAGTCGCCGACTTGGTGGAATCTTGAAGCCTCCAAATTAGATTCTGAAAAACTGGCCATTTTTCAACTGCCTTGGCTCGAGGTAAAAGCTTTGGCGGCTTTAGTCGACCGCACGATGGATATCTCTGTAACCGTGTCGGGAGACAGTATTTTCGTAGCGACGGCCAGAGGTGAGCAAGAAGTGACTCTCACCGCGTTAAAGAACTCCACCAGATTCAGTTAGGGTTTTTACATGCCGAGCTTTTCCGGCATAATCACAACCCGCTTAACTGTTTAAACCCCACCCCAAAGGATTGACTCTATGTGGTTTAAGAACCTCCGTCTTTTTTGCCTGACCCAACCTTTTGATCTACCTAACGACGAGTTTGAGTCTCATCTTGCCGAGCATGCCTTCGTGCCGTGCGCCAATTATGAAAAATCCCGAATAGGCTGGATTAGCCCGTTAGGCAACGCTGCAGTAGTAGACGTCGAAGACGGTGTTGCCCCAATGCTTACCCATGTCGTGGGTGATTACATAATGCTTTGCGCGCAAAAACAGGATCGCTTGTTGCCGGCATCGGTTATTCGCGAAGCAACTGAAGAAAAAGTAGCCGAACTGGAAGCTAGGCAGGCACGGAAAGTCTATCGCAAGGAAAAGCGCGAAATTCAAGATGACGTTTTTGCAGCTCTACTACCGCGAGCGTTCACCCGTTCGACCATGACTTACGGCTATATTTCTGTGAAGGAAAACCTCTTGGTGGTGGATGCGGCCAGTGCGCCAAAGGCGGAAGAGTTTCTAAATTTACTGCGTGATACCTTGGGTTCATTTCCCGTGGCATTGGCAGACAGCAAGCGCGCGCCAACCGATGTCATGACTCGATGGCTAAAAGAGCAAAAAGCTAGCGACGGTTTTATTATTAATGAAGACTGTGAACTTTTTAATCCAATAGACGGCAGTAATGTGGTTCGCTGCAAAGGTCAGGATCTAATCAGCGATGAAATTCAAACCCATTTAGACGCTGGCAAACAAGTGAAACAGCTTGGGGTGCTTTGGAATAATTTACTTAGCTGCGTTCTTACTGACGAGCTCTCGGTAAAGCGTCTACGATTTGAAGAAATGAATGAGGAAGCGGACAGTTTTGAAGAAGAGAGTGCCGCGCAAAAATTTGATCAAGAGTTCGCCCTAATGACACTTGAGTTAAGCACGTTCTTTACCGCTTACTTTGCTGCCTTTGGTGGCCTGGAAGATCCTCGCAATAAGGAACTTCCAGACAACCGTAACAAAGATAAATTTTAATTCGGAGCCGTGACTAGGTGCCGAACTGATCTTCTTCTATGTCCATTAAGTTGCTGGCACCGGACATCATCACTAGCTTGTGCATTTTCGCTCTAGGCAAGATGCGCTCAAAATAAAAGCGAGCTGTTTTTATTTTGCTCTGATAGAAATCGATTTCAGTGCTGCCGTTTTTTAATGCGGTGAAGGCAGTATCTGCCATGGTCGCCCAGAAGTAGGCGAGGGTGATATAGCCCGCATACATAAGGTAGTCGAAAGACGCTGCCCCCACTTCTTCGCGGTCTTTGCGGGCTTTGAGACCCAAGCGCAGAGTTAGCCCGCCCCAGTCTTTATAGTGACGGCGCAGCGGCTTAATAAATTCTTTCATTTCGGAATTTTTGTTGTCACGGCAGAAACGGTGCATCACTCGGGTGACTAACCGCAGTTTGGCGCCCCGATCCATGAGCACTTTGCGCCCCAATAAATCCAACGCCTGAATGCCTGTGGTGCCCTCGTAAAGAAGCGCAATGCGAGTATCTCTTACAATTTGTTCCATGCCCCACTCGGCGATATAGCCGTGGCCACCAAACACCTGAACGCCGTTGTTGGCCGCCTCATAGCCTGCCTCGGTTAAAAACGCTTTGGCAATAGGTGTCAGGACACTCATTATAGCTTCGGCTTCGTCTTTTTCTTCTTGGCTGGCGTTGCTGTGTAATATGTCGCCCTGCAGGGTGCAGAAATAAATCATTGCCCGGCCGCCTTCAGCGATGGTTTTTTGCTGCAGCAACATTCTGCGCACGTCTGGGTGAACGATAATGGGGTCAGCCGCTTTTTCCGGATTCTTCGGGCCCGATAAAGAACGCATGGCTAATCGGTCTTTGGCGTAAGCCAGTGAACCTTGGAATGATTGTTCTGCTGCGGCTGAGCCCTGCAAAGCTGTGCCGAGGCGGGCAAAGTTCATAAAGGTGAACATGCACTTTAGGCCTTCGTTTTCTGGGCCTATTAAAAACCCTTTGGCGCCATCGAAATTTAGTACCGCGGTGGCGTTGCCGTGAATACCCATTTTGTGCTCGATCGAGCCGCAGGTTACGCCGTTGCGTGAGCCATCATCTGCATTTATTTTGGGAACAATAAACAAGGAAATGCCTTTAGTGCCAGCAGGCGCGCCTGGTATGCGAGCAATAACGATATGCACAATGTTTTCCGCCATATCGTGCTCTCCGGCAGAAATGAAAATCTTGGTGCCGGTTAAGCTGTAGCTGCCATCGGCTTGGAGTTCGGCCTTGGTCTTAAGCAGGCCCAAGTCTGTGCCGCAATGGGGCTCGGTGAGACACATTGTGCCGGTCCATTCACCGCTGGTTAACTTGCTCAAATAGGTTTCTTTCTGCTCCTGCGTGCCGTATTGATCAAGTGTCAGTTTGGCACCGTGGCTTAACCCCGGATACATGCCCCAAGACCAGTTTGCGGTGCTAACCATTTCGTTAACCACGGTAGCTATAGAGTCAGGCAAACCTTGGCCGCCGTACTCAGGGTCGCCTGCCAGGCTTGGCCAACCGCCTTCTACGTATTGCTGGTAGGCCTGTTTGAATCCCGGGGGCGTGGTTACCACGCCATTGTCGAATTTGCAGCCCACCTCATCACCGACTCGATTTAAGGGCGCTAAGACTTCTTCAGCGAATTTTGCGCCTTCAGAAATGATGGCATCGATAAGTTCTCTGTTCGCTTCGTCGGCGCCAATTTTCTCATAGTGGGCTTCAGCCTTGAGGACCTCAAACAAGGTAAACTGGATATCGCGAATAGGTGCTTTAAAATCTGGCATTGGTAGCCTCTGTTGTCAGTCGATTGTTAATATCTATACGATAAATATAGTGTATGCGATTAATACTGTCCTCACCGATCTTATTTCGAACCAGTGAAATAAGTGAATAGCTTGTCATTTTAGCTGCTGTCCTAGCTGTTAGTCGATGATTGCACTCAGTGCCTGGATAAGCAGCTCAACATCCTCAAGGCTGTTGTAATGTGACATTGAGCAGCGCAAAACCTCTTTGTCTTCTAAGCGCATACTGTCTAGTAGTCTTTTCCCATAGAAATGGCCGGAGCCACAGGCGATACCTTTGCGCGCCAGCGCCTCACATAGACTGTGGGGCTTGAAACCCGTTATCTGCAACGAAAAGGTCGGTACCCTAACCGCCGCTTCGCTGCTGTTAACGCCCAGTAAACGGATTTTGGACCGAGAGCTTATAAAGCCAAGGAATTTGCTGGCTAGGGCTGCTTCATGGATAGTGATGAGCTGAAATACCCGCTGTACTTGCTCAAATAAGCTGGCATTGTTGCTGCCAAAATGGTGGCTGTAAAGCGCCTCAAAATAATCAGCGATACCGCTAAGGCTAGCGATGGTTTCGTGATTAGGGCCCGCTGGATTTAACTTGTGGGGCAGATCGTCTTGGGGGAAGAAGTAATGGTGTTGGCCTTTGCTTGCGCTCAGCAGGTCACGCTTTGTATACATCAAACCTAAGTGGGGGCCGAAAACTTTGTAAAAACTGAACAGATAAATATCAACGTCCCACTTTTTTACCTCTACCGCCCGATGAGGGGCAAAGGCGACGCCGTCTACGCAGGCAAGGGCGCCAACTTGGTGACACAGCTTGGTTATGGCGGCGACATCATTAATATCGCCAGTAATGTTGCTGACATGGGGGAACGCCACCAAGCGAGTTTTGTCAGTAAGCAAAGCGTTAAGTTCGTTACTGTCTAAACTTCCAGTTTCTTTATCCACCGGCCAATTAACGATTTTTAGACCAAACTCCTCAAGCCTGCGCCATGGGCCAGAGTTAGACTCGTGATTTAACGTACTCACAATAATTTCATCGCCAGGCTGCCAAAGTGGCCGAAGCGCCTGTGCTAACACATAGACGTTCATGGAAGTGGATGGGCCAAGAGTAACCTCATCAGTTGCGGCGCCAATTAAAGCAGCCATTTTCTCTAGGCCTGCGTCAACCTTGGCGGTTGCCTGATTTGACACATGGGAGGGGTAACCAGTTTGCACTTGAGCATTGGTCATATAGTCCAGCATGCGGGAAATCACTGTATTAGGTACAAAGGCACCCCCGGCGTTTTCAAAAAATGGCAGCTGCCAGCGATTGCTGGGGAATTGTTGGCGGACAAAGTTGACATCTAGTGCTGGGACTGCTGAATTCATTGTAAATCCTATTACATCGCTAATCAGGTGGGGTCTACGTTATACTGGCCCGGCTAAGCTCAAGTTTCTGGTGGCAACGGGTTGATGTTAGCACCGCGGCGCTGTCATTTTTACGTTACCGAGATTACTCGGGTAAATTAACAGGGCAAGATACCAAAACTAGACCCGCGACTGCCTTTCCTGCGCCAAACCATTTAAGCTGTTAATTCGACTAATGAACGCCGCTAATACCCACCTAATTTCGAACGAGTTCATAATGACCAGATTTCCACACCTCTTGTTAGTGCTTATGCTTTTAGTTGTGCCTAGCCAGCTACAAGCCTCACCGACCTTGGCTTATATGCAGTGCCCCAGCATTGCCAACAATGTTGCGCGGCTGGCCTGTTTCGACAGCTATGCCAATATTTCCACCCAGGTACCTATGCCTAGTTTAGGCGAGCAAGGCGAAAGCCCTAAACATGACGCGGGACCGGTGATTGAACGACCAAGAGAGGGGTTGAGTAGCCATGAGCCAAATAAAATGCTGGCACGGATGGATGCCAACGACATCAATAGCTTATACATGGATGCGAACCTTTCCCTTAAGCACCCGCTGATGACGCCCGTAATAGAAGCTGTCTTTGATTCACTGGGTATTACCGAGCTGCAAAGTCCTCGGCTCTACATGGCGTTCTCTAGCCGTTTCTCGCAATACATCGGCACGCGCACTTCCTCTCCGGTAATTCCGCGGCGCTACAATCCAGAGCTGTTTGTGCGCCTGTGGGATTACTACGAGGGCTATTGGGATATTGGCTATGGCCATGAGTCCAACGGTCAGCAAATCAATAACCAGCAGTCTTTCGAATTAGAGGAACAAACCTTTCGTGACAGAAATGAACCGGCTGTGTTTGCCCGTGACGCCATAAGCCGGGGCTGGGACTATGTTTCACTGGATTGGACCAAGCAATGGCAGACTGGATTTCTGCCAACCCTGCCAGGTTTTACTACTACTCATTTTGAATTCAGAAGATTCTTGAGCGACGGCTGGCTCCAGGGTGAGCCCGAAGAATACAACGATTGGGAGCGCCAAGGGGCGCAGCCTAAGCCTAGAGCCGAGTACGATGGTTTAAAGTTCTCCATTCAGTACATTCTGCCTGAAGAGCTTTGCCTAATTGCCTGCTTTGACCGGGTCGAAGTAATGCATCAAACTGGCTACAACGGTATCTTTGACAACAACACCAACAGTATCGAGCTGACCACAAGTTTATTTGGTATCCCTTTTCATATTTGGGCGCAATCGGGGTACAACAGTGATCTAGTGGATTATTATGACTACACCAACAGCTGGGGTATTGGCGTGGAATTTACCCGCTAAAGAATAAATCTAGGTTTTGCAGGGTCTTAAAGGCCGGCAAGGAATTTTGTGCGCGAGCTGAGTCTTGGTAAGGCTTTGGTAACTAATCAAGTGATGTATTGGAGATAGGAATGACGTTTGCTAAAAGTGGTTTTGGATCAAAGCAGCTAAGACTGCTTCTTTGTTTGGTGGCGTTGATTGCCATGACCAAGGTGGCCCATGGCCAAACAGTAGTGGATGTGCGCACCTCAGTTGGCAATTTCTCGATTGAATTGTTCGACACGGCGGCGCCGGCAACCGTTGCTAACTTTTTGAATTATGTGAATTCAGGCCGCTACAATGGCGTGTTAGTGCATCGATCTGTATCAAACTTTGTCGTTCAAGTCGGTCTGCTCGCTCTGAACCCAACTTCTAGTCAGCTTGAATTTGTTCAAGTTGATCCGCCTGTCGTTAATGAGTTTAATCAATCCAATACTCGTGGAACACTTGCTATGGCCAAAGTTGGTGGCGATCCAAACAGCGCGACAAGCCAATGGTTTGTGAATTTGGCGGATAACGGTAGCAATTTAGATTCTCAGAACGGAGGGTTCACAGTCTTTGGGCGAGTGTTGGGTGACGGTATGTCGGTCGTCGATGCTCTTGCAGCACTACCAGTATTTAATGCCCAATTCTCAGGAGTTTCTTTAGAGGGCTTTCCATTACAAAATTATGATGGGGGCGCAGTACAGGCAGAAAACTACGTAGCTCTTGATATTTCGGTTGCTCCGGCTCTGCCAGACTTTCAAAATTCTTACGTGCCAGAATCAGGCGTGTTAAGACTGCGGGTAGCCCTGTCGGATGGAGCGCTGATAGAGCTAGACTTTAATCAGCAGGTTTCAAGCCCCGGCTTCGTATTTCAAGTGCTATCGGATTCGGTAAAAACACTGACTGCAAGCGATACATCATTTGCCCAGTTTGACCTTGCCACTGGAGAGTTAGTTGTTCCAGAACTAGCCATTAACGGCACCGTAGCGGGGAGAAATGTGCGTTTCAATCTTACGGATTCACAGCAGCTGCTGTTTACATTAATCTCCTTTGATCCGATTTAGTCATTGTAAAAGCCAACCGTATCGGCTTTATTAGTCTTCAACTTGCTTTTCGGCGTTGCTTTTAATAACTGCTTAACCCACTTACTCAACAACAATGGATACTCTATGGTTACGTTCTCAGCTTTACTCCAACTCCGCAGTCTAACTCGCGCCGCAATCACATTCAGCTTGGCCGTGCTCCTCGTGGGCCAAAGCAGCTCTGAAGACGCTTCTAAAAAATTGGCAGTGGACGAGGATACGTTTCGCTGCCTGACCGACATGGAGAAAACTGAACTCGGCGCCTACTTTGTAGACAATGTTTTAGGCAATGTTGATGCGACATTAGCTATCGCTAACTCCCCTGACGGCGGTGAATTTCCTGCAGGATCCCTTATTTCATTGGTGCCAAGTGAAGTCATGATTAAGCATGAGACTGGCTGGAACGAAGCAACTGACGATTGGGAATTTTTCGAACTGAGTGTTTCTAACGAAGGCTCTAAAATAGTGACTCGTGGCACTACGGAAGTAATTAACCAGTTTGGCGGCAACTGTTTCGACTGTCATACTCAGGCGCGACCGGAATGGGATCTAATTTGCGGCAGCGACCATGGCTGCGCACCGCTGCCGATTACTCGCGAGGTTATTGTCAACATTCAAAACGGCGATCCTCGCTGTGTCAACAAAGAAGCCGATGCCTAGTTAGCAATGGCGATAACTTTGTATCATTGTCCAAACTCCCGCTCCTTGCGTCCCCTGTGGGCGCTAGAAGAAATGGGGTTGGAGTATGAGCTGGTCACTATGGAATTTCCGCCCCGAGCCAAACACCCAGGCTATTTGGAAATAAACCCTTTAGGCACAGTACCTACATTAGTAGATGGCGGGGCAACTCTGACAGAATCCACCGGAATCTGTCAGTACCTAGTAGATAGGTACGGGCCTCACTCAATAGGAGTTGATCGAGCCGAGGCCGCCTACCCCGAGTACTTAAACTGGCTTCACCGTAGCGATGCCACGCTCACATTCCCACAAACGATTGTTCTGCGCTACAGCAAACTTGAGCCCCCCGAAAGACGACTACCCCAAGCCGTTGAAGACTACAGCATCTGGTTTCTATCTCGCCTGCGCTCGGTAGAAGCGGCCCTAGAAGGAAAGGAGTTCTTAGTCGCAGACCGATTTACGATTGCAGACATAGCGGTAGGGTATGCCCTGTTCATGGGGAAGCGACTGGGCCTTGATCAACGCTATAAACCCAATTGCACGCGCTACTTAAACACGCTCATACAACGACCAGCTTTCACCAAAAGCCAACAAAAAACATCAAAGGGGTCACATCAAAGGGGTCAGAGTAACTTGCTCATCGGCAAAACTGTGTTGGAGTAGTTACTCCGGTATCTTCGATTGTTGGCCTGCTTGAACCTCCTAACTTCTTAAGTGCCTCAGACCTAACTCCTAGGGGAATAACAGCATCAGATTTTTGGTCCCTGGCACTGCATTCCGCTAGTTACTTAATTCAAAGCCAGTATCGGCCAACCTAAAGTTTCAAGTTACTCTGACCCCTTTGGTTCC
>CAYGSO010000007.1:32642-43541 GCA_964352445.1 uncultured Pseudohongiella sp. | reverse complement strand
CAAAGCCAGTATCGGCCAACCTAAAGTTTCAAGTTACTCTGACCCCTTTGGTTCCCAAGTTACTCTGACCCCTTTGGTTCCTTTGGTTCTAGATGCCGTAGGGGTCCATGATGGATTGATAGACTAGACGGCGCGATAGGCTGCGTACGTCGGGTGTTAGTGAACCAAATTGCTGAATCATTCCAACAAAAACTAGGTTCTCTACTGGGTCTATCCAAAACCATGTGCCGGCGGCGCCGCCCCAGTAGTATTCTCCGGCTGAGTAGCTTTCGGCTTCGACGGGATCATCGATCACCGCAAAGTCTAAACCAAAGGATGTGCCTCTCGCGCCAAGGCCAATGCCGTCGACAGCCTTAGGGGTTTGATCTCTGTGCATGATGTCTACGGTGAGCGGCGACAGGATTCTTACGCCGTCTATCTCGCCCCCGTTTAATAGCATTTGGCTAAAGCGCATGTAGTCCATGGTGCTGGAGACTAGTCCACCACCGCCGCCTTCAAACACTGGATCAATCATGAAGTTAGCGTCCGGAAAGCCTTCTCCTGGGACCAGATCACCGTCGGGGCCGTAACCATAAACTTGAGCAAAGCGGCTCGCTTTTTCTTCCGGAACATAGAAGTCAGTGTCAGTCATGCCCAGCGGTTGAAATATCTTGTCTTCCAAAAAGCTACCGAAAGTTTGGCCAGCGAGTTTTTCGACTAAGTAACCCTGTACATCAACCGAGACACTATACTCCCACTTGGTTCCTGGCTGGCTCTTCAAAGGGATCTTACCAAGTTTGCTAACGAACTCACTCAGCGGAACCGTCGTATCCAATAAACCAGCATCAACGTACATGCCGTCTACCGGTGATTGTGCAAAGATGCCGTAGGTGAGGCCGCCAGTGTGGCTCATAAGTTCGCGCACGGTCATTTTGTGTTTTTGCGGTTCGGTTACCATATTGCCGTCATCATCTTGACCCGCATAGACTTGGAGGTCTTTGAATTCAGGCAAGTATTTTTCGACCGGATCAGAAAGCTTAAATTTGCCTTCTTCGTACAGCATCATCAATGCCACACCAGTAATCGGCTTGGTCATTGAATAGATGCGAAACAGCGCGTCATTGGTCATGGGCGCGTTGGCTTCCTTGTCGCGATAGCCCACTGACTCGAAATGAACAATTTTGTTGTCCCTTGCCGCCATTGTGACAACGCCTGCCAATAGGCCATCGTCGACTAGGCCCTGCATGGCCTGGGTGACGCGGCTTAACCGCTCGGTATCCATCCCTACTGCTTCAGGCTTTGCCATTTGCAGTGCGGCAACCGCTTGGGGCGCTGCCGCAGGCTGGTTGCTTGCTGCTGTATTTTGCTGGGGTGCCGGGGCACAGGCAGCCACAAGAAATGCACACACTGCGATGAGTGATGCTGGGTGCCAATTCAAAGCTGATTTTTGTTGTAGTGACTTCACGAAACTCTCCTTCCCTCGGAATAGGGTGCGTTTTAAGTATTTATCTATTTGGCTAGAGACTCAAGCCAAATTCTGATTGATTCTTGGTTTCGACTTTGTGGAAATACGCTCTGCCGCAACAATGGGAATTACGATATGACTTAGGTTCTTTTCGATGATTTCTCTAATTTCCATCGCCAACTCTTTATAGAAATGCCTAGCCGGAGAAGTGCTGCGCCATACCAGCGCGTGGTTCCTTACGACATTAACCCCCTCAACATCAGCGATCCGAAGTTCAGTTTCCGAGCGAATCTCAGACTTCACATACAGCGCGGGCAAAAACGCAAGACCCATACCCATCACCACCATCTGCCTGAGGGTATCCAAGCTAGTGCCTTCATAATCGCGCCGCACAACGGCGCCGACCCGTTCACACAGCTCACTAATCTGCCGGTGGAATAAATGATGCTCGCCAATAGTAAGTACTTGCTCACCCAGTAAATCCATCCTATTGATGCGGGCCTTCTTGGCTAACCTGTGTTCCTGGGAAATGGCCAGTTTTAGGGGTTCGCGAAATAGCGGCATGACTATTAGCTCTTTCGACATGATTGGTTGGGTGCTGAGAATAAAATCATGACGACCGGCAATTAGGCCGTTTTCAAGTTCGCCAGGGGCTTCTTCCCTGACGTAGAGTTTAAGCTGAGCATGTTTCGCATGAATCGGCGATAAAATATGGGGCAATAGATAGGGGCCCAGAGTCGGTGTTACTCCGAGTCTATAGGTCCCCATGCCGCCGCCCGACAAAGAATTGGCTTGATCAGCAAAACCCTGAGCCTCTTCTATTATTCGCCGCGCACTGGCTAGGAGTTCGCGTCCCTCCGTGGTGGTGGTCGTGCCGTTTTTTGAGCGCTCGAACAGTACCACCCCCAAAATAGTCTCTAGCACGGCCACCTGATTGCTTAAGGTTGGCTGGGTAACGTTTAGCTTGAATGCTGCCTGTCGAAAGCTACCGTGTTCGGCCACAGCCGCGAAATACCTGATTTGCTTTAGGCTTAGTTTGTCCAGTGAATTCACTGATTCCCACCTTTATTGTGATAGATAATATCTATCTCTTGTTACTGAATTCTACCTAACTTTGCAGGTCAATACACTTTACACTCAATACTTCGGAAATAACTGATAAAACATCAGATAAAATCTGATTAAATAATCTGTGCGCAATCGCTGAATCACTCTCCAAGGAGTTCTATGTTGTTAGATATCCATTTTAAAAACCTGCGCGGAGATTTGTTTGGTGGTCTCACCGCGGGCGTCGTGGCTCTGCCTTTGGCCTTGGCCTTCGGTGAGGCGTCCGGTGCGGGTCCTATCGCTGGACTGTATGGCGCCATCATAGTCGGTTTCTTTGCGGCTTTATTCGGCGGCACCGAGTCTCAAATTTCTGGCCCTACCGGACCCATGATTGTGGTTTTCGCAGGGGTCTATGCCAGCTTAGGGGGTGAAAGTAGTCTGGTGTTCGCGACTGTCGTACTGGCAGGGTTGGTGCAAATCGCTTTTGGTGTCCTCAAACTCGGTCAATACATTCGCTTAGTACCCTATCCCGTGGTTTCGGGTTTCATGAGCGGTATTGGCTGCATCATCATAGCTCTGCAAGCCAGTCGGCTGTTTGGTCATGAGCCGGATGGTGGTGGCACCATACCCGCATTAACTGCAATCCCCGACGCAGTAATGAGCCCTAATTTTGTCGCCTTGGGCTTAAGTATTATTACTCTGCTTATTGTTTTTACGTGGCCAAAATCCTGGGGCAAATTCGTGCCGCCGCCGCTGGCTGCCTTGATTATTGGTACAGTGGCATCTACGTTTGTCGCTGGTGCGCCGATACTTGGTAGCATTCCAACCGGCCTGCCTTCTTTCATAATGCCATCATTTAACCAGGCTACAATTTTTATCGTCATTGAAGCGGCAGTTATTTTGGCGCTGCTTGGTGCGATAGACAGCCTGCTCACCTCGCTGGTGGCCGACAACATGACCCGAACCAGACATCAATCTAATAGAGAGCTAGTGGGGCAGGGCATCGGCAACATGATTGCCGGATTCTTTGGTGGTATACCTGGCGCCGGTGCTACTATGCGAACGGTTGTGAATATACGCACAGGCGGCAAGACCAAAATATCTGGCATGGTACATAGCTTATTCTTGCTAACTATTGTCGTTTCCCTCGCGCCCTTAGCTGCGCAGATCCCCCACGCCGTGTTGGCAGGAATTTTAGTTAAAGTCGGCTACGATATAATAGACGTGTCATACCTCAAACGCGCTCATAAGGGCCCACGTTGGGACTTGGCATTAATGTCATTAGTACTCGCGCTAACAGTATTCGTCGATCTGATCACTGCGGTAGTAGTGGGCGTAGTGATGGCATCACTGGCGTTTGTGAAACAGATGGCAGATATTCAGCTCAAGGTATTGGGGAATGTCACCAACGAAGGGCTTTCAATCGATCTCACCGACGAAGAGATGGCGATGATGGATGCTTCGAAAAAGCGCATCAGTCTGTTTGATTTTGGTGGACCGCTGAGTTTCGGCGCGGCGGCAGACGTGGGGCACCAAGTGCGAGAAAAATCTAAGGGCGTTACTCAGGCGCTGGTGTTAGATTTTAGCCGAGTGCCTTTTATCGATGTCTCCGCCGCACGGGCAGTGGAAACTATTGCCTGTGATGCAGAATCATCCAATAAACGAATATTTATTTCTGGAATGAATTTAGAGGTAAGACAAACCCTAACTGGCTTAAATGCAGATTGCTGCGTGCCAGATGAATCTCATTATGAAACAAGGTTTGATGCGATCAAGGCAGCGAGTGCCTTTATTGCGGTAACTGAACCTAACGTGACTGGCGCTAGCAACAAGCCTGCACTAGTTTAGGGAAAAAAGGCACAAGGCAGGCTAGTTGGATAGATGGGCTGTTTAGGCTCCACAGCCCACTCATCAGCCAATCCTATTCATGCAGCTCAAGCCATGCTCTGATCATATTGCTGACTATGTCTGGCTTTTCATGGTGGGGCCAATGGCTTACGCCAGGCAGGGTAACTAAGGTCCAGTCTTGATCCAGCTCATCCCAAGTATTGTTCAGCGCGTCTGGCAGCAGGGCGGTATCGGCTAAACCGTGAAACTGAAGCACAGGCGCTTGAATTCGATTAATCTCTACAAAAGGCCCGGCATCATAGGGTGCTCTAGGGTAGTTAGCGCGGTAATAATTCATCATGGATGCCGTGCTCGATTGACTAAATGCGGCTAGATAGCGCCCATACAGATCAGGGTCGCCGCCCGCCAAAGAAGTTGCTAAACGTTCTGCACTAATTGCTTCGTGAGAATCAGGCTGCTGAAAATTGCGGGCATACTGAGAGTTGTCGTGCTGCTGCCCCATCTTCTTAAGTTCACGGGTCAAGCCTTTTAAATGGGGAAGGTTCATTATCACCAAACGTCGGGTCATCTCTGGTCTTGCCGCCGCAAAACTCCATGCGATTCCGCCGCCCCAGTCATGGCCCACGATAATTGCACTAGTTTCACCTTCGGCTGTGATTACTGAGGCAACATCTTGGACTAATTTATCCATAGAGTAATTTTCGACGCCTTCAGGTTTATCACTTAAGTTATAGCCCCTCGTGTCTAATGCGGCGACGGTATAGCTATCTGATAACGCGGTCATCTGATGACGCCAGCTGTACCAGTAATCTGGAAAACCATGAATAAAGACAATAAGTGGCCCTTGACCCGCCTTCGCATAGTGAATCGATACACCATCGCTGTCGGTGAATTTATGCTCAACTGCGTCTTCGATGTCCTGCGCAAAACTTGCGCTGATGGTAGAAAAATAAAAGGCTACAATTGTTAAGATATGCTTCTTCATAAGACCTTCCTGAATTCGACTATTACTTCTCTAGCTGTGGCACCGAGTAAGGTGAGGACGGGTCAACGGCTTGCCTGAGAGAAAAAACATTGCCATCAATGTCATTGGCATAAGCCTGCCAAAAATCACCAAGCAGAACTGGTTTGCTAATGAACTCTACACCCAAGCCAAGCATACGCTGATATTCCTGTTGAATATCGCCAACCTCAATAGAAAAACTATAGCCAAGCTCGGTGACATCACGCTTACCGATATAAGCCTGGGTGACAGGGTTTCTGTACTGCCAAAACTCTAAAGTCTTAGAACGATCATTCATGCGAAACCACGAAGCAAGCAGTGACACTTGGTCAATGTCAGTGGCCTCATCGAGCCGAGCGTTATTTTGGTAGTCGCCGTAGCGATACGGAGCAAACGCCATAATCTGTGCATAATAATTGGTTAGCCGTTCAATATCATGGGTGACTAGTGCAACCTGCGTCATCCACATGGTGTGGCCTTCACTCTCCCATGCGCTATTGTAGGCAGAGTTTGCCAAAGGCTGGGTGTCTAGCTGCTCTAACTCAAACATATTGCCTTCGGCGTCGTAGGCATAGGCATAGGTGACGCCGTAGCCGCCGAGGTCGATAGCGTCGTTGCCGCGGCTTAAAATCTCCGCGCCCTTGGCTTTAAACCGGTCGTAGCCCGAAAGACTCATTGGCGTTTGAAAACAGGTATGAGTCATGCCTGGGCCCTGCGCCGGCATTTTAGTAATGGGCGCATTCTCGTTGTGGGAGAAAGAGGTTAGCTCAAACAGCATGTTGGGCGCTTCCAAAACCGCGATTTCATATTGAATATTGGGCCGGCCAAACAGCCTATCTGCCGCCAGGCTTTTGGTCACCGTTTCGCGCTTAATAAGATCAAAGCCGCTTACGCTTTGGTAAAAATCTAAGGCTTTGTCCAAGTCTTTAACTGACAGACCGATATGGTTAACTCCGATAAGGCTAGTCGGTGAATCTTTAATGGTCGCGGTTTCGTCGATCTCGATGTCAGCCAGTAGCTGGCTACTGAATGCGCAGAAGGCGAGGGCGCTGAATTTAAGTAGCTTCATTTGCTTGTTCTCTTTTGGGTAATTTTAATTATTAGTCTGGTAATCCAAACACCAGTAGAACATTGCCAGGGGCTTCCGCCCATTTTTCATATCCCGAAGTGATATATACCCGGCCATCGGCGATAACCGGTCCATCGGCTTCTATCGAGCCGCCTTGAGCTGGAATACCGTTGGCATCGGGATAAGGTTTCCTGGTGTTGGTTTCCCAAAGTATTTCACCGCTACTTGCTGAGAATGCACGGAACATACCGTCAAGCCCTCCGGCAAATATCAGGCCGGGAGAACTGCTGATGGCGGCGGAGATGCCTTGGAAACAGAGGAACGGGCTTTCTTCACAGACATTGGGCAGGGCCGTACGCCACAGAAAATCCCCCGTTTGTAAATTCAGAGCGTGCAGGCCAGGGTGGCCCTCGCCGACGTTGTAAGGATTATTCGTTGGTAGATCAGACACGCCAACATAGGCCGTGTTGTTGTAGGTTGTCATGCCGTAGTGAACCCCACCCATGGTGCCGCCACTGCCAACCCGCTGCTGCCAAACCAATTTGCCTTGGTTGTCAGGATCCAGGGCATACACCATGCCGGATTTTTGACCAACGATGAGAAGGTCTCTGCCAGTGTCAGTGGTGGCGATCATGGCCGACGCACCGATATCGTAGTCGGGCCCATTTTCTTCTGGGCAATTAGGAGTTCCAGTGGAGCAAGCGCCGTTCCACGCATCATTGGCGGTTGCTTGGCTGACCCATTTAATCTCGCCGCTGTCTAAATCGAACGCGATTACTGCGTCGCTTGTCTCGGTTGCTGGCGATGAATAATTTTGCCCTGTTGTCGCGTAGACCAGATTACGTTTCACATCAATACTTGGGCCAGACCAGCTAGGCGCGCCAGAAGGGCCATACCACTGGGTGCCAACCGTACTCTTTCCAGTGGGTTTAGGCTCGTCCACGGTGTAGGTGCGCCACTTGATTTCGCCGGTCACTTTGTTGATAGCGGTTATAGCACCACGGAAGCTACAGCATTCGTATTCAGCGCGTGACGCGGGAATGATCTCCAAAGACGAAACCGGCACGACAACGCTATCTCCTGAACTGATCACCGACCCGGTGATGACTGCCATTGGGTTATCATGCACGAGGGTTTTCCAGATCAATTCACCGGTTTGGGCGTTAATGGCGTAGGCCTGGGCCTGAAAATCGCCAAAGAAAAGGGTTTGCGGAGCTCCGTCGTTATCCGTATCTAGAAACAGCGCGCCGCGAACCTCAGAGTCTGAACGGAAGGTCCACAACGGGCAGCCAGTTTTCGTGTCCAAGGCGTAGATGTCGCCAGCTTGACTGCCAATATAAGTTACTTGGGGTGTAACTAGTGGCTGCGCCCTAACCCGGGTTGTGTCAGGAAAAGCGAAGGTCCATTTTAATTCTAGGTTGGCAACGTTGTCTGGGTTGAGGATGGTTTCGTTTGGCTGGTGACGGGTATTGTCGAGGTTTGCGCCCCAGCCATTCCAGCTCGGTTGTGCGGAAAATCTGCTGTTCACATTTCTCGACGGTGTGCAGGCAAAGGCAGCGGCCTCAACAATAGTGTCCGGCGCAATCTGTCCAGTCAGATAATAGGCTACCTGTCGTTTTTCCAATGCAGATAACACCATGCCTGAAGTTGCCATAGAGCCAGACTCTAAGGCCGTCACGATGCGCTGGGGAGAATACTGGCTAAGCGCAGCCAGTTGAGGCGCTTCCAATAAGGCCCCTTCATGGCAGGCGGCGCAAAACACCTTGAACTGGGCTTCACCCACAGCGCGGTCGAGAACCTCAGATTCGGTTTGTGCTATGGCCAAATTTGTGGCGAATATTGCTGCAGCCGAAAAACCTGCGGCGCGTGATAATCGTGACCAAGACATTGTAGTAACCTCTGTTCTTATTATCTTCTGTGTAACCTTCTAAACAGGCCGATTAATCCTAACATAGATAAATAGATTCGCTAGGCGTCGATTGAAAGCTAATCATCCACTGGGCGCGATATTTCGGCTACTAAACAGGTCTGTGTCACTGCGGCGTGATAATGCAGCTTGACGCTAACTCTTTATTCAAGAGCTGCATATAGGGGCGGTCTGTGTTTGACTACGGCATATTCGCAGAAATCAGCAATTAGGAGCAGGCGATGAATTTGGGTTTGAAAGGCAAAAATGCCATAGTTAGCGGTGGCCGCTGAGGTACTTGCGAAGCAATTTTCAGCACACTGTCGGCAGAAGCGGTGGCTGAATGATTCTGCGCCGGTGTTGAATAAGCGCTTAGTACAACGTCAAAGCAATGGTGTAGTTGAACGCGTTCAGCCAAAGCTAAGGCCTTAATTATCACCGATGGCGGCGCAAACAATAGGCTATTTTTTAAAGTCGCTTTAGCTTTTAATTGGATCACAAGAAGGCAACACAATGAGTGAAAAATCCCGCATTTATCCACACGGTAAGGTTGAGCAAATCAGCGAAGATGTCTTCATGGTGCGCGGCAGTATCAATATGAATCGGTTTGTTCGCATTACTCGCAACATGGCGATTATTCGCGAAGGCGGCGAACTCACAATAGTAAACCCGCTTCGAGTTAATAAAGCAGTTGAGGACGAAATTCTAAGCTTGGGTAGCATAGCGCACGTGATGCGCTTAGGTGCGTTCCATGGGGTTGATGACAGCTATTATGTGGATAAGTTTTCCGCAAAGATGTGGGCCCAAGTTGGCGGCACGACTTATATCACGCCGCAGATCACCGATGTTTTATCTGAAGGCTGCGCCCTGCCCTTTGCCAATGGGCAAATAATAGAGTTTAGCGGTTCAGTGCAACCGGAGTGTGTGTTGCTGCTAAATACCGACTGCGGTTTGTTATTAACCTGTGATGCTATTCAGAACTATGGCGACTATAGCTATAATAATTTTTTGGCCAAAATTATGTTGCCTTTTGTCGGTTTTCCCAAGAAAACAATTGTTGGGCCAATTTGGCTGAAATTTATGACCCCAGCCGGCCAAAGTTTGGAAAAACAGTTCCGCAATTTACTTGAGCTGCCATT
This sequence comes from uncultured Pseudohongiella sp., assembly GCA_964352445.1. Lineage (GTDB taxonomy): Bacteria > Pseudomonadota > Gammaproteobacteria > Pseudomonadales > Pseudohongiellaceae > UBA9145. The sequence goes on along the minus strand of CAYGSO010000007.1, from coordinate 34,085 downwards.
CGATTCTCTCTTGGCGGCCCATGGCACTTTAAAGAAGTCAGGCGCCCACAGTGCAGTGAGAGAGGCAATAGACACTGCATTTGCCGATAAATAATGGGTAAATCCCCGAAAGGTGAGTCTGCTAAGCGATGAATAGACTATCAGCACGGATCGAAGAAGTCTGCATAGGGAAGCAGCAAGAAATTCAGCACGAGGGTGAAACTCGGCTTAGCGCTATCTACAAATACCCAGTCAGTACTGAGATAATAGTCCAGCAGGAAACCCTTGAAGGTGATGAGCAAGCAGATCGTCGTTTTCACGGCGGCGCAAATAAAGCGATCTATGTCTATCCTGAGCAGCAGTATTGCTATTGGCAAAGCGAACTAAACCAGCCCTCCTTAGGCTCTTCTTTTTTCGGTGAAAATTTAACTGTCAGCGGCTTAAACGACGAGACGGTATGCATAGGTGATCGCTACAAGATTGGCAGTGCTCGGGTGGTTGTATCCCAGCCGAGAATACCTTGCTTTAAATTGGGGGTACGTACCTCGGATGCATCTATGCCGGCTAAGTTTCTCAGTGCAGGGTGGTTGGGTTTTTACTTGGCAGTTGAAGAAACTGGATCGCTAAAGCGGGGGGCAGATTTCGAGCTCATTGAGAAAGACCCACATGGCATTAGTGTCCGCGATCTATGGCAGATAACATTTACTCCAAAAACCAGTTCAGAGATGGCGGCAAAGGCGTTAGCAGTGTTACCCTTTCTCGACGAGGGTTGGCGAAAACGGTTGCGTGCTATTGCTAGCGGCAGATAAGGTGCAAAGATTGCAGCAGTTAGTTTGGCGCAGCGCAATCAATAGTGAATAACAATAAGAGACGAAATATATGCAATTAGACCAAGAATTTCTCGAAGAAGTAGAGCTGCTTAATTTATTTGATCTGCATAGCACCCTTGAAGGATTGAAGATTCACCACGAAGCGGCGCCGGGCAGAATCTCTGCAGCAAAAAGGCTGTACGGGAAAAACATCATCACCTTAGAAGACGGAGGATTTTTAACGCCCCTAGGGCGAGAGGCCGCAGAACTGGCTCAAGCCCTAGTGGTTATGCTCAGAGATTAAAATTACTTGTGGCTCGCAACAGGCCGGGTTTCTCCCGGCTCTAAAAATAGCACTACGTCTCGCAGTTCTGGGGGCAGTTGGCTTCGGTCTATAGACATCGCCTCGGGCACATGAATGCCCACACTTTCATCTGCCCCTATACGATCACTGAGTATCGATCGGCCCTCATCCGTTGAATAAAACCAATAGGGAGGGAACGCCATGTTCGGCTGATTGCTGCTCCAAAACTCTGGGTCAAGGGCAAAATGCACTGGGTTCGCGTCTGCATCGCCAAGATGCAACACGGTAGTCGCTGCGTCCAGAGTCACGCGCCAAGCAAGATTGGAAATATCCAGCCGTCCAGTAGGCCAT
>CAYGSO010000007.1:1348-32542 GCA_964352445.1 uncultured Pseudohongiella sp. | reverse complement strand
GTCCAGAGTCACGCGCCAAGCAAGATTGGAAATATCCAGCCGTCCAGTAGGCCATCCACTGTGGGGTATTCGCACCGCCTCAATAGATAGATTGTCCACTACCATAGAAACCGGCGCATCTTTGTATTCTAGGTCTACCCCGTGCACCCGCGAAAAAATAGCCTGTTGCTGGGGCCCCGCAATCGCTCTAAGAGCAACCACTGCTTGGCCGGGTGCATAGAGCTCTACCTCTTCTCGTGCAAGCATGAAGGCCAGCACATCTTCAGCGGTGAAATGATCGCCGTGCTGGTGGCTGATAAAAACCGCATCCAAGCCGTCATAGGGCGCCTCGCCGGCCAATAAGGCAGCCTTCATCTGCGGCGGTAGCATCATATATCTGTCAAAGCCTTGACTGTATAAGGGGTCAAACATGACCTTAGTATCACCATGGACAACCATCAAGCCCTCGTTGGCCATAAAGTGGGCAACCGATTCTTCTGCGGCTGCAGTACCCGTTAGCGCCGTTAACAATGCGGCGATAGCCAAAAGCTTGGCTGTTGCCGAGACAATAATTTTTCCGGTGTTTTTCATGGGAGATCCTTGCGCGCATTGCGTGCAGAAATTAGATAAAGAAGTAATCCTGACCCGATAATGGCAATGCCGAACAAGCCTTCTACTGGTCTTGACTGTAGAACAAACCACAGCGTCCAACCTGTCAATGCCAAATAGATAAGTGGCGGTAAAGGGTAGAGAAAGGTCCGGTAAGGCCGGTCGAGGTTTGGTTGGCGCCAGCGTAAAACAAAAATACCAAGTACTGTGGCGAAACTGTTGAGCGCTAAGGTAAACCCCGCAAACACCAAAATCGATTCGAAAGTAGAAGACAAAATAAACAGCATTGCGATCGCCGACTGCAGCAGGATAGCATTAGCGGGCACATCGTTTTTATTTTTACGCCCAAGCAGCTCCAGCGCGGGAAAGTCTTCCCCAATTACTTGAATCACTCTAGGGCCGGCCATAGTCATGGCGCTTACGGTGGAAACAAGCAGCAGCGCTAGCACTAATCCCGTGAAGCGGCCGCCCACTTCTCCAAACGCTGTTTCTGCCGCAATAAAACCAATTTCCACTTCGCCCACCATGGCATCCATCGGCGCGGCGTAGAGGAAAACAAAATTGAGGGCTACGTAAAGCGTCATCACTACAGCCGTGCCGCTAACCAATATCCATGGCAGGGTGCGTTGGGGTTCTTCCAGTTCACTGCTTAAGTAGGTCGCGGCGTTCCAGCCGGTATAGGCAAAACTGACATAGATTAGGGATACCGCAAATTCGCTGCTGGTGAGCAAAGCGCCATCGCCACTACTGGGGAAAAAATTGACCGGCTGCGGAGTGTCAACAATTATCACAGTGGCCGCGCAAAAAATGACGATGACGCAAACTTTGAGAATGGTGAACAGTAGCTGGATGCCGCCACTGTTGCGTCGGTTGGTTGCATGAACTAGGGTCAAGCCTATAAGCAGAGCCCCAGCTAAACCTTTTTCCAGTAAAGGGCTGGCTTCACCGGGCAGGACAGTTGTGGCATAGGCCGCAAAAGTCATGGCGGCAAGAGCCACGGGGCCAGCAAACCCGATTGTGGCAGAAACCCAGCCTGATACAAAGCCCGCGGCAGGATGATAAATTCGAGTCAGAAAGTTGTATTCACCGCCCGAGCGCGGCATTGCAGCGCCAAGCTCCGCGTAGGTCATAGCACCACACAGCGCCGCGAGACCGCCTACTGCCCACAGCATTAACAGGACAAAACCAGAGCGAATATCGAGCAATTGAAAGCCGAGACTGGTGAAAACTCCGGTGCCAACCATATTGGCTATTACTACGGCGGTCACAGTGATATAGCGGAATTTTTTTGCAGCCATTAGCGGGTTTTAAACATCAGCATGAGTGTTTTCAAAAGTAGGGGCATTATTGCGATGATTGTACTGCCCCTGCAATAAAAAAGTAGTTCGCGTCTAAGTTATTTAAATTTGGCCGGTTTTGCACCGCTAACTAAGAGATAATGATAAGCTTGTCGCCCCCTACGATGGGGCAGGTAGCGTTTCCATACTCCGAGGCGCATTAGCAGATTGCCCCGTATTTAGACATTTTAGAGCGATACCCATGAAAGATCTCACCCAAGGTTCAGCCACCAAAATAATTTTAGCTATGGCAATTCCAGTTGCTGCTGGCATGGTGTTTCAAACTCTGTATCTACTGGTTGATCTGTATTTTGTAGCCGCAATCGGCGACGACGCCGTGGCCGGTGTGGGTGCTGCTGGAACGATATTGTTTATGATTATGGCGTTAACCCAAGTTTTGGGAGTTAGCGCCGTGGCTTTGATCTCTCAGTCTGTGGGTCGCAAAGATCAGGCCGAAGCAAACATTGTGTTTAATCAGTCAGTGGTTCTTTCGATAATCTGCGCACTCATCACTTTAGTTGCCGGCTACAGTCTGGCCCGCCCTTATCTAGCAGCGATAACCGCAGACAAGGCGGCATTGGAGCAGGGCTTGACGTTTCTCTATTGGTTTTTGCCAGGTATGGCGCTGCAGTTTGCGTTAATGGCTATGAGCTCGTCGCTGCGAGCCACCGGCATCGTAAAACCGGCGATGATTATTCAAGTGTTGACCGTAGTGCTCAATACCTTGCTCGCACCGATCTTAATTGCCGGCTGGGGGCCAGGCCCTGCATTGGGCGTGTTAGGCGCCGGCCTTGCTAGCTCTGTGTCTATTGCAGTGGGTATCATTTTGTTGACGGTATACTTCGTGAAGTTAGAAAAGTACGTGGCATTCCAACCCCGCACTTGGCGTCCGCGGTTAGATATTTGGAAACGCATGTTCGAAATTGGATTGCCGGCAGGGGGCGAGATGGCCATCTTGTTTCTGTATTTCTCTATGGTGTATTGGCTGATACAAGATTTCGGCGCATCGGCTCAAGCCGGGTTTAGTATTGGCGGGCGTATTATGCAGTCTATTTTCATGCCTACTATGGCAATTGCCTTCGCAGTTGGGCCGATTATTGGTCAAAACTTTGGGGCAGGATTGCCCCAGAGAGTTCGGGATACTTTTAACAAGGGCATACTTCTTTCGACTATCGTGATGGCGTTTACTACTGTTCTATTGCAGTGGCGGCCGGAGCTATTGGTAGAGCTGTTTACCTCAGAGGCCGAGGTCATTGAAGTTGGCGCAGTTTTTCTGCAGCTAATTTCTCTGAACTTTATTGCGCAAGGTATCGTGTTTACCTGCTCGGGTGTTTTTCAAGGCTTGGGTAACACAAGGCCAGCGCTGTTGAGCTCGGTCATTCGCTTGTCGGTGTTCATTCCGTTTGCGGTATATCTAAAATATCAGCCTGGCTTTGCGATCGAGCAGGTGTGGTATGTGTCCATTGTTTCAGTTACGGTTCAAGGCGTTGTGAGCTATTTGTTAGTTAGACGAGAGCTATCGAAGAAGCTAATTAATTTATCGCCAAACTCAGCGCCAGCAAGCGTGACGGGAGGCGCTGTTGAGCCTGCATCGGCGGACACTGAAGGCCTTGCGAAAACGGCGTAAATTAGTAGAGTGGGGTCATGACTCTATTAACAGTAGATGCATAGAAAAAGTTTTCAGCGCTTAAGCGTCAACGAGTTATAACTGGAGCAGCAATGCTACTAAAATTCGCCAAAATAATTTCCTATACACTGCTCGGGTTGGTCTTGAGCATAGTTGCGGTCGGCGCTATCGGTTCTTACTTTTCACTGGATCGAAATTTTACCCATACCAAGGCGAGCGCAGAACTCCCTACTATTGATTCCGCACCGAGCAACAGCTTGATACAGCTGGCCGCCAACGACTTTTCTTTTCGCGCCCGAGTTGCTGGGTTTGATAACACCGGCGGTGAACTCGTTATTCTACTGCATGGCTTTCCTGTCACCTCGGCTATGTGGGAGCCGCTGCTGCCGGCCTTAGGGCAAGCAGGCTATCGAGCAATCGCCTTCGACCAACGTGGCTATAGCCCCGGCGCTCGGCCGTTGCAATCCTCAGCTTATACGATAGATCACTTGGTCAGTGATGTGATCGCAGTGGCAGACGCGCTAGGCGCCGAAAAATTTCATTTAGTGGGTCACGACTGGGGCTCAGCGGTGGGTTGGAATACGGTGCTTTCCCATCCCGCGAGAATCCTGAGCTGGACAGGGTTGTCCATTGCCCATCCAGCGGCGTTTGCAGAGGCGCTGCAAAATGATCCGGACCAACAGTCCAGGAGCGCTTACTTTGCGCTGTTTACTACACCGTTGGTTCCTGAAATACTGCTTACCTTCAATGGCTTGGCAGTGCTAGGCTCAACCTACGAAGGCATGGATCAAGCCAAGAAGGACGAGTATCAAGCTGTGTTTGCTGAGCCACGGGCGCTAACGTCAGCGCTCAATTGGTATCGGCAAATGAATGCCGGCCGGGCTACGGCCCAGACGTCAGATATGTCAGTAACGGCGCCAACCCTATTTATATGGGGCAACAACGATGCTGCTGTAGGTCGTAGCGCAGTAGAAGCGCAGCGCCAATATATGCGCGGTGACTACCGAGTTATCGAGCTCGACGGAGAGCATTGGCTTATGACTAGTCATGCCAGCAAAATTGTACCTGTAGTTCTGGAACACCTTCGCTCTGCCGCAGCGCAGGCGTCAAACTAAAGAGGCCTGTATGAAAATATTTAACCGATTAGCTACACTTTTCACAATCAGCGCCACCGTTTTTGGTGCGAGCTTAGTAGCCGCTCAAAGCATAAGCATGGGCAATGGCGAACAAAATTGGATTGCCGTTGAAGGAGTTAAACGCGTTGATTCAACACTTACCTTTTCTGAAGTGCAGATTGCTGGCAATGGCTGGCTGGTCATTCATCCGTTTGAAGATGGCGCGCCCAATGGGGATAAGTATGTAGCGGCAACGTATCTAAACAGCGGGAAAAATTCTGACGTAGAGATTGAAGTAATAAAAGGCTTAGAGCCAGGTGAAATGTTTATTGTTATGTTGCATCGTGACAGCAATGAAAACGGCATCTTGGACTTTATTTTCGTTGACGATCAAAATGTGATGGACCTTGCGGTATTTGAAGGCAGCACATTGATAGGGCACGCTATACCCGCGCCATGAACAGCTTAGTTCACTACAGTACTCTTGCTGAAGTTTCTGAACTTATCAGACTAAAACAGCTGTCACCGGTGGCGCTAACTCAGGCTTTGCTTAGCAGAATCGAACGGCTAGATGGCAGACTTAAGAGCTATGCACTGGTGACCGCTGAGTTAGCGCTAAAGCAGGCCGCCACCGCCGAAAAAGAAATACTTGCCGGTAAGTACCGTGGGCCGCTTCACGGTATACCAGTTGCCGTGAAAGACTTATGCTTCACTAAAAACATCGCAACCAAGGGTGGTCTGCAGGTCCTTAAAGACTTCGTGCCAAGCTATAACGCCACCGTGGTCGAAAAGCTTGAGACGGCGGGTGCTGTGCTTTTAGGTAAGCTGAACCTTACCGAAGGCGCTTTGTCTGGCTATAACCCAAAATTCCCTATCCCGGTAAATCCTTGGGGCGAGCATCTGTGGGCGGGGGTTTCGTCAAGCGGTTCTGGTGTCGCGACTGCCGCCGGCCTGTGTTTCGGCGCCATTGGCACTGACACTGGCGGTTCTATTCGTTATCCCTCGATGGCAAATGGGGTGGTTGGCCTTAAGCCAACCTATGGACGGGTTAGTCGGTATGGGGTGCTGGAGCTTGCCGGGTCACTAGACCATATCGGTCCCATGACTCGATCTACAATGGATGCCGCGCTCATGCTGGAGGTGTTAGCGGGCAAAGACAGCCAAGATCCTACTAGCCTTAGCCAGCAGTTCTCAGCAGCGCAGTGTAATCAAGGCAGCAGCTTAAAAGGCGTTCGAATTGGTGTAGACGAGCACTATATGTTTGAAGGCACAGACGAAGGATTGGTTTCTGCGCTGCATACAGTGTTGGCAGTGTTGACCTTTCTTGGCGCTGAATTAGTTGCCGTGACTATGCCTAAAGATGGGCCGGCAGAACTGCGCAGTGCCTGGCTCCCCGTCACAGCATATGAAGCATACAAGGCCCACGCGGCTCATTACCCAGCACAGGCAGAAGAGTATGGGGGATATTTGGGTGATGTACTAAAAATGGGGATGGTCATGTCCGAACAGGACTACGCCGGGGCCCTCAGTCGCCGCGCCGAAATCGCTAGCCGATTCGAAACCCAGCTAGCGCAGGTGGATGCAGTAGTTTGTCCTTCGGGTGGTTCGGTCTTTAGTGTGGATAAAGCATTACAATACGGCAACATGGAAACCATGAGACCAATCATCAAAAATTTTCAGGGGCAGTTTACGATTCCGGCAGACTTGGCGGGCACACCCGCGTTGACAGTGCCTTGCGGCTTCTCGGAAAAAAATACGCCTTTGGCAGTTCAGTTTTTAGGCAGCAAACTGTCTGAAACCACCCTGTGCCGAATCGGCATCGCGTTCGAAAATGCAACCGACTGGCACCGTCATCACCCGGCTCTCTAACCCACTGTTTTCAGCTAGGGCGAATATTCAGAATGTTCCATTAACACTGAAAGAAAACTCTTGGCCGCCGTCGGTACAGCGCCATTCAATCTCCTCAAGGATATTGGCTGAGGTCCGGCCAATAAACCGAGTTCGCCGCCGGCACTGAGAGCTATCAGTGATATTGCCAAAATCAAAGCGGTAGGTGACAGATTTAGGGCTTATGTATTCAGCAAAAAAATTAACCCTAGGCTCACCGACAATGAATTCGATATCGTCAACTTCGTAGCGGAACATGCCGCCATCGATACGATCAAAATACTGCATACCCCAGTTTACCCGTAGTTTTGGAATATCATGTCTGAATGTGGTTGTGAAGCGGCCACGTTGATAGAACTGAAAGCGTCTTTCAATACCCAGGAACGGATCAGTTACGTTAGAGTCTTGTAGACTCAAGTTGGAGTTGATTAGCAGGTTCGGCAGGTTAATCATTTTCATACGCAGGCTAGCACTAAGGTCAAGGCCATATTCCGTGCCGTCACCTATGTTGCCGTTGGCAGAAAGTAAGCTCGTTTCCGAGCTAGAGGCGTCAACACGGTCGATTACATCTTCATGGTTGGCATAAAATACCTGCGCATTAAGAACACCAACATCATTGGGTATTCTATATTCGGCATTGAGCTGATACCGCACCTGAGTTTGCTGGCGCAGTTCGGCGTTACCACCTAGAGTATTGGCATCGTTATCCTGTTCGTCATTGGCTGCAACGAAATCGGCGAAGCTTAGCTGGTTGACTATCCTTTCTATACTGCCCCTTACTTGCAGTAAAGGCGTGATGTCGAAGCGGGCGTCGACTTTAGGTTTAACAAACGCAAAGTCACGTTGGTTAGAAACATCGCCGCTCTGACTTATCTCAGAGCTCTCGTAGACCAACGTAGACTCCAGTGAGAGCTTGTCGCTTATCTGCCAGTTGTGAATGATAAAAGGCTCATAGCGCAGCTCCTCAACCGTGGAGTTTGCATTGTTAATATTCTGCGGAATAAGCCCGCCAAGCGCCGGCGAGGGAGCATTGCTGCCGCTGAGCAAACCCAGTGCTAGATTGCTGTCCAGTGTTGTAAGCGCGCGCTCAACCCCAAACTCTATATCCTGGCCATCGAAGATACCCATGGTATAGGCGCCCCGAACAATTTGTTCTTCTGTGGTCGAACCGGTATTAAGAAAAAGATTTAATTCTTCACTGCCATCGCCTTGGGTCAGATAGCGCTGCCTAAACACTTCTTGATTGTCTTGGTTGGCGATTGCTAGCAGTCTAAATCTATTTCCGTTGTCAAAGCTGACTTCATAGTCGCCGCCGATTTCCCAGTTGTCTCTTATCCCCGGAATATTCTCGCGCTCAATAGTCAATGGGTTGGGGATGCTTCTTACATCAGTTGTGAAGCGGTTTACTGTAGTGGGGTTGTCGCTCTGGCCGTACAGAGCATTGAATCTAATTGAACTCGTATCTGAAAGCTCGTAGCCGATATTCATGCTTACTTCATCGATGACTTGATCGACGACGAAGTCTTCGCGCACGATGTCGTTCAGTGAGAAGTCGCCAAGAATGCTGTTTTCCCTTGCTATTGAATTTCGATAGCCGCGGGAGCGGGTGCCACTGAACAGATAGTTGAACCCTCCATTTTGGCCACTGATAGCGACATTGCCGCCAGGTTCGATGTGATCATTCTGATAATGTTGAGCACTGATTTCGTAGGAGTAGCTGGTGGAGGGTAGCTCGGCAAAAAGTATAACATTGACTACTTGGCCGCTACCGCGTACATCCAACTCCCCTGAGGTGCCGCGAATAATCTGTATTTCCCTAACTTGGCCGGAACTGATTCGATTTAGCTGCTCACTGGCCTGATTGTTCTTGCCGGCGATCCGCTTTCCGTTTATGAGAATCTGACTACCGCCTCCGCCACTGCCTAACCCGCGTCCGCCACCGGAGGGGCTGTTAGGTCCTGGGCCGGACGATTCTTGACCCGGAATCCTGTCTAGCATGTCCTGGGCATTGATTGGCGCGAATTGGGTAAAGTAATCCGCAGCATATATTATTGTGGAGTTATCCCCTTCAGCGTCTTGGGCCAGTGCTGTCGTTGTCGTGGAAAAGAACAGTATCGTAGTGAACAACCCTAAAAATGCTTTAGGTTGACAAAGAGAGGAATACAACATCAAACAGCCTACTTTTCACGTAATAGTTATTGGTATTGGCAAGCGATACAACCAAACTCTCTGTTTTATCGACAGCCAATAAAAAGAATCGAGATTGTACTGGGAAAAGGCCGAGAATTACCGCCTTTGTTACAAACTGGCAAGAATGAGCAGATAAGAAGGGGAAGAAAATAATTGCCAATAACTTAGCTAGGTCAGCAGCCTATTTAGACTCTTGATAATGCCCACTGCTTAAACCATAGTTAGCCTCAGCGGGGCTCATAAACCCATAGAAGCGGCGTGAGGAGAGACAAATGATGGCAAAAGCATTTTCAAAAATTCTAGGTTTGCTTGTTCTCAGCCAATTTCTAGTGGTGCAATTGGTATTGGCCGCTGAAGAAATTAACCCTGTCATCGAGTTAGAAGCTAGGTTGCTTAACGCGCCACAGGTAAGTTTGGCATTTACAATCAAAGCCACGGGCGCGGTACAAGCCGATTTAGAGGGCACTTTGGCAGTTCGTGGTGAAGAGACTATCGAGCTCACAGTGGCCGGCACTTTTGCCGATGAAGAACTGGAAATGATCATCATAAGCGGAGCCACGGGGCTGGAATTCGGCGCCAAAGATGCCCCCAGAACCATTGCTATGCCGGCTGCACTGCGGGAATCGGTATTGATCGGCCTAACCCGGATGGGAATCCTACATAACATCGCAAGATTGGCCGGCGGCAGTCCGCCTGATCATGGCGAAGGCGGCGTGCAAGATTGGGTGAAAGTGAGCTCAGCGATTAAGTCTCTCGATGCTCGAAGTCTGACCTTTGATATTGTGGTTGATGGCCAGCCAGCTGGATCTGCTGCACTGCGATTAGACCCTTTTGGTATGGTGGTGCATCGCCAGCAAACTGTTGAATTCCCCTTCGGAGCAATGGAAGTTGAGGAAGACTACTTTAATGTTCAGGTCTCTTTCTAACTTGGCTTACCACTAAGCGCGATCAAGTTACTCTGACCCCTTTGATGCCTTTGATGCTGTTTAGAGCGATCTGCTGATCACCATTTTTTGGACTTCATTTGTGCCTTCATAGATCTGGCAAACTTTGACGTCGCGGTAATATCTCTCTACGGGGAAGTCTTTCAAATAGCCGTAGCCGCCGTGGAGGTGAATGGCTTCGCTGCAGACATTTTCAGCCATGGTGGAAGCAAACAGTTTTGCCATTGAGGCTTCTTTTAAACAGGGCATTGCCGCGTCTTTTAGCTGGGCTGCGCTGAGCACTAACTGACGTGCCGCCTCGATTTGGGTTGCCATATCGGCGAGTTTGAAAGCCACGCTTTGGTGATCAAAAATTTTATCGCCAAAGGCTTTGCGGTCCTTGCAGTAACTCAGTGCTGCCTCAAGTGCGGCTCTTGCGATACCAACGCACTGGGCAGCGATGCCGATGCGCCCGCCTTCTAAATTGGCTAAGGCGATCTTGTAGCCTTGACCTTCCTCGCCTAAAAGGTTTTCAGCCGGGATCTTGCAGTTGTCGAACAAGATCTGACAGGTATCTGATGCGTGCTGGCCAAGCTTGTCCTCAACGTTTGCCACTACATAGCCAGGGGCAGCGGTGGGCACTATAAACGCGCTAATGCCTTTCTTGCCTGCGCCTGGATCGGTGGTTGCAAACACAATGGCAATGTCGGCATTCTTACCCGAAGTAATGAACTGCTTAGTGCCATTGAGCACGTAGTGATCACCTTGGCGAACAGCCTTGGTCTGAATGTTGGACGCATCACTGCCGGCTTGGGGTTCGGTGAGGCAAAACGCGCCAAGTTTCTGACCGCTGGCGAGTGGCTTTAGAAAATGCTCTTTCTGAGCGTCGTTACCAAACTGATAGATCGGCATACAGCCCACTGAATTGGTCACACTTACCACTGTAGAGCAGGCGGCGTCACCAGCTGCTATTTCTTCTAAGACTAAAGCAGCGGCAGTATAGCCAATATCACAGCCACCCCAGGTTTCAGGCACAAGCATTCCATAAAAACCTAAATCAGCTAAGCCCTGCAAAGCCTGTTTAGGAAAAGTTTTTCCTTTATCCCACTGGGCCGAAAAAGGCGTTATGTGTTTAGCCACATAGTGGCGCGCCGTAGTTTGAATAAGCCGCTGGGCTTCATTGAGAATCATTGCGAATGCCTGATGTTGTCCAAATGGAAACCCTATAGCAGCTCTATAGCCATAGCTGTGGCTTCGCCACCGCCGATGCATAGAGAGGCAATTCCCTTCTTCTTGCCCTGTTTGGTAAGGGCCGCAATCAAAGTCACAACAATTCGAGTGCCGGAGCAGCCGATGGGATGACCCAAAGCGCAGGCACCTCCGTTAACATTCACCTTCTCAGCATCCAATTCGTGTTCGCGAATCGCCGCCATGGGTACGACTGCAAATGCTTCATTGATCTCAAACAGATCCACCGAATCTTTGTCCCAGCCGGTTTTTTCAAACAGCGATTTAATTGCGCCAATCGGTGCCATCGTAAACTCGCTTGGCTGCTGGGCATGTGATGTATGGGCCACGATTTTCGCTAGCGGGGATAGCCCCCTTGCCTGGGCTTCTGACTTTCGCATCAACACAACAGCAGCCGCACCATCGGAAATAGAGCTGGCGTTGGCCGCTGTAACAGTACCATTTGCTTTAAAAGCTGGTCGCAGCTGGGGAATTTTGTCGAATCTCGCCTTCATGGGCTGTTCATCTACAGAAACTTTAACCTCATTGCCACGATTTGAGTAGGTTACTGGCGTTATTTCGCTTTCAAAGGCACCTGATTCAATGGCTGCCTGAGCCCGCTTTAGTGAGGTTATGGCGTAGGCATCTTGCTGTTCGCGGGTGAAGCTGTATTTGTCTGCACAGGTTTCAGCATAGACTCCCATGGCGGCCCCTTCATAGGCATCTTCCAGTCCATCGAATGCCATATGATCGATCAGTTTGCCATGACCGAAGCGGTAGCCAGTGCGAGAATTGGGCAGCAGGTGAGGAGCGTTGCTCATGCTTTCCATGCCGCCGGCTACCATAACCTTGTTAGTGCCGGCTAAGAGTAAATCATTGGCCAGCATTATGGCTTTCATACCCGAGCCGCAGACCTTGTTGATAGTAGTGCAACCTACCGACTTTGGGATTCCAGCCCCGAGGGATGCTTGGCGCGCCGGCGCTTGGCCTAGGCCTGCCGGTAGCACGCAGCCCATAATGACTTCGTCGACCGCGTTGGGCTCTATTCCTGCTCTAGCCACGGCAGCAGCAATTGCCGTTGAACCCAGTGCAGTGGCGCTTATGGAAGATAATTCACCCAGAAAGCCGCCCATTGGAGTGCGGGCCTGACCGACGATGACTACCGGATCCGTGTCATTACTCATGCTATCTCTCACTGTCATTAGAATTCATCTGGAAGCGGGATTATACGCCTTGGCTAGGATACATCTAGTGATAGGCTGAGGTTGGCAGTTGTTAGTTTGAGGTGTTTGCAGTTAAGCTGGCCAAGCTATGTATTTGAGCTTAAATGGTGCGCTATGGATTGGAGAGTCTTTGGGTTGGTTTTTGTGTCGGTATTTGTCGCAGAACTCGGCGATAAAACCCAATTGGCGACTATGCTATTTGCTACGGATAAAGAAATTAGCAAATTGACTATTTTCCTAGCGGCGTCAGCAGCCTTAATCGTGGCCTCCGGTTTAGGTGTGTTGGCGGGAAGTTTGCTATCTGAGTACATCAATGAAAAGTATCTGCATTACCTAGCGGGGGTTGGCTTTATCGCTATTGGTACTTTCACCCTCATCAGAGCGTGAGAACAGCCCCTGAATAAAGCCCGCGAAGTAGTTACTAAGCAGACTATTGGTTGCCGCGTGATCTAAGCACGTTGAAGGTCTTAAAACTGAAACACCCAAGGTTGAAGCACCTGAAATTGAACACTCCAAATTCATAAAGACTCGTTCCTAGGAGAACTGGCTATGCACAATAAATTCAAGACTGTGGTTTTACTGCCTTTAAGTCTGTCTGTAGTGGCATTAAGCGCATGCAATCAAGAAGCGCAGCAGTCAGCAAGCTCGACCATGGCACCCGCAGAGATGCCAGCGCCGGCCAATGAGGTCTCGGTGCGTTGGACAAGTTACGGCATCCCCCATATAAAAGCCGATAGTTGGGAAGGATTAGGTTTTGGCTTTGCCCACGCTGTTGCCACCAACACGGTGTGTGTTTTAGCCAGAGAACTAATTACCGTGCGCGGAGAGCAGGCTAGGTATTTTGGCGGCACTGACAGCAACATCGACAGTGATGCCTTTCACAAAGCGCTGCTCAACGATGACAAAGTTGATGACTACCTAGCCTATGGTTCCAGTGACAATAGCGCCATGGATGAGGGCTATGTGGCTGGCTATAACAACTTCATCCAGTCTAAAGCCGCCGAACTTCCTGCTTCCTGCCGCGGTGAGGACTGGGTTAAGCCGATCGACATTCGAGATTTGGCGAAGCTAACCTTAGGCGTGGGTATTCGCTACGGCTTGGGCAGGGTGACGTCCGAAATCGCCAGTGCCAAACCGGGGGTCGAACTTGCCAGCCAAGAGCCGATGGATTTATTTGTTGACCCGCAAATGGTTGGCAGCAACGCGCTGGCATTTGGCAGCGACCTTACAGACAATGGCAAAGGCATCTTGTTGGGCAACCCACATTATCCTTGGCATGGTGCGTCTAGATTCCATATGGCGCACCTAACCCTGCCGGGCGAGGTGGATGTGATGGGTGTAGGTTTAATCACGACCCCGAGAATCGCCATCGGTTTTACCGACAAAATAGCCTGGACTCACACGGTGTCCACCGCCCTGCGGTTTACATTTTTCCGGCTAGACCTAGTGCAAGGTAACCCAATGGCTTATCGTGTGGGCGACAGGGTAGAGTCTATCCGTGCGGTTGATGTCACTATCGACACTGAAACCGGGGCCGTGGATAAAACAGTATACCTGACCCATCTTGGTCCGGTTGTGGTGAGCGAAAGCACCCCATGGTCGGATCAGTATGTCTATGTCATGCGTGATGTTAACTATGAAAATTACCGCACTGGCGATCAGTACAAAGCCATAGCGAAAGCCCAAAATGTTACTGAACTAAAAGACGCCTTGGCTGAATTCCAAGCCGCTGCCTTTGTGAATACGATCGCTGCAGACAGTTCTGGCAGCACGCTGTACGCCGACATGTCCGCGATACCCAATGTCTCAGCCGAGCTGATTGGTCGCTGCGCGGTAGAGCAAGAAGGCAGCGGCGGTCGCAGAGCGATCACACTCAACGGCTCAGACCCAAGCTGCGATTGGCAAATAGATGCTTCAGCAGCTAATCCGGGTTTAATGCCCCCCGCTCAGCAGCCTAGCCTCATCACCAGCAGCTATGTCAGCAATATGAACGATTCTTACTGGCTGTCGAATCCGGATCAGCCACTTGAAGGTTATTCACCGATTATTGGCAATGAAAAAGAACCCCGTTCGCTGCGCACCCGAGCGGGTTTGAAACTGGTTGCAGAAGCGCTGGCCACCGAGAAGGCTATTTCTGCCAGTGTGGTTGAGGAGATGCTTTTTAGCCATCGCCACTACGGCGCTGAACTGTTTCTCGATGAGGTGTTAACGGTCTGCGCAGACGAAGCCAGCTTGGCCGAAGCCTGCGAAGTGCTTGGCAATTGGGATCGGCGGCAAGATATAGACAGTGTAGGTGCACACATTTTTAATGAGTTTTTAATAGCAGCGCGGCAGCTTCCCGATCACTTTGGCGTTGCCTTTGACGTGAGTGACCCGCTTAATACTCCCCGTGGATTGACTATCGAAAAAACGGAAACCCGCACAACTATCATTGACGCACTGACCGCCTCGGTTGCCGCCCTGCAAGAACTGAATATTCCGCTCGACGCAAAATGGGGTGACGTCCAGTTCGCATTACGCAACGGCGAAAAAATTGGCATTCCAGGCGGTGCCGGCGGCGGCGGTATGTTCAGTGTGATTACCTCGCGCTTGAATCCCCAAAGCGGGGGTTACTCGCCAATCACCCACGGCAACAGCTATATTCAAACCGTAACCTGGAATGAAGATGGCAGCCCCAACGCCGAAGCTATCCTGACTTACTCGCAATCTCCAGAGCCTGACTCACCTTTTTATTCGGACCAAACCAAAATATACTCCAACAGCGAGTGGATACAGCTGCCGTTTAGTGAGGCCGAAATTGAAGATGATTTGCTTAGGGAAGAAACCCTGCAGTACTAGGTAAGTCTATGAAGCGCCAAGGGCCCTTAGCCGGAATCACTGTGCTGGCTGTTGAGCATGCTATAGCCGCGCCGCTTTGCACGCGGCAGCTGGCAGAGCTTGGCGCGCGAGTTATTAAAGTGGAGCGCCGTCAGGAGGGCGACTTTGCACGCAGTTACGATGACCGGGTAAAGGGTCTGTCCTCACATTTTGTGTGGACCAATCGCTCGAAGCAAAGCCTCACCTTGGATCTAAAGCATCCGCGGGTTGGAGAAGTTTTGGGACATCTTCTGGCCACTACTGATGTGTTGGTGCAAAACTTAGCGCCGAAAGCAGCGCACAGGATGGGTCTGTCCTTTGCAGCCTTACATCAAGAACATCCAAAGCTTATTGTGTGTAATATTTCTGGCTATGGTGAAAACGGGCCTTACCAAAACAAAAAGGCCTACGATCTTTTGGTGCAAGCCGAAGCAGGCTTTTTGTCGGTGACTGGCACTGAAGCAAATCAAGTAAAGAGCGGTATTTCGATCGCAGACATCGCCGCAGGCACCCAAGCCCATGCCGCTATTCTTGCCGCATTGATCCAGCGCAGCCAAACCGGCTTAGGCAGCTGTATCGATATTTCTATGTTGGAAGCCATGGTCGAGTGGATGGGGTTTCCATTGAACTATGCCTACGCTGGCGCGCAGCCACCGCCGCGTTCGGGCAGCGATCATGCCAGCATCTATCCCTATGGGCTATTTACATCCTGTGATCAGAAGCCGCTTCTCATTGGCGTACAAAATCAACGTGAGTGGGTGAGTTTTTGCGCTAAGGTATTAAACGAGACAGAGCTTGCAACTGACCCGAGGTTTGATACCAATATTCAGCGCAGTGAAAATAGAGCGGCGCTTAAGGAAATTATTCAGACCAAATTCCAGCAGCTAAACCTAGAAGCTCTTACGAGTTTACTCGATGGGGCAGAGATCGCCTTCGCTAGTGTGAATACCATGGCTGCAGTATGGAATCATCCACAGCTAACGGCGTTACGGCGTTTCGTCGATATTGATACCCCAAATGGACAGGTTAAGAGCCTGCGCCCCCCAGCTAACAACAGCCATTTTGATACAGCACTTGGTCCCGTGCCTGCATTGGGGCAGCATACTCACGCCATTCTCACTGAGCTTGGATTTGATTCTAGAGCAATTGCCAAGCTAGAGGCAGAAAGGGTTATTTGAGAGCCCTTTGGTTAAGCCAAATATAAGAAAGTGATTTAAAGAATCGGCAACTTGCCTCTGCTAAAAAACTGCAATTCACTGGCTGCAGGCTTGTTAGCCTGCCTTTAATGAGCTGAGTTTAATTGGCTTCCGCTTACTCAAAGCAACTAATTCCGTCTGTCTACGCTTGTTGCTCTAGATCAGCTTCTGCAAGCAATTGCAGCGCCTCGATTGTAATCTCGACCTCCGCAGCAACCAACAGAGTTAAACCGTCTACCCTGGCGAGGTTGCTCTGCTTTGCTGCGATTAGTATTGCTTTCATATAGTTTGCAAGCATGTTCGATCCTATCGCCCTAGCGCTTGCCTCCGCGTTCAAGGCCATTTTAGAAATGAATTCTAGTTCGTCAGAAGTATGCTTGTGGGGACTGGAATAGAAATCCCTAAAAATTAGCAGCTGGCTAAGAAACACACCAATCAGCCTTGCTCTAAAATGGGGATTAGTCATTGTGGGAATCTTCGACAAATTTTTTCGTATGGGTTCAACCAAGTGTGTCGCTCGACGCGCATGGGCGTTAACCGACTGTATATCAACTGCTGGTTGGCTTACATTTTCAAGCGCATTTTTCACTTAACTCTTCCTCTTTAACTAATCGGTAGTGGCCTCTCGTAGACGGCAGAATAAAGAACTCATCGCTAATGAATCTGAGTTTCTTTCTGAGCCTGGTAACTAAGATGTCTACAGCCCGGTTCAAAGGATGCATTTCTTTGCCAAACAGCGCGTAAAAAATGGTTTCTCGGCGAACGTCCTTACCGTAATTCCCGAGTAAAAACTCAGCAACTTCGGCTTCTCTATCGCTAAGCCTCACCGCCTTTCCTTGATACGAGAGGCTCTTGCTATTTAGGCTAAATTTTAGCCCCAAGCCCTGTAACGTAGATTGAGGTTTCGCCAGCGTTGAGGCGGCAGTGTTTTGTCTAAGTACGACATGAATTTCCGCTAACAGCTCGCTGAGGTTGTATGGCTTGTTAACATAGTAGTCGGCACCAGCGTATAAACAGGAAACCTTCGTTTCTGGGGAGGAATCCCCCGATAGCATAACAATTGGCTTACCAACCTTTGCTTTGATCGCACGGCAAAAGTCCCGGCCGTTGGCAGATTTGTCGCCAAGATCGTAATCGACAATAAACAAGGAAACTTGGTCTGCATGAGTAAGGTGATTGTAGGCGTCGTCGACATTGTCAATAATAAACACCTCATAACCTTCTCTTTTCAATGCCAGCTGTAGGACATGGGAAAATGTAGAATCGTCGTCAATAATAATAATTCTATACTTCTCATTCTTTTTTAACATAATTTTCACCTATATTTACAATTACGACCGACGATATACATTCTAGCCGGTTCTGTAAAATAGGCTAGGATACTGACGTTTCAATTTGTTTCAGTGCGTTGACTATAAAATTCTTGTCCTAAAATTCACAGCAACAATTCTAGCTTGATCGATAAAAAGGAGCGTTGAAGCGGATCACAGTATTGGCATTGAAAAATGCTGCGGTGGTTCTTTGGCGCCAAGACGGTTTTCTTAGGTGGGAATAATTTCTGATTTATGAATTTGAAGTAACTGCTTTGGCAGCTCAATGTCTCTGAATTTAATCAGAGATGAAATCGAAGCGGTGTAGCTTTCGCGGACTTCGCAGATAAGTTGTTGCTTTGCCGACGTCAGGTTTTGTTCTGTCTCATTTTCAATAGAGCGCAGTAAATTGCCTAGGGTATCAAGGCCATATTGCAATGCAGTACTAGCAAGCTTATGCGCCTTTGATTTGACGGTATCCAGCTGGTTAACGCGATAGGCTTCCAATAAGGCCGTTAAGTCTTGCTGGGACTGGCTCTCGAAAATACCAATGACATAGTCGGAATTTTCAAGCCCTGTACTGTGCAGTAGGTCCATTAAGCGATTTCGATTTAAGGCAGGGTTCTGAGTTTCTTCAGCCTGATAAGTGCCCAAGTCAATGGTTCTTCCTAGCGCTTTAAGTGACGCAGATAGTAACTCTGCGCTATCAATGGGTTTGATCAAAACGTCGCTCATTCCGCTTTCTAAATATTCTCTGCGGTCTTGTTGGGTGACGTTTGCCGTTACCGCAAGGATAGGTGTGTTTTGGTTCAGACCGCCGGCTTGTATCGCTTTAGTCGCCTGTATGCCATTCATTTCCGGCATTTTTATATCCATGAGAATAAGGTCGAAGCGGTTCCTGCCGCACATTTCGACCGCTTCAATGCCGGATGCGGCGGGGGTAACACAGAACCCGAATTTTTTCAGAAGCAGACTCACAATTTCAATATTTATGTGGTTGTCGTCGACCAGCAGCAAATTAAATTGACTTAGATCCTCGGTAATAGCCGGCTGTATGTTTGCAGCGATGACTGTGTCCGATTCGGTTTCTGGTACAGTAATAGGATAGCTAAACTCGAATGTAGCTCCTTCTCCCAGTTGGGAACGCAGAGATATTTGTCCACCAGCGCGCTCCACCAAGCTCTTGACAATCGCAAGGCCCAAACCGGAATTACCTACAGTTTTAGTGCCTGCAACAAAGAACTCATCAAATAGCCGTGTTATGTCTTCCTGCGCTAGGCCTACGCCGTCATCACTCACCGTAAAAATTAAGTCACCGCGGTCGCTGCCTTGTTTTAGATAATCGAGCTTGACGCTTATATTCTTGCCATTGGAGTGTTTGATGGCGTTGGCAATAATATTGATTAATGTCTTTTTTATTGCGATTGCGTCGGCGATTATGACTTGAGGAACGCGGTTAGAAAACTGTGTTGTAATGACGGCGCCGGCTTTGCTTGCATTGAGCGATAGCATGCTCTGTATCTGATGGGCCAGATCTCTTGGCTTAATTTTCGAAGCGGAAGGTTTGTTGGCCTCGCTGTCGAGCTCTGCAAACTCAAGTACGTTGTTGATCAGCTCCAATAGCGTTTGGGTTGAGTTTTCAAGTATTTCCATAAGGCGGTTTTGTGAGTCTTTAATGCCCTTGGCTCGCAGAAGCTCTGCTACGCCAGAGATAGCTCCCAGCGGTGTGCGTAGCTCATGGCTCACATGGGCTATGAAATGAGTTTTGGCTTTGTTGGCGGCCTGAGCATTCAATTTTTCGGCTTTTAGTTTAGCTGAAAAACTTTCTAGGTCACTGCGCATCACTTCTTGGCTCTTAATATAAAACATGTTCTCAAGTTGATTGTCGGTGACAGGAAAGTCTAAGGGGCTGACTTCTTCGTTGCTGTTGTTAATCATCCAAGTTAGCCAAGGCGTTAGCAGCAGCAGGTAGGCCGCTTTATTCTCGAACCAACCCTCTATAAGCTGTCCCCGGAAAGCGTGTTTATTGTCAAGACTATGAATCAGGATTGCGGTTTTTTTGAGTTGAGTTAGGTTTTTCTCAAAGCTGTCTGCACTCGGCAGGGCAATATCAAGTTTGAAGGCGTCAAAAAACCTGAGGCCAATAAGTTCGCCCGTCATTTTCATTTCCATTCTGGGGGACGCTTTGCGGATAGTTCCCTGCAAATCTAGGCACAGAGACAGTGGGAATATTTGGTCGCAGGTGGTCGCGCTGATGCTGTCAGGTTGATTCATGGCGTGCTCTAAGCGGTTTGAAGATCGAACACAACATAGTCGCCATGATCAGAATCTATGTGAGAGACTGTTGTTATCACTATTTTTTGGTTATACAGAGTGGCCAACCCTTCAAGAATTCCAGTCACGAAATCTGAAAGTCCAGTCCGACTACTTTTGTAATGAAGTTTAATACCCGTGGCTTGTTTTTCGACTTCAAAGCTCGGCGGCTTATAGTCCAGAAATGTCGTCCTTATCTGGCTGTGAAGCATGTTGACATTTTCAAGCATCTCAAACGGGTTAGCACCATAGCTCTTGATCATATCGCCATAATGTTCGGTTGCTGTCACCAAAATAAAGTGTTTGCCAAGCTGGGACAGCATAGAGGAAAGGCTTTCTTGGGTAACTTCACAAGCAGAACCAAGAAGTCGCAGGACTACTTCATCTTCATAGTGCTTGAGGCTAAGGAACTCATCTTCATCAGAGGCTGCTTGCTGCATAATCTTTGACCATTGCTCATCACCGTGTGAAGTGACGATTAGGTCTCTAAGAGACTTGTGAATCATTCCGTACATTAAATACTCTTCCAATTGATAAGGTGTCAGACCATTGAAACAAGATGAAACATTACTCATTCCACAATAGCGGTCGGTAAAAATGATTACGGACTATAGCAGAGTCAAAAAATTGGAACGGTGCATGAGTCACATTTTGTGACAAATGGGAGGTTGCGAGCAGTTGAGTTAGATCAGCGTCTCAATTTACTGAAATTGAAGCAATGAGGGCGATAGCTGTGTTTAAGCTATCATCACTATAATCGTAGTGCAGAGGCCGCCATGCCATGGCCTGCGCTGGAAATAGTTTCTGTGGTGTTGTGCAAAGACTCAAATTCAGCGTTAATTTCGTTAATCCAAGCCCTTAGGAAGTGTGTGAGCGAGACGGCGCCATCCGATTACCACCGCGGTGATGGAAAAAGCAAAGCCTAATAGATTCAGGCTAATCACAATTATATCCCACAGCGGCCGCCGCTGAAGGAGAAACTGAAAATCTAGGCTATGCAGTCCGTTGAAAAACCAGCGTTCGCGTCTGGCAGCATCGTCAACGCGATTGAGTACTTCACCATTGATGCCGTCAATGTGAAACCAAGAGTCCTCGCTGTCGTTGAATATTGCTCGGTAGACCGGAAATGGGCGGTATCGATTGTGCAATGAATAATAGTAGTTATCCGGTGCGCTGATTAGCTCAAGGCTTGTAATTTGTGCGCCGGGAATCAGTTGGGTCACTGCGTCGAGAATATTTTGACTCAGTAATTTTGCAGGATCCGTGTCAGTATTATTGAACACGGGCTGCTTTTCCGAGGCCGACATGACTATGCTCGCATAGGTCTGGCCAAGAATTTGGTGCCAATGAATTTCTTTAATAGGGGAGTCACTTGGCGTGATATTCGGCAGCGCAAGGTCAGAAAGTCTCAGTGTATCGGCGCCCCGATAGCGGTTCACTTGAGGCCCTAGCGCATTCGGAGAATCAAACATGCCCCACGGTCCCATCGACATAAGGCCACTAAATATGTAGGTGGAAACAAACACCAGCGTTAACAATCCGCCAATGTGATGCCATTTCATCCAGCGTTTGTAGGGGCTTACTCGGTTTCCTGAATAGGGCTTCAGAAAACGCAGCCGCAGGAAGCCAATGACCGCACCACTAATGACCGAGGCTATTCCCAACAAAGAGACATACACCACCACGTTATTCCACAGAGAGGCGTTTTTTCTCAGCATCGCAGGGTAGATCCAGTGAATAGTTGAGCCCAGCCAGTTCCAAAAACGTTCTGAGCGATTGGTATCGCGAGCGACTTGGCCTGTTGTTGACGCGATATAGAGCACCGTGGCCGCTTCATCATTTAGACTGATTTTGTGAAGCGGGCGGTATTTGTTTAGCTCTGCCGACAGTGTCCACTGGTCGAAGTCTAAGGTTGCATCAAAAGTGGGTGCACTGCCGGGGGAGCTAAAGCCGGATTGTTTAGCTGCAGCCACTGCTAACTCCCTATCGACTCCCTGCAGTCGTTCGTTGGTATCTGCAAAGACCAACGAGATTGCGCCACTGAGACCCACAAATTCATAAGTAGGGCGGCCCAGCACGGTAGTGAGTTTTACAGTTTTGAAGGCGTTGTCACCCAAAACCGACTTAGACGCGGCGAACGGTAGATAGTTGGCAGCACCAATATTTAAGTAGGGTAAGGTGTCGAGTCTCTCTTGTTCCGTTAGCTGGGGGTACTCAACGTACATCATCACAATGCCACTGGCGAACCACAGGGCGAAAAACCAACACATGGCTATTCCCAGCCAACGGTGCAGAGTGTAGAGGGCGACCTTTAAAATCATGACTCTAAATCGTAAAAACCACTCAGCTGAAGTGTAATGCTCATGTCTTGATCAGTTTCGTTAGAGAAGTACCAGCCGTGTATTCCTTCGAAAGGCGCCACCATATAGCCTTCGGAAGACTCACCACGGCCAATTTTGTAGAACATCAAATCTCCTGGTGCATCAGAGGTGCGAACAGTATGGCCGTGAAATTCGATCAGCAGTTTCTCCGGGTCAGACAAGTTGTTGGCCTGCCAGCTATAAGACACTGCATGACCCTGTTTCATCGTCAGCTTGTATTCCAGTGCCTTTAAAGCGAATAAAGGGATCTCAATGGTGTCAGTTCTGAAGTCAGGCCTGTCCTCATAGAAGACATTGTCGGCCAGCGGTATATCGATCCACTCCAGGTCTTCGCTAGAGCAAGCCGCGAGTACTAAAGCAATAATGGAAGCAGTGCATACACGAGCTACAGTCGATAAAGTCGATAAAGTCATTTGGTTTATGTCCACATAAGTTTTGAGCGAGGTAATCGAGCTTTTAGTTAGCAAAGGATAACAAAAACCAGCATCTGGGTGCTGTGCTTTTTCTTTCCCTTAACGTTAAAAAACCTTCTGTAACTTCCTTAACTGCCCAAGTTTTTTGTAATGTGCGCCGTAGCTAACCATGCCATGCATAAGTCAGCGGCGTTGGAGCTTGATTTGTGTTTCGCTTTATTTGAGGAATTACGCCTATGCACACCCCATCCATAGATGCCGGATTCAATCGTAAACAGTTTCTTGTTGCTATTACTACAGGAGTATCGGTTTTTACCTGGCAACCCACTTTAGCAGCACAAGAGATCGAAGAAATCTTGGTGCGCGGTCAGGGCGGAGTTGGCACGATTCGCTTAGGACTGCGTAATGACGCCGGCAGCCGGTTAGGGCTCTCTGCGATGGAGCTGCCGGCAAGCGTTGGTATTATCAGCCGTGAAGAAATAGCCACTAAAGGTGACTACGGCGCATTAGAGGCGGTCACGCGAAGTGCGGGGGTTTCCTCCAGTGCCAGCCCGGGCAATGGGGGCACCTCAATTTCATCCCGCGGATTTAATGGTCATGGTTCCACTGTCTATACCTATGACGGGACTCGACTATATATCACAGCAGGAACCGTGACCTTCCCCGCTGATACCTGGACTTTGGATAGAGTCGAAGTATTGCGAGGTGCTGGCTCTGTTATAAACGGGGTTGGGGCATTAGGCAGCACAATCAATTATGTGCCAAAAAAACCCAGGTTTGGCGACAGTGATTTTCAGGCCATGGTGGCTGGCGGCAGTTTTGGGATGAACCGGATAGCGTTGGGCGGCGGCGCGCAGCTATCTGAAAATTTGGCTTTTCGCTTAGACGTAGCCAGACAAGAAGAGGATGGGTTTGTCGATCGCGCCCAAGAACAGCGGGAGGTTTTGGCGGGGTCTTTGCTGTATCAACCAAATGAGGATTTGAAAGTACGCTTCAGTGTGGATTATGCAGATGTAGATGCTGCGCCATATTGGGGGACTCCGCTGATTAACGGCGAAGCCAGTACATCCCAGCGCAGGAATAATTACAATTTTGCCGATGCTAAAGTCAACTATCAGGACACCTGGTCACGCATCAATATTGACTATGCCGTGTCAGAGAACGTGACCTTTCGCAATGATACTTACTTATTAGATGCAACGAGAGAATGGCAAAATTTGGAGGAGTATTCATTCAACCAAACGTCTGGGCTTATTGATAGAGCCGTCTATTTAGGTATCGTTCACGACCAGCGGCAGCTGGGCACGCGCTCCGATTTTCTAATTACCTCATCGCTTGGTGAGATGGACAATAAGCTTAGTATCGGCGCGGAAATTAATGCCATTGACCTTAACTATCTCAATAACTTCAGCACCGGAGGGTTTGGTGTTGGCGACAGTGTGCCGGTATTTGGCTTCGACCTAGGGCTGCGTCCGCAAGCGGCAAACCCCACAATCCTAGATTATCAAACCGATACCCAGCAGATGGCTATTTTCATAGACGATACCCTGCGCCTAACCGACAGCCTAAGCGTGGTTCTTGGCGCGCGCTTCGATGCTATCGACTTTGATCGTTTCGACTTAGCCATCGGCGGCAATCCAGCGTCCAGTTTTGATGCTGGATTCTCAGAGTTTACTTGGCGGGCAGGAGTGGTCTATCAGCCTACCGATCAGCTTAGTCTATACGCCCAAGCCAGCACTGCAGCAGACCCGGTGACATCGCCAATCTCGATCAGTGCAGCCAACGCTGATTTTGATTTAGCCACCGGCCGGCAATATGAGGTTGGTATCAAGCAGCAGTTCTTATCCGGTAATGGTGAATACACAATTGCCTATTTCGACATTCAAAAACAGGACATTCTCACCAGACTTCCTGCTTCAGCCGTGAATGAGCAAATTGGTCAGCAGAGTTCCAATGGCATCGAATTGACGCTGACGGTGAACCCAACTGACACCCTGAGTATAGATTTTAACGCGACCAACATTAACGCAGAATTTGACGAGTTCTTCTCTGGTGGTATTTCCCTTGCCGGCAATACACCGTTGAATGTGCCTGAGCAGACTGCAAACTTATGGCTGAACTGGTCGGTGTTGCCAAATCTGCAGATTGGTGGTGGGTTTAGGTATGTAGACTCGCGCTTTGCTAACGATGCCAATACGGAGGAGATGCCGGCCTACACCGTATTCGACGCCAGTGTAAACTGGCTGTTCTCAGATCAAATCACAGTGTCTGCCAGGGCCAGAAACCTGACGAATGAGGAAGACTACGTGCTGGCGCCTTATGTGCCTAACCAATGGATCTTCGGTGACCCAAGGGCCTATGAGCTGAGCCTGAGGTACGAGCTATAAGAGTCATCAACACTAGTTTGTGCTAGCTCAAACGGACCATGGCGACGCTTAAAAACGACAGTACCAACTACCTTGAACAACACCGTGCTGGGGGCGGGACGGCGACACGCATTACTTAATAACTTGAAAGGGCAGCTGAGCTTCTCAAAGCTATAAAGCATACCTTGGCAGGGGCATGACTTTGTGCTGTAGACCATCCAGGCAAGCTTGAGGCTGAGAAACTTCAATAACTAGTCTTCGCTATCTGGCCGGACTCCAACTTAATGTAGGCAACAGCGCTTGTATTTCTTACCACTGCCGCAGGGGCAAGGGTCGTTGCGGCCAATCTTTGGCTCTTCGCGAACCGTCGGGCTAGAGCTGGGTGGTGAATCCATACGTCGGGACAGCCAGTACGTGTAAATCGTGCGAACGCTGGGGCTGATAGCCTGCTGTAGTTTTTTCATTGCGGGAGTTTCTAGCTTATGCCCCCGCCAGTTCGTGGCTTGAGTAAAAGCCTGAATTGGCTCCAGCAGAGCGGCCATC
Organism: uncultured Pseudohongiella sp.; assembly: GCA_964352445.1. GTDB lineage: Bacteria > Pseudomonadota > Gammaproteobacteria > Pseudomonadales > Pseudohongiellaceae > UBA9145. The sequence continues at coordinate 7,047 of CAYGSO010000007.1, read as the reverse complement.
TCGGCGCCTGCGGTATCCCAATGAGATTGGGCTAGAGCGACACCGCGGGCGTAGCCTTCACACCATTCATCCACAATGAGAGCGCTACCGTTCGATGTTTCCCGAGTCAAAAATAGCGGCTCAAAATCGTCAAGGTGTTCTAGCATAGTGTCGGCGATAGCATTCATATGCCGAACCAAAAGCGAAAAGACAGTTTCGAATTCCTTTTCGCTCTCCCAAGTGTGCGTGAAGTCGCCCCACGCGGCAGGCAGCCACCGAGAGGGTGGAATCATAACAGGACCACTAACGATAGCCGTGAAAAAACCGTCCAGTTCAGAGACGTCTAATATCCCCTCGTCAAGGTCTAGCGTATCCTGGGCCTCGTCATCGAAACGATCCAGCAAAAACTTGTCGAGGAAGTCTAGTTCGTTATCATTTAACGGTGAATCGGACATGCTCATGGGAGATAACAACCTAGTGAAGATTCGATTCCGCACCAGAGGTCAATATCCTTATTCCCTGTAATAGGTGTTCTTAGCATCTTAGTAATCAATTTGTCAGGATGAGGGTGTAGTAATTTTGCTAGTTTTAGAATAGAAAATACACCTTTTGTTTTGCACCGGGAGACGCTCATAGCTCTGGTTAGTTATTTAACAAGGTAATAATAGGCCACCACCGATATCCTGCTCGGAGCTTTTGGCGGCGGAGAAAGCAGCTAAACCAATTTTTAACTGCGCTATAGATTTCAGTAAGGCTGCTGTTAAAGCTCTCTAACTAGGGGCAGTTCGCAAAGCTTCGATTGTTACCCTTCTCAGCTGGCAGCTAGGAAGCGGGAAGACCAAGCGCTAATGCAAACAGCGGCATACTCAGAGTCGACCGCGCTGCTTAGCAGGTGGTCTGCTTTGTCTAAACTGATAAAGCTCTTCGGGTGCAAGGCTTCTTTGTAGATCTTTTCGGCTTCGGCAATGCCGACAGTGCCATCCACTGGCGAGTGTAATATGAGCAAAGCCCTATCCAGTTTACGAATATGGTCGCTTGACTGGGAGCCGATATCATCAAGAAACTGCTTCTTTACCTTAAACTGCCTGCCCGCGAGGTTGACCATAGCCTCGCCCTCTGTTTCGATTTTCTGCACATCTTCGCCAAACTGCTTACTCACATGGTGAGTTTGAAACGGCGCCCCAATTGTTACTACCGCAGCTGCCTCTGGAATCTCGCCAGCGGCTTTAAGGACTGCTGCGCCACCGAGGCTATGACCAATGAGAATACTCGGCGCCTGATAGTTTTCTCTTAGAAAATTTGCCGCGGCTACTAAGTCTTCAACATTGGATGAAAAGTTGGTGTTTTCAAAATCGCCATCACTGCTGCCAAGGCCGGTAAAGTCGAAACGCAGCACCGCGAAATTCAGCGCCACTAAGGCGCGTGAAATTCTTGAGGCCGCCGCAATGTCTTTGCCGCAGGTGAAGCAGTGGGCAAAAAGTACGTAGCCTTTTACATCGCCATCTGGCTTTTCCAGCGCCCCGGCTAAAGTACTACCATTACTATCGAACACTACTTTTTCGCGCGAGATGCCCATATTGCTTCCTTAAGTTGACATGACTGTTAGGGTGACTCTACGATTTCTGGCATTCTTCAGCTGCGAGTTTGCCAGCTTTTCGGGCTTGTTTCTTGGAGTTTTTGGTACGGCGGAATAACGCGGCGAATTGTTTGGCTGCGGGATTTTTTCAGTCGCTCTAACGTAACTGCTTCACGCCGGTTAATGATTGCGCCACCCAAGCCAAAAATAACCAGTAGTGAAACCCAAGGCAGCCACAGGTATTGGTCTGCAAACTTACTTGCCAGCGGAATGTGAACGTAAAACTCATTCGAAGTAGCACCCAGCAGACCTAGATAAGACCAGCACATAAACTGGTAATGCATTGAGAGCCAATTTTCAAAGCGCCGTCGAAACCGCACAGCTAAAACCGCTAGAATAATTGTCGTCAAACTTAACAAAGCGGCCCAGTGAAAGATACCGAAGCCACCGAACAAATCATAAATCCCGAAAGCGGTGATGTTCAATAACAGCATTGAAAGGAAGTAGGCGTTGCCTATTTGGCGGTGTGGGCGCGTTCCCTTGGGGTTGATAAATACCAGCAAGCCAGTCAACAGACTGCAGAAACCGAAGGCTGTATGTAAAAAACCAATCACTGCATTACCCCTTTTTTAGTTGAGTTTTTATTTGAGGCTCCCCTATGAGCGCTTCAAGGTTGGTTAGATGTTGCTTTAGCGCGTTCCGCCCGGTCTTAGTTATGGCATACCAACTTACCGGGCGTCGTTCTGAAAACTCTTTATCTACCGTTAGATATCCAGCATCTTCAAGTTTGCGGAGCTGCGCTCCTAGATTCCCATCAGTCTCTTTGAGAAGCTCTTTGAACCGGCTAAACGTAATTCTGTCGAAACGCGTTAAAAGCACACAAATCGCTAATCGGGTGCGATGCTCGAATAGTTTGTTAAGGCAGGCGTAGCTCTGCTCGAAGTCATTCATTTGCTAACTGAATCGTTATCATCTTCAGCTGACACAGTGGCGACAGATGAGCTCCAAGCGGCAAGGAATAAGCCGCTGCCCAGTACCAAACCGAACACAAGATTACTTGCTAACCAGCCTTGCTCAATGGCTATAAAGCATGCCAAGGTAAGAGCGCCAACCCACAGCATAAGGCGGTCGAGGTGTATACCTGCCAATACGTAGCTAAGTGAAATAAGCAACAAAATGGCTGAATATTCAGCAGTAGACACTGCAATAAAAATCAGTCCAATCGTGGCCGAAAAATGCGCCAAGTACTTTTTGCCCACATCGTCCATTTGGCCATTCTTGCGGCTTTGTTGGTAGCCTATAAGACTCGAAAACAGCATGCCTAGTGGTGCTGCAAAGAGCCAATAATAGTTAGTCCAAGGCATTGCCCACTCGGCCACCATATAGCCAACAATGATGATACAACCCCATAGCAGATAAATTGACGGATAGCCGTGGCGCTGCTCTGCTTTGTGTAAGAGATTTCTCAGGTAACTCAGGTCTTCATTTATTTCGCTCATGCCGGCCTCCTTTTAATTTTTTATTAGAGTACTCTAATATATAGAGTTCGTAAACAATAATTCGACCCCTCCAAACGGCTTTCTAAAAAAGCTTAGGTATGGGAAGGCGTCTATCGAGAGGTATTGCTCTGATTTTGTTCTGTGAGGTCTTGCTTAAAACGTTTGCGGTTTCGAAGTTAGAGCATCCGTTAAAGACACCGCAGTCCGATAACGCAGCCGTTCTAATCGAATAATAAGTCCGGACACAACTAGTTGTGGTCATCTCTAGATTGGGTTTTCCCGCAGGGTATTGCTTTCCGCCCAGATGTTCGTTTTTTTCAATACATTAACTGCACAGCTTTGCTAGAGAAGAATGGTAATCTCGTTGACGATGAGATCTTTGTGGCTACTGCGCAGAACATGGCCACCGCCGTTTACACGGATGACTTTAGCCGGAATATGGGCCAGCTGGGTTTCGATAAAATCGGCGTTATCGGGGTGGACCAAACCATCCTTCTCCCCTTGTATCACTGTGATTGGCAGGTTGATCGAGCGCCAAGAATGTCTTATTGCCTCAAGCTCGCTTTTGACTTTCATCATTTCATTATTGGATTTTTTTAGGCCCATGCTAGTGAGGCTTACTAACCAAGAAACTGGTGTGTAGTGGGTGATAGTGTTGTACCAACGCGGTGCCGCTAGCTCGGGGTCTGCAGCGCCTGCGAGAAGCACAGCGCCGGATATGCAGCTAGGATGATCCATGGCTAGTTTAGGCGTTAGGGTTGCGCCGTATGAGTGGGCCACAACGATTAGCTTGTTAGCAGGGGACTGTTGTTTTACTTGGCAAAGCCACTCACCTAAGGCTCTCGACTGATAGCTCAGGGTAGGCTCAAACTCACCTGTTATCTCGGAGCTGCCCCAGCCTGGTCTATCAATGGCGATTGTTCTGTAGTCTTGTAGTTGGGGGTCGGTCACGTAACTGGCAAAAAAGCGCAGGCTGCCTGGGGTGCCATGGATAAAGACGATGGGTGTTCCGTTGGGGTCGCCCGCTTCAATGTAGTGTAGCGAGCCGGTTTTCAACTCAGCCCAACTTTCTTTAATCGGCAGACCCTGATTATCAAGCAAAGAATTAGCCTCCATCTCAAAGGAAATGCAGCTACTAATCAGAATTGGAACTGAAACCATGAAACCCGCAAGTATGTAAACAGATTTACGTTTCATGGCTGGCCTCCTAAGTCATGCTAAATCTAGCTTGATGGTGCTTCACAGCGGGCGATTGTGCCAAAGTCTCTGAAGACTTTCACCTCGGGATCTACTTGAATTCTCGCATCTTCAGGAATTGAAACTGTCATACCGTTTGAAGGTACGCTTATCATTCGGCTTTGCCCGTTCAGCGTCACGCGCACGGGAATGTCGAGAACAAGCCCTGGACTATTGCTAAACTCCAGGCTCAGGCCAGTGGCCGTTCGAGTATCAACCAATAAAGGTTGCTCGGCGCTATATAGAGTGGCATCAAAAAATGCCGTTAAGTCTTCGCCATACTCTTGGGTGGCAATTCGCACGAAATCTTCGGTGCTGCGGCTGGTTGGCGCAATGGGATACTCCAAAGACCAAGGGTCAGCGGTGTCATAAATCAGCCGCCGTACCGCCCGCCAAAATTTTTCTTCTCCCATCATCCAGCGCAATGTGTGCAGAGTCCAGCTACCCTTAAAGTAAGGGTCATTTGAGTCAAAATAATCCATGTCTACATCACCCGCTGGCACGACTGGCTTGCAGTTTTTGGTGGCGTTGTAGTTATCCCACATCTTGCTCCAGAAGGCGGCGTCGCCAATTACCTCTTGGGCGTAGACTGGCTGCATATAATTAGCGAAGCCCTCATGCAGCCAAAAATCTCGGCTGGCGGCTTGGGTCATTAAATTGCCAAACCATTCGTGGGCGAACTCGTGTTGAATCAGCCAATCGAAGCCATCCGGGTCGAGGCGGTATTCGTTGCCATAACCGTTCATGGTTTGATGCTCCATGCCCAAGTAAGGTATTTCCACGATGCCGATTTTCTCGTTGCCAAAGGGGTAGGGACCAAGAGTGCGCTCATAAAATGCCAGCTGAGCTAAAAAGTCATCGCGGATCAGTGTGTCGATTTTTTCCATGTCATCGCTGACATGGTAGTAAACCACCGGAATAGATAGGCCATTGCCGAGAATACTGTCATAGCTAAGCTCGTATTTTTGAAACGGACCGACGTTGATAGCCAGATGATAAGCGGAGATTGGATTCGTTGTGCGCCAATGAAACGTGGTCTTGTTAGCGTTCTGGTCCGTGGCGATTAGCACCCCATTCATCACAGCGGTTAACCCGTTTGGCACAGTAATGTGCATATCGGCGCCGAGTTCCGGTTTGTCTGAGATGTGATCTTTGCAGGGCCAGTAAAGATCGCAGCCGCGGCCTTGCACAGCAGTGGCAATCCACGGCTCGCCGCTCTCGGTCTGTCGCCAGACAAAGCCGCCATCCCAAGGCGGGTTTTCGGCTTCATAGGGTTTGCCTGCATAAGTGACGCGGGTTGTGAACAAAGCGCCTGCTGCAATTGGTTTAGTGGCTAGAAACAGCTTGCCGTCTCGAGATTCATGGCTTACAGGCGCGTCGTCCACATAGGCTTGGAGAATGCGAAAACG
>CAYGSO010000007.1:0-1248 GCA_964352445.1 uncultured Pseudohongiella sp. | reverse complement strand
TAAGCGCCATCGCCAATACCGTTACCCTGATTGATCAGCAAGATTTGTCTGAGCAGATCATGATCAATAATGACCTTTCAACTATCTTGGGTAATCTTGTGCCAAGTTTCTCGCCAAGCCGGCAAAAAATGACAAGTTTTGGCGAGAGCCTGCGGGGCAGAAACCCACTTTACTTGGTAGACGGTGTGCCCCAATCTAATCCACTGCGGGACGGCTCGCGGGATGGCCATACGATAGACCCGCTGATGCTTGAGCGAGTAGAAGTGATTCATGGCGCGAATGCGATACATGGTTTAGGTGCGGCTGGCGGCATCATCAATCTCATTACCCGGAAACCAAGCCAAGAATGGCAGCAGAGTTTTCGCATAGATGCTGTGGGCCAGCCGGAACAATCTGGTGATGCCGCGGGGTCGGGTTTTAACTATACCGTATCGGGGGCTGCCGGGGCGTTCGATGTGCTGGCCAATATCAGCTATCAAGAATCGGGCATTAGTTATGATGCTGATGGCGAGATCATAGGTTTTGACAATGCCCAAGGCGACACCATGGACTCGGATCAGCTGAATGTGTTTTTAAAGTCCGGCTACAATTGGGGCGACCAGCGCGTTGAGCTGTCGATCAACCGTTTCGATCTAACTGGTAATAATGACTGGCTAGGGGTGAATGGCAATATTGCCGCGGGAATCCCAACCACAGCGATACGCGCTGATGTGCCGGGGGAAGCCGTGAGCAATGAAGTGACTATGGTGAACTTTATCTACAGTAATCAGGCAGTCTTAGGCCATAGTTTAAACCTTCAGCTGTTTGACCAAGACTTTGCTGGCACCTATGGCGGCGGCAGTTTTGGTGTTTTTCAGGACCCCGCATTCGGCGAGAATTTATTTGACCAGTCGCAGAACAATTCCAGCAAGCGCGGCCTCAAGCTGACCCTCGTGAAAGATCAAATAGCCGACCTGCCGGTAAACCTGATTTATGGCGTTGATTATCTCGAGGACGAAACTTTTCAAGAGCTTATTCTGACGGGGCGCAACTGGGTGCCCCAAACCAATTTCCAGAATTTGTCTTTGTTTACTCAAGCACAATACACTGGCATTGAAAATTTGAGTGTGACCGCTGGGGTGCGCTTTGAGCAAGCGGAGCTAGAAGTTGACAGCTTCACTACACTTGCATCTTACAACGGTGGCCAGCTGGTCGCCGGTGGAGCGCCAGATTTCAATGAGAGTTTGTTCAACACAGGGGCAACCTACG
>CAYGSO010000006.1:147286-156548 GCA_964352445.1 uncultured Pseudohongiella sp. | reverse complement strand
GTGGTTTGAACAATGCATTCGATCAAGAGCCGTACCTGGGCAGCCTGTCTCGCCCTGCTGGTCCTCGTGGTCGCTTCGCATTCGTTGCGGTTAACTTCAACATCTAATGTGATATTGAAGACATAGATCAAGCTGCCTAGCAGTTTGATTAGAAAAACAGGAAGGGCGCTCTTAGGAGCGCCCTTTTTTATTTATAGCTCCATAAACCAGCCAACCTGTGCGTCTTTACAAGGGTTCGCTGCCGCAAAGCATGTGGCATCCGCAAGGGTGACAACCTTCTGATTTATTGTGCCGGCATAATTTCTGGTTATGCCTTGTTTAACTACTCTAATTAACAGTTGTCACTAAAAGAGTAGCAATTCAATCACTAGAAATTGAGATAGGCGGGGATGGAATATTGCTGTATCACCCGGCTTGGGGGTAGCGAGGTGTGACGCGAGCCAAAAGGTCTATCTACGCTGCGGGTAACTTAAGACGTTAAACTTATTCATAAACCCATTGTGTGAAAGGCGCAGTGGTAGCTAACGGCCCAACGGCTTCACCAGATCGCGCCGCTGAGTATCAAACTGTTTTGACCTGCACTGTCTCATAGCTCAATCGTAGAGCGCAGTGCTACCCTTTTTTAATGTTGAGCGTATTCGCAATCTGGAAACTTAAACTCTAGAAACTTAGCCGCGCTACTTTCACTTGGGGCTCTTGCTCGATATCTGTCCACGTGACATAAACGGAGTTTCCTACCGCTTCAATTATCGGAAAGCCGCTGCGGCGCGAAGCGCTGGTGGCTGCTATTTCGGTGCTATCTAATAGCTTACCGTCTGCGCTATAACGGGACACCATGAGCTTCGCTGACGAGGTTGTCGTGTCCAACCAGCTCACCACGATGTCGCCAGAATCTAGAATAACAGTGTCCACGCGGCCGTTAGTGTCAGGGCTGGCCACCAATATTGCCGGCGAAAAATTAACACCGTTGTCTGTCGACACCACCAGCTGAACTTTGGGTGTGTCGTCTTTGGCCGAGAACCAGCTAACGGCAACCTGCTGATTTTTGGCCGCGATGGCCGGACCATTAACTGGGCAACCGGCTATCTGCCAGCCATCATTATGAATCGCGTGAGGCGTGCTCCAAACCCCGTCGACGTAGCGAGTCATGTAGATATCGCGCACTTCATCCTCAGACCGGTTCCGATAAACAACCATTGGTCCGCTGCGAGTCATGGCTGAACTGGTTTGACAGCAATCACAAACTCGGTGGTCCAACTCCCATTCGTCGACGGTCGCCCCAGTAAAATCAAAAATGCCGGCTCGTAAAGTCATTGCACCGGCATTGTCTTCGTCTGCCGTTTCACGCCCATCCAACCACGTGATCATAGTACGACCGCTTTGCATGGGCAGCATTGAGACGAAGCCATGCTCGGCACTAACGCCGTCTTTATGGATGGTTGTGGTCTCACTCCACTGGCCTTTTTGGGCAGCAAAGAATTGGGCCTCTATAGTGTAATCGTACGTACCAGCGGCACTTTTCCTTAGCCAGTGTGCAGCCATGTTTCCTTCACTAACCGATAGCATGGGAAAATCTGCCCAATTGATAAACCAATCATCGCCTTGACTTATTACCTGAGGCGTAGACCAGCCATCTGCCGTTAGCCTTGCATAAGCCAAGCTCGCCGAGCCCTGCGTTTGAGTCACCCAGGACAAGTAAACCTGCCCCGATTCATCGCTGACCAGACGTGATAGGCTGCTATTGACTGGTGCAGGAGACTGGATTAATTCCACAGTGGCTGAACCAGCCTCGGCTGCGAAGGCGGCGCTAAAGACGCTACAAAGCGCCACGATCAAGCCTGCTGCGGGCAAACCCAGCTGTCTAATACTCGTTGAATGCTTCATTGTATGACTGACCTTTTTCTGGCTGTGTTTCAATAACAGAACTTTTATAGCGGCAGTTTTGCGGCAGTACTTTTTATAGCAGCGTTTTTTTCGTCTATGGATTGTCCTGCTCACCCTATGGGGAATAGCCCTGGGCTGATAATGCTTCAACTATATCTTGCCTAGTTTGCTGGCCAATCAATTTGGCTACAATCTCATTCGAAGAGGAAAGGATGTAGGTAGTAGGCAGCACATCAGGTGGCCTCAGCTCCAACTGCAGGACCTCCTCCACCGTTAAAGTTGGAAATTCAATGCCTAGCTCTTGAGCTATATCTAAGGTAACCGGCTGAGGATCTTCATCAAAGTTAACCCCAACGATAACTACTTCGCTGTGGGCCAACTCTTTACTCAATTCATTAAACATGGGAATTTCCACCCGACAGGGAGCGCACCACTGCGACCAATAGTTCACTACACGCCAGCTGTTTGTTTCAGTATCTGCTGCATCCGAGTTTGATGCTGCCACAAGCACTAGCAGCCCAATCACTAAATTCGCCATAAAAGGCGCCCAGAGAAACTTTCCCACCACTTAGCCCTTCCTAGTTTTTTATCAATAAGATGTGAGTTTAGCAGACCTCGGGCGGAACCGCACAAGGGCTCGCATTTTGCTTTGTTTGCCAGCGCGCAGGCAATTGTGTGGCTAAATAGTCCAACCAATGGCAAAGTAAATCACGAAGGTAATGCCGCCAATAATTGCCGCGTAGGGCAGCTGAGTTTTAACATGATCGGTTTCGCCGGTGCAGGTGGCAACAGCGCATTCCATCCGCTCGCCGACAGGAAGTTCTGATAGGTATGGCTGTGCGCCAAGTTGCTCTAAAAAGAGCATACCAATACCGATGATGCGGCGCTAATACAGGCCTAGCCTGTCGTTACAATAGGGCTTGTTTGGACCAGCCTCAGGCTAACAGCGCCTAAGACCATTAATATCGGTTGCTTAATCGAATTGATAAGAACTAAAGCCACAGCAAAGATAAAACCTGTTAGCGCAGTTGCCTATGTCATCAAGCCACGGGGATCGCTGCCGGTTTGTGGACGCTGAAAAAGATATTCGTAAATGAACCTGTGATAGCCATGGGTTTGATGAGCAATTTTTTGATAGGTGTCTGTGGCCGAAATTATCTGATGGAGTTCTTCTAGATTATAAAAAGGCACTGCAGGAAAGAGATGGTGGGAAAGATGCAGGTTCACATTTCTGCCGGTGACAAACAGCTTATCAAAAAGGCTGGGCACCACATCGCGAGTTCTAAGCTCCTGCGGAAAAGGAAAATCATCGCCATAGGCATTCACCGGATAATGCTCCGCCATGGCCCTAATTCGATTGGCATAGAGACCCCAGGTGGCAATAGGAATTATCCAATACAGCAAAACGAGCTGGAGCACATAAATATTCAACAACACCGCCGCGACGACGCCGGCCACGAGACAAAGGTTGACCAGCTTCTGAGCAAAAGAGCCAACCACAATCAGCCTTAACACACCAATGGTGTAACCCAACCCGGATAAGATAAGTACGCTCACACCGACAAAGCTCAATAGGGTATAGGTTTTATTCTTAGCGTAAAATCTGGCGAATATTTCGTTCTCTGGATCAGCATCCTGCAGCAAATAGCGATGGTGTGTTAGGTGGTGGCCTTTTCGGTAGCCTTCTATATCGATACCGATACAGGGCACAGTTAAGGCATGCAAGATAATCGAGCCTAGCCTATGGTTAAGCGCAGAATCCTTGGCAAGAAAACGGTGCGCGCCTTCGTGCAGACCAATGGATGCAATCCCAGCTTGCCGCCCTGCTATTACCAGCAGCGCCAGCAAATAAGTCACGGGATTGAAGTAATATTCCGCCAACCCTGCCGCTACGACAATGACGAGCAAATCAACCGTAACCGCTGAAACCCAACGGGAGTTGTCGCGCTGGATCAGCCGTGCCAATTTCTGTGGCGCAATCAAGGCTTTGCGTATCTCGGTGAGAGCGGCGGAATTCCAAGCTATTTCATCGCTGTGGGGAATATGTAGCTGATCAGCAGAGTCAAGTTCTTCAAGCGCCATAGGGAGTATCCTAGATGGTGTTCAACTGAACGGTATGAAACCATGCTACTGAAAATGGTGGGATCTCACAACATCTTATCGCCCCATTTTTCTGCATTGATTACTAGCTTCATCGACAGGGTTTGTGCTCTCAGCGCGCTGCCTAGGGCTGCATCGAACAGCTCGTAGCGCCAGCAACTGCAGGTGCCTGAAGGCTCTGCAGGGGTAATTACTCCGACACCCTCGCCCCAGCACCCACAGCCTAGATTTTAGCTACTCACAAATCTTTAATACCTAAATGAAACTCCAAAGCTCAAAAAATCACTAATCCTGTCATTCAAACCAACTCCCACACTCAAATCAAGCTGCACATCGGCGCTAGGATAGTAGGTAAACCCGCCATCGACGATAGAAGTCTCATCGATACCATCGAAGTTGGGGAATGCCGCATAGTACTCAATGAAACTCGATAACTTTGCTGAATGGCTGAAACCCAATCCCACTGTATACTGCTGCTCGGTGACATCTGCACTCCCAAACTCGTATCTGGACACTAGCGCGTTCGCGAAGAACTGCACACCGGCGGTCAGGCTGTGATCGTAGAGCAGGCCCAGCAGCGGGTCTACTGAGTCAGATGTGGACGGATCGGTGCCAACCGGCAAAGAGATGAGACCAAACAGGGTCAGGTTGCTCTGTTCGTTCTGGGCCAAGCGATACTTGCCACCCACGCTCAAATCCGAACGCGAGGTCTCGCTGTTCCCGCCCTCGATCTCGTCTTGATTCCAACCTGCCCAAAGCAAATCAAATTCCATTCGTTCGTTAATACCGGTGCGCAGCAGTAGCTGAGGCAAGTTGTAGTTCTCCACGTCGCTGCCATGGCGATTGACGCTGTATTGAAAACCGCTTTCCACATACAGCGTTCCAGGCGCCACGGTGTGAGTGCCAGTGCTGATACCGGGACGGTCAGGGGCGATAGTGTCACCTTCTGCGCCCAAGGCGCTGAGGCAGTGACCAAGAAACAGTGATAGCAGCAGCGCACGCAGCAACTGCGCGGTCTTTATGGGAGCTAGGAGCATGGTTTGATTCCAGTTACGGGTGGTTTCCAACTGAGTCTACCCCAGCGGAACAGGGAAAGCGCGCGAGGCCGGCACTTGCTTGCATTAAGTGCTAAACAAAAGCTAAAGCTGTCGGAGTAATTACTCCGATGCCTTTCTATTCAATAGGCTTAAGCTTAGAATCTTTAAACTTTACTTTGAAGCTACGGGGTATCTATGTCCGGCGCCACGCCACTGCGAAAAACCAAAATAATCGCTACCATGGGCCCAGCCTGTGACACACCTGAGATTCTCAAAGCCATGATTGTTCACGGCCTGAATGTGGTGCGCCTCAATCTTTCCCACGGCAATTATGACGAGCACAGCCTGCGAGTAAAGCGCGTGCGCGAAGTGGCTAGCAGTGTCGGTGCGCATATCGCGATCATGGCTGACACCAAGGGCATTGAAGTAAGAACCGGCATGCTTGAGGCCGGCCCTATTACTTTGGAACCTGGCCAGCTTTTTTCGCTTTTCACTGATTCCCGCCCTGGCAATTCCTCCGGCGTTTCTGTGAGTTATAAAAACCTGCCCGCAGAAGTGAAGCCTGGCATCACAATTCTCTTGGACGATGCTGCTATCGAGATGACTGTGGTTGCAGCCAAGGCAGCGGAGATAGTTTGCGAAGTGATTCACGGCGGTATGCTCGGCGCACGCAAAGGGGTGAATCTGCCTGAGGTGCAGCTCTCAATTAGCGCTGTGAGTCCTGAATTTTTAGAAAACCTAGAGGCGGAAATTGAATTCGCCGTTGCCAATGAGGTGGATTACTTAGCCGCTTCTTTCGTGCAGTCAGGCGAAGAAGTGGAGCACATCCGTCAGCTGCTTGCCGCACGCGGCAGCACGATCCCCATTATCGCCAAAATAGAAAACAGAGCCGGGGTAGCCAATCTTGGGTCTATTGTGAAAGCCGCTGATGGCATTATGGTGGCCAGAGGTGATCTTGGTGTTGAACTGCCGTTGGCGGAAGTGCCTAGCACCCAGAAGAAGCTCATTCGAGCAACGGTGAGCCGGGGCAAACCGGTAATCACCGCAACCCAGATGCTCGCCACCATGGAGAACAACCCGAAACCAACGCGCGCCGAAGCCAGTGATGTAGCCAACGCGATTTTAGACGGGACTTCCGCCGTTATGCTCTCCGGTGAAACCGCTGCGGGAAAATATCCACTGCAGGCGATTCAAACTATGGCCGCCATTGCGCTTCGAGCCGAAGCCTCGTTGGGTGAGTATGGCTATCTGCAAACAATCAGTCCGGCGACTACCCATAAAATCGCCGAAGCGGTGGGGCAGGCGGCGGCAAGACTCGCGGAACAGCTAAAGGCAGATGGAATTATCACACTCACTGACAGCGGCTTCACCGCTCGGCTTATCTCAAAACACCGTCCAGAATGTTCCATTATCGCAGTTACCGATAGTGAATCAGTCGCCCGGCGGCTGGCCATGAATTGGGGCGTGCTGCCGCTGTTATGTGATTCTGAAACCGCCGGGGCAGACGATGCTCGCACCGAGTTCGCCTGCGCCAAAGCCGTGGAGCTGGGCTGTCTTGAGCCCGGTGACACGGTGGTTGTAACCCATGGCACCCGCGCCGGTGCAGGTGGCACCGACATGATTAAGGTTGTAAAAGTAAACTGAAAAGCCATGAGATTAAAGTTGTCAGAGTAATTGCTCCGGCTCCGTTACTGGGGATCCCCCTGCGTTGGTCTCGAAAGTGATATGAATATGATCAGAATATTGCTGATGGATCATCGAAGATATTGGGATTAGTCTGAATTTGGAATTAGTCTAAATCGAACTTCTCTTAACACCAAAGCGTCTGAGTAATTAGTCCTACACTTTGGACTACACCTTTTGCTTAATTCTTAAATGTTCAATCCAATACACCACTGGAGGCTGACCAATGCAAACCAAGTTAATTTTAGCCGCGTATCTTCTGTGTTCCGGCTCCACTGTCTGTGTTGCACAAGAGTATAAACCCTTTGCATTCGCAACTTCCGAAACAAGTACGCAGGCGCTTCGTGAAACCTTGCGCGAGGCTAGGAATCTCTCATCGAGTCGGCCTTCTATCGAGCCAACAACGCTTAGCGCTGATGACATCGATAGCATTATTCTACAAAAACTGTACTACACCCTGCAGAGCGATCCGGGTTCCTTCCAAGCTACTACGGGCTTCTCAGATGCCGAAGTTAGCTTGCTGGTAGAGAATCTAGAGAATTTCTCGGACGTTGTTCTTCAACAGCAAAAGCTTGTGCTTGACGACATGTGCCAAGTTTGGAATCCTGCGGTTACAGAGACTGATGCCATGATTGACGAAACCTTAGCGGCGTTTGACGACAGTAGAATCAATCGCAGCCCGATTACTTTTCTGGTGATGCAGGATTTACTGAGTGAGCTTGAGCGCGAACTTAGCGCTGAGCAGTTATACAGGTTCAATGAGCTTCTTGATATTTCGCGAACAGAGGTAGCCGGTAGTTCTGTTTATACTTTTGCTCAGAACGCTCGAATCATGGGCGATACACAAGCAACTCTGAGATACCATTGTGAGGGGCGCAACAGTGTTCAAGATGCTATGTAAAATGTTGGAGTATACGCCGACACTCTCGGCACTCTCGCTACACACCAGCCTCCTAGCCCACCCTCACCCCGAAACCATTCTCCGAATCACGAGAAGCCCTGCTATCTGAATAGCCACCGCCAAAAAAATCAATCCGCTGTACCCAGTTAACCCTGCAAAGCCAAACATCAATAGGCTGATTGCACCGTTGAATAGCGCATAGGGTAGTTGAGTGCGAAAATGATCGATCTGAGCACAGCTGGCGCCAGTGGAGGCTAATATGGTGGTTTCAGAAATAGGTGAGCTGTGATCTCCCCACAGGCCGCCGGATAACACCGCGCCAATGCAGGCGTACATCGGTGCGTCTAATGCGAACGCCGTCGGTATCACCAGCGGCAACATAATTGCGAAAGTTCCCCAAGACGAGCCGGTTGCAAATGAGATTATGCCTGCCAACAAAAAGCTAACCATAGGAAACATCCACATAGGCAACCCGGCCTTAGCAACGCTGGCAATATAGTCTGCTGCACCTAGTTCGCGCCCTATATCGCTAAGCGCCCACGCCAACAATAAAGTGATCGCGACCTGCATCATCGAGCTAATGCCTTTCAGGTAGATATCCACGCTGCTCAAAAAACCCCGCACTCTGTAAACAGTCATAAGCACTATCAGCGCTGTCGCTGCAAAAAAATAAGCGGTTGATAAACCTGCCCTGAAATCGAGGCCCGATACTTGAGCCAATGGAAACCCCAATGGCACCAGCATTATTCCTAGCACCACTGCCATTACCAACAGTGGTGCCCACACCAATATAGGCTTGGCATTAGGGTGACTAAACGCCACTCGATCACTGCTCTGGGCATTGCCTTCTTCAGCGGCCGCTACGCCGCTGCTGGCGCTAGCTTTTTCAGCGCTTGCCATGGCCGAGAAATCAAAATTCATCAGCGCGAGCAGTGGCACCATCCCGACCGCCAGCCATGCGTAAAACTGGAAAGGTATGGTGTTAACGAATGCACTGAATTCGCTCTCCTGTATTCCCAATGCTTCATATTCTTGATAGATCAGACTCATGATGTAAACACCCCATCCAATAAAAGGGATGAGGATAGCTACCGGCGAGGCCGTGGAGTCGATGATATACGCGAGCTTCTGCCTAGATATTTTCAGACGGTCCATAAGCGGTCTAAACACCGGCCCGACTATGAGCGGGGTGCCCAAGTCGGAGAAGAAAATAGACAGCCCTCCCAGCCATGCGGCAAGCTGCGCTTGTCGTTTGGTCTTAACCCATTGATTTATTTTTGCAGCAAAGGCCGTACCGCCTCCGCTTTTTTCTACCAGTGCAACAAAGCCTCCGATAAAGGCCAACAGAATCAGTACGCCGGCATTATAGCTGTCTGTGAGTTCGGGTATGAGATGAGATTTCACTAGGATCCCAAGTGCCGCAAACGGTTGAGGGCCGTTTAGCATAACCACACCAGAAAACAATCCACAGAATAATCCAACAATCACATTGCGCGTTGTCAGCGAGAGGACCAATGCGATGATAATTGGGATTAGTGAGGAGATTTCCGTTTCGGACATTGTGATTCCTGCAGTAGAACTAAGGGTTAGCGCGCTATTGTATGATCGAGCTATCTACTCAAGCTTATTTTTAGCTGCCTAATTTAATGTTGGCAGA
>CAYGSO010000006.1:120248-147186 GCA_964352445.1 uncultured Pseudohongiella sp. | reverse complement strand
TGATCGAGCTATCTACTCAAGCTTATTTTTAGCTGCCTAATTTAATGTTGGCAGATTTAATGTTGGCAGACTTGTGGTTAGCAAACTTATAGCTGACTGCTTTATCGCTAGCTAAGCCGGCTGCCGACGCGGCAGGGTGTCTAGGGCTAAAGTCTGGCTAGAGATTTTGGAGTAATTACTCATAACCAAACTAGGCCCAGCTCCCGCCTTGCAAACAATTATTCAATAATGCATCAAGTTTTTTTCAATCGGCGCTATATTAGTTTTAATTTAAAGGGCAAAGTATGTCGGGGTACTCCAACACCCCACTGCCACTTTCTGTTTGGAGGTAACTCGTGAATTTTGCGCGTACGAATGCCTAAGCAAGCAAACCACCCTGCTCAACCCCTAGGGTTTGCCATATCGGCCTCTGCCGCAATATAACCAAACGAGGCCCAGCTACTGCCTTGCAAAATGCTATTCAACAAGGCGTCAGATTTTTCGCGATCGCCGTTGTAATAGTAATAATTAGCGATGCCGTAGGCGACAGCTGCATTAGAAGGGTCATCGCCATTGGCCGCCATCATTTCGTCAATGGAAATTTCGTTCCTGTAAAGCAAACACAGCTCGTGATAGCTCATGTTTTCGATAATTGTCATATCGCGATTGATTTCATTCAAAGATGCAGCGGCCGCGTCGACATTACCCATACGCCGATGAATCATATATATCCAGTGTCCGGTAGAAACTAAGTTATCGTCATTGCCACCTATCCCATAGCCCTGCTCAAAGGCCCGTAGTGCATTGGGCCAATCTTGCTGCAAATAATAGGCGAGGCCTAAGTGGTACCAAATATTGCCGTGGGTCGTCGTCAAAGGGATATTCTGTGAATTCGGCAAGCCGTCTGGCTCTATTGCGTTGGCTTCGCCTTGGATGAGTGCTGCCGCCGTTTCCAAGTCTTCAGCTGCTTTAGCGAATTCGCGAATAGAGATATAGCGATGGCCGCGGTGTCGATACAGCCGCGCATCCGAGGGGTGTTTTGCTATCCCGGCGGAAAATAGTTCGATCGAAGCCAGATAGTCTCCGGTGTACGCAGTTCGTCTGCCGTACCAAATGATGGCCTCGGCGTCATTTGGGTTGGCTTCAAACACCGCTTTCGCCGCGGCTAACTTTTGCAACCCATCGCTGTTTGGGGGTGCCGATACTAACGGCTCGCCGCTCAGGGAATAGCCTTGAATTTGGTTTTCGGCCTCTAAGCCGGCGCAGCTGCTAAGCGAAGCAAGCGTAAGTAGGATTGTGAGTGACCTTATCATTGTAATCTCCTAGGTTGCTAAGGAAATGACTATAAGTTGAAACCCCAGAAGTTGATATGGAAACAGCAAAAAATCGACCTAATTTATTGATAATCCCCTGCTTGATTCTGTTTTTGGGGCAATCTTATTCCAGCGCAATTAGTCAAACACGCTTAGAGGATAAAAATTCCCTAGGATATTCAGTTATACTGCCAACATCCCTGTATCTGTCCAATTATGACCCAAGCAAAACTACGGCCTGATTTACACGAATCAAAATTAAGCACCGAGGTGACCCATGAGCGAGAGAGTAACTGAACTAGTTGATAAAATAGCAAAGCTTGAAGCACAGCTTGTTAATGAGCTAAAGGTCCAGCAAGAAGAATTTAAGTACAAGTTGAAAGGCAAGAAAATAAAATTTGAGCAGGCAGTCCTAGAAACTCATCGGAACATCAAAATTGCGGTTCTGCCCTGGTTACTGTCATCTAGATTACGCGCCGTCATCTCCATCCCATTCATCTATGGCATGATCATACCCATCGCGTTTATCGACCTGACAATAACCCTGTACCAGCATATTTGTTTCAGGCTGTACGACATCGCCAGAGTAGATCGCGGCAAATACATTGTGCTGGATAGGCATCAACTGGCTTATCTCAATGTAATCGAAAAATTCAACTGCCTGTACTGCGGCTACGGCAATGGCGTCATTGCCTACTCACGGGAAGTAATTGCACGAACGGAGCAATATTGGTGCCCAATTAAACATGCTAGACGCACCGTAGGCACCCACAATAGGTACAGTAAGTTTTTGAGCTATGGTGACGGCGAAAGCTATCAGACCGAAATACTGCGGTTCCGTGAGGACCTAAGGAAAGAGGACTAGGCACTGCAGCTGTTGAGCTATAAAACAGACATATTGATGCATATAACTTTTGCCTCAAGCCGCTGACCATTAAAACAACTCCGCATCACCGCTAACTGAATCAAGCTGAATACCTTTTATAAACTGCTTTTCTGCCTGAGCAATCTCATCGTTATAAAGTGCACGCAGTTTCTTTACTCTCACTTTTCCAGTGGCGGGGTAATAATTTACCTTCCGAGGAAAACGCTGGGCAACATCTTCGGCGATTATTTTTAGCTGCTCTGCAAGCAGATAGGATCTGACAAAATCTATATTGCGCTTGCCGATATCGGTCATTGCTTCAAGGATTTTTCCACCGCCAAATATTTTCACTTCGAGACGTGACTTCTTTGCGCCGAGGCTCAACATATCATTGATCAAGCTCTCCATAGCGTGGTTACCGTAGCGATGAGACGCGTCAACTGCTGTCATACCCCATCTTGAATCTGAGCCTTCAGATTCTGGCAGCATAAAGTGATTCATGCCGCCAATCCTCAACACTGGATCACAGATGCAGGCAGAGATGCAAGAACCCAGCACCGTGGTTATAACTTCATCTGCACAGCTGACGTAATATTCCCCAGGTAGGAGCCTAGCAACTACTCTGCTGCCTTCTCTGGCTGTAAATTTACGAATGTGGCTATATTTGTCTAGTACAGCGCTTCGGTTCATAATTCGATTTTGTTCCATTGGCCGAAATGGCCCTGTTTAAGCACCGACTCTAGAAAAGTTCGATACCGCTTTCTATTGTCTCAGAGGAATCCACTTGGCAGAAACTAAGCAACTCGGCCCGGCTTGAACCCTCTTGCATAAGCTTATGCAGGGTTCGCTCATGCTCGAGACAGTAGCTCGCCTTGATTGTTTGGTCCACCTGCAGGTTAGCTACGAGTTCGAGTTGATCGCCAGCCGATACAGATTCATCAGACAACAAGCAAAGCACTTTTTGCACGTTGCGCAGACGCTGCTCTACTCGATCGAATGCTTGAAATTCAACGATAGACTTATTGGCCGCGGAACGAAGTTGTTTCAGTTTTTCATCTCTATGGTCATTATTTGCCTTGCTGTCTTTTGGTGCGCGCTCCGTTGCGCTGTCAATCTCAGTAACAACCTTGTCAAAAAAGCCAACTAGGTTTGATTGGGGTTTTTCTAAATCCTTTAGCGCTGCTTCAACCTGAGCACATAACAACCCTAAGTAGTCGCTCGTTAGTTGGCCCAGGTCAATAACCTCATATGACGTTCTCATTCTTATCTCCTCAATGAATCGAACGCAACCCAAACTAATTAACTACTCTTGCAACAAGCTTCAAAAGCTGTTCCGGATCAAACGGCTTAACTATCCAGCCGGTCGCGCCGGCCTGCTTGCCCGCCAATTTCCGCTCTGCGCTGCTTTCAGTTGTCAGCACCAGTACAGGCGTGAAACGGTAGTTATCTAGGCTGCGAATTTCCTTCACTAAGCTTATCCCGTCCATATTGGGCATATTGACGTCGGTGATTACTAAATCGAACTGATCACCGCGTACCTTCTCCAACCCCTGCACCCCATCTTCTGCAAGTGTTACGCTATAGTTTGCATCCTTGAGGGTTAAGGAAACCATGTGCCTCATAGAACGCGAATCGTCTACGACTAAAATGTGGGTCATCTATTCATTTCCTATAGTGTATGCACAGCTAGCTAGCTGCGACTGTTCGATGTTGGCTTTTTGCACAGACAAGTCTGAGAATGTTCTCCGCAATTTGGTCCAGAGGCGCCACAAAGTCGGCTCCCCCTATTTTTACCGCTTCACCGGGCATGCCCCAGACAACACTACTCAGCTCATCCTGAGCAATGGTTGAGCTGCCAGCCATCCTCAAGCGCTTTAAGCCTTGGGCTCCGTCTTTACCCATGCCAGTCAGCAACACACCAATACTTTGGTTTGACAACTCTTGAACAACGGAGTCAAACATCACATCTACCGCTGGCCGGTGCCGATTAACCAGCCCTTCTTGGTTTAGCCGGCACCGAAGTTTACTAGGACCGATCCGCTCAACTAAAAGGTGTTGATCTCCCGGAGCAATGTACACACAGCCGGGTTTGATTAAGTCACCATCCTCGGCTTGTTTCACGTCCATTGCTGAAATCGAATTCATTCGGTTGGCAAAAGGCAGGCTAAATTCTTTTGGTATATGCTGTGTAATAACCATTGCAGGTGAGTAAGCAGGCATCCTAAACAACACCTCTCTTATGGCTTCAGTGCCGCCAGTTGAAGCACCCAGTGCAATCAATCGAATATCATCAGACATCGCCTCTACTGGGTAGCGACTCTCCAATGTGGCGCCATTACTCAAACTTACGCTGGCCATAACCTTTCTATTTTTGACATTGGCCTGAGCGGCATTCTTCACTTTTTCAGTCAGCTCCAAACCGCAGTCTTCCAAACCCTGGCCCGTACCTGTCGGCTTGCAGACAAAATCAATTGCGCCAATATTCAGCGCTTCTAGAGTATGATTCGCGCCTTTTGAGGTAAGGGTGGACAACATAACCACCGGCATCGGCCGCAGGCGCATTAAGTTTTTCAGAAAAGTAATCCCGTCCATTTTCGGCATTTCAATATCTAAAGTTAAAACATCAGGATTCAACAATTTTATCTTTTCACGCGCAATAAAAGCATCAGCCGCAGTTCCAACGACCTCCAGCTCCTCATCTGCATTTAAGATATCCGATACGAGTTTGCGGATCACCGCAGAATCATCGACCACTAACACCCGAGTTTTATTCATGTTTAAGCTCTGCCTGTTATATTCTTCGGTAAATTGTATTGCCTATCAGCGCGTAATTAGCTGTGATGCTGCAAATATTTTCAGAATGACCAATGATCAGTAGATCGCCAGGCTCCTGAATCTGAGCATACTTTGCAATAAGTTCTGTCTGCGTAGGCTTATCAAAGTAGATCATTACGTTGCGGCAAAAAATCACGTCGAACTTGCCGGAGAACGGAAACTGGCGCATCAGATTTAGATGTTTAAAGGCAATTAAACTCTTTAGCTCCTGCTTAACGTGAGCCATAACAGACTCACCAGAGTTTTCGCTGCTAAACCACGCTTTGCGACGTGACTCGCTAACGCCCTCTAGGTCTTTCTCTTTATAGATACCGGTTATACCTCGGTCTAAACAAGTAGTGTCTAAATCCGTTGCTAGAATTTTTGCATCCCATGCATCAATATCTGCGATAGACTCTTTTAACGTCATGGCAATACTGTATGGCTCCTCACCAGTAGAGCATCCGGCAGACCAAATTCGTAGCCGTCTACCTTTCCCATTGCGCTGCTTAATTGCAGGAAAGGCCTCATTTTTCAAGAATTCAAAATGGTGCTTCTCACGAAAGAACGACGTCAGATTTGTGGTTATTAGATTCGAGAATTCACGTATCTCAGCTTCCTCGCCTTTTTGTAGAATGGCATAGTAGTCACCGAAATTATCCAACCCCAGCTTTTTCAGGCGGGGGGTAAATCGGCGATACACCATATCCACTTTGCTTTCAGAAAGCTTGATACCAGTATGTTGAGCCACTAAATCAATGAACTTCGGATAATAATTTGCTTCAAAATCCGCTTTCTGTGATTGCTGCATATTTCTCAAAATCCATTTGCCATTTTTATCTCCACGCGTTTCCGCGAGGGTCTCATCTTCTCAAAAGTCTTACTCAACGAGATTACTCGAATCAATGCATAGGTATCGTTTTTCTAAAATTCCTCCCATTCGCTTGCGCTATTAGATGATGCCGAGCGACTGACCGCTGGCCTTCGTGGCTGAGAATTTCCCGCACTAACGCTTGCTAAAGGCCGTTTCATTTCAACTACTTTTTCAGTTGACCGAGCGCCATAATTTGAATTTGACGCTATTTGCTTATTATTGAGCTTAAAGAAGCTCATCTGACCTTTCAGCTCGCTAGCCTGATCTCCCATCGCCTCACTGGCAGCCGCCGCTTGCTCCACTAGAGCGGCATTCTGTTGGGTCATTTCATCCATCAGCGTGATGGCCCTATTGACCTCTTCAATGCCTGCAGCCTGTTCTACACTCGCTCCGCTAATCTCTCCGACAATACTCGTGACTTTCTGCACTGCGGTGATAATTTGTGAAAGCGTAATGCCCGACTCGTCGACGAGCTTAGAGCCCTGCTCAACTTTAGCAACGCTGTCTTCGATAAGATCTTTGATCTCTTTTGCCGCCGTTGCGCTCCGACCAGCTAGGTTTCGTACTTCACTGGCAACTACAGCGAAACCACGGCCTTGCTCTCCCGCTCGGGCTGCCTCAACTGAGGCATTTAGCGCTAACAGGTTAGTTTGAAAGGCAATCTCATCAATTACGCTGATAATGTCGGCGATCCGTTTACTTGCACCATTTATCTCTGACATCGCAGTAACTGCCCGGCCGACTACTTCACCGCCATGCTCCGCTGTCTCCTTAGCGCCCTGTGCTAGTTTGTCTGCCTCTCTGGCATTCTCCGCATTTTGTTGCACTGTCGATGTCATCTCTTCCATGCTCGACGACGTTTCTTCAAGACTAGACGCTTGCTCCTCCGTACGTTGGCTCAGATTGGCATTGCCTTGGCATATCTCTTCTGAGCCAGTGGCTACAGCTTCTGACGCCTCCTTAATTTGCTGCACAATATCCACTAGTTTTTCTACAGTGGCATTGATGTAAGTTTTCAGGTTGCCAAAGAAACCTTCGTACTCGCCTTCGACTACCTTAGTCAAATCTCCTGAAGCTACGCGCTGAAGAACATTTTGCACTTCTTCTTCAACAGCAAGCTCCTCAGTACGATCTTTCCATTCCAATACGGTGCCAAGCCTTTTACCCTTGGGTGATATCATTGGAGTTGCGACGATTTGATAGCTTAACCCTGAGATCTTAAACTGAGCGATATGAGTCTCAGTGATCTTGCGAACGACTCCCTGTTGCAGCCCGGGATTTCTATGAAAAGTGTCCATGTGCTTTCCGATCAAAGATTCAGATGAAAAGCCAGGAATCGTTTGACGTAGCTGCGTCTCTGATTTTTCGAACATCTTTATAGCAGACGTATTAATGTAGGCGATACTATCGTTTTCATCGGCCAACATAATCGAAGACGTGGCCGAATCCAGTGCTTTGCGAATCCGTGCATTCTCCGAAGCTAAAGCGTCCTCTTTTTCGTCGCGCGCTAATTCATCAGTAACGTCATTCCATTCAAGAACTGTACCTACTCGAGTTCCATCCGTTTCGAACATAGGCGTTGCAACTAGCTCAAATGTCAACCCAGCGATTGGCAAAACTGTTTTGAACGGCTCCTTGAGGTCCGCAATGAAGTCCCGCTGTACTTTAGGGGTTGAATGGAATTCATCCACGCATGTACCAACCAGTTCCTCCGCCGAAAGATTAGGGATAGCGGTTTTCAACTGTGCCTCTCTGTTTGAGAACATTTCTACTACAGACTGATTAGCATAGATAATGGTCATGTTGTTGTTAGCTACCATCACACTGGCTCGACAAACATTTAGGGCCGTTTGCAGACGCGCAGCAATTCTTTGTTCTGTCACATCAACCGCAAATTTAATCACTTTGAAGGCATTGCCGTTGCTGTCGAGAATTGGGTTATAGGAAGCCGAAAGCCAGATATCACTGCCGTCTTTTTGAAGACGCTTATACTCTCCTGAGCGCGCTTCACCATTTATTAGATCCCCCCAGAATGCCTTATATTTATCACTCCTCGCATAACGCTCGTCGCAAAAAGACTGGTGGTTCATCCCCTGAATTTCTTTCATCGAATAGCCAAGAGTTTTACAAAAGTTATCGTTAGCAGTAATCACATTCCCCTGCATATCGAATTCAGCGATTGCTTGAGTTTGCGAGATGGCCTCTAGCTGACCTTTCGACACTATAGCTGTATTCTTTTGCTCGGTTATATTCCGAGCGAATTTCACAATCTTGACAGGCGAGTTGTTTTCATCAGTAATTACTGCATAATTTGCCTCAATCCAGATTTCATGACCGGATTTATTGAGCCTTTTATATTCGCCATGGGAAGTTTCACCACGACTTAGGCTGCGCCAAAATTCCTTGTATTCTTGGCTTTTTGCATATTGTGAATCCACGAACATGGCGTGATGTTTACCAACAACCTCACTTGATTCGCAGCCAAGTATTTGGCAGAAAATTTCGTTGGCGGTAATAATTTTTCCTTCCAGATCGAATTCAATGTAGGCCTGAGCTGTTGCTATCGCAGTACGGACGCTCTCAAGCTCAACGACTTGCTTTTTCAAGTCACTGGTTTGAGCTCGTACCAGCTCCGAATTACTTTCTGTTCGCGCATTGAGGTCGGCAACCCGAAGGGCCAAAAGCCGGCTTAAAATTGCGACTCCGGCAAAGCCTAACACCAGTATGGGTATAGCAGGTGCTCCCCACGACATACCGTCAAACACAATGTTCGTTATTCCACACAATGCAAGCGCTGCTGTTACGGATACACCCCCTAACAGTGCCCACAGCTCTGAATTACTACCCTTTTGCATAGTCATTCTTTCAATCCCCTTTGGTCCAATTATTCTATAGCTACTTTTATAGCCGGCTAACATTTCAGTTTTTGTAAAATCTAAAAGCTCATCCCAATTTTTTGCTATTGCATCGTTCCACGCCTCGCCTGCGAATTTTTTCATCACTTTAATTAGAATGGCTTTTACAGCGTCATAGTGTACTTCTTCTGCTCCATAACCCTGATGTTTTTGGCCCAGCTGTTTAAGTATGCGAGAGAGGCCGTTAGGGTCGTCGATACTTCCTACCAATAGCCGCAGTGCCCGTGCTAACTTCTCTGCCTGTTTTCGGGTGTCAGTTTGAGCAAAAAGTCCAACGACGGTTGGGTAAGCCTGAAACAGCTCTTGGTAGAATGTGTGAGCCAATGCGTCAAGCTCAGGTTCTAAAAATCTAAAACTGGTTTTAATAACTTGTTTGTCCATTGCGGACCTCTTCGCAATTCGAGTTGCGTATCACTTAAGCCATGGGTAAAGGCTGCTACCTATACGGCAACGTCCTGCTCTGCCCCGTCAACTGAGGCCATAATTCCTTTGTTAATCAGTTTATCGATGTTCAGCAATATCAACATACGCTGATCAATTGTTGCTAAGCCTTCGATGAAATCGCCGCTCACGTTTGAGCCAAAATCCGGCGGCGGCCTACGCTCTTCCTGTTGCACATCATGCACTTCAGATACAGCATCGACCACTAGCCCCACGGTACGCTCTTTAGCGCCAGATTGTACTTTCACGACAATAACTACTGTGGTTGGTGTGACATCAATATCTTTCATTCCAAAACGCCGCCTCAGATCGATGACAGGAACAATAGCCCCGCGCAAGTTGACCACCCCCAATACAAATTCTGGAGTATGAGGCAATGGCGTTACTTTGCCGAAACCCTGAATTCCTTGAACCTTGAGTATGTCTATACCGTATTCTTCAGCGTCTAAAATGAACGTAAGATATTGAGAGGTATTGAGTTTTTTCTCGCCCTCAAAGTCTAATGAGTTCGCATGTTCCATGGTTTAATCCTTTTTTAGGCTGCCGCCTGTTCACCAGCAACCGCGTTGCTGCTACCAAAAAATGAGTCTATAAGCCCAGGTATATCAATTATTAGCGCAACCGCCCCGTCGCCTAATACGGTAGCTCCTGTCAAGCCGTTGATCTGCTGGTAATTGGCTTCCAGGCTCTTAAGCACAACCTGCTGCTGATCCATTAAGTCATCGACAACTAGGCCCACTAATTTGTTTGCCAATTCAACCACGACCAAGAGCTTGCCTTCGATGTCTTCATCGGCTTCTGCATAATTTGACGCCAGCTGCATGGCTGAGGCCATACTGATCACGGGGATGTACTCATCCCTTAACCGGTAAACCTTGGACTGAGCAGCCATAACATTCAAGCGCGCTTTATCAACTACTACGGTTTCTACAATTGATAGCAGAGGAATAACATAGGTGCTTTCTTTTACGCGGACTAACTGACCATCAATGATAGCTAAGGTAAGGGGAAGCCGGATTGTAAATTTACTGCCCTTGCCGAATTCACTTTTTACTTCAACCCGGCCACCTAGTTCTTGTATGTTGCGCTTCACTACATCCATACCCACGCCACGGCCAGAAACATCACTTAACGTTTGCGCAGTGGAAAACCCTGGGTGAAAAATCAAATAGGGTATTTCCTCTGGAGCAAGGGTTTCATCTTGCTTGACAAGCCCACGCTCTATCGCCTTAGCCATTATTACTTCTGGATTTATACCAGCGCCGTCATCCACAACTTCAATTATGATGTTCCCCGCCTCATGCCGAGCCGAAAGTGTTAAGGTGCCAGTTGGGGATTTGCCGGCGGCTTTTCTTCGTTCAGGAGTTTCTAGCCCATGGTCAAGGCCGTTGCGCACCAAGTGCAAAAGCGGGTCGCCGATTTTTTCCAGAACTGTTTTATCCAGCTCGGTGTTTTCGCCGATGATGTGTAGGTTAACTTTCTTCCCCAGTTGAAGGGTTAGGTCATGGACTAGGCGGGGAAATCTGGCGAATGTGGTCTTAATTGGCAGCATGCGCATTTTCATGGCTACGTCCTGTAGCTCCCTCGCATTAGACTCTAGTTGCGCTAACCCATCACGAAGATCTTCCGCCTGTTTTTCTGCATCGACCGGCTCGTTTTTCGAGCTGTGTCGATTGAGCATAGATTGGGTAATGACTAACTCGCCCACGAGATTCAATAGACTATCGATCTTATCAATGCCTACTCTAATGGAACCCTTGTCTGCTTTTTTCGGAGGACGTGAAGAGTCGGGCTTCTTGCGGGTCGGTGTATCTTCGTCTGGCTTAGCGACTATCTCTTTGCTTGTTTCCAAATTTTTAGCGGTCTCGTTTAGATCGCTCTGAACTACGTCATTGTGAAGTTCGTTAGTACGTGCATGTTGCTGAGCTTCGCAGCAGTGTTCAATGTCCAGGATAGACTCCGCGACTACCCAATCAAAGACCTCTTCGATCTGCTGTTTTTTGCAATCAGCGACAAGTTTAAGATCCCAGGCGATATAGCAGTGCTCAGGATCCATATCCTGCAGAGTGGGTAAAGAATCTATCAGTGCGCAAACACTGAGCTGACCTAGCTCGCCTAATTCGCGGAATAGTCGCGCTGGATCGTTACCCTGGGAGAGTATCTCTCGATTCGGAGTAAAGCGTATCTTCCAATAGGCATTGGCAATGGGGCTAGGCTCACTTGGTTCGACCCCACCGAGTTGGGCTTCTTTGGTGCTCGGGGAAGGAGTTGAATCGCCATCCAGAA
Source organism: uncultured Pseudohongiella sp. (assembly GCA_964352445.1). Classification (GTDB taxonomy): domain Bacteria; phylum Pseudomonadota; class Gammaproteobacteria; order Pseudomonadales; family Pseudohongiellaceae; genus UBA9145. The sequence continues at coordinate 135,699 of CAYGSO010000006.1, read as the reverse complement.
TCCCCTGTAGTTTTTTCGCAACGAGTTCTGAGCGCTCACTTTCGGCGTCACGGTCTTCTTTAACCGCCTCAATCATTTCCCGCAGGCAGTCAACAGACTCTAACAACACTTGCACCTCAGCCTCGGATACAGCCCGAGTACCGTCTCGCATTTCATCGAGTAGGGTTTCTAGTAAATGGGTAAACTCGGAAACATTAGAAAAGCCAAATGTCGCGCTTCCCCCTTTTATTGAGTGCGCTGCACGAAAAATGTCGTTGATAAGCTCGGTCTCGCTTGCGCCCTCGGCGAGCTCAAGCAATCCCGTCTCCATTATGTCCAAGCCTTCGTCGGCTTCTTCAATGAAGATTTGCTTTATTTCTGCAAAACTGTCGTCATCCATCATTAGTCGTCACATCCATCAAAGAGTTGGTGATACATTTCACGTCTTCTTTTTGCGTCTCTTAGGTATAGAAGCAAATTCATCCCTCTTCCCAAAATGAGTTCGGGAAGATTTCCCAAACCATGCCCAAATACACTAACGATTGTTATTTATGACCCATTCAAATTTTGGAATCTTGCAACTGTGCTATACCTATGTAAGGAAATTTCACACGGGCAATAGGGTGCAAGGCTATGGAAATAAAGAAAGACATGAAGATCCTCATTGTCGACGACCATGAGAGTATGCGGCGTATTATAAAACACGCGCTTAATGAACTAGGTTTTACTAATGTAACTATGGCAGATGACGGAGCCACTGCGCTTCCGAAGCTGCAACAAGGTGATTTCGAGTTTGTTATGTCTGATTGGAATATGCCAAAAATGCAGGGCATAGACCTACTTAAAGCGATTCGCGCTGATGCAAAGCTTAAAAGTATACCGGTTCTAATGGTGACCGCTGAGGCGAAAAAGGAACAGATAATTGAGGCTGCACAGTCTGGGGTCAACGACTATGTAATTAAGCCGTTTAATCGCGACACGCTGGAGAAAAAGATCAATAGCGTATTCGCTAAACTTTAGTCGAAACCTCCCATTGAATAGCTGTGGATAGAGTTTAAGGTATGAACGAACTAGGTCAAAATAAGCCAGATGAAAAATCGCCGGCATCTCCGATTGCCCTTAGCGACCTAATATCGTCTTTGCCAAACTCGCAGGCAGCCAAGTTTAACCTTACGATTGAACATTTAGTTAAAGTATTACAATCTGCGTCTTGCCAACTAGCCGAGCTTCGTGGGTCGGAGATGCAAACTCTCCCAAAGAACCTATACTCACTGCCAGAATCAAACTTAATTGAATATGTGAGATCACTCACTTTCGAGGCCGCATCTGACGTAATGAAGTGTGTCGAAGCAGCGTCGCCTACTTTAAAGCGTATGGAGGCGCGAATAGCAGAGATTGCTGAGCCTGTCTCCGAGCCAAACACAGGGCAGATTCATAAACACGCCCATACGCAGAATCTGCTGGTAGAGCAAAAAAACGATGTCGCGAATTTGGTTATCCTGCAGCAAAGAATATTCGAACTGCAGTCGTTTCAAGACCTTACCAGTCAGGCTGTAACTAGAGCTCAGGCTGCAATATTAGAGGTTGAGAATACGTTAACAGATTTGACGGCATCACTTACAGTTAGCCAAAGTACTGGCTTTGCCCCAAATGAAAAGACGCAAGAACCCACTTCGCAAGCAAACTTAGCTAAGCCCCAGCAGCCTCAACTAAGTCAGCTCGAAGCTGATTCGGTGCTGTCAAAACTCGGGTTTTAACAAGGACGACTTCAATGACAACTAACACCAATCCAAAAGCCTTGAATCTAGGACAGTCGATGACACTTAGCAATGCCACCGATTTTCATCTTGAAATAGAAAATCTGATAAGTGCTGGAATGCCCGAGAAAATTACAATTAGTTGCGTTGAAAATGAAGTGATCGATGTTTCTATTCTGCAGCTGCTAACGGCGCTTGTGATAAAAGCGAAAGTATCCGATAGCAAAATTGTTTGGGATAACCCGTCAATAGCCTTGTTCGCCAAATCTACCGAGCTAGGCTTGGATACGGCACTCGGCCTATAGTTCTTGAAGTCGGCGCTTGAGAGCGAACGAAACAATATTAGACAGAAGTAGCTTCTCTTTCGGCGAGGTCGATATAACCCTCACGTAGAGCTATTTCTAGCATTCCAGCATTAGTCTTCACTTTTAGCTTTTTCTTAATGATACTGACATAGTTTGCGATAGTCTTTTCGGCAAGGAACAGTTCTTCCGCCACCGCTCGCACTGGCTTATCGCGAGCGATCTTTATAAAAATATCAAACTCTCGAGAAGATAGCGCATTAAGTGCGTGCTGACTGCCTTGAACTTTATTTATTGCTAGCTCATTAGTCACCGAGGCTTCAGTAAAAAAGTGCCCCGCCATAATCTTTTCAATGCCTCGGTTTAGCTCTTCAACACCGATTGACGATGTAACGTAGCCATCGGCACCATTTTGGATGCTCTTCTCCACCGCTAACAGAGAGCCTTGGGATGCGCAAACCAGGATTTTAGTCCGCGGCGAGTAGATTTTTACTCGTTTGATAAGCTCCAAAGCACCGAGTTTGGGAGCCATAAAGCTACAGATTAGCAAGTCCGATTGCCTACTTCTGATATCTTGCAGGGTCTGGGCGGCGGTACCGTGAGTGACAACACTGCAGCTAAAGTAGTCACCCACTACGCGGTGCAGGCCCGCTCTCAATAGGGGACACTCATGGAGAATTGTCATCTGATCTAACTGCATCACTGGCTTCTCGATCTATTTAAACTTCCCAGCATTCAAAAGCCCATTGCCATCGCATCATTGAAGACAGGCCTACAATGAAGTTTAGGACAGATTTTTCTTTTTCCCATAGGTTTTAATAAGTAGCAACCTGCGGGCAAACTATCTCCTACACTTAGATCTATAAACGCTGCAGACGCATTGAAGTGAACTAAGGTTGTTGACTGACCAATAGGAGATCAAATTAGTGATACTAAAAAATACAGATAGGCTAACTGAAAAGAATCAGACTAGATCCCTAAAGTGGCGCGAGATAGGACTCGCTGGCTTTGCGTTTTTCTTTTGCAAGGGCCTTATTTGGCTGGCTGCAATTCTTTGGGCCAGCTATAACATTTAGGTTATCCGCAGCCTCAGTCAACCTTAGTTGGACTCTAAAGCAGCAGCTTGTCCAGCTCCGCCAGTAAATCTTTGGAGCTAAAGGGCTTAGCCAGTGTTCCGTCTGCGCCTAGCACTAAAGCCATAGACAGATACTGACCAGAATTCAGTTTTCCACCGCCAGAAACCATCAGCAACTTTACATTTGGAAACTGTTTTTTTATGGTGCCAAGGGTTTCGATGCCGTCTTGTTGGGGCATGATAATATCTAGCACGACAGCATCAATGTCGCTGTTAGCTTGGAGTTGCTTGATGCATTCCGCGCCATCGCTGGCCTCCAATACTTTATATCCAGCCCGCTTGAGAATCTCGCCGATAACGTATCGCACATCATTTTCGTCGTCGACAACTAGGATCTTGAAGGCCATTACTACTCCGAATAACTCGATGGTGAAAAAGACAATGCTTCACATAAAGTGTCCAAAACATCCTCCGGCTCTAAAGCCATGTCTGTCGCCAATGCCGCGCCCATAAGCGAGTTTGCCAGTTCGGCGACCTGCTGCTTTGGCCCAGCAAATACAATAGCAATGTTGGGAAAACTGATATCTGCACAGGCACATAGCTTGTCCAGCGATATGCTGTCTATCCTTGCGTCAACAATTAAAAGATCATATTGACGGGTTTGATTAGTAAACAATTTCAGTATTTCATTTGCCGGTGATTGCAGTGCTACATCAAACCCAATCTGAGCGACCATCTCTGCAAGAGGCTTTATATTGGTTTCATCATCAGCCACCACAAGAATACGTGCTGATTTTTGAATCAAATTCGGGTTCACCGCAATTGAAACGTAGCCTTGTTTTTGGTGTATCGGAAAATACAGATCGGCACGGGTGTTACCTTCGGCAGTCTTGCCTAATTCAACAAACCCTTGATGGCTTTTCATAATTCCAAACACGACAGAGAGACCTAAACCAGGACCTTCGCCTTGGCGTTTGGTAGTGAAAAACGGGTCAAACACTCTGTCCGCATATTCCTTAGCAATGCCCACGCCTGAGTCAATTATAGAAACACAGGCCCAATCGCAAATTTCGCTAGCTGCTTCGGTTGGGCGCGCCCTACTTACCTCTAACAGTGCTAAACAAATATGGCCCTCTTTACCCGCGCATGCCTCAATTGAATTGTTAACCAAATTAATTATGGCCTGATGTATCTGCGAGCAACTTCCACTTATGGTCGATTTTGTCTCGGCAATGTCTGACTTAAATTGAATAGTGGTTGGAATCGAACTTCGAACCAATACCTCTGCCTCGTGCACCACAGTTTCCGGGTTTAGCACTTCGCTTGTGCTGCGTTCTTGAGTACTGAACTCGAGTATCTGTTGAATTAGCGATTTAGCCCGTAGCGCATTTCGTTTTATGATTTCAAGCCCAGTTGCTAATTGCGAATTTAGCTCTGGCTCTTGAAGCGCCAGGGACGCGTGTCCTAGTATAGGCGTCAATATATTATTAAAGTCGTGAGCAATGCCCCGCGCCAGAGAACCCGTTTGCTCCATTCTTTGACTGTGCTGGAGCACTTCCAAAAAAGCGTTACGCACTTTAATTGCAGCCTTTTGTGCTGTGATATCACGCATCGAACCATGGAAGAATATTTCGCCATCAAGCTCAAACTGTGAGATGGATAGATGCACGTCGATAATGCGCCCCGTTTTGTGCCTAGCGCTGACCTCACGACCTATTCCGATGATTTTAGAGACGCCGGTTTCGAGATAATTGCGTATAGCATTCTTATGCTGGGCAGCGAGCGTCTCAGGCATCAGTACAGAAATGTTGTTACCCAACATTTCTTCGCGCCTATAGCCGAATATCTTCGTCAACGCAGGATTGATGTCCTGAATTTCGCCTTGGGCGTTGATAGTAGCCAGCGCATCTGCCGAGCTTTCAAATGTTGCCCGAAGCGTGGCATTACGACGCTCGGTTTCGACATCGTAAGGGCTATCAGGCAATCCCTTTTGGGGAGTTCTGTGGGTTTCTACGTTCTTCAAGCCTACCCCTAAAGCACCGATATATAGTTGTTTTTATACGCTTCGAATTTCTAGGATAGTTCACAAATTACGATTCAGCCACCTAGTTTTGGCATTGATTCGGCAGCGGGTAGGAGCCGGGGAAGAGGGTTTTTTGATTCCCTAAAGACTAAAGTGAACGAGATGGAGATGGGCCCATAGCCCGATTGTCATCAATGTTTCAAAAAACCTAGCAGCACTGAAATCTGACAACAAAGGTTTTGAACACTTGGCGGACTGTTCGCCCTCGTTAGAGAAGCCATCAGCCCAATATTTTCAAGTGCACGCAACATGCTTTATACAGACAACTCAACAGAATCAGCTAACTGCCATTTCTAACAGGGTCAAAGAGCCAGCAGCGACGTCGAGCCTGGCTCGAGCACCCACCGGGACAACGGTTTTGTCCTCGATATGGCCAATCATCACACCACGCAGCGTCGGAATCCCCAAAGGTTCAAACCGGTCTCTCAGCACTTGTTCCATACTGAAGGTATTGCTGTCGTAACCATCGTCAGTAAACTTCCCCAAGGCGACTCCGGCAAGTTGCTCTAATTTCCCAGCCATCCACAGATGAGTCAACATGCGATCAACGCTGTAAGGGGGTTCCGACACGTCTTCGAGAAACAAGATTGCCCCCTCAAACCGAGGCTCAAATTCGGTGCCAAGCAGAGTCACCATCAAGGACAAATTACCACCAATTAAATGCCCTTCTGCCACGCCAGCAACGATTGGCGTCAGGCGGTTTTCCCAATCAATAACACCAGGCCGAGTTTCGAATTGAGGCGGCTCGCCTATACGCACGCTTGTGCTCGGCTCGAGCAACACCTTGCGGTATTGATTAAAGGTGTAATCTGAAAAATTTCCACCTGCGATAGGCCCATGGAAAGTAACTAGCCCGGTACGCAGATAGATGGCATTTAAAAGCGCAGTAATATCGCTATACCCCATCAAAATTTTTGGATTTGCGGCAATCACCGAGTAGTCCAGATAGCGCAATAGCCTGCCTGAACCATAGCCACCTCTGACACAAAAAATGGCATCAACCTCGGCGTCAGCGAACATACCATTGAGATCGTCTGCGCGTTCTTCGTCAGTGCCCGCTAAATATTGGGCTCGGCTAAAAAGATTAGGCGCAGGTTTTGCGACAAAGCCAAGGGATCTCACTAGATCCATAGCCGACTGGAGGTCTTGGTCTTCCGGTACATTGCTGGCCGGGGTTACAAGACCAACGGTCATGCCCCGGCGTAAGCGTTTAGGTTTGACAGTGCTTGGGTTCTCCGCCGCCCCGGCCGCATTCGCAATCCCAGTTGTAGCGACTGCGAGCGCTGTGCAGGCTTGGATTAGGGCGCGTCGGCTTAGGATCATTTTTGTCACCGCTGTTAAGGACTTTAGATCAACAAGACTATCGGCAGGGCTGAGGTTTGTAAATAACTCAGTGTGATTGGGTTTTTAGGTCATTCGCTTCGTCTAGGAACCCTGTGTTACTCTCTAGAAGGGGAGCAAGGGGCTCAATTCTCCTAATGGGAACAAGCCTCGTTTAACTCTAAACCCCAGAGCCTTTGATTAGCTTAGCAAATAATAAAACCAACCAATTATTGAGCCCAGCAATGAAAAAAACCTTAGCCAAGTTTGTCGGCCTCGCTTCGGTACTGGCCATAGCCATGATTTTGTCTCTATCAGTGAAAGCGGCCGAGGTTGCATCTGAATTATCGACAGTCACCCTGTTTGTGGAAGGCATGATGAAAAGCAGCGGCGGAGTCACCTGACTAAGCTGACCCGAAAGCGTGGTAGCAGCTCTGTCAGAGTTGCCAGGAATTAAATCAAAAGAACGAGTGCAAATGTTTCTCGAGCGAGATGCGTTTACTGTTGAATACGATGCAACACTTACTTCCTTAGAAGACATGTATGAGGCGATTTCAGACTTAGGCTACGTCCCGCGTTTGTCTGCAGGAAGCAGTTCTAGTAAAGAAGTAACACTGAGCCCTGTCACCCCCCAACCGATTGTTGATGCACTGCTAGCGGCGCAAGCAAAGTCGCAATTGGTCTTTGTCGATTTCTTCGCGTCATGGTGTATTGCTTGCAAAGTATTGGAAGAACAAACTTTAAACTCTAACCTCGTGCAGTCCGCGCTTGAAGGCTACTTGATGATCAAGGTAGATACAGACCAGTTCCCAACAAGCGCGTCGAACTACGAAATAGTTGCAATGCCTACTCTCATTGTCCTGAACCATTTCGGTCATGAACTGTTTAGATCGGTGGGCCCCATCTCTGAGTTAGACCTCGCGCAAAAGTTAAGAAGTCTTCAGACAGATAAATAGGCAAGGGCCAAGAAAACCTATAAGGCGGGAGCAAGTTACTCTGACCCCTTTGATCCTCAACAGATTAATCTTACCAAATTCGTACTCTTTCCTCGGGCGGCAAGTAGAGCGCATCGCTTGGCTGAACATCAAAGGCCTCATGCCATTCCGCGAAATTTCGCACCACCGCGTTGGTGCGGAATTCATTGGGTGAATGAGGGTCGGCCTTAAGCCTTGCGATCAGCGCGTCATCGCGGATTTTTCCGCGGTAAAGCTGAGCGAAGGCTAAGAAGAAACGCTGATCGCCGGTAAGGCCGTCTATAATTGGGGCCTCTTGCCCGTTGAGTGAAATTTTGTAGGCCCGATAGGCAATAGAAAGCCCACCAATGTCGCCGATGTTTTCTCCTAAGGTGAAATTGCCGTCAATGTTGTAACCGGGAATGGGTTCATATTGATTGTACTGCTGCACAATCGCCTCGGTAAGCGTTTCAAAATTGGCGCGGTCTACATCGCTCCACCAGTTCCGCTGAATACCGCGATAATCGGACTTCGAACCTTGATCATCAAAGCCGTGGCCCATTTCATGACCAATGATTGAGCCAATCGCGCCGTAGTTTACTGCCGGATCTGCAGCAGGATCAAAAAATGGCGGCTGTAAAATGGCGGCAGGAAACACGATTTCATTGAACGGCGGATTGTAATAGGCGTTCACGGTCTGTGGGGTTAGGCGCCATTCCTCTCGGTCAGTCTTTTGTCCTATTCGTTCTAGTTCGGTTCGGTAATTGAATTCTCGCACATTGCTGGCATTGGCAAATAGGTCATCCCGCGTGATAGCAATAGTCGATAGGTCTTTCCACTGGTCAGGATAGGCAATTTTTGGTCGAAACGATTCTAACTTGAGCCTTGCTTGCGCTTTGGTGGCCTCACCCAGCCACTCAATCTCATCGATGCTCTGCCCAAGTGCCGCGCGCAGGTTTTCCACTAGCTGGTCCATCGCCGCCTTAGCTTCAGGGGGAAAATGGCGGGCGACGTAAATCTGACCGATACTTTCACCGAAGCTATTGATGGACCCTACTCGGGATACTCCCCGCTCCCAGCGCTCGCGCTGCTGCGGCACCCCGTTTAGCACGGTCGAATAAAAATGAAAGTTTTCATCGTCGATAGTGCTTGAAAGTAGGTCTGCATTGTTTGAAATGAGATGGTAGCTAAGATAACTTTTCCAGATGTCGATGTCAGTGCTCGAGATCAGCTCTATAATAGGAGACATGGCACTAGGGTAGTACACATTGAGATTGTCGATACCTGAAACGTTGTTAACCCCAGCAGCTGCAAAGTAATTATCCCAGTCAAAACCAATGTACTCGGCCTTGAAATCAGCATAGCTCATAGGATTGTAGGTTAAGTCTCGATTGCGGCGCTGATCCCGCGGCCACAGATGGGTGGCTATTTGAGTTTCCAATTCAAGAATTGCTGCGGCTTTAGCCTCTGCATCAGGGATGTCTGCGAAACCCAACATACGGGCTATATGCGCCGCGTATTCTTCGCGGGCTGCAATGAACTGCTTGCTGTCCAGAAGATAATAGTCTCTGTCGGGCATGCCGAGCCCACCCAAGGAAACTCCTAGCTGATAAATATCAGGATTACCTCGATCTATAGCAACGCCAAACTGAAGGGGACTGAGCGTAGCATCAATATCAGAACGGCCGAATGCCCTAACTAAGTCTTCGCCTGATTGTATTGCCTGCAGGGTTTCTAGCTTTGGTTGCAGCGGACTAATACCCAGTTGGTCTAGTTTTGCTGTATCCATAAAACTCAGATAGTAGTCCGAAATTTTTTGCTCCATAGAGCCCGCCGCTGGCTCAGTTGAGGCCAGCTCATCAATAATTTGCCGAACGCGGGCGTCTGATCTGTCGACCACCTCATTGGGCGCCCCATGACTACTGCGAGACGGCGGCAGCTCGTATTCATCTAGCCATCGTCCGTGCATAAACCGATAGAAATCGTCTCCCGGCTTTACGCTCGGGTCTTGTTGGGAAAGATCAACTCCAAAGGACCCTAACTCAGGCTTAGGATTAATAGGAGTTGAGGTGATTGAAGCTGCCGCAGCATTGGCCGGAGCTGTTGCCGTTTGAGTAGTCTCTTCGGAGCCGCAAGCGCTGAGCAGGCACATAACCGAAACCGCGCAAAGAATAGTTAACCTAGGCATAGATAATTCTCCACAGAATTGAATGAGAAATCAGGTTGCCTGTTAGTATACCGAAATGGTGTAAATAGTAATGAGGTGATTACAATTGGCCAACCGGCCCAGTGGTTCCGGCATGAGGTGACACACTATCAGAAGCGGTTTTGCTATTCGCAGGCGTTCACTCAGCTGGTGTCTTGCGATTGATTACAGGTGTGTCAGAGGCGCTAAGAGCGCGCGGGCCCGTGCAAATTCACAGGCCCCGAAGCTGGAACTGGGTATATCTGTTACTATAAATGGCGTTACCACTGGATCACAACACCTCTGCTTTAAAACACTTTTTGCTCAAAAAAAATGTAGGTTCTCAAAAAGCTGCAAAACCAAGAGCCAGTGCGGCAAACCAGCCGCCTATACTTCGATAGGCAGTGTTCTTACTCGCTTCCCAGTGGCTGCAAACACCGCGTTTGCCAGCGCTGGCATACTCGGCGGCACCCCAGGTTCGCCGATGCCGCCAGGGGCTGCATTGCTTTGCATGATGTGAACACTCATCTTAGGCACCTCGGCAAGCTTCATCAAACGGTAGTCATGAAAATTGGACTGGGCTACCCGCCCGTTTGCAATCTTGACGCCTCCCCATAAGGCCGCGGTCAAACCATCGATCATTGAGCTTTCCATCTGCGATTCAATAATGCCTGGGTTTACAACCTGGCCGCAGTCCACCACGCAGGTCATTTCGTGCACGGTGATAGTTCCGGTTTCTGAAATAGAAATTTCAGCAACCTCGCCGACGATACTGGCAAAGCATTCGTGGATAGCCATGCCCCTGAAGCGCCCCGAGGCGGGAGCAGAAGCCCAATCAGATTCTGCTTCCAAGCGGTCTAATACCGCTAGAAACCGCGGCTTGGTCTGCAGCAACTGCCGCCGCAGGACAAAAGGGTCTTTGCCTGTGGCAACAGCCACCTCGTCCATCATGGACTCAACATAAAAGCCGTTGTGACTGCTGCCCACCGAGCGCCAGCTACCGGAGGGAATATGACTGTCATACTCAGTTAAAGTGACAATTTGGTTAGCAACGGCGTAAGGAATATTCACAGCACCTTCAACTGAAAAAGGGTCGCTGCCATTGATCAGTGCTGCCGCGAAATTTCGCTTTGCGACCGACGTGCAAACCACGTGATTCTCCCAGCTTATGGGTAAGCCTTCAGCGCTAATCCCAACTTTAAATCGTGAAGCGCTTGTTGGTCTGTAGTAGTCATGTTGAACATCTTCTTCTCGCGACCAGAGTAGTTTCACAGGAACCCCAGCCGCCTTAGAGATAAGCGCGGCCTGCAGCACAAAATCGGCCTCATAGCGGCGACCGAAGCCGCCCCCAAGCAGGGTAGTAGTTAAGGTGATTTGCTTGTCTGTTAAACCGAACACTTGGCGCAGAATCCCAAGCACATGGGACTCCCCTTGAGTTGGAGCCCAGATTTGTAAACTATCGCCGCCCGGACCACTGCTGTAATGAGCCGTGCAGTTCATGGGCTCCATACAAAAATGCGCTAGAAACGGGTTTTGATAGTCGGCCTGAATTACCTGCGCCGCTGAATCTATCGCCTGCGCCGCATTGCCATCACTGCGCATAACAGCGCCAGATTGATCAAGCGCGGCCGCCAGATCATCACGAATACGTTTGTCGTTTACCGATGCTACGCCGCCATCACTAAACAGTGGCTTTAATGCGTCTAGGCCTTTTTTAGCTTGCCAATAGCTCGTTGCAACCACCGCCACAGCATCTGGCATGGCAACAATAGACTGCACACCAGAGCCTTCTTGCGCTGATGCAGGCAAGGCGACAACCCGCTGCACCCCATTAACAGCCAACGCAGCGGCTTCATCCATAGACTGCAGCTTGCCGACAAATGTTGGGCAAGCGGCGATTGACGCGTAGTGTAAGTTGGGAAGCTGTACATCGATACCAAACTGGGCTGAGCCATTTACTTTGGATGGGGTGTCAAGCCGCGTAACCGCTTTGCCAATGAGCGAATATTGCGCTGGGGTTTTTATCTTCGCGTTCAAATTTTGCGCGAGCCTGCCTGCAGCCTCTGCCAGAGATCCAAAACTGGCTTGTTGATTGCTTATCCTGTGGTAAACAATCCCTTGGGAAATACTGAGTTCAGATTGGGGCACTGACCAGCGTTCAGCGGCGGCCCGCTCGAGCATGTCTCTTGCCGTAGCTCCGGCTTGAGACAATGTAGGCCACCACCGACGCACGGCGGAACTACCTCCGGTTCCTCTTGAACCGGTAAGCGGATTCATAAATTCAGACGTAACTGGCGCAGTCTCAGACCTTACTAACTGCCAATCTACATCTAGCTCTTCAGCCACAATCATTGGTAGCGCCGTGTGCACACCTTGCCCCATTTCAGAACTGGGCCCTCTAATGGTAACTATCCCCTGGGTGTCGATGTGCAGCCAGGCGGTGACTGGATTTTGCTCACCAGCAGCACTGCCCTGGGCGCTTGGCGAACAACCCTGAAAGTTAAACCCCAGAACCAAGCCGCCGGCAGCTGCCGCGGTGGCCTTAAGAAAACGTCGTCTGCTGTGTAGTTCAATAGTCATAATTATTTTCCCAGTAAGGCTCAGCTAGCTGCACGGTGGATGGCTTTGCGAATGCGTGAATAACTGCCACAGCGGCAAATGTTAGTCATGGCCTGATCTATTTCTGTATCGCTAGGGCTTGGGTTTTTTGCCAACAGTGCCGTCGCTGCCATGATCTGCCCCGACTGACAATACCCGCACTGGGGCACATCTTCGGCTATCCAGGCTGCTTGCACTGGATGGCTATTGTCGGCGGAAAGCCCTTCGATGGTGCTAACGGCTTTGCCGACCACCTGGGCGATAGGCAGCGTGCAACTTCGCTGCAGTTCTCCATCCACTAACACCGAACAGGCACCGCACGCAGCGATCCCGCAGCCAAACTTCGTGCCGGTCATACCTAAGGTGTCCCTTAAAACCCATAGCAGCGGTGTGTCCTGATCTACTTCAAACTCTTGCTCTACTCCATTGACTGTCAGTTTCATTGCAGCGCCCTCGGTATTAGACAATTTATTCATTTTTGTTGACGGTCATTATGGGTGTTAGAGTACACTCTAAGTCAAGAACTAGATTTGAGCAGTTATTATGAAAAGTTTCACCGTGGCAAAAATGGCACAAGAGTCAGGGCTCTCGGCGCACACCCTGCGCTACTATGAGAAAGAATTACTGCTTTTAGAGGTGCCAAGAGATACTGGAGGCAGAAGACTCTATTCCGAAAATCACTTACTCGCCGTGAGATTTATTTCTGCACTTCGATCCACCGGAATGCCCGTTGCTCTCATTAAACAGTACATGAGTCTCTACAGAAAAGGCCCTCACACTGCCAGTGCGCGATTGCTGTTGTTAGAAAATCATGAAGGCAAAGTTAAACAGCAGCTAGATGAGATAAAGTCTAGTTTGAAACTGGTACGCAAAAAAATTAGCCACTATAAAGACGAGTTGACATAAAAATATTCTCGGCGCTGCGATTGGGTCTGACCCTGCTTTTAGTTCATCTTGGGTATTAAACCTACTGTTGCTGCCAATATTTCATTCTGGCACGTTTGATAAATAATTTTTGCCCTTTACTCGCACCACATTTGTTAGCTATTTGCACAAGACCGACTTCCTAAGGCTAGCTGGAACCCAATTGCAGTCAATCCAACGCCACTTCTTGGCGAACGCTGAGGTTTCAGTCGGCCACCCAAAAAGGCTTAGGCAAGGTATTAGACATAGATTGCTCGACGATTTCATTGATAGACTCACGCACGACTTTTAACGCATCGTCTGAGATTCCCGTGCGCCAAACCAGGTGGACTGGGATTTGAAATGAAGCGGCGGTTTGAATTTCAATCAGCTTGCCGGTATCAAGAAAAGGCTGCACTAGACGGCGGGGCATAAACCCACTGCCGCCGTTGTTAAGCAAATAGTGCAGCGTCACCTGCCCTAGCTTGAAAGTCAGCCGCGGATGATCACTGTTGGGGAATGCATCACTGTGAAAACGGCCAAACTCCTCACCCCAATCGACAAACACATAGTCACGGTCCAGGGTTGTGCAGCTTGAATGCGTGGATACAAGGATAAGGTCTTCATCAAACAGATGACTGATCTCGAGTCCTGGACGCAATTGTGGGGTATAGAGAACCGCAATATCAGTGATGCCGGAAATCATTTGCGCAACTATATTGATCGACTTGCCTTCTTCGGCTCTAAAGGCCATTTGGGGTAGGCGCTCACCTATTAATGGCAGCCACCGAATTAGAAAGCGTTCCCACAGCCCAGATTCCGCCGCCACGACTATTACATCTTCAAATTCTTCGGGCACCGCGACTTGCTGTCGCGCTTCTTCCCATACCTGCAGAAAGCTGGTGGCATGGCGCATGAGGCGCCGCCCCGCTGGGGTGATGGTGACACCCGCCTTGCTGCGAATAAAGACTGGCCTGCCTAACTGACTCTCCAGCGACTTGATCCGCAGGCTAACCGCTGACTGCGAGACAAACAGCTTATCCGCGGCTGCCGCAAAGCTATTGCAGGCTACGACTTCCAAGAATGTCTTAACGAGAACCGTATCCACTGGAACCTCTCACATATGAGCAAAACTCGTATTATCAATGATAATAATGCGTTTTACTAATGTAAAGAGGCTGCCTATAGTGCGCTCGCTTTCAATTCATTATGGAGAAACCCATGAACAAAGCTTTATCAATGCTTGCTGTATTAACTGCATTTACCTCGCCTATCTTATTAGCACAGAACGGCGATGAGCCTTTGCTGACCAAGGGGACAAAAGAACTTGCCCTGTCTGGCACGATCGAAATCCCTGAATTTGAGGAGATCGACTTTGACATCGACGCCTCCTATGGCTATTTCGTGAAAGACGGCTGGGAAATTGGTATCCGCGCTTTGGGCTCTGATACGTCAGGGGTTGAACGATTTAGCTTCAGCGGTTTCACTGAGTACAACTTCAACCGCAAAACCAATATCGTGCCATTTGTTGGCGCATCGGTAGGTCTAGCTGAGGTGAACTTTAGCAACTTGGATTTCGACTCCACCCTAACGCCAAATGACGGCAGCAGCACGGTGTTTGGCTTGCAAGGCGGTATCAAGTGGTTTTTGAGGCCTTATATGGCAATCTCGACATCCATTGGCTTTGATGTTTCAAGCGATGATATCTACTTGGCAGACAACGCCTTTAAGGACAGCCTAACTCAGTTCCGCATAGGCCTGCGCTACTACTTCTAGTACTTTGGGGTATTTCCCTCATCATTCACCGCCAAGTGCACGCGCTAGGCGGTGAATGCTTTTCGATGATGGTTTGCCAACTCCCTGTTTGCACTTTGTTTTCTGCTGACCGCGTTTAAGCTATAAAAAACGCTAGCATTACTTACCCCTCATCAGGCGACTCACTAATTAAATTTTTACACCTGAGCATTAATTTCTGCTATATCCCTGCCCTGATGTTTGAGAGACCTCACAGCCGCGTGGTATCTCTGACTCGGGACTTTCACAAGCAAAGGGGTCAGAGTAACTTGATCCAAGCGCAAACGTCAGCACCACGGCACCCCCTTCGGCAAGCAGACTACCAACCTCTAAACTGCTAGCTAGGCAGCGAGAAAAGCACCGTTTTAAGGCTTGATCGGTATCGATATTTTTCTGGTTAAAACAGCCGAGGCGATGACTAAAAGCAAGTTACTCTGACCCCTTTGATGACCCCTTTGATGCTTTTACTTGGGTGCTGCATGGTGTAAAGTGCGCGCCTTCG
>CAYGSO010000006.1:55649-120148 GCA_964352445.1 uncultured Pseudohongiella sp. | reverse complement strand
TGACCCCTTTGATGCTTTTACTTGGGTGCTGCATGGTGTAAAGTGCGCGCCTTCGTTGTACTTCCCTCTCCTGTTGGCAAAAAGCGTAGCTGGTTGCCCAAAGATATTAAGTACTTATTTCGTCAATGCCCCGAATTGGTTGGTGTTGTAGCCTTTTATTTTGAAATAAACCTACATGAATTACGTTGTAAATCTGTTCGCACGCACCAAGAAAATCAATATCCTAACTGAGGTACTTTCGGGTTTAACTGTGTCACTGGCATTGGTACCGGAAGCGATAGCCTTTGCTTTGATCGCAGGTCTTTCTCCGCTTACTGGCCTCTATGCGGCTTTCAGTATCGGCCTGATCACGTCGATATTTGGTGGGCGGCCGGGCATGATTTCCGGTGCGACTGGCGCTGTTGCTGTGGTTATAGTCAGCTTAGCTCAGAGTCATGGGGTGGAATATATCTTTGCCACAGTGATTTTGGCCGGGCTTATTCAAATGGCCGCTGGCTTTTTAAAGCTAGGTAAGTTTATTCGATTAGTGCCTCACTCGGTCATGTTTGGGTTCGTTAACGGGCTGGCTATTGTCATTTTTCTAGCGCAGCTGGCCTCGTTTAAAGTCACTGGTGCTAACGGCGAACTTGAATGGATGGTTGGCTCGCAGCTTAATGTAATGCTGGGTTTAGTGCTGCTGACAATGACTATCATTTGGGGCCTGCCTAAAATTACCAAAGTCGTGCCTGCTTCTTTAACCGCTATTTTAGTTGTCTCTGCGGTGGTACTTGGCCTTGATATTGATACTCGTAATGTGGGGGATATCAGTTCCATTCAGGGTGGTTTTCCGCCGTTTCATATTCCCGATATTCCCTGGACGTTTGAAACCTTAACCACCATTTTTCCTTATGCGTTCATTGTTGCAGGGGTCGGCCTGATCGAAAGTCTACTGACTCTGAACCTGATCGACGAAATTACTGGCACCCGAGGCAAGAGCAACAAGGAAGCTGTTGCCCAAGGCTTGGCCAACCTAGTCACTGGTTTTTTCTCAGGCATGGGCGGGTGCGCCATGATCGGCCAAAGCCTTATCAATATTTCATCAGGAGCAAGGGCCCGACTTTCTGGCATCGTCGCCTCGGTGATGCTGTTGATGTTCATTATGTTTGGCGCTCCATACATTGAGAAAATGCCTATCGCCGCGCTGACAGGCCTGATGATTATGGTCGCGATTGGCACCTTTGAATGGGCCAGCATTCGTGCAATCGGCAAGATGCCAAATCGGGATAATTTTGTCGGCTTTGTAGTCGCGGCGGTCACTGTGCTACTGCATAACTTAGCCTTAGCAGTGCTGATAGGGGTCATTATTTCTGCGCTGGTATTTGCGTGGGAGAATGCCAAGCGCATTCGCGCCAGGAAGTATGTCGACGAAGACGGCACTAAACACTATGAAATTTATGGACCGCTGTTTTTTGGCTCGGTTCAGGCCTTCACTGAGAAGTTTGATGTTGCCAACGACCCAGACAAAGTGATCATCGACTTCAAGGAAAGCAGAGTGAATGATATGTCGGGCATTGAAGCGTTGAACAAAATCACCGAGCGCTACTTCAAAGCCGGTAAAGAACTCCATCTACGGCATTTAAGCCCTGACTGTTTGAAGCTGCTCAAGAACGCGGAAAAAATCATTGATGTAAACATCATCGAAGATCCCACCTACAAAGTTGCCGTCGAGATTTAAAGCAGCAAGTCTTGTGATTACCTGAGCGCCCCTAGGGGGCGCCACTTCTAAAAGCAGGTAGCTCTAAAACGTCTCCAGAAATGTAACTCCTCACTATGAATTTAATTGATCAGAAAAGCACTGAACTTTCCTCCACAAAAAAATTACTGTGCTGCTTGTTGGTTAGTTTGCCCGCGGCCATTCAATTGGAGGCGTGGGTACCGCGCCTGCCGCTCAGCGCCTCAACTTTTGAGAAAAAGTAATAATCGTAGAAGCAAGATCCCTTCCGACCCTTTTGATACCCCGGCAGGCCCTGACTTTTTAGTTGATGAAAGCAGAGCTTATCAATCGACCTCTTCACTAATGCTCAATTAACTATTCAATTTACTACGCACTAAGCCGCAACTCTCAATTACTCAATAAACTACTGTCCCAATTTCTCACTCAATCGTTTAATCAACTATTTAATTAACTATTTAATTAACTATGTAATTTACTACAGCACTTCTAGATCTACATCAGGTTTAATGGGTCGGAGTCTGTTATAGTTTTTTAATCACACCTAGGTTGCCGCAACAATGGAATTCAAAGACTACTATGACATCTTGGGAGTCACACCCGAGGCCGACAAAAAGGCCGTTAAGACCGCCTATCGACGCCTTGCACGTAAATATCACCCCGATGTCAGCAAGGAACGTGACGCTGAAAAGCAATTCAAAGAAGTCTCCGAGGCCTACGAAGTGCTAAGTGATGATGAAAAACGGTCCGAATACGAACAGCTGAGAAAATATGGTCGCAAAGGCGAGTCATTTACTCCGCCTCCGGGCTGGAACCCCTCCTCAGGTTCAAATTTCAACGAATCAGATTTCTCTGATTTCTTTTCATCTGTTTTTGGCGGCGCCGGCCGTCAGTCTTCCCAGCGCGGCCGTAGCGCTCGCGGCGCGACCAGCAGCGAGGATATGTTTTCCCGCCGGGGCCAGGATGTAGAAATAGAATTGCCTATATTTTTAGAAGATACTCTGAAAGACGAATCGAAAACCATCAGCTTCCAACTTCCCCATTTTGATGAGTCTGGCAGACAGGCTGATGTCAAAAAAACACTAAAAGTGAAAATCCCTAAAGGTGTCAGCGACGGCGAAAAAATTCGTTTAAAAGGCCAAGGTGCTCCGGGGTTTGGCAGCGGCGCTGCAGGGGATCTTTACATTCACATTAAGCTAGTACCACACCCTCTTTTCGATGTCAGCGGCTACGATCTTACCCTCATTCTGCCAATTACTCCTTGGGAGGCGGCTTTAGGGGCAAAAGTTACTGTGCCCACTCTTACCTCGCAAATAAACCTGACTATAGCGGCCGGATCGCAAGCTGGACAAAAGCTTCGGGTCAAATCCAAGGGCCTAGCAACCAAGACAGGGTTTGGCGATCTGTACGTTGTACTAAAGATTGTGATGCCGAAGGACGTTGACGAATCCAGTAAATCCCTGTGGCAAGAGCTGGCGAGTAAATCAAGCTTCAATCCACGCACTGACCTCAAAAATTAGTTCAGGACAAGTATTTATGAGCAACCACACTATTGAAATCACGCTGTCAGAAATTTGCCAAGCGGTGAATCTGTCAGAACAAAAAATTGTCGAACTTGTTGAGCTCGATATAGTGCATCCAAAAGGCCCGGAACCGGCTTCATGGTCGTTCGACGTTGCTATGGTTAGCACCGCAAAGCGCGCGGTGCGCCTGCATCAAGACTTAGAGCTGGAATGGTCAGCGGTAGCCGTTATAGTTGAGCTTATTCAACAGCGGGATCAGCTTATCGCCGAAAATGAAACACTCAAGAAGAAGTTGCAGCGATTCCTGAGAACCTAACTTAAATCTCACCTCATGGCAGCAACGGCGCGAGAATTGAAATTTTCCGCTGCCGAATCGGTCTCAAAGCACTCAAAAGCTCTTGTGAATATAACTACCTTGATATTGTAGCAATGGTTTAGTAAAGCCAGATTATCTTGAGAAAACGTCGCGCCTTAGAGCTTTCTACTTTCAATAGTCCGGAATCCAAACAGTAACAGCCATTGAAACTTTTTCCAGCCGAGTCAGTCTCTGATCAATCGACGGCCTTTGTGACCGCAACTGCCATGCTATTGTAATCATGGCATTTGAACATCAGATGATCTCTTGAGAATACCGCGGCCTGAGAACTTTGTTACTTTCAATAGTCTAGATCTGAAGTAGCAACAGCTTATGTTGCCTTGCTTTTGTCTAACTCATGCTGTTGCTCGCGCCGCTGCTGGGCTTCCTGCTGCTCTTCGACAGAGCCTTCACCGCCAACCCAGCGTTCCATTAATGCACAGGTAACGAGATCTCCCGTCACGTTTATCGCCGTGCGACTCATGTCGAGTATTCGGTCAACCCCCATTATTAACGCGATACCCGATGCGGGAATACCAACGGTTTCCAGAACCATTGCAAGAATTACTATGCCTACACCGGGGGTTGCAGGCGATCCGATCGATGCACCCACCGCCATTGCAACCACAAGCGCCATGCTACCCAAGCTTAGGTCGATACCATAGACCTGAGCTAGGAACACAGTTGCTACTGCCTGATACAAAGCCGTACCGTTCATATTTATAGTCGCCCCCAGTGGAATCACAAACTGAGAAATTGAAGGCCTCACCTTAAGGTGTTGTTCTGCGGTTTTAATTGACAAAGGCATGACGGTTGCCGAGCTTGAGGTGGAGAAAGCGAGCAGAAGCACGTCCCGCGTCACCTTAAGAAACCGCATTGGCTTTTCGCCAATGAAGACTCTAAGTAGTACCAGATAAAAAACTAGCAAAAGAAGTAAGCCAATCAACACGGTGGCCACATAAATAGCCATGCCTAACAAGGCACTGAATCCGATCTTGGTCGTAAGCTGCGCCATCAATCCAAACACGGCTATTGGAGCAAGCCGCATTGCGCCGCGCACAACGGTCATACACACTTCCTGCAATGATCCAAGCAGCTCAAGCATCGGCTTGGCTTGTGCTGGCACCATGGACACTAAAGCAATGCCAAAAACAACCGAGAAGATTACTATCTGTAGCATCTGCCCTTCCACCATCGCGCCAAGTGGATTGCCTGGCAGTAGCCCGACAATCATCTGAGGCAATACTTCGATGCCAGGCACCGGTGCTGCGGTTATCGTTTCAGTGGTCAGATCAACTTCAGTGAGAAGTCCAGTCATCGAAGCGCCTGGATCGATTAAATTCGCAACCGTTAGCCCAATCATGGCTGAGAAAGCCGTAGTGACGGCAAAGAAAAACGTCACGCGCACCCCTAGCCTTTTTAATTGCTCTAAATTTTCACTAGCCGCCAGCCCGCGAATAACTGAAGCAACCACCAAAGGTATTACAATCATTTGAATCGCGGCCAGAAAAAGCTGACCTGGAAAAGCCAACCAGTCGCCGATGACTGCACCCGTTTGCGGTTCAACAAGGCCAAACGAAGGGCCCAAAATCGCGCCAACAACGAGCCCTAGGCCCATCCCGAGTAGAACCTTTAGCCACAGCCGCCCCTGCACCAAGCCCGCCAAATAGTTATTCAGGCGTCCAAGTGAGCGAGGATTTAGATACTCGATTGTTTTGATCGGCTTCATGTCCATAGCCCATAATCCGTTTTGTTGGTCAGACGGACGTTATTTAAATTTTAGTTCGCCAGACAAACCCAGATAGTAACACTGCGCTTACTTAGCAGTTTGTGCTGCATCAAGAACTAGAATGCTTTAGGAGCTTAATGTATGGAAGTTGACAAAATTCAGTTGAGCGTTTGACTTTGGGCACACAAAAGCCAAACCCTACCAATATTGATAGGATCCGGTAGACTTACAGTATTCACTTAAACAACACGTTACCTGCAATTTTTCAACAAGGCGATTTTCATGAAGTTAGCAATACTCTCCTGCGGACCTAACTCTTACAGCACAAGACGGCTTAAAGAGGCGGCGCTCCAGCGCGGACACGAGGTTAGAGTGCTAAATACCTTAAAGTTCGCTATTGACTTACAGCAAGGTGAGCCGGACCTGCATTACCGGCAAAAAGAATTAAGCGTCTATGATGCAGTGCTGCCTAGAATTGGCGCGTCGATCACTTACTACGGCACGGCTGTAGTTCGTCAGTTTCAACAAATGGATGTGTTCTGCGCCAACACCGCCCACGGCATCATTAACTCCCGTGATAAGTTGCGCAGTTTACAAATATTGAGCCGACATCATATTGGTATTCCTCGAACAGCGTTTGTGCGCGAGAAAAAAGACGTCATACCCGCCATTGAGCGAGTCGGCGGCGCGCCGGTAGTGATAAAGCTCATCGAAGGAACACAGGGTATCGGCGTGCTGCTTGCAGATACAATGAAGCAGGCCGAATCAATCATTGAGCTACTGCAAAGTCAAAAACAAAATGTGTTAATCCAAAAGTTCGTCGCGGAAAGCAAAGGCAAAGACATTCGCGCTTTTGTAGTCGGCGATCGAGTCGTTGCAGCGATGCGCCGAGTTGCTCAAGGCCAAGAGTTTCGTAGTAACGTGCATCGCGGCGGAATCGCTGAGGCCGTGGAGCTTGATGAGCAGTATAAGCAAACCGCCGTTAGGGCCGCACAAATTCTGGGTCTTCAAGTTGCCGGTGTTGACATGCTTGAAGGCGCTGACGGCCCGCAAATAATGGAAGTAAATTCGTCTCCTGGGCTTGAGGGCATAGAAAACTGCACCGAACTTGACATTGCAGGAGCGGTAATCGACTACATCGCTGCTCAAGTTGATTTTCCTGACATCGATCTGCGCCAGCGTTTAACGGTAAGTAAAGGCTATGGCGTCACAGAAATATACATGCCGGAGGGTTCAGACTTCGTCGGCAAAACAATCCATGAAACCAAGCTGTCAGAGCAAGACATCAACGTTTTGACGCTCTATCGCGGCGCCAAAGTAATACCTAACCCGCGCAAAGATCGCGTGCTCGAACCTGGCGATAAACTGCTGTGCTTCGGCAAACTCGAATCTATGCGTGGCATGGTTCCTAGAAAGACGCGGCAACGACGCAGACCGAAAGTGCAGGAACTGCATACTCAAGAGCACGGCTCAGCAGACGCACCTGAATAGCACTGGTATTCATACCATGCAGTAAAAAAATTTGAGCAAATGGGGCGGGCCTTGTTATCAGCTTGCTGATAACAAGGCCTTTTACATTCCGCGCTAAGCAGCTCAGTTGCCAAGTACGTTGGTGGCTTGCTTACCGGTCTTTTTCGCCGCTCTTTTTTCCTTTAGCGTTAACGCTGGCTTCTTTTTGGTTTCCTTATTGCTCTTTTGGACTTTGGCCATGACTAATACCCTTATTGACGTAATTGAGGAGCTAAAACCTGTTGGAACACTCTAGTAATCTTTTAGACTTAATGCCTGTAAATACACTCTGCCGCAGAACATTGACCATGACTTTAAGCAACCCAAATGTGGGGGTTCAACCTAGCGAGGATTAGTGGACGTTGCTGACTACGAGCAAATTCACTAAACCAATCCTCTAATTCCCAGAACTACATCACCCTTAACGTTTTGAGCTTTTCTAAGCCTGATGCTGCCGCCTAAATCTGCTCTACCTGATGTCTTAAAAACGCACCACATTGCCATAGCTTAAGTTAGGAACAACCTACTCTAGCGCTGTAAGATCTGGCGCTGCAACGTCAAAGCAAGAGTTAAAGATTTAGCCAGTCTCACAGCTGCAGAATAAGCTGCTTAAAACCCAGCATATACTTTTTACCTGCAATAGATATGCTTTTGATTAAATATTTAGAAGCCATTACAAGCGCTTTGCCTGTTAGATGCTGTTAGCGCGTCAACGCGGCACTACAGGCCAACTCAAAACTAATCAGTCTCGCCTATTGGGGTTAGCATAGTCAGAGGATTGACCTGCTTATCGAATTCTTCCGGGCTCATGTCGCCGCGCTCCACCGCGGCGTCTTTCAAACTCAGACCATGCTCGACGGCGTGTTCAACCAGCTTGGCTGTTTGATCGTAGCCTAAAGCGGGGACAAGCGCGGTGGCTAACATGAGTGAGTTTGAACTGTGGTTTTCGATTTGTTTTTTATTCACCTGGATACCGGCCAAACAGTGCACTGTAAACGAGTTGCAAGAATCAGCAAGCAGTTCGATGGATTCTAACAACAGATGAATTATAAGCGGCTTGTAGGTATTTAACTGAAACTGGCCTTGGCTGTTTGCCATAGTTATCGACGTATCATTGCCAATAACTCGCAGACAAATCATTGTCAGCGCCTCGATTTGAGTCGGATTTACCTTGCCAGGCATTATGGAGCTGCCCGGCTCGTTGGCTGGGATAGTAATTTCGCCAAGACCGCAGCGCGGTCCCGAATTCATCAGCCGCATGTCACTAGCCAGCTTATACAATGCCGTAGCCAATCCGGCAATCTGGCTATGGAGATTACGCAGGGCATCGTGAGACGCCATTTGGCTGAATCTATTTTCCGCCGGAACAAAGCCACAGCCCAACATCTTGCTTAGCTCGTCTACCATTAGCTTGGCCCACCGAGTATCCGAGTTGTAACCAGTCCCGACTGCCGTGCCGCCAATCGGCAGCACTAGCAGTAACTCCAAACTTTCTGATATGCGCTCAATAGCAAACTCAATTTGAGCAGAGAAAGCACCGAACTCTTGGCCTAGGGAAACCGGCGTCGCATCCATCATGTGGGTGCGGCCGCTCTTAACTGCGCGTTGAAACTCGACCGCTTTTTCATCCAATTCCGCCTGCAGTAGCTTAAGGCTTGGAAGTAACCTCGAGACTGTCATTTCTCTCGCCACCATGTGCATAGCGGTCGGAAAAACATCATTTGAAGATTGAGACAGATTGACGTGATCATTTGGATGCAGCGGAGATTTTGCGCCAAGCTCGGCACCAGAGTTTCTGTTGCCAATGTTGGCCAGCACCTCATTTACATTCATATTGGTTTGGGTGCCGCTGCCGGTTTGCCAAACGCTCAAAGGAAATTGATCTTCATGTTCCCCCGCCAGCACCTCGGCACATGCCGCTTTTATGAGGCTCGCTCTGTGACTGTCTAAACTCCCAAGCGCTAGGTTTACAGTTGCGGCTGCTTGTTTAACCTGACACAGACAATTAATAAACTGCGGAGTAAAGCGATCTTTGCCAATGGCGAAATATTGTAAAGACCTTTGCGACGCAGCCCCCCATAGTGCTGTATTGGCAACTTCTACTGAGCCTATGCTATCCGTCTCTAGGCGGACTGATTCGTTGATTTCGCCCATATTCTTCGCCTTATTTAAACTGAGTAAATAGATAGAAAGTATACTGCACCTAGTGGTCTATTAGTCACATGCGCCTTTGAATGGCCACGGCGTCTTCACTCGTGTGCTACGGCTATTGATTTTGTAAAATTTCCTTCCCAAGCGCATCGTTTAAGCTTTCAAGTTCGCCATCATTCTCGCTGCCGAGATTTTCTTCGGTCGCCTTCATGAGTGCCACAACATCGTGCTTCCATGATCTCAAAACCTTGATTCGCTGAGACTGATCCAAGCCAGGATATTCAGCAACTTGTTTTGGATGTTCGAAATATTTAGTTGGCGACTTTATCATTTGCGAAGAAAGATCTTGGTTTGCTGCACTTTGTTCTTCAACTCTTTCACTATCGGCAACATTGACTGCCAGCACATCGCATTCCGTCGATTTAACGATTTCTGTTCCGGTCGAATTGAACAGCTTGCCCCAAAATGACTTTGTGTGCTTGCCTACAACAAGCAGCTTGGCGTTAATCTTAGACGCTTGAAATGGGATTTCTTCAGATCGCGAGCCTACTAGTATCAACTGATTGTCTCGCGGAATTCCCGCGCTGTCGCAAATTGCTTTTAACCGTTTTCGTGCTTCTACCACCATCGCGTTGTATTCTTCAGAAAGCTCCTGCAAATAGGTTGTAACCGGCAGGCTAGGTGAGATTGGCTCGACCACATACACGGCGTACACAGATCGAGTGTTACCATCGACTAAACTTTTAGCAACGTCTAGTATTTTCTCTGACTCCAGCGTCAAGTCGACTGCTGCAAGTACCGTTTCATATCGCATGTTGGGTCTCCCTCTAAAATTGGATTTACAAGGTTACGAGCTGGTCTGACAAAAATCCGCGGTCTTTTATCTCAAGGCCGTGGGTTTGACTATGCCCTTTTTTGCCTAATCATCTCTATTAGCTGATCTTTATTGAGCTTGCTTCTGCCTTCAATACTTTCCTTTCGCGCTAAGTTGTAAAGCTCAGCATACGTTCTTTCCTCCAAGCGCGAATTGGGATTACCGGTACCCTGTGTTGTTTTATTCTCGGTGCGGCCGTCTAGGCGCCGCTGTTTATTGACTGTGCGGCCGGCAATTTCGGCAGCATTTTGTTCGCTTTTGCCTCGCTCAACTGAGGACGTTTTAATATGGTCAAATTGACGCTTGTCTTTCTCACTCCAATCATCATCCATTGCATTGTCTCCTGTTTACTCGCAAACCAAATTGTCCAGCCCAGCAACATTCTCTATGGCCTTGCCTTTAGGGGTTTCAATAGGTTTTTGCATGTTCTGTGCCAATTAGAGTCTGCCTCTCGCGCAGCAGCTTTGGCGAAGGCTAAAGCTACACCCAGCCAAGCGCTAGAGCCGTAGTTACTTATCTCAAGCTACGCCCTTTGCCATCGCGCACGACAGCTGGACCTATAGTTATTTCACTCAACAATGAAAATATTACAGCCAAAGCTTGAGCAAAGCCGGCTCAGCCGCTGCGCTGCCGCGCTTGCCGGACGAAAACATCGATGGCACGGTTCTTGATTGTTTAAACCCAAGAGCACTAAAAAATTAATGCGTATGAATCCAAAGGAGGAATCGTTGTGAGACTCAGAAATTGTTTAAAAATACAGACTGTTTGTAACATAGCGGCAGTTTCGCTGCTGACATTTACGCTTGCTCCTAACGGCATGGCTCAGCAAAGCCAAGAGATTGAAGATGCATGGCTGGAAGGCCGCTTAGATACGCTGATCGAGCTTGATCCAAATCTAAACTCGTTAGGAATAAGTTCAGACGTTGTCGACGGCGAGGCAATTTTGGCCGGAAACGTCACAAGTCTCATCGAGAAAGAATTCGCTGGCGAGATAGCCGAAAGTATCGAAGGGATATTGCGCGTTAACAACGACCTTGTCGTTGTCGAAAGCCCAATGGCCCCGCAGACAATGCAGGTCGATGCCCGTGATAAAGCGATCACGGCGGCCATAAATACCAAGCTACTGCTATCCACCGCTCTGCGCAGCGCAGCGATCGAGGTTGAAACACATAATGGCTATGTGCAGTTGAAAGGCACGGTGGCTACCGGCGAAGATCGCACTCTTGCCCAGACCCTCGCCAGAGAAACCTATGGCGTTGAGCGCTTACAAAATTTTTTACAGATAACGCAGCAATAGCTCGTTTGCCTCTGCGTGGTGTTATCCCACTAGGGGCCTTTTTATTCACTACCGTTTTACGCGTCGGCAGTCGCTATTTTTCTGAGCGCAGCTACGAACAAAAGCGTGAACGAATTTAGTTTTGAAACAGGAGATCACATGAGTTCTAGAAAAACGACAGAGCAGGAAATAGAAGACCGTTTAGTGAACCATAAGTCCGCTATTAGACGATTACGAGTACAGGCCGAGCAGGTCAGCGATGAGGCAAGGCTTATAGCACTGAAAAAAGTCAATGAACTCAACCAGATTGTAGACATCGCCGAGACTCAGCTCAAAGAGCTCAAGAGTTCCCACGCAAGCAACTGGCAAAGAACCAAAGACAAAGTCGACGAATATTGGGAGACATTAGGACGAGAATTACAGGCTTACGACCCTGACCATGACAAAAAGCAGTAGTTAAAATTACAAGGTTTATCCTACCCGCTTAACGGAGCAGCAATGGAATTAAAGTCAGTAGACCCAACCACCAATAGACTTATTCGCACCCACGAGGTGATGTCAGTCAAAGCCGTAGACAGTATCTTAGACTCTGTCGATAAAAGCTATGCCTCCTGGTCACGGCAAACTGGCCCAATACGCACTGACCTTTTACGTAATTTGGCGGTCTCTCTCATGGAGGCCAAGCATGATCTTGCTGGACTGGCCTGTGACGAGATGGGCAAGCCACTTGGTGAAGGCATCAGCGAAGTCGAGAAATGCGCCAAGGTATGTGACTACTATGCTGACAATGCAGAAGAGTTTCTAACGCCACAAACGCTAGAGTGTGATGGTTTAAGTTGCTCAACCGTATATCAACCCATTGGAACTATACTCGCCGTCATGCCGTGGAATTTTCCGTTCTGGCAGGTTTTTCGGTTCGTAGCGCCAAATCTTGTAGCGGGTAACACGGTAGTGCTGAAGCATGCAGGAAACGTCTCCAATTGTGCTAAAGCGATAGAGGCCATCATTATTCGAGCCGGATTTCCAAAGGATGTTTTTCGCAGCCTTATTGTGCCTAGCGAAAGAGTTGCCGATTTAATCCGAGATCCAAGAGTAAAAGCTGTCACCTTAACCGGCAGCACCGCAGCAGGTAAGGCGGTTGCCGGCGAAGCGGGTAAAAATATTAAAAAATCGGTGCTGGAGCTCGGCGGCAGCGACGCCTATGTCGTACTCGAAGACGCCGATTTGGATCTCGCAGTAGACGCCTGCGTCAGCAGCAGGCTCATCAACGGTGGGCAAAGCTGTATTTCTGCAAAACGAATGGTGGTTGTGGACGCAGTTCACGATGAATTTGTCGCACGGTTCGTTACGTCCATGAAATCAAAAGTTATAGGTGATCCTCGCCATGTCGACACCGACATCGGGCCCATGGCACGACTGGACCTGCGCGAAGAACTTCATTCACAGGTAACAGCCAGCATAGAAAAAGGCGCCCGCTTGGCGCTGGGCGGTGAGATACCGCTGCGGGAAGGCGCTTTCTATCCGCCGACCGTTCTCACCAACGTCGCCAAAGGCATGCCGGCTTATGACGAAGAACTATTCGGCCCGGTAGCCGCCGTAATTCGCGCTCAGGACGAAGCCCAGGCAATTGAGATAGCCAACGACAGTGCATTCGGCTTGGGGGCAGCCCTATTCACGGCTGACGTTGAAAAAGGCCATCAAATCGCCAGTACTCAGCTTGAAGCCGGTAACTGCTTTGTGAATGACTTTGTCAAATCTGACCCAAGACTGCCATTCGGCGGAACCAAACTATCCGGGTACGGGCGCGAGCTTAGCAAGCTAGGCTTTTACGAGTTTTTAAATGCGAAAACAGTCGCTGTCGCATAAACACAACTAGCAAAAGGAATATCCACATGAATAGCATCTCTAACCAAGAAATAAAGAAAGACTTAGTCGCTGTGTTTTTTGACGCCCAAACCTTAGAAAGCGCAATCAGTGATTTGCATGAGATAGGCGCCACTGACGATCAGCTAGGCCTGTTGTGCAGCGAAGATTCACTGCAGGGCAAATTAGGCCATATCTACAAGCGCCTAACAGCGAAATCCGGAGCGGATGATCCAGATACTTTCTTTGTTGAAAACGAATCAGTGGGTAGCACGCCCTATGCTGCGATAGGTGGGCTCACCTTCGTTGCGTCGGCAATAGGTGGTGGTGCTATCGTCGCGTCAGCAGGTATCTTTGGTGGCGCGTTAGCTGCTGCGACAGCCGCCCCCGTTGTGGTGGGCCTCGCCGGGCTGCTGGCTGGCACGATCATGAGCAAGAACAGCGCTGAGTCATTGCAAGAACAGGTGGACGCCGGTCATATTTTACTCTTCGTTCGAACCGGAGAGAATAAATTTAAGGATGAGGTAATGAAAGTGCTTGAGAAACATTCTGGCGTCGACGTCACAGAAATGGTTAAGGAATAGATTACCTAAAATGGCGAGTAAATTGAGTCTTGATACCCAGAAAATAGAAAAAGGTCTTGAAAAAATTCTTGAGCCATTCCAAGAATTTATTAAAAACCAGACCACCGCCAGTGTTTGGCTTCTTATCTGCACAGTCATAGCACTGGTTCTGGTTAACTCAGATTACTCCCATAGTTACCTTGAGCTGTTTCATACCCGCCTTGGGCTGATTCTGGGTGAGATCTCATTTAGCATGAGCCTGAATCACTGGATCAATGAAGGGCTCATGGCTTTATTCTTCTTCCTCCTCGGGATGGAGATCAAGCGGGAAGTGTTAGTCGGGGACATCCGTGAGTTCGATAAGTTAATTCCCATCGGCTTCGCCGCTTTAGGTGGAATGGTGGTGCCGGCCTCAGTGTACTACGCCTTCAACCATGGCACGCCGTATGAATCGGGTTGGGGCATCACTATGGCCACTGACACTGCGTTTGCCGTTGGGGTGCTAGCTCTACTCGGCAAAAAAATCCCTCTCTCAGCGTTCACTTTTTTAACTGCCTTGGCTATTTTGGATGATCTTGGTGCCATCTTAGTTATCACTTTGTTCTATTCTGACGCGGTCGATTACGCCTATTTAGGCATTAGCTTAGCTGTGCTGTTGGTGTTAATCCTATGCAACATAAGCGGTATTCGCCGTCCGTCGATTTACTTCTGTATCGGCGTTGTTCTGTGGGCGGCTATGCTTAAATCAGGAATCCACGCAACTGTTGCCGGCATTCTGGTCGCTTCAGCGGTGCCGGCGCGAGCAGCCCGCAAGCCCACTTGGTTCTTAAGCTACACAGCAAGCCTAGTAGGTAAGTTTAGCCGTCTCGAGCAGGACCGATCCAAAGACGCTCCGATTCTAGGTGAACCGGAGCAGCACCATGTCGTAGAAAAAATTAGGCACGCATCGGAGAAAGCCTCAACACCACTGCGTCGCTGGGAGGGCGCATTTGAATACCCGGTAGCCTTGTTTATCCTACCGGTGTTTGCTCTGGCAAATGCCGGCATTCCAATCAGTGGCATAGACATGACATCAGTTTGGACAGACCCGTTAATTTTAGGGATTATTCTTGGATTAGTAGTGGGCAAGTGCTTAGGTATTTCTGCGTTCACATGGATTGCCTTGAAACTTGAATTGGGGTCACTACCCAAAGGATTAGACATGCGCCATGTGGTTGGCCTAGGCCTTCTTGGCGGTATTGGTTTTACGATGTCTATATTCATTACTAACTTAGGCTTTGAGACCATGGATGACGTGCTCAACAGGGCCAAGTTCAGTATCTTGCTTGGCTCGTTCGTGGCCGGAGCAGCTGCATTCACTTGGTTTCGAATCATCCCTAAATCCTCCGCGAATGACACAGATTAGCCAGCCATAAGCCATTAAACCCATAGCAAAAAACCTGGTTCCGCAGTAGCTAGTAGCTGTCTTAAGCATTCCCACAGAAATGCTTAAGACTCTTATTAAGTATTAGAGATTGCAAAATTTCTACAACGACACTTGCGGCTGTTTTAGGCAGCCTACTATTTCTGTTCGGTAAAACAACGACTATCAGCTTTTTGAAAATAGGACATCTTGGCTTGAAATATCTTCTTCACCAATCTTCTCCTTAGCCAATTTATGGTCGGTTTTGTCCGAGTTTAACTGCCCGCGAGATTCGCAGCTGTTATCTGATAGTACGAGTTCAGTATAAAAAGCAAAATGATCTGAGCCAAAAGCTGGCATTCTTTTTACGGCAGACACTTTGAAATGCTTGCTACAAAAAATATGGTCTAGAGGCCATCGAAAAATAGCAAAGTTTGCGTGAAACGTATTGAAAAACCCGCGACCTATGCGCAAATCTAGAAGCCCGCTAATTTTCCGAAACAACCGAGTTGTCTTCGACCAGGCTACGTCATTCAGGTCACCGGCTACAATTACCGGATCGGTCGGGTTGGAAATAGCCTTAGCTAATGCAATAAGTTCAGCGTCTCTCTCAGAGGAAGAGTCTTTAAACTTTGGCACCGGTGGAGAGGGGTGCATGAAATGGGTTTGGCAGGTTTCACCATTTTTAAGGTGAATTAGGCAGTGCATTGAGGGAACATCATCCTCTACTAGAAATTCAATTTTTTCTTCGCTTAGCCGCAGCTTAGAGTATACGTGCATACCGTATAGGTTCTCTAGCGGGCATTGGATGGTATAAAAATAGGTAGATTCGAGTTCTTGCAGTTGATTCTGCCACCATTGATTGGTTTCCAAAGTTACAATCACATCAGGATCTATGTCGTAAATAATATCAAGCAGCTTATCCGACTCTTTATTTTTCATCAGCACATTTGCACACAGCAGGCTAACGCAATTATTGCCTCGACTGGTTGTTGAAGCTTCAACTTCACTGGGAGCCAATACAGTATAAGGATAGATCCAAGTACATTGATACAAAAAGCATGCAGTGAAAACCGACAGCGAAGTAGCGTCAGCCGTAGACCCAAAGTCACCTACCGCTAATACAGTCAGTAGGCCAGCCCCTGAGTATGCTGCGAACTGAACCCGCGGAAAATCCAGCACCCGGAGCCACCAATAGTTGGCATCAAATAGAGGCAATACAGTACACAATAAAGCAATAATCGCGCCTACTGCAATTAGGAAGCTCATTTCACATACTCCCAAGTGTTGAGACTGGCGCAGGGGCAACGCCGGATTGAAACTATTTTCTGGCTAATCCTTAAAACTCTATAAATGCCAAGAAAAGAATGGAAAAACGGTTTCTTAAAAATATAAATCGGCCTGACCGAGCGCCAAGCAGCGAAAACTTCGTTAGCACGGTTTAGTGGCACACTGAAGCTGCTTTCGATTCTGCCTTTATCCTATGCCTAGCCTACTCACTCTAAAATTGCTTGGTATCGGTCATCTAGCGCTTGCCGGTCACTCGGCTCCACTAGATTTTCTAATCCTGCGCTGCGCACCAATTGAGCATGTTGAAGCAGCACTTCTCGCTGCTTGGGATCAGCACATAAGCTAATTGAGTGATTCAGCACATCCAACAGTCGAATAAGAACTGGGGCCTTGGCAATACTGTGCCGCCTGATTTCATTAAATGATGCGGCGACGATTTCTGTAAACGTGACCGCCTTATAGATTACGACTATCTGGTTCTCATCATTAAACGTCTTTTCTTCTGGAAATTGCCGGCTAGCTATCCGACATAGTACAGCGCCAATATAGTCGATGCATGCAAGCGCCGTAAAAGGGTCGTTGATACCCGGGGATAAAGCCCGCACTGCGATGGCAACTAGCTGGGTTATAGAGTACTCAATATCTTGCTCCGAGGTTCGCTGGGGGCCAAGCAGAAAAGCATCTCGCAGTTGATTACAGTCTTGATCGGACATTGAGTCCTGGCCGTAAATTTGAAGCAGCGGCAGGCCGCGAGCAATAAAGGTGCCTGAGTTTTGCATCACCTTCAGAGTCACTCTATGCTTCTTTGCGAAATCGTCGATAGCGCTTTTATCCACTGCCTGCAAATACCCGAATGCATCGGACTCCACAGTTTGAGTATTAGCAGGCGTGGGCGGAACCCGCAGCTCGGCATCGGGCCGAGATTTTTCTAATGCTGGCCCTTGCGGAAAATAAGCTTCAATTGCCGCCACTAATTCAGTATTAATGTTGTTCAGAACAGTCTCCACCTGAATTGAGGTAGACACATGGTGAATGAAGTAAATCAGGATACTCACGTTAAACATCGCTAAAAAAACCGCAAAGTTAACCGACAAACTTGGCACGTAGCCCTCAGTCCCAGCTGGCTCGACAGCCCCTAATGCACACAAGCAGTAAACAAATGTCGCGATAAAACTACCAAGCACTACTTGATTCACCGTGCTTTGCATGAAGTTTCGCAGCAGAGACGGGCCAAACTGGTTCGATGCCAGGGTTAACGTCACTATTGTGATAGAAAACACTGTGCCCGCAACGGTAATCATTGAACCCGCAATGGTGGAAAGGATCGTTCGCGCCCCACTAGGGCTAAGTGGCTGAAGAAAACTTAGGTACTGAGCTGCGTCTACATCGTAGTGTTTATCTAGATTAAGAAACACCACAAGCGCGATCAGCACAGCAGTTACCATCAGAGCAGGAACAACCCAGAAGGTAGTTCTTAGCTTTTCCCAAAGATTATAAAGTCGAGTGCCCAATTTCCCATCCCGCTCAGTTGTAAGGTTTCACAATCCTAAATGCTGGGTTCGCAAAGGATATCCGATTGCTGATAATCTTGATCTATCGTACCACTGCCTAAGGAAGGAGTGACTATAGAACTGCGCTTCGCAATACTAAACGAACTGCGCATAAAACGCTTGCCCAGCTCTCGTCTTAGTTGGGCCGACTCAGTGGAGTCCCCCAGTGGTTGGCATAGAGCTTGCTGACTGTATTCCGAGGAGCTTAACAGTTAGACTTTCCCACTGACCAATTGGCAATCATTTGGAACTAGCCTATGAAACTAAAGCACCAAGTCTTGTTTTGGCTCGCAGCCGTCGCGCTATTCATCGCGTTCATATGGCTGTTTAGGGAAATACTGCTGCCTTTCGTCGCAGGTATTGTAATTGCGTACCTGCTGAACCCGTTGCTATTGAAATTGGGTAAATTGAAGCTGTCCAGGACATTGGCAACAGTTGTGATCCTCTCAGCCTTTCTTGCTTTAGTTGTCACTCTAGCGGTACTCGTCTCACCCCCCTTATACACAGAACTTGCCCAACTTACTGAGAGAGCGCCTGGCTATATAGATTCACTGTGGAACCGGTTACAGCCTTACATGCAATTAGTAGAAGAATCCGTTGATGAGGAGAACCTAAATCAAAGTATAAGCAATGCGATCAAGGACAACGTGTCCAACGCGCTCAGTGCAGGATCAGATTTGGTGGCAGGTCTTATGAGCGGCGGGCGGGCCTTGGTCGAGCTAGCTACTTTTATAATCGTTACCCCTTTAGTTGCGTTCTTTATGATGATTGAGTGGGCCTCGATTACTGCTTGGATAGACGAAGTGCTGCCGCGCCATAGCCACGACACAGTGAAAAAATTGCTTGGCCGCATTGATAAAAAGATCGCTGGGTTTATTCGCGGCCAACTTTTGGTGTCGTTATCCTTGGGTATCCTCTATGCGGTAGCACTATCGGTGTTGGGGTTAGAATTTGGTTTTCTTATTGGCTTAGCTGCAGGAGCCTTATCCATAATCCCATTGTTCGGTTCGACGGTTGGCCTATTGATAAGCGTTGTTGTGGCCTGGCTACAAGCAGGTGAACTACTCTTTGTTGCAATGATTGCTGGGATTTTCTTTTTGGGTCAATTTTTAGAGGGCAATTTCATTACTCCGAGACTGGTTGGCAAAAGCGTTGGCCTACATCCTCTTTGGATACTATTCGCGCTGATGTCTGGCGGCGCATTTTTAGGCATTGTGGGGATGTTAATAGCCGTACCGGTGGCTGCCACTGTCGGAGTATTGATTAGCTTTGCTATAGTACAATACCGAGATAGCGAGTACTACAAGTAAGGGACGATGCAGAGAAAGCGGCGTTGATGAGACGCCGACTTTGCTAGTTTTAGTGACCTAGTTCCAGAGCGCTAATTACTAGGGCCCTTCAACTGCCGCTAAAATCTCTTGCGCCCCGTAGACCTCTGCCTGCTCTGAGCGGCTTCCTGAGCTAAAGACAATTTCTAAGCTTGTTGTGTATTTTTGCCGCCGCGGGGGAAAATCTACGGTGTCAATGGAGTAAGTAGGTGAGTAACGCCTTGTCGTACATCCAGGCAAACTACAGTCATTCGGAGTAGGAAACGGCACGGGCTCCACTACAGCTACTTCTGAATCAGGCTGATTTGGCAACAACTCAGGGCTTGTAACTCGGCTTTCAACTTCAAACCATTCATAGTCATTTGCTGCCGTTAGCTCGGCTGCCCGCAACAGGGCAAAGTTTTGAACCAGACTCACTGGAGTATTTGAGTTCCCAGAAAAACTAACTCGGTAACGGGTATCGCTTAGGCGCTGATCACTGTAGCCATAGTCTCCTAGGGTTTCCGCCCGCCTATAATTTACTCCAGAATTTACACAGGCGGTTATGGTCGCTAAAACAACTACAGCCACGCTGAGCTGTTTCAGCGAATGACTCTTTGTAGCCTTAGATTCTCCCGGCTTTGTACTTACCCCCATCTTTTACCTCCTAATGTCCTACCGACTGTCTGTAGGACTTTTTTAGTAATGACATACGGTCATAGGCCATCTGAAACGAAGCAACCAAAGACGAAAGACGAAGCACCAGCGTTGGGTCTTGAGCTTTCGCGACTGCAGTTCGAAGTACAGCCAAACTGCGAGCTTCGGTTTCTTCTAATTGAGCTATAAATTCTTTGTCTTGGTAGTCCGAAAAACTGTGGCGAGCGTCAATGTACCAGCGCCTGATGCTGCCTATTAAAGAACCAGAGCGTGTGGGTTTCGCACCTCGAACTTTAACTTCGGCTTCCAATTCGTTGACAATTTTTGAACGAATTTGCGCCATTTCAGAAAACATATTCCTCGACTGTTGATCTAGAACTTGTGCCGCGACATAGCTGTATAGGGCTGCTCCGTCGCGACACACCGAAATGACGTCATTTAGAATATCTGCATCTTCATGGGCCTTGGGTTGTATTTGGGGCTCATGCTTTTGTGTCATTCTAATTCTCCCGCTTCAGTCAACAAATACGAGTTACTCATTTGAAACTAGTAGGTTGTTGACAACGCTGTCGACTTCAAAAGTGTTTTGAGCGATCTGCTGAGTGAGCTCGCTTTCAATCTCACTGGGGACGTGGCCTTCGAGTATGACTTTTTGGCCTAGTGTATCAACATTGATGTCAGAGCTATCGATCGCTGAGTTTAGCAACAGCTTGGTAGAGATCGCTGTAGTAATCGATGCATCGAGCATCACTGACAGCGCATCATCTTGTCTCCCAGTGGCTTTTTGCTCGGTCGTAATTTGGAGACGGTTATCAACGCTGTGAATTCCTTCCACACCCATTGCCAGCTCGGTCATCAAATATTTTTGCACCGAGGAATCTACCTCGCCAATAATGATTGCATTACCGTCCACTACATCCGTTTCGATCTGCAAGGGGTTGAGGTGCTCATTAAGTACTACGATCGCGCCTAATTTGCCATCAAGCCATGCGTCCTGCAGAGCACTATTTTGCTCCGAATGTTGGGCGAAAACCGACGTCGTAACTGCTGCTGCGGTAAGTGGGATAGCACAGAGTTCAAGTAGCTTTTTCATGTTCGATCCTCCTAGTTGAGTGAGTAGCTTTCGATGTCTCACAATAGACCATTCAAGTCTTATGCCAACAGCCAGCCACCTTGCTGTATAGGGCAGAAGGGGCCCCAAATACAGCGGCGTGTCACTAGTGCGCAACTTTTACAGAATCGCTTGTCATTATTACAGTATTATTCTAGAGTTCTGCTTGCCTGCACCCCCATATTTCAAGGATCGTCGATGTCCAAGCCAAGTCTTTTGCTTTTTGTCACTAATCGTGACCTAGAGAGAGAATTGTTAAAGAACTCAGCAATTAATCAGTTCGATATTGTTCACGTCGAAGGCACGCAGTCATGGGTCGATCGGGTCATTGATGAAGAAGTGGATGCAATTGTTGCTCAAGTAGATCAATTCACTCAGCAAGACCTTAAAAAATTAACCGATGCTAAGCATAAGATTTTGAGCAATGCCGATGTGATATTCATTAGCTCAGGTGAGCCCAACCCTTACATTGATTCAGCGATGTTGCAGGGGGTTTCTTACCACTTGAGGCTACCCTTTAACATGAATTTCATGGAAGAGATAGCCAATGAACTTTACGAAGATCTAACCGATCAAGGTAACAGCGCAGAAGCCGTGGTTGAAAGTGATTTGGATCAGTTTGGGCTATTAGTTGGTTCTTCGGCAAAAATGCGCAAGCTCTATCGGGTAATTCGCAAAGCCGCAAATTCCTCTGCAAGCGTGTTAATAATTGGCGAATCTGGGTGCGGCAAGGAGCTGGTTGCAAATACGCTGC
Source organism: uncultured Pseudohongiella sp. (assembly GCA_964352445.1). Lineage (GTDB taxonomy): Bacteria > Pseudomonadota > Gammaproteobacteria > Pseudomonadales > Pseudohongiellaceae > UBA9145. The sequence goes on along the minus strand of CAYGSO010000006.1, from coordinate 98,523 downwards.
ATATGATGAGCGATAGAAGTGAAGCGTCTTTTGTTTCCATTAATTGCGGTGCCATCAGCCCTGAGTTGATTGAAAGCGAGCTGTTCGGTCACGTGAAAGGAGCTTTCACTGGCGCAACCAGTGACCGTATCGGCGTGTTTGAGCAGGCAGATGCCGGCACTTTGTTTCTTGATGAAGTTACTGAGATGCCGATTGATCATCAGGTTAAACTTTTAAGGGTGCTTGAGACAGGTGAATTCAAAAAGGTAGGAAGTAGCAAAACTCAATCTACCAGCGCTAGAATTATCTCCGCAACCAATAGAGAACCGGCCGAAGCCATACACAGCGATCTGTTCCGCGAAGACCTTTATTACCGTCTTGCTCAATTCCCTATTCAAGTTCCCACCCTGCGTGAGAGGGGTGACGATATTATTGGCTTGGCAAAGCATTTTTTAGCTCATCGCAATGCGCAAGAAAGCTCCGCAAAAGAAATAAGCACGGACTCAATCGCAAAAATCCAAGCCCACGACTGGCCTGGTAATGTAAGAGAGTTGATGCATGCAATTGAGCGCGCTTTTATGCTCGCAGATGAAGTAATAACACCTGATCACCTTGTCATTGATACGGTCAGCCCTATGGAAAATACCCATGCTATATCAACTAACATGCCTCTGGACGAAGTTGAGAAGTCAGTAATTCTAAGCACGCTGGAAGATAAAGGCGGCAATAAAACCGAAGCCGCAGAACAATTGGGCATCAGTGTGAAAACGCTATACAACAAACTTGATAAGTACGACAAAGCTGAAGATTGAAAGGTCACGGGCGGCAAACTCCGCCCGTGATCTAACTGGCCTGCGGTCTAACGAACATGGACTAGCAAGGCCTATCAGACACCTCCTCGCAAACATCTTCCACGGCATCGCCAACGTCGTTCGCCGCTCGATCAAGATCCTCGCCAAGCCGTTCAGCCGGGCCTTTGCTGCATCCAACCAGAGCGAATAGTGAAATTAATAGTAGGACGGTTAGATTTTTCATTGTTTTATCCTTTTTGACTTAATGTTTCATAAAATACACTTAGAGTATCCCAAATCACTTGCGTGGTGCTTTACACCGGTGGCGATTTTCCTTTGAAGGCTCGCACAACCATCGAAATAACAAACAGTACGAGAAATAAGAAAAACAACATTTGCGCGATTCCCGAAGCGGCTCCGGCAATTCCACCGAAACCTAATACTGCAGCAATAATCGCTATTATTAGAAAACTAACGGCCCAATTTAACATGGCAACTCTCCTGACTATTCAGATTATCAAAATTAAGCATTCTCTGTAGACGTTGCGAGTATCGTGCCAAGTTTCAAAAATAAAGGCAGTGAGCCACAGCTAACCCATGAATCTGAAGCTGAACTAAGCCACATACACCGTGCCTTTACTCCTTACTGGGCGGTATAAAACGGCCTTTTTTACGGATTTTCATACCAGTCGGCGGTCTTAGCTATTTTTTTCTTTTTCTAAATACCAATACAGCCTGTGCTTTCGATAGCTAATTCATCGGCTCGATAATCTGCAAGACCTAAACTCGCAGAAAAGTAAGTATTACTCTCTATATGAAATTTCTACACAGTTTGGTCTTCACAACGCCTGCCAACCAGTGATAGAAACTTTAAAGCTCTAAAGTTACTCACGCTGCCTGTTTGCTGGAGCTGTAGTGGGGATTCTGCAGCCCATACAGTAAAAATCGACGCTCAAAAAATACGTCTTATCACATCCATTGATACATCTGCAGCACTACGATAAGTAGTAAGGGGTTACAAAGTACTGACGTTCATCGCAAAGATTTCTGTCTCGTCTTTAGTGTCGGCAAGAACTATTTCTATCTCAGCATTGCCATGCTCATAGACCGCATTAAACGCAAAGACCTGTATTTCCCGTCGCTCGCTGTCAGGGAACGCGCTAGCGTCTACTGCTATCTGTTTCGGCTCCGCAAAACTCTCGAGACTCCCTAGGGTGCTGGACAATACGTCAAATACAGCCGCAATTTCATCACCACTAGCAGCTACTGTTTGCTCAGAGAAGTAGGGCTCTACCGCGGCATAATCCCAGTGGGATACCTGCGGAAACACGCTTTCAATGAACTCCTTGTTATCAGCAAGATCTTCATTCAATGATACGACGCTGCCTTTGCTGTCTTTTGCTAAAGGTAGCGCGATCAAAAGTCCTCCCAACAGCGAAGCCGTTGTTAGATCCTTAATAATCTGTTTGTTGTGATTAACTTTAGCCATTTCAACCTCCATTACAATCAACGACACTTAGGGAGGGTGCAAAAAAGGTACCAGCTTTGCGTTTTAGACGTAGCTCGGAGCAAGCCGCTAAAGACTGTCGTTAATGAGCGCCGAGAACAATATTCAATAGTTTCATGGAATACTTACAATTTTACTCTGTTTTCTCCGGTACCGGCGTGGCCCGACTTGTTGCAGATCAAACTAAGAGTTACTGCAGGCGGATGTCCCAAAAGGCCCATCAACTGCGTCAGAAAGGATTACAGCCTTGTCGAATATAACAACCTCCACAGCTTAGTAATGCTTTTCCTGCGTTGGCACAAGCTTTGCATTTACCATCTGTAATTCCCGCTAATCCCAAAGGCATGTTTACCGACTATGAATTTTACAATGCATTTTTCAGCGCGGTTTTTGACGCTATTGCTAACAGCCCAACTGCTTGGGTTTTGTTCTTCCATCGTTGCAGCTGAATCTGATAGTGAAAATGGCGAAGAACGTGTTCAGCTATCCACAACACAACTTCAGGAACTTATTACAACCTTAGAAAGTGATAGCGCGCGAGAGCGGTTTCTAACCAACCTACGAACTCTTTCTCAGGCCAAAAACAGCCGTGATGACGGGGCATTCTCACTGAGTCAGACTTTTGATATCGACACTGCAAGTAGCAATCTACTGCAACGTTACTACAGTTTCATAGAGAAATTTGGGGTGACGGATAATACAATTGGTAAAGGCGTAATTATGGCAATTCTTGCGTTGATCATTCTAGTTATGTGCCTTTTCAACAACCGCCTATCGGCTATTTTCAATAGACAGCTTGGGAGTATGCGAACACAGATGGGCTTGTCGAAACGCCGATTCAAACTGGTCTTTAATGGTCAGCGGATTTTTGGTTATGCCATCGGTTCGATTTTGATTATTAATGCGGCGTTCTATATTTTTGGCAACTACAACATTTTTACGACTCAGTCCTGGGTGTATGATCTGTCGTCTTTCATCATCGTAATCATGCTGATTTGGCTCTTTGTCGTCTTGGTCTGGGAAACTGTAAACGCAGCCATGGAATATGGTATGAACGAGAACAGCTCTTTGAACTCATCTCGAGTAAAGACGCTTTTGCCAGTGGTTCGCAACCTAGCTTTCTTTTTTATCGCATTACTCTCTTGTCTTGTAGTCTTGTCTGAGCTGGGCATTGACATCGTGCCACTGCTTGCCGGTGCCGGTGTTTTGGGTATCGCCATTGGTTTTGGCGCCCAGACCATGGTTAAAGACTTTCTCACAGGCTTTATTATCATACTTGAAGATTTACTGCAGGTGGGAGATGTCGTTAGTGTCGGCGGCAGAACTGGCGCGGTAGAGCGTATCACCTTAAGAAAAATTCAAATTAGGAATCTCGATGGCACCGTGCACACGGTGCCCCACAGCGAAGTATCGGTGGTTGATAATTTGACCAAGGAATTTAGTTACTACCTAATGAAAGTAGGGGTTGCCTACAAAGAGGACACCGACCAAGTGGTAGAATTAATTCAGCAGATAGACACAGAACTGCGCAATGATTCTTACTTTGGAAGTAAGATTCTAGAGCCAATACAAGTCCTTGGGGTTGATGAGTTTGCAGATAGCGCAGTCATCATAAAGGTAAGAAGCAAGACAAAACCACACGACAAGTGGAAGGTCGGTAGAGAGTTCAATCGCCGTTTGAAGAAGCTTTTTGACGAGAATGGGATAGAGATCCCTTTTCCACACAGAACTCTGTTTTTTGCTAATGATGGCAACAAAAAAACAGAGAAACTAGCCGGCCAATCTTAGGCGGCTTGGCTGCGTCGGCGGATTCTTCCGCCGATGTAGACCACGGCGCTACTAATTTTGACGCCCTTACGCAAGCGCCCAAGTGGGACTGCTAAAAGGCAATCCGACCCAGCGCTATCCAGTCTGCCTTACTGCGGTACCCGCGCGCTGATTTTTTTGCCAATCGTGGGGCGTGTTGATTTCAACGTTTATTGGAGCCAATGCCGGCAAGCCCAAAATAACGTCGGCCATTTTTTCTGCAACCATGATCACGGGCGCATTAATATTGCCGTTAGGTAGCGTAGGAAACACCGACGCGTCAACAACCCGCAAGCCTTTCATACCATGCACTTGGCACTGGCTATCCACAACACTCGAAACATCATCGCTAGAACCCATTTTACAGCTGCCCGCCGGATGATAAGCACTTTCAACGTTTGCTTTAACCCACGCATCTATTTCAGCATCGCTTTGAATCTCTATGCCAGGCTGTATTTCTTCCCCGCGATAACTGTCCATTGCCGGCTGCTGCATAATCTCGCGCGTCAAACGAATGCATTGCCGCCACGCCGCGATATCTTCCTCATGCTGATAGTAGTTGAACAAGATACTAGGCGCCGCTTTAGTGTTGCTGCTAGTAATCTTAACCCGGCCGCGACTTTTCGGCTTATTGGGCCCCACATGGACTTGAAAGCCATGTCCGGAAATAGACGGCGTACCATCGTAACGCATTGCCGCTGGCAGGAAATGGTACTGTATATCGGGTGATTTAAGTCCAGCTTTCGAGCGGATGAAGGCGCAAGACTCAAAATGATTGCTCGCCCCTAGCCCGTCTTTAAACAGCAGCCACCTGGCGCCTATCAAGCCTTTGCTAAGCAGGCCTAGCTTGGAATTTAAACTCACTGGCTGTTTACAGTGAAACTGAAAATACACCTCTAAATGATCCTGAAGATTTTCGCCCACGCCCGGTAGATCATGCACAACGGGCACCCCGATCTCTTGTAGGCTCTTGGCGTTGCCGACCCCTGAGTGTTGCAGCAGCATTGGCGAAGCAATAGCTCCCGCACACAGAATAACTTCTCGCGCCGCTCTATAGCCATAACGCTTACCGTCTACTTCCAGGTTTATACCGACTGCTCGTTTGTGTGCAAACTCTACGCGGTGAACAAAGCCGTGGGTAATCACTTTAAGATTAGGGCGTTTAATAATTGGCCTGAGATAGGCTTTCGCCGTCGATTCACGCACCCCGCCGCGGACAGTCATGTGCATCGGTCCAAAACCTTCTTGGTGTGCCCCATTGTAGTCGCTGGTTTCCCGATAGCCCGCATCAACGCCCGCATTGATAAACGCCCGATACAGCGGGTTTAACCGCATCTCATTTCCCGCGCAGACGCCAAGCGGACCATCGTCACCGCGGTAGGTATCGGCGCCGCCGATCCAAGACTCTGCTTTCTTGAAATAAGGCAGGCAATCGCGGTAGCCCCAGCCCTGAGCTCCTAGCTCTTGCCATTGCTCGAAATCATGGGCATTACCCCGCACGTACACCATGCCGTTTATAGACGAGGTGCCGCCAAGACCTTTGCCTCGAGGACAAGAGATGCGCCTGCCGTCTAAGCCAGGCTCTGGCTCGGAATGATAGCCCCAGTTAAAGCGATCCATCGCCATTGGGTAAGATAACGCCGTCGGCATCTGTACAAAAATATTTTTATCGCTGCCGCCCGCTTCCACTAGCAAAACCGAATTATTGCCATCTGCTGAGAGGCGATTAGCCAAAACGCAGCCGGCTGAACCGGCACCTACAATTATAAAATCAAATTCGTTCAATGGTTTTCCTACTGTGCGGTTATTGGGCTGGTTAACTCTTGTCGGCGTTGAAATATTATAATCGCTATGGCGGCATAGAGACCTATAACAATCAGCCCGATCCATTCAATTTCTAGCGGCGTAAACTGGTACAACAAGATCAGGCCGCAAAGTAGAAACCAATGCAGCGCTATGTATTTTTGCCGACCTAGGTTTTCGACGGTGAGCTGTAAATTTTCAGAATAAAGCCTAGTGAGTGAATCTAAAGAATTGATGACAAAAACTACACCAACAAACACCATGAATCCATTCATCAAGCCGGAAATTTCCAAACCTTGCTCATAGACGCCGAACAGTACCGAAAACCAAATCGAGATCGGTATAGACGGAATAATAAGCAGCCCTGCAACCAACTGCCAAGTTCTCAAACCGGTCACAAATCGCGAAACGAATTGACCGATCATAATACTCCAAGCGAACCACCAGAACAGATAGAACGCGTGATAGTCAGACATTGGTAATACGAACTGATAAATATTTGCAAAGTAACCTTTGAGTTCCAGCAGGTTATTGGCCAACCCTGTCAGCCCCAAATCGCCGTAGGCCCACATGGCTAAAATTAGCGCTAAAAACAGCCAAGTTGAAGCGAGGCTTAAAATTTTGACGTAGCGAATATCCATACTCGATAGTACGGCGGCAAGCACAACTAAGGCTACCAGTGCATGACGCAGCAGCGGCGAGATGCCAACAATATAGTCCGGGAGATACTGTAAAAACAAAAATCCTGTGAAGGCGCAGGTGCCAATAATCACTGTGTTATTGATCACCCTTACCCAAGGGATTTCAAAAATTTTTAATTTAGGCTCCACTACACAAAAATAGAATGTCGTCAAAAAATAGAACAGCCAAATAAGAAAGCCCCAGAAACCGAATTCAATGGCAAGGGGGCTGGTAAAGCCATACACCCGCTCGGTTTCATAGACGGGAAATTCGGTGAGAGGAAACATAATCAGCCCAACATCTAGGCCAGAGGTAAACAGAATAGCGAAGAACGCGAAAAATTTTGCCGGCATCTCCCCAGTAAGGATGAGATTACCCCAGCGCCAAACCAAAACTGACGATGTTATTAGCACAGCAATTACAGCGATCGACAGGACGGCTTGCATTACGAGCTTCGTTTGTCGAGCAGGTTAAGAAAAAACATTACTGGTAGTCTAACAGATCGACCTCAGCTGAGTAGCTTACTGAGCAAGTTGTTGAGATTTAGGTGAAACAGTGAACGCTCGGAATCGAAAGCTCACAGTAAAGAGGCAGATTGCCGTTGCCGTCATAGTCTTTCGGCGGCGATTCACAGGCCGTTCGCTATCCACGCTGCAATGGGCAGACTCACCAACCGGTCACCGAACTGTTTAATGCAAAAAGGCGCCGTTGGGCGCCTTTCCTTGATTTGCCGCGCAGCTATTGCTCTTTGCTGGCAGGCTAATATTGCTAGCTAGCCTCTAGGTGTCCAAAAATACACTTCCCACTCTCGCAGGGGCTCTGATCCACTGTACAGTGGCTCATCCAAGGTGCGGCCAGATTTAGCGGCCCACATCTCCATCATGGCAAGGCCTTCGGGACCATCAACTCGATTCGCCGTCATAGCGAAGGTTTGGTCACCAACGCGGAGCCAACCATCACCACCACGCTCTTTGACCCGCTCGGCCCAATATCCGCCGTCCGGCCTCGTTGCCGAGATAATCCCATCAGGGGTTCCAACAAATGAAAGGTAGACAACCAGCTCTGGGAAGCCTTTTTGCTTCATCATCATTGGGCCCGGAATGTCGTTTAAGGGAGAAAAGTCATCTAACGCAGGCGTGGCTGTGCCTCCGATAATAAAGCCTGGCAAACGGCCAAGCCCTTGATTGCTCAGGTAAGGGGCGGTGGATACCCAGCCTATAATCGCCACCACAACCACTGCCGAGACTGCTATTCCTGCCGTTTTGAGCTTGCTCATTGCGAGTCCTCCATTATTATTCTTTTGAACCACGAACAGTATAACCAAAATAGACTATTGTCCATCTCAGGCACCTCAGCAACATAACCGCTATTGCCAATTTGACCATTTGGGACGAGATACGCCTGGCAAACAGCCGCTGGTTGATCTTTGCACATCGCCTTTTTTGTGTCACCGTTCACTAAGATAGCTGAGCTTTTGCCGATAGTAATAATGAGTCGCGATCATATGATTGTCGCAGTTGATAAGTTTGCTACGGCGGTGGCGATCATTGCCTGAGAAGACGCTATGAGAATTCTGCTTGCTGATATGGCCCAGCCGTTAGATTTGAATCACCCTAAGGGTCACAATGGCGGCCCAATTCTGAAAATCGGCGAAGACAAGCAGCCCATGGAGGGCCACACCGGTTTTTCGATCATCCAAGGGCTATTGGACATCGATTTACTCACTGGCGAGTTCTATTAAGAGGCTGGATCATTAACCGGCAGTTTAGGTGAGGTTCCCGCTGGAGATTCCTTTAAAGCCAATGGCTACCGCTTTCGCGTGTTGGATACAACTCAGCCCACAGCGACAAAAATTGGCATTGAAGGCTGTTAGCCGGTATTGCTCGCAGATTTTTGGAGCTGATCTTGGTTCAACTTTTTCACTGTTAAAACTGACAGAACGGTGGGGGCGATGAAGTTTAATAATTTTTCCGAAACTTTCTGCGGCAGACTAAGTGTTGGACTATTGTTAGGGGCTCTCCATGCCTGCTCCCCTCAAATTGACATCACACTGCCTGCTCCCGACTCTTTGCATACCGCGTATCCAATTGGTGTGCACAACGCACAAAATACAGCCGCTACAGCACTGGTGATTACTCGATATGAGGCAGGCAAGCCGGTTCTGCTTTACTTACCCCAAGGTGAAGGCCCTTATCCATTAGTGATGTTTCAACATGGCCGGCCTTTCACAATGCCAAGCAATTATGCTTATAGTCCGTCTCGCGAATTAGTTGACGCTACAGTGACAGCAGGATTTGCCTTGGCTGTAGTCATTCGCAGTGGCTATTTCTTGGCCGCAGGACAAGATAAAGAAATTGTCCCCTGCAACAGACCCCAGTTTGCTGATTTTGTTGCCGCGAGGGATTCAGCCCGCGACGACCTAGTTAGCGCGAAGAATTATTTGGCGGGACTTAGTTTTGTTGATAGTTCTAAAATCATCCTTGCTGGCACTTCCGCTGGCGGTTTTGCCTCTGTAAACGCTATGCCCTATCTTGATGAGCAAATAGACGCTGTGATTAGTCTCAATGGTGGTCGCTGCGGAAGCCGAGGCGACGCCATTGGCGGTCTGGCATGGCAACAAGAGCTTTATTCAAGGGTTGCCGTCACCACCTCTTCAAACACTTACTTTCTCTCGGGCGGCAAAGACGATGTCATTCCAAGCTATTCAACCACTGCACTGTTTATGGCTTTCTGCCGCGCCCGTAAAGACTGTGTGCAGCGCAGCAGCACTGCGCTTTTAACCAATGACAATGGAACCCATAATGTGGCAACTATGTTAGAGGGCTATTCACGGGTCTTGGGGCAACTAAAAGGCAACTAGAAACCACTTTATTGATACTGCAGCGGTTTTTAAAACTGATGCATGCGGGAAATCCAGCACTCAAACTAAAACGCTACCCTTTGTATACAGTTTTTATACTTTCGGATGCGATAGCTCCGGCAGCAGCGTGGTAACCCCGAGCAATGCAGTTAGAACGTTTAAGGCAATCTCCTACTTTGTAATTGGGAGCGACAACCCTGGGGTACACTCATTGCGCTGATATCATTCACTTTTTTATTGCCCTCCTGTCGCTATCGTTTGAGAGAAAGGGCAATCGATTCTCGGAAGATCAGGTGCTTCGTGGCGTGATAGCCGTCTATCTGAACGCTATGCTACTTGCGATTGTGAGCTATTCAAGAACCCGATCAAATAGCTTCTGCAGGCCAAAAATTGAAATTGGTTTCGGCAAATAACCGTTTAACCCCACTCTACTACTGTCACCGTTAAGTATGGTGTCTGTATTTGCAGTGACAGCAAAAATAGGTACATTTTTTTTGTCATCGGCTCGACTTCTGATCTTTGCCGTTGCTTCAAGTCCGTCCATTATCGGCATTTGAATATCCATTAGCACAATATCAAACGCCGTGCTATCCAAAGCCATGATAGCCCCCTGTCCATTTTCGGCAAGCGTGACCTGGTGTCCTAATTTCTTTATCATTGATTTGATCAAAAGTTGGTTAGTTGGGTTATCTTCCGCAACTAATATATTCAAGACTCTTTTGGCGGGCACAGCAATTGCCTTGGCTTCAGCCGGCGGCTGTGCCAAGGCGTTAGATACCGGAACGCTTATCCTAAAACGACTCCCTTTGCCTTCGATACTGTCACAGGTAATTTCGCCTTCTAATAGCTCAATTATTTTTCGACTGATGGCTAAGCCCAAGCCGCTGCCTCCCAATTTATTAGCTACAACGCTCTTAGCTTGAGTGAATTTCTCGAATACTTCACCTAGCTCAACCTCAGAAATACCAATACCGCTGTCTACTATTTCGATGCAGAGGACGCTGGTGTCTTCTTTGTTATACCCTGAGCAAACAACGTTCACCTCACCCACTTCAGTAAATTTTATAGCATTGGAGATTAAATTATTCAGCACTTGAGCTACGCGTTCCCTATCAATAGATACCCACTGTGGGAACGATGTCTCGATAGAGCAGGAGAGCACCAGGTTTTTTTTCAAGGCCAACGGCCGGAACAGCTCTATGGCCTCATGAATTAGTTGATGAGCATCAAACGTACTGGGATAGAGTGGTAAGGAGTTATCTTCTAAGCGAGAGTAGATGAGTATGTCATTTATTATTCTTAGCAAGCCTTTAGCCGATGATCGTGCGACCTCAACTTTAGTCAGGTTGTCCTTATCCGCTAAGTCCATTGACAGCAATTCGAGCATACCCAATACGCCGTTCAACGGTGTGCGTATTTCGTGACTCATCGTCGCAAGAAATTCAGATTTTACTCGCTCTGACGCTAGCGCCTTATCTCTGTCTTGTTGGGCTTTGAGCGAGGCCACCCGGGCTGAAGCCGCATGTTTTAAAGCTAGCCGTTCCTGATTCTTGAGACTTGCGTTAAGGTTTTGCAAATCCTTTATGGTGTTTTTCAGTAGCAACCGCGATGGATTAAAGATCAGCAACCACATCAAACACACGGCGATGATACCAGCCGCCAGACTTATAAACTGCACGCTAACAGCACGTTGGGTTAGCCTCAGAGCCTCAGCTTCAAACATCGATACTGCTTGATCTAACTCGCCGAGCAAACTGCTTTCACCAAAGCTATTCACGGTTAGCCACAGACTTTCGTTTTCAGATTCGGTCGATAAAAACCCCTGTACCGCGTTAACTAGCTCGGCCGAGTGCTGATAAAGCCCAAGCGAGTCTGTAGTGCTCCAATAGTGTGCTCGGAGCGAATCTGATAAAACAATCTCTGATCCTTCAATAACACCATAGGCTAAGCTTTCATTGGCCGCCGAAAACTCTTCAATCACCGTGCCAAGCGACTCAGCAGCGCCTACTACGCCCCTCCTCTTTTCGGAGGCGAGATAGAGCGCACGCTGGCTAAGCATACGCTGTTTGCCGCTTATGTTTATGGCTTGCTCATACAGTTTAGAGGAGCTCGATGCGGATAAATTAATGCCGTAGGAGCCTATGAGAAAAGCAACTATGCAAGCTGTAGCAAAAAAATAGCGAAACAAAAGGCCGGCTGAGTATTTTGAAACGTAACTAGTTGCGTCAGATCTAACTTGATCTAACCCGGGCAGAGGAGATGATACTTGCCTGCAAAAACCAAGTATCCGCTTTAAAACTGAAGCCAACATTGCTTAAGTATAGTATGGAGTCAGCTGCTATTCACTACCTAAACCTATCACTGAAACTCTGTTTACTGCGGCCCGTAAGGTCTTTCTCAGCTTGGACATAGTATTCAACGCTGACAGCTAAAAAATTTGCATGGCTGCAGAAAGTGACATGGCCACATAGATCAAGTAAGTGACGGTAGCTTTTTTCAATATCTTGTTTCCGCAAGTTAATTTAGTCGTTTATTGATTTGTGACCTTGCAGTTGCCGTAAGTGCTGTCTTGATCAGCGCCATAAACTCTGTTCATCATCTTTCAGCTGGTCTGCTTTGACAGCCTGTTTAGCAAGTTATCACTCTTCCTTCTTGAGCGTCATATACAAAGCAGTTGACAGCTCAGCCGCCTCAATTGGCTTTTGCAGAACCTGATAGCTCGCCACTCTTTTTCTGTCCAGTTCTTCCAAGTAACCAGTATAGAGGATAGCTGGCATTGAGGGATCAATGCCGCGGATTTTCTCCAGCAGCTGGATCCCATCCAGTTTTGGCATGTCAAAATCCGATAGCACAATATCGATGGTTGGGTGGCTCTCGCTAAAGTACAACAGCGCCGCGTTTGGGTCGGTAAACGCAATAACAGAGTAATTCAATCTTTCAAGCAGCTGTTTATTGGCGCCGCTCACCATACCATCGTCTTCGACAAGCAGAACTGTTTCGCCACTACCTTTGCGAAGTCCGGCTTTAGAAGACAAATCGCCGCCAGCAACAGAGGAAAGCGGCGAGGCCGGGAAATAAAACGAAATTGTTGTGCCATGGCCGAGCCTAGACTGAACATCAATATAAGCTTCATGCCTTTGAACGATATCTGCTACTAGTGCCAAGCCTAAACCTGTACCTTCCCCGGTAGGCTTTGTTGTAAAGAAAGGCTCAAAGATTTGGCCTAAATGTTCCGCGCTTATCCCAGTGCCTGAGTCGCTAATTTCCAGCTTTACATAATCCCCAGCTGGGACTTTGGAATCTAGCAATAACCGAGAACTACTCAGACTAAGCTCTTCGGCAGATATTTTAATGGCTCCCCCATTGGGCATAGCGTATTGAGCATTAATGCATACGTTCATTACGATTTGATGCAGCTGAGTGGGGTCAGCCTGAATAAGAAGCGGCTTGCCCGGAGTCCTGTACCCAATTGTGTGGTTAGCACCAAACATTACTCGCAACTGATCAATGCACTCTTCCAAATGGCTACTAAGATCTACGGTCAAAAACTGCCCTGATACTGATGAGTGGTTAAACATCAGTATCTGCCTCACTAGGTTTTTTGCCCGACTGGTTGCAGCTAAGATACTGGCTAACCTGTCTTTAGTACCGGGCTGCGTTACGTCAAGGCTAGCTAGTTCTGTGTTCGCTGTTATGCTCATCAAAATATTATTGAAATCATGGGCTATGCCGCCGGCTAAGCTGCCAAGGGCATCCCTTTTGTGACTCTTAAGTAATTCCAGTTCAGCAATTTTCCGCATCCGAATAGCATTAAGTAGAAACCCAACTATTATCAGAAGTAATGCCACAACCGCTGAAACAAAAATCACCTCAACATAGTATTCTCGCCAGAGAGTGGCGTTCTCGAAGACGATTTCACTGCCTTGAGGTAGGAGTCCGCGGTCGATACCAAACCGGTCGAGCAAGGCGCCATTGAAAATATACTTAGTGTCCGCGCTTACTGTTTGCTCAGGAAATTCTCCTGCCAAGGCAGCCTCAGCCAATTCTGCGGCCTTGTACGCATAATTCTCTGTTATGGCGACGTTACCACCTATGCTGCCGTAGGCCGGAATCGTATCAATAAATCCAAATACCGGTATTGTAATTTCGTTACTCAAAAACTCAGTAACCTGTAAGGTTCTATGAACCACGCCGGTGCTATCCAACGAATAGGTAGTCATTAAAACAGCGCTTTTCTCATTTGCTACTGCAAGCTCAACTAAAAGCTCTTGCGGAGTTAAGCCGGTTAAATATTCAATCTCGAAGCCTAGGTCAAGCTGGGATACTGAGCGTTTAAAAAGTTCTAAATAGAAACTATCGCTAGGACCTACCCCACTCACAACATATGCCTTATCTAAGTCTGGCAAAATTGCCGGGATGAGTTCAACGGTTTTTCTAACTGAGATGCCGGCAGACGAATAAATCGCAGCCGAGCGTTCTTGATTGGAAAACGGTTTTAAATTAGAGGGATCAGGCAACACTTGGATAACATCTGCGCTTGGTGCGAACAGCTGCTTCCAATCGGCAACAAAAGTATTAGCCTCAGGCAGCACCGCAACCACTAAATCGAAGTTTCTGCTTTGGTATTTTAACTGAAGAGACTGGGCAACAATTTCTTGTTCGCGGGCATTTGCATTGGCGAGAGAGAGAAATTCAGGATCAATGTAGACCCCGGACTTTGCACCGAGTTGGTTGAGAAAAACTGAGTTGAAGTTTTGTTCCCACGTCGCAACACCGCCAGTGCCGAAGATTGCTAACACCTGCTTTTCCGCGTTCTCAAAGGTTTGTGACAGTGCAAGTACAGGAAGAAGACCTGCGGTGAGGGCCAAGAGATTACGCAACCAAGCGTTTAACATAGCCTTTTCAACAATAAACATAAAATTACTAGACCTAGAAAAAATTGGCTGTTGCTCTAGATAATGCGAGTGGGGTAAAGCTAAGTTACGGTCTAAAAAAGTAAGTCAGTAATTGAAAAATCACGCCTACTCTTGAAATGCGGTGAGATTAGAAGCATTGAGCATCGCTATTGCTCAGACCGAGATATTGAGAGTCAAGCAAGCCCCATCCAACATCAGATGCAATGCTATCAAGCTCAGCCGGATAACGCACTATTTGGACTACGAGAGGCCACAATTTACTTAAAACAGCGGCAAGCTAAACCACCGACACAATCTCAATCGGCATATGAGCCACGACTGAATAAAGATCCGCGCGCCTGTCCTGCAGCGGCCTGACACTGCCAATATCACGGGCCATTGCGATATCATTCAAATCTAACTCCGCAATAACCACGGTTTCTGAACCAGGGTCCGCCTCTTCCATTACACCGTTGGATGGGAACGCAATATCACAGGGGGTGCAAATCGCGGTCTGACCATAGTTCACAAGAAAACTTCTCACTTGGGGCAGGTTACCAATGCAGCCAGCCATAACGACGTAGATTATGTTTTCAACCGCTCGAGCTTGAACACAGTGGCGAACCCTATAATAGGCTTTGCGCTCGTCCGTTGAGAAAGGTACAAAAAGCACCTCCACTCCATGCAGTGCGAGCAAACGAGCAAGCTCGGGAAACTCGATATCGTAACAAAGCAGTATGCCAATTCTGCCAAGGGGCGTCTCAAACACGCGCAGCTTATCGCCTGGCTGGATATCGTAATAACGCCGCTCTCCTTGAGAAATGTGAATTTTCTCCTGGGTATGCACTTCACCCGACGGCGTAAACAAATGTGCAACGTTGCGTAGCTCGCCATCAATTTCAACTGGGTGTGAGCCACCTATGATGTACAAACCATGGTCTGTCGCAAATTTGATGAACATCTCTTTATACTGCTGATGAAACTTAGCAACTTCTTTTATGGCTTGCAGGGAGTCCATGTTTCTTGGCAGCATACTAAAAAGCTGTGCGGTAAACATTTCGGGAAACAATAAAAAATGACAGTGATACTCATCTGCCGTTTCCACAAAAAACTGCACCTGGCGTTCTAAGTCATCCCAACAGGTAATCGGTCGCATCTGATACTGTGCGGCGCAGACCCGTATCTTGCGCACGGTTCTGCGCAGGGGCGCTGCTGAAATCATGCGCTTGTCCGAATCAAAGTCAGGGTTGTCCATGTGCAGGTAGGTGGCATAGTTCATGCTTTCACCATCGTTAAGATAGGCATAATGCACGCTCAATACATCGTAGCCAGCTTTTAAATGCATAGTTAACGCCATGTCTTTAAGCTCACCGCTCTTCACTTTTTCAATGTAGCGCTCGGCCGACATTTTTTTGGCTTGCTTGGAATAGCCAGGGATGCGCCCACCGGCAATCATGCGGCGCAAGTTGAAGCGCTTGAGCAATGCCTTACGCCGCTGATAGAGTTTGCCAGCAATGCCTTTACCACGCAGATCAGGATGCACCGCAATATCCGAACCATACAGAGTATCGCCACTTGGGTCGTGGGTGCTGAAAGTACCGACGCCGGAGATTTCGTCATAGGAGTACCATGGCGAGTCATCATCAATCTGTACGATTAAAGAGGTGCAATAGCCAACTACCTTGCCCTCTTGTTCTGCCAAGTACTGACCCTCAGGGAATGCTTCTAGCTGCATTAAGAGTTTGCGTTGGTCGCCGAGGCTCTCGCGGGCAATGTTTGGATACGCCGCATTTTGACATTCGATGATGCCAGAAATATCCGACTTCTTCCAACGGCGTACTTTGATTACCGGTTGCGTGCTGGCTTGCTTTGGCATTGGGGCTTTCTCTGATAAATAATTGGAATCGAATCTTTAAGTTGGCTGCAGTCAATACCAGCTGCGCACGGCTGGTTCGATGATGAATTTCATCAAACCATCAGTTATGCAGCGCAGTGTAGGAATGCAGAGTCTTTCTGCGCTATAGTCGATCTTACACAAGGATCATGTGGTTTTGCTAATAATATCAATCCAACGTTAAGGTCACTCATGGCAACACGAAAAGTCGTAAACTCCAACCCCTTCGTCAAATGCCCAGCAGTGCTTTTGAGCATAGTATTTAGCTGCTATGGACTTGTTGGCTTCGCACCAGACCAAGTTTTTGCCGCGGACAATGTTGCTGCCGAGTATCCGCACCATGCAGAGCGCATAGGCACTGTGCGCCAAGTCTACGACGGCCGACTAATGCCAGACATTCAGATAAACACATTTCGGAATATCCAGCGCCTCTTCCCAACTCGCATCGTCAAGAGCGGACCTACTGCCTCCAACTTTACCCGAGCCGAAAAGCCATTGGAGGACTTTAGGTTTACTGAAAACAATAGAGTCTATGATATTTTTGATGTATTGGCACTGAACCGCGTTGCCGCAATGATGGTGGTCAAAGACGATGCCGTGGTTTTTGAACGCTATTTTATGGGCAATACCGAGCAGACTCGCTGGATGTCTATGTCTGTGGTAAAGACTGTCACGGTGATGCTGATAGGCGCAGCAATCCAAGATGGCTACATCAATGACATCACAGACCCAATTACTGACTATCTGCCAATCTTTGATAATACGGCTTACGCGAACGTCAGCGTTGAAGATATCGTGGCGATGACCTCAGGGGTGGATTGGAACGAAACCTATACCGACCCCAACTCAGACCGGCGCCGAATGCTGGAGGCCCAGCTGGGTCAAGAGCCCGGCGCCATACTTACTCTCATGGGGGAGCTTGCTTCTCACTCTGCCCCAGGAGCCCGTTGGAATTATAGCACCGGCGAGACCCATATCGCTGGCGCACTGGTGCATGCTGCGACAGGCAAGTGGGTGGCCGATTACCTTTCCGAGAAATTGTGGATTCCCTTGGGAATGGAGTCAGATGCCACTTGGTGGCTCGAATCGGCAGGCGGCTTAGAAGTCGGCGGTAGCGGTTTGTCCGCTACTTTGAGAGACTACACCCGCTTTGGTCAGTTTCTGCTCAAGCTAGGCGTTATAAACGGTCAGCCAGTAGTGCCCGATGGCTTTATTAAGCGGGCGAGTTCTCGCACCGTCATTGCAGGTGAAGCTGTAGACTATGGCTATGGTCTGTGGCCCTTGCATGGCAATACCTATGCCGCCATCGGCATCTTTGGTCAGTATATTTTCGTTGATCCAGACCAAGATCTGGTAGTCACAATCTGGTCGGCGCAGCCTAAGCCAGTCAACGGCCAAGGCATTGATGAATACGCCTTTCTTGAGGCGTTGTCTGACTTTTTTCTTAACCAGTAAGGCAAGACGGCATTTTTTGATAGCATAAGCACAAGGGGTAGACGCTTGATAGTTAGAATCGCAGCAGTTCAGTACATGTTACGGCAAATTGAAGATTGGGATGCGTTTGAAAATCAGGTGCGCTTTATAATGAAGGCAGCTGGAGACTACAAACCTAATTTCGTGTTGTTGCCGGAAATTTTCACCACCCAGCTGCTGTCATTTATGGATACCTCGGATATTCGGGTTGCCGTGCGCGGTATGCATGAATATACCCAACGCTACAAAGACCTAATGCAAGAACTCGCCGCGCACTGGAATGTGCACTTAATTGGCGGCAGTCATCCCACCCTCCATGAAAATGGCCAGTTACTGAACACGGCTTATTATTTCACGCCAGAGGGTGAAATATTTGAACAAGACAAATTGCACCGTACGCGCTGGGAGCGTGAAAAATGGAACACCGACGCAGGTTCGAAGCTGCATCTGTTTGAAACTCCTTTCGGAAAGATCGCAATTTTGATTTGTTACGATATTGAGTTCCCAGAGCTTGCGCGAATGGTCTGCGAAGCCGGCGCTGATATTCTCATGGTGCCATCATGCACTGACGACCGTCAGGGCTACCTGCGAGTGCGCTATTGCTGTCAAGCAAGGGCCGTCGAGAACCAAGTTTACGTTGTTATGACAAGCACGGTGGGGAATTTGGCGGTTGAAGGCTTGGGGCTTAACTATGGCCAAGCCAGCATCATGACGCCGTCAGATTTTTCGTTTGCCCGAGACGGCATTGCCGCTGAAGGCACGCCGAATATTGAGCAGATTATTGTTGCCGATGTTGATTTAGCGGATTTGGTTCGCAACCGCGAAAATGGCACTACCATTCCACTGTATGATAAGCGCAAAGACATTTACGAAAATCCGGTGTGCGTGCAGCGAACCAAGGCGGTGGCAGACTAAGCCTGCTGTCGGAGGAAAAAGCGAACCCAGCGACTGGTTAGCTTGCAGATACACCTGTTGAAATAAACCCTCCAGCAATGCGCTGCTAGAACACCCTCTTGCAGGCTTCGCAGAAATAACTTACCAACCACCTGTGAGCTATTTCTCTACCTTGGCCATCTGCTTGCCACAGCATGTTTCGCCATGGTCCTTAGCATCGCCGCAGGGGCACGGCTTCTCGTAGACTAACTCTGCGCCACAGCCTTTGCAGCGATATCGATCACCTGTTTCTCTGGACATAATTGCTCTGGTGAGTTGATCTTAAAACTTAAATGAAAGATTACAATAACAGAGCGTAGGCCTTTCAAGCTGACTCAAATCAATAATCCGCCTGACTGGCAACAAGGAGAAAAGGAGAACAGGCTAAGCCGCAGCTTTCGATATTACTTACTATCGCTAATCTTAGCCGCAGCTCAATCTGACTCAGGCAAAGTAAAAAAATTAGTCGCAGGAAATGGAAAGCAAAACGCCCTGAGACCATTGAAACGGCACAGGGCGTTATGTAACGGTCATTTAGCTTACTGAGTAACAGTCACCGGCAGGTAGGCGTTTGACCAGCAGCATTGGTTATCGAACTGGCTATCTGGCGCTTCAAAGTTGTCGACTCGCAGCCTAATCACATAGTCTCCTGGCTCCCAGAAAGTCGCTTCTGTTTGCACCACTGTCCAACCGTCTTGAGTCACGATCTCGCTATCACTACCACGTTCTTTACCGGTAATTTTGGCGGATGAAAATTCAGGAACCGCTGGCCCTTGATGCATAATCCACTCGGTTCCTAGTGGAAACTCGAGCATCTTTACATCCTCATAATTAGCTCTGTTGCCACGGTCTTGAACGAAGGCAGACAGATTAACTGGCTTACCAACGGTGGCCATAACCTTGGCTCCATAAATACCTTCGCGGTCAGTCGACTCTGCGCCGCCTTTCACGAACGCGACAGCAGGGTTCAGACTGCCAAGAGCTGCCTCACCCAGACCCATCTCATAGGCCGACGAGGTTGCTCTACCGGGCACTGAATAGTTGTGGCCAGCATGATTTAACGTCCACACCACCTCGGTGCCGGCCATTTCGCTTGGCACTGTTACGGCAAACACGCCGCGCTCTTGCAGGCCGACAAACCCGCCTCGCTCATAGGTTGGGAAATGGGTAGGTTGGGCGCCATCGAACTGCGCCGGCTCAATGCGATTATTCGGCCCAAGGGGAATATCAACGATTTCTTCCCGATTGCGATTTACAAATCCGAAGATCATCGTTACCGAATCATCCTCGTTTTTTATCCAGCCATTGAACATTGGCCCAACTAAATCGCCTTTGGCTTTGCGAGCGGCCAATTGGAAATCCCTTAAATGCTTTGGTAGCTGTGCATACACAGGCGCTGTAATACACCCCATAAGTGCTATGGCAATGGCTTTGACTGCAAGTTGTTTTACCCTAATCATTATCGACCTCCTGAAGCAGCGACTGTTCTGTGTTCATTCACTTTTCGCTCTGCGAGCATTTTTTCAAAGCCTGAGTCATCGAGGTGGGTTACAGCGATCCAAGCGTGAGACATCTCATCGGTAGTGCGCTGCCCGGCTCCTACCCACTGATCTGGGTCTGGGTTGCGGGGGTTAGCCGCCGTGTTGTCGAACCATGAAGTTAAAATAATGGTTGAGCCCGCTGGAATTAGCGGTTGATAACCGTCCTCATAAGTATGGCTGTGATTCCAACCGGCGTTCCAGTTGGAAGCCTGGGACAGTACTTCACGGCTACCCGTCTTCGGATCAAACACTTCCATAGACATGGCCACGCCGCGCAGGTGCAAATGTGGCTGCCAGCTATCTATCCGTACTGGGTGATCAAATGAATGAAAGCCCTGAGTCATCAATGTGCCGTGGGGAGGGATTAAATAGTCACCGCCCCCGTCAAGCATATACAGACGAAGATCTTGTGGGTAAGCCGCCGTTTCATCAAAGTTGTCTTCCTCATCGTGGTACCAAATGCCTACCGCAACCTGATCATCAGGCACTGCGTTGCCGTCTGGATAATAGTGGATACTCCAGCCTACTTTGGAGTTAGCCGGGGCCGTTCTGCAGGCTCCTTTGGGGACGTGCTCACCGAGCTTGCCATATGCATACTCAGATAGTCGGCCGAAGGTTTTCCATTCGCCGTGCTCGTCTTGGGTCAGGAAATGGGAATTAGCATGGTGAGTTGAACCGTGGGCTTTTGCTGAAGGCAAGGTTTCCACTGCCTTGATACAGCGGCTTTGGGCAATACCCGCGTCAACTTCTGGCTCCCACCACATGTCTTGGCCCTTCGCAGGCACATCCCATTTTGAGGATTGAATAATGTGATCGGGCGGGCCTAACTCCGCCGCAAGACGCCATTCGCCTTTTGACGGATACTGTTTTGGTGGCGGCAAGTTTTCTAGGTTTCCCATGGGAGATCCAGCGTCTACCCAAGCAACGATTGTGTTGATGTCATCATCAGACATACGCCAATCGCCTTTTAGCTGCTGCACACCGACATCGGAGTCGTACTGATAGGGAGGCATTTCCTTATCGAGCACCTTCATTCTGATCAATGGTGCCCATGGTCGAACCTCTTCGTAAGTCGTAAAGGACATGGGGCCAATCTGGCCCGGTTGGTGACAGATCTGGCAGTTGTCCTGAATGATCCGCGACACCTCTTTTGCGTAGGTAATTTCATGGCCAGCGGGCTCTTGAGCTCCGGCAAGCATGGGGGTCAGAGCTAGCGCTCCGAACAATCCGATTACTCTTGATTTTTTCATTGCTGTCTCCTTTTTCCGTAAATCGTTATCGCTGCCACGCCCAGTTTTGCTGTTAGTTAGGGCTATCACCCCTAGGCGTATGAGGCTCTTTGTTTTAAGCGTTATGTGGCTTTGCCGACTATCTGCTGCACTTTTTATTAACGTCATAATGTAGTTCAAGTGATAGTGCTGAAACGCTATTTTGCCCCGGCGGTTTTTACAATTACTGACATAGCTCAATTTTTGACCTGCCATTTGTTACAAATTGTGTACTCCCTCCACCGCGTAAGGGCGCTCTCTGTGACTATATTCTCAAACCGAGGGGCAAGCCCATATCTCTTAGTTTTGTATTAATCTATACTGACTGAATTCAGATCCAGCACCCCTATGCGCGCGCTGAATAGCCGTCTCTACGCCAATTATGGCTTTGACAAAAAAACTCTTTGAAGCTTTTCCCTAAAATCTATTGGTATTGCTACTGAACTTCACCCGCTAATTGAATTAGACCGGAGAATATTTATGTGTAAGTCCAAAGCGTTTTTAGTTGCTACGTCATTGTGGCTGACAGCGCTGCTTTTTGTTGCGGCTGATATACCACTGGGCCACGCTCAAACCACTCCTGCGCAAGAACTTAGTGAGTTAACCCTACTCGCCCCGCAAGCGGTGGCGAAGTACTACTCCCAGTACCCCACCCTTAGTGCGTGGGGCGAAGGCGATGATCTGGGCGAGTTAATGCAAGCTCTAGCGGGCCTTGAGCGCCATGGCTTGGACCCAAGACACTATCATGTTGAGCAGTTGAGTAGCTCAGAGCTTAGCGCAGCCGCTTTGGACGTGTACGCAACCGACGCATGGCTAGCAGCAGCCGCTCATATGCTCTATGGCAAACTAGATCCGGTTACCGTTGAACCAAATTGGACTGCGATTGGCAGGCAAGCAGATCTGGTTGCTGCACTGAATGCCGCCCTTACCGCTCACTCGGTTGCGTCCTCACTCGAACAGTTTGCGCCTCAGCAAAAAGGCTACGGGGCACTGCTTGATGAATACGAATCGTTAACAGCACTCGCCAGCATCCCGATCAGGGTAGTTCCAGATGGTCCGACCTTGAAACCGGGTATGAGCGGAGGCCGAGTGAGAGCGCTGCAAGAGCGGCTAGCTCAACTAGAGCTGCTGTTTGATACCCAGGTAGACGGCGCTATGGGAACAGCAACTAGCAACGCAGTAATGACCTTTCAAACTTTGCATGACTTAGATAGCGATGGTTTAGTCGGTCCAGCAACCTTAGTGGCTCTCAATCGAGGGCCGCAGGAAAAATTAGCGAAGCTTAGGGTTAATATGGAACGCTGGCGCTGGCTACCCCAAGACTTAGGACGCAGACACATTCGGGTCAACATCGCAGGATTTAATGTAGCGACTTGGCAAGACGGCGCCCTAGTTCGCAACCACCTCGCCATAGTGGGTAAAACCTACCGTAAGACCCCAGTTTTTTCCGATGAAATTGAATACATTATCTTTAACCCATGGTGGGAAGTGCCAAACTCAATAGCTCGAGTAGACAAACTGCCGCTGTTTCGGCAAGACCCTTCCTTGGTTGATAACTTAGGATTTCAGGTACTCGATAGAGATGGACAAGTGCTCAATAACGCGGCAATCGATTGGGACAGCATTCGCCCCGGCACATTTCCTTACCGCCTGCGGCAATCCCCTGGGCCGCAAAATGCTTTGGGTGAGGTGAAAATCATGTTTCCTAATATTCACAATGTCTATCTCCATGACACGCCGACCCGGGGCCTATTTTCAAATCGCCAGCGAGCCTTTTCCTCCGGCTGCATGCGAACTCAAGACCCTCTTGATTTAGCTGCCTGGCTACTGGAAGAGACTAGCGATTGGGGCAAAAGCCGTATTGATGCCACCGTTGCCAGCGGCATGGAGACTCGAGTCAATCTAACTCGCCGCGTGCCGGTTCATGTGCTGTATTTTACGGCAGTCAACGAAGAGCATGGTGGAGTTAGATATCTTGACGATATTTATCAACGGGATGACGCGATCCTTGCAGGCCTGCGTTCAACCACACTGTAACCATTGGTTAAAATCTGAGGCAGGCTTGATGAAGTCCACTGTTGTATTTTTTGCTGTATTGGCAGCGTTGCTACCTATTATCGCCCATGCCCAATTCGACAACGGCCGGGTTGGTTTTACCATCGCTTTCGAAGGCCTGGAAAGTGATCTAAGTATTCTGACCACAGCTATCATGCCTGGCCAGCGGCTGCATATAACAACCGCCGCGGATGCTAAGGCCAACATGGGGCAACTCAGCAAACAAGGGAATGGTTGGGCATGGGTGGCGCCGGCTAAGCCCGAACGCGCCGAGTTAGAGTTTACTTTTGGCACCGAATCTATTCGGCTTAATGTGTTTGTTCTGACACCTTTCAAAAATGGTGAAACCGACACGTTGAACGGTTATCGAGTTGGCCACTACGCAACCACTTTGTTTAGAGGCCTGGAAACCTATGCTGTACCTCAAGGATTTATCGATTTTACTAAAGGCCCAGAAGACTTAAAAATATCGCCGCATTTTACCCTCAAGCAGTTTATCTGCAAACAGCAGCCAGGCCATGATCCAACTTACTTGCTGATTAGAACTGCCATGCTAATAAAACTCGAAGCCTTATTGGACGCCGCCAATGCAAAAGGCTGGCGGACAGATTCATTTTATGTCATGAGCGGCTTTCGCACTCCGTTTTATAATCGTTCGATCGGCAACGATACCAGCTCATCCAGACATCTCTACGGCGGTGCCGCCGACATATGGATTGACAATGACGGCGACGGACAAATGGATGATTTAAACCAAGACGGCAGAATCAATAAAGACGATGCCCGAGCCCTCGCCGCCTTAGCCGGCACCTTGGCAGACAAAGGCGGAAGAAACTGGCCCGCTGGCGGCATTGGTGTCTATAGTGCGAACGCGGCTCACGGCCCTTTTGTGCATATTGATGCCCGCGGCTACCGGGCACGGTGGTAGCAACAATTTGCTTGGGTAACTAGAGAAACTTCGCGCGGCCGTCTGGCTCAGTCTTAGAATAGAGGCATTACCCTATCGCCCAAACAACCGAACCCGCACGAAGGTTTAAAACTAAAGCGGGGGCTTGGGTTGCCCCCGCTGCTATTGCTAGCGGTTTAGATTCCTAGCCGTTTAGATCGGGTCGCCAGGCGGCAACTCCAAGGCTGCATTTGGCATTGCCTGTTGCGGATTTTGCTGCCAACGCCTAATGTCTGCCGCTACCGTTGATTGGTGAGCACTGGCATTGCGCTGGCGCTCTAAGCGATTAGCCAACTTTGATAGGCGGTCAGTCAGCACAGCTTTCACTGCCGGAGAGCTCTCTTCACTGCTAGCCTGAGTCATCATTTCATCCGCCGTGACACGCTGCACCACGCTCAGCACCTGTTTTTGATAGTCGGTATTTGGCGTATCGGCATTCCAAGTTACTTCTAATAAGCGGTCTATTACTTCCTCAAGATCGGGGTAATCGCCCATGCTGCCATAGGCTACTAACCTGGCCATTCTCGCAGGATGCAGTATTTGCTGAGCCGACAGACTCGCCGAGGCTTCGGCTGCGCCTAAGGGATCGAACAACAAGCCGGTGCGCCCTGGAAATGGCTCGCCTTGAGAAAACCGATAGGCCGGCGGCGGAATTAGCTCAAGGATACTCTCTGGGAGGGTTAAGAAATCGACGCTTAAGGTTGAAAGCACTGTTTCTAATGCATCTCTTTGCTCCTC
Source organism: uncultured Pseudohongiella sp. (assembly GCA_964352445.1). Lineage (GTDB taxonomy): Bacteria > Pseudomonadota > Gammaproteobacteria > Pseudomonadales > Pseudohongiellaceae > UBA9145. The sequence continues at coordinate 73,353 of CAYGSO010000006.1, read as the reverse complement.
GCCATCGATTATTGTGAATGGAGTTTGACCGTCGCCTCTCAGGGTATAAAGATAATTAGCACCGCCGATGCTTTGAGCCGCAGAGTTCAGCTGAAAACGGTGGTGCATGTAAAGTGGCAAAAGTACATTCTCTAAAGTGGAATGGGGTTCGCCGTTTCTTATAACCGCAGGCCCGAAACTTTCCAGCCCAATGCGTCTAACTTCAATTTCATGCTTGAGATGGTCAACAAGATTGGCGCCGTTGTCCCAAACACCAGCAAATTGATGGCCAGCACCGACGAAGTTATTGTTGTTGTGGGCCATGAACAACAGGCCTCTATCGATGCTCTCCTGCACTATTTTTGCCAGCTCTTCAGCTTCGTTCGCCCCAGCAGGAAATTGTTCATAAGAATAGCGCACTGCCAGTTTGTCGTACTCACCAATTCTTTGGACGTAGGCGTTGCTCAGATCTATTTCACCGGCGGCGTTGATCTCTACCAAAGGTGCCGGGTAGTCCATAACGCTTTCGCGGTCATAGGTACTGCTCAAATAGTTATGAGGAAACCCAAGTGTGTGGCCAACTTCATGGGCTGAAAGTTGCCTTACTCTGTCTAGAGCCATATTGACCGACGCCGAGTTGTCGCCAGCAACGGTTTCTAAGTAATCAAAGGCTGGAATCAAGCCTTGGCCATGAAGGTAATCTTGGCGCAGACGCAGGCTGCCAAGATTAACATTGCCTTTAATGATCTCGCCCGTGCGCGGATCCATTACCGAGCCACCATAGGAATATCCTCGGGTGCGGCGATGGGTCCAGTGAATCATGTTATAGCGCACATCTTGAGCGTCAGCCCCCGGCGGCAGTTCTTTAACTTGAAAGGCGTCAATAAAGCCGGCGGCCTCATAGGCCTGATTCCACCAACTTGCGCCAACGATCAGCGCTGTTTTAATAGGCTCTGGGGTGCCGGAGTCCACATAGTAAATAATTGGTTCGACGGCTTCTGAGCGAGCAAGGTTGGGGGTTTTTTTCTCCAATCGGTGTTTACCAACTAAGCGCACAACTAAGTCTTCATCAATATCTGTGCTGTAGTCAGCAATCGTTGGGCCGTTGGTGCCAATGCGTGGGTCTGCCAGCCTGACTTTAAAATTGTTATCCGGCAGTTTTACTATAGAGTGGTGCTGCCGCAGAGTAATGGCGCCGCCCGTAGCAGCAACACTGTTCACAAGCCCGCCCGGGCTGCTGCTAGTAAAAGTAAGCATAGACTCTACTTCCACGTTTTCAGGAAACGCCTTGGTGTTGGCCAAATAAATAGCGCTGCGGCTCTTGTCCAAACTGAAGCTACCTTGGCCTCGGCTTGAGATAGCCCCAGTGACATTTCTGGCATCTCGCAAAAAGAAGTCGGTGGCATCAACTAAAACGCTATCGCCACTGACCGCGGCAATATCAAATCCCCAATGCACCGATGGCGCAAAGGAATCCACAACCGCCTGCCGCTCGAGCTCATTGCTGCTTGACGCCCGATATCTGTAGTTAGGCTGCATTAACAGAATCTTAGGCCCGACCCGCTTGGCCGTGAATACATAAGTGCCCCGCAGCTGACCTCGGTCAATGCCCACCGGGTTAGAGCCCAAGCCGGAGGCCATTGAAATTTGGTAGAGAAATTCAGTATCTAGCTTATCTATTTCCCAGTACAGCTTACCGGCAGACTCATCCCAATAGAGGTTAAAGTACCCTTCCATCAAGGTTGTGCCACTGACCTTAGCTTCAATTGATGGCAGGTCTTGCGCCTGCACTGAGATTGCAGCAAACACTACCCAGAACACAAACGCGGCTGCGGTTGCGAGCCTGCCACAGGATTTAATTAATTTTTGGAAAGATGTTGCCACTGTCATTGAAACTACCTCAGCTTAGATGCGGGATAAATCATTACGAATAAGCCTTAAAGACTATCACTGCATTACAGAATTTTGTAATAAAAATCCGCCCCATTAACAAGATTCCAACTTACTTTTTCATCCGTCATATCATGCACTTAAAATGAGCGCAGCGAAGCCTTGAGTTGAGGTTACGCCTGCCTACATCCCCCATAAAACGACCCTAAAAGCACCATCAAAGGCTATCGACGCACCTTTAATAAGCAGTGCAATTGGCAAACTCTCGTGATACGTTGCGCGCCTTAGAACACCATGGCCCTGGTTTACCCATAAAATGAAGTACCAAGCACTTTTAGACGAAATTTATAAGGAAGTTTTGCCACTGCAAGGCGAGGGCAAAGTGGCCGACTATATTCCTGCGTTGGGCCATATAGACCCGAAAAAGTTCGGCATAGCCATCGAGACTATCGGCGGCGAGCGGTTTGAGGTTGGTGACGCCAAAGAGCTATTCTCCATTCAGAGTATTTCAAAGGTTTATAACCTTGCCCTTGGGGTGCGCATCATCGGCGATCAGGTGTGGGAGCGAGTGGGTATAGAACCCTCTGGCAGCCCGTTTAATTCGCTGGTACAGCTTGAATATGAAAAGGGCATTCCCCGCAATCCGTTCATTAACGCCGGCGCGCTAGTCGTGACTGACATCTTGCTTGACCACTTAGATAGTCCCAATGAGGAAATGCTTGGCTTCGTCGAAAAGCTGCAGTGCTCGGACGCCAAATTTAACAAAGTGGTGGTGCAATCTGAAAAAGACCACGGCTTTGGCAATGCCGCCCTAGTCAACTTCATGAAAGCCTATGGCAATATTAATCATCAGGTCGACGAAGTATTGGATGCCTACTATCACCAGTGCTCGATCGAAATGAACTGTACGCAATTGGCCCGCTCCTTTTTATTTCTAGCCAATGGTGGAGTAGTGCCAGCTACCGGCGAAAGAATACTTTCAGTGAGCGCCGCAAAGAAAATTAACGCCATCATGTTGACCTGCGGTTTTTACGATCAGGCAGGTGCCTTTGCCTACCTTGTAGGACTGCCGGGAAAAAGCGGTGTCGGCGGCGGCATCGTCGCGGTTATCCCGGGCGAGCTTGCCATTGCGGTATGGAGCCCCGAGCTAAACCAACAGGGCAACTCAATACTGGGCATTAAAGTCTTAGAACTATTTACAACCAGAACTGGCATGTCGATTTTTTAAGGGTTAAAACCACTATGAAGAATTTTTCCTGCGGCTGCGGCGCGGCTATTTATTTTGAAAATTCCCACTGCGTCACCTGTCTAAATGAGTTGGGATGGTGCCCTTCTTGCAACACCTTGCGCTCGATCTTTCCTGATGGCGCGGGTAACTACCGCTGCGGCGAAACCTCCTGCGGCAAAACCTTGGTTAAATGCCACAATTACCAAGTACAAAACGTCTGTAACCGCTGCGTTTTGATAGAAAACTCAGCGGGGGAAATGACACTTTGCAACTACTGTCGCTTTAACGACACCGTGCCCGATTTGTCAGTACCGGGCAATCACGAGAAGTGGCACCGAATTGAGGTGGCCAAGCGTCGCTTGCTCTACACCTTAGACCTGTTGGGCCTGCCCTATGGCAGCGCTGAGGATAGTTTTCCCGTGCCTTTGTCCTTCGACTTTAAAGGCGACGTGACTAAGAAACGCACCCTGTGGTTCTTTATGAATAAGGAAGAGCAGGTCTACACCGGCCACTTCAATGGCAAAGTCACAATCAATATACGAGAAGCCGATCACGTCGAACGTGAAAAAGCACGAGTGTCTTTCGGTGAAGCCCACCGAACGGTGATCGGCCATTTCCGCCATGAAATGGGCCATTATTTTTGGGATGTACTGGTTAAAGGCCAGTGCGAAGAGCAGTGTATAGCTGTGTTTGGCGACCACAACAATCCAGACTACGGCGCCGCCATGGAAATCTATTATCAAAATGGCGCTAAGGCCAACTGGCAGCAAAGCTATATCAGTGGCTATGCGACAATGCATCCTTGGGAGGACTTTGCCGAAAGTTTTGCCGCCTACCTACACATGATAAGTGTCGTCGACATTGCGTTTCATGCTGACTCATTGTTTTCAGTAGAGCCAACGTCAGCTAGCTTTTCAGACTTAGCCAATCAACATACAAAGCTGGGCTTAATGTTGAATGAAATGAATAGAGCGATGGGCTTGCAGGACGTGGTACCGGTAGTTTATACGACAGGCAGCCTGGCCAAGATCGAGTTCATTCATAACCTGCTGCGGAACGCTGCCGGTCGGCACTACGCCAAGGTTGCCCCGCCGCTGGCAAATTGATCTCGGTTGGACGCTGGCATGGTTCTAATGCCAGCAAGGTCGAACCCTGAAGCGCCTTAATTCTTCATATATGACCCAGCCTGCTTGGGCTTTTAATTCCAGCCGCCTGTTCAAGCCTGGCAAAAGCGAAGCAACTCACTTACAACCCTAACCGCCCTAACCGCGCTGCCAATAATGATGTTCGGCAGCGCCCGCTGCCAAACAAGGCGTCACACCCACCGTTGAACCCGTGGATTTGCTCGGTTCACGCAAAATACTGGACAAGCGCTGGGCACACAGATACCTTTTGACGGTTACATTCACTGTTGAGAAAGCTCTACTACTTAAAATAGAACATTGTTCAACGCTCAATACCCCTGCACTGGAGTGAGAATATGATAAGAAAATCTCTTTGCACACTGACATTCGCCGCCGTTACAGCGCTTTTTGTCGCCCCAATCAATGCTTTCGCCCAGGCGATGGAGTCGGTCGAGCCGTTCAAAGTGGGCACCTTCGCCATCAATGACATCCCCACAGTGGGCTTGGTTGTGCGCGATGATCAACTAATCGTGGACCTTGCTGGCGCCAACCGGGCCATGCAGTTAAAACCTCAATTTAGCCAAATGATGATGCCCCAAGACATGCTTGGGCTAATCGAGCAGTATGAATATGGCTTAAAATTTCGTATTTATGAGATTGTGAACTGGCTAGTGGAGCAAAATCTGCTGAGCGGCTCGGACCTGCCAAGCTATGTTCATCAGGTGGGCTCGGTGGACATCATGGCACCGATTCAGTACCCCAGCAAAATTATGAATGCGGCGGTCAACTTTTACACCCACGCCTGCGAAGGGTGTAATTCAGACGAGCTTAACGCCCGCGCCCGTGAGCGCCGTGAGAACCGTGGCGTACCCTATCTTTTCTTAAAGCCTACCCGCGGCGCAGTTATTGGCGATGGCGATGACATCATCATGCCTTACGGCCGAGACCGCATCGAGTGGGAAGTGGAAATGGCGATCGTGTTTGGTCGAACTGGCAAGTACATCTCTGCCAACCGCGCCTATGATCACGTGTTTGGTTACATGGTAGCGATGGATATTTCAGATCGCGGCGGCAGACCACCAGGTGGGTACGGCGCTGGTTCAGACTGGTTCGTCGGTAAGGGCCACGACACATTCGCGCCTCAAGGCCCATGGATAGTGCCAAAAGAATTTTACGGCGATCCAATGGATCGGCTCCACCAAACCTTAGTGATCGATGGCGTGACTGTGCAAGAAGCCAAAGCCGGCGACATGATTCACAACATTCCTGAACTTATTGAATATGCTTCGTCGCTTATAACCGTATTCCCCGGCGATGTAATGCAAAGTGGCACCTCTGGCGGCACCGGTGCCGGCCGCGTTGAGCGAGCTTCGGGTTCGGGCTACCTGATTGATGGCGAAACAATTAGTGCCAACATCGAAGGGATCGGCACGCTTACCCACACGGTAAAAATTGAGCGCAGCGTGCCGGATGATTTATCAGGCTCACAGTTGCCGCCGGTTAGCTCTTACCGATCTAATCGCTAGGCCATAGCCGCTCTGCAACAAAAGGGCGCCGCATTGTGAACCAATCGGCGCCTTTTTTATGGGCTTGGTAACCCTTTTTTTGGGCTTGGTAACTTTCTTTATGGGCTTGGTAACCTTCTTTATGGGCTTTGTAAATAGTGCAGTGCAGTGCAGCGGCTGTCCCACCCACCATGAATGGCACAGCTCACTTAGACTCTGTCTTGCTCTCGGCGATCCCTTGAGCAGTGACTCCTATAAATTTTAATCTTAAAAAACCCACATAAAGAGAGGTTCAACATGAAGTCAGTTACGACTGCCCTTACCACACTGACTCTGGCACTAACTGCAGCTTATGCGAGCGCAGAAACCAGCGTGCTATTTATTGGCAACAGCTTTACCTTCGCCTATGGTTCACCGGCTAAGTACTACCGCGCTGATTCCGTTACTGACCTTAACAACGAAGGCATCGGTGGCGTGCCCGCACTGTTTAAATCTTTCGCTGATCAAGCCGGTCTGGACTACGACGTTTATCTAGAAACTCGCGGCGGCAGCGGCCTGGATTTTCACCTTGAAAACAAGCGTGGAGTGATCGGCAGACGACCATGGGATCAGGTGGTTATGCATGGCTTCAGCACCTTAGACAGCAGCAATCCCGGCGACCCCGCGCTGTTAGTTAGCACTACCGCGCAGATGACAGATTTTCTGCAAAGCCTTAACTCAGAGGTGGAGGTGTTTCTCACCGCTACTTGGTCGCGAGCTGACCTTATCTATCAAGCCGATCGCCATTGGAGCGGCACTCCTATCGAGCAAATGGCTTTGGACGTGCGCGCTGGCTACGACAAAGCGGCAGCGGGCTCGCCTGCGGTCAAGGCTGTCAACGGCGTTGGTGAGGCTTTCACTAAAGCAATGGAGTTGGGCGTCGCCGACACCAACCCTTACGACGGCATCGAGCTTGGTAAGGTGAACCTTTGGACATGGGATCATTATCACGCCAGTGTGCATGGGTACTATTTAGAGGCGCTGGTAGTGTTCGGCAACCTTACCGGCCTAGACCCACGCTCCCTTGGTGAGAATGAGTGTTCCGGGTTTGAACTTGGTATGTCCCGCAGCGAAGTCACGATGCTGCAACAGGCAGCCTACAATCAGCTGGCCATTGACTCGCAAATAAGCCCGGCGCCTTTAATGCTACCAAAACCAGTTCAGCCCGAGCGCTGCTTTGCTAGTTTATAATAGACTCTATGTTTTCATTGCCACGCTTCGCATGTAGCTTATGGTTTTAGGGCTTACTGCCTAAGCCGAGGCGAAAATTTGCTAAGCGGTAGCACTGGCTACCGTTTTATCAAAACTGGTGGCAATGCCCTAGCCAGCGTCAGACACCTGCTCGAGATTTTCCCAGCCAGCGCCTACTGCTTTATACGGAGCAATCAAACCAGTTGTCTGCTGCGCAGTCACACGCTACTGCATCATTACTGCAAAGCCAAGACTGCGCTTGGACTCTAATAGATCACACTGGGTTGCAGTGCTAGCCTCGTAGGGTTACTGTGGGGTTAAAGCCCAACCAAGTCGAGTCTCCACCACGGCGCGACCCTTGCTGCGATGCCAGCAGTCAAAGCCGTAGAAAAGTTTTTCCAATAAAATTCACCCAATGCCGCTCTAAGAATGGTCTCCCGACGCTATTCTTTGGCTTTGTCTGCCTTCGCACTGTCTAAACAATGCTTTGCGATTCACCCTATAGCGCGTTCCCTGTGTTGTTAAGCCAAGTTAGACGCACTAACTAAGAAAGCTGCCATTCAGTATGGCTAACTTTTTATAATATTGAATGATTTCAGGCAATTGAACGCAGCTCGCGATCAGAAAAAATCGGCGGGAACAGATTCGCTGGTCTACACTTTAGAAACTAAAACTTACCCTTGGCGCCGATGAAAACACAGAGCCCAGAACACGATTACCTACTGCTCTATCGGCTGGTGATGCTCATCGGCACCCCCATGGTGTTTTTCGACGGCTTGTTCTTTGACGCTCTGCAGCCCGTCAACTCCACAGCGGAGGTTGTTTCAAGGTATGTGGCTGCTACGTTAGTAATTGCCTCGTTCACCGCCTCTTGGTTTAGTCGTTGGTGGCAAGACAACATGGGTGAGATCACCTTATTTACCAGTTATTTCGTAGTCATCAATGCCGCATTAATATTATACGACTCTAAAATCGGCGCCTATGAGTCCTATTATCCGATCGGAACACTCCTGCTGATCTGCATGTCTTTCCACAAAACCAGTTTGGTTTTTGCGTTTGAAATCCCTGCGGCCATTATCTACATCTACACCGCTTACCAGATCCCTGATCCTAAAATGGACCCGAAGCTATTCACTGCACTTGTGGTCGTGTTTTCTATTTATTCGATTTTCTTTAGCTGGAATTTTATCAGCATGCGCAAAAAACGAACTGAATCCGAAGCGGTGGCGAACCTCTGGTTTGATCAGGGAGCCGACGGCATGCTGTATGGCGATACCGGCTTGAGCACTCCTGCTCGGGTTAACCCTAAGGCGTACGAGCTTCTTGGTTCAAATGATAATACACAGTGCGGCGAGCTAATTAGAAATGCCTTTTTAGCCTCTGTCAAAGACGAAGATCCCAAAGCAGCTTACGTCCGAATTATGAAACGTGGTAGCTGGAACGGCAATGTTGAGATTGGCACGGCGACAGGAGGTGTGTTCTGGGGCAATCTAGATATGCGCCGCACCCTCATCCAAGGCAAAGACCTTACGCTAATTCGAATTGCTGACGTTAGCCTGCAGGTTGCCCATGAGAATGCGTTGCAGGTAGCAAAAGAAGCAGCTGAAGCGGCTGTTTTTACCCGTTCAAGATTTCTCGCCAACATGAGTCATGAAATTCGTACCCCTATGAACGGGGTCATTGGCATGACCACTTTGCTTTTGGAGACGGAACTCACCGCGGAACAAACTTCTTATTTGAAAACTACCCAAACAAGTGGGGAATCTCTCTTAGCGATAATTAATGAGATTTTGGATTTCTCGAAAATCGATTCCGGCGCAGTTGAATTTGATGCCGAGGCGTTTGACTTGGAGAATTGTGTGGTTGATGCACTCGATGTAATCGCCCCTACTGCTGCTAAGAAGAAGCTTCAGCTAGTTTTGGATTTCGACGCCGACCACACCAAGAATTTTATCGGCGATTTAAATAGATTGAGACAGGTGTTGATTAACCTGTTGTCCAATGCCGTAAAATTTACTGAGGTTGGCGAGATATCCGTCACCGTGAGCCAACACAACGACCTGGTTATTTTTAGCATCGCAGACACCGGCATCGGCATTGCCCAAGACAAAGTCGACCACTTGTTCGAACCCTTTATCCAAGCGGATGCTTCAACCACACGCATGTATGGTGGCACCGGTTTAGGCTTATCAATTTGTAAAGGCATCATTGAGAAAATGGGCGGCAAGATTTCTGTTGAAACGGAGCTGAACCACGGCAGCACGTTTACATTTCAAATAGAGCTAGAAGCCGCTGCCACAAAACCTGATTTCCAGTTCAGGCGGCCAAGCAACCTTACTTGCCTTTTACACTGTACTAACGATTCATCGTGCAGTGCACTAACCCGGCTGTTATCTCGTTTAGGTATTACAGCTAACGCCGTTGATTCAGCGGCGGCTTTTTTGCAAGAAATCGAAAACACCCCCTACAGCCTCGCGTTTATCGACGGCGACTCGGCTATGGAAACAGAGCTTTTTTCCAAGGCCAATCAAGCTAACGCCACTAAGCTTGTTAGGCTATATAGTGTGGAATCCCGTCGCAGCAATTTGAACTATGACTTAATTATCCGCAAACCCATAAGTCCTTCTGAGCTCGACAAAGGTATTGCCAACCTCTACTTTCCGCTCAATAGGCCCGCAGAAATCACAGGTAAGGAAAGTAGTTTTGCTAATCTGGCGCTGCAAAACAAAACCTTCTTACTAGCGGAAGACAACCAAATCAATCAGCTGGTTGCTGTAGAAATGTTAAAAAGGTTGGGCATTAAGCTCGACGTAGCGGTCAATGGCAAGGAAGCCTTAGAACTCATTGCTCAATCCCACTATGACTTTGTTTTTATGGACGTGCAGATGCCCGAAATCGATGGGCTAGAAGCGACTCGGCTAATCCGCCAGAATGAAACTATCAGGCAGCCTTACATCATTGCTATGACTGCAAATGCGATGGAAGAGGATCGGCAAACGTGTCTCGCTGCGGGCATGAATGATTTCTTGTCTAAGCCACTAAACATTGAAAGCCTGTATCGAGCGCTTGAGTCGGCAAAGATGGCTGCTACCACTAAGCCAAACCCGAACCTGCAATAAAACTTGGCACGCCGCTGGGCTTCTTTTTTTGCTAATTTGCCGTATAGTGCTGTCTTTTCTGGCCATGGTCGGCCAACACTACCCGAGAGTCGTTATGAAACTTCTAGTTCGCAACCTTGCCCGCTCGATTACTGAAGCTGAGTTGAATGCTCAGTTTGCAGTCTTTGGCGCGGTACAGTCATGCAGCCTAGTTATGGATGCAAAAACCAATGCCTCAAAAGGTTTTGGTTTTGTAGAGATGCCCAACCAAGGCCAAGCCAAAGCCGCTATGAAAATGCTCAATGGCAAAGAACTAGCAGGTAGTGTCATCAGGGTAAAAAAAGCCGTCGAAAAATAAACGACTGCCGCTTACCAATCAAGATCGTCGGGAATTTCGTATTTAGCATAGGGATCATCTTCGGCCGGAGCGCCATTGGCCTCAACTTTGTGAAGAATGACACTGGCGTCTCTTTGCTGGATTTTCTCCGCGACAGCCCGCGGCACTAAAACGCCGCCGCTGCCATGACTAACAATACAAAGTATGCCGCGGCTGAGCTGATCAACTTGCGCCTGATTAACCCAAAGATTCTTTACTTTGCCGCCATCTACATAGCCATATTTTTTGTCACCATCAGGCTTCACACTGTTGGTCTCGACCAGCTGGTTAATCTGGGCTTTTAGCGCCGCACTTTGTGCAGCTGCATTTTTCTGTTGATTTAGCAGTCTGTCTTTAGCCGCGAGGGCCTGCTTTTCACGCAGTAGCTCCAGCTTCCTTTCCTCATCGCTAGGGGCTTGGTTTTTCCGCACGAGCTTTTCCTGCTTAACTTTGGCACGCTTTAGCTGCTTGGCCTTTTTCTCATCGACCAAGCCGGATTTTTTTAGCTGTTCTTGCAGTGACATAACCATAGCAATTATCCTAACCCGCCTCCGGTGCGACATCAACAACTGTGCATTTAGGAACTAATTCACGCTTTGCTAATCCCGTCATTCAAACTAGATCACAGATATGATGTAATACTATTCCTTCGCGGCCAAGCGACATATTGAGCAATTGAGTCTTCAACCCACAATGAATGAGACTTTAGTCCAAACAAGGTATTCCAAAGACGCAGAATTCGGGCTGTTTTCTTTGACCCACGGCGATCCTTTAGGCAGCTCCATCGGCCGTTTTTCGATCCGCTCACCGCTCTATGCGGTGGCAATCGCTGCAATTTTTAGTTTCTCTGCCGCGCTGGTTGCGAGTTTCGAGGGCAGCTTCAGCAACCCAGACCTGTCATTAGATCTTCTCCACGACATAGGCTGGTGGAATCAATTTTTGTTGGCATTCCCCACCTTACTATTTATCTCTGGCTCTTACTTTGGAGCGTTCCCGAAAACCCTCAGAGGTCTTGTGGATTCTGGTGTGATACAGGCCACGGAACAAGAATGGAAAAAAGTGAGAAGGCTGACCCATGCCAAACTTAGAAATCTGACGTTTATTTTTCTGCCCTATGTCTGCGGCATTGCGGCCGCTTTGCTGACCAGTAATGTGCTAGATTCCAACAGCGCCTGGTTTAGCGCCGATGATTACATCGCCGGATGGCTGATTCCTCCACACGCGTTCATTCTGTACTTTTATATGACCTATCTGGCGCTGCGTCTTTACATCGCCTACTTGGTGTTAAAACTGCTTTTCAGCTTTTCAGTAAATATTCAGCCGTTCCACGCCGATGGCTGTGGCGGCCTCGGCAGCCTCCGAGATCAGTCCAAAAAGCTCTATTGGGGAATGATCGCATTTGGTGTTATTGCCGGATTGGCGATTCTAACGAATTCTTTGGTTTATGGGGTGGCACTGTTTAGTATCTATAATGGCCTCATGCTAATGGCCTACGTCATCTTAACAGGTGTCGCTTTCTTCCTGCCACTGTACGCGCTTTCAGGCAGCATGCAGCTTGCCAAGCAAAACCTTATTGACTCGATTAACGCGCGCTACCGCACTCTCAATGAAAACCGCGAGTCCCGCTCAGATCAAGCACTCAATGCCGAACAAAAAGCAGACCTCAAGGCACTGACTCAGCTACATCGAACGGCGCGCTCGATGCAAGTCTGGCCTTTTGATAAAGACAGCTTAATTAAATTCGCTTTAGCTATGACCACCCCAGCTGCTGTAGTTTTTCTGGGCATGATTTTCCAATAGCGAGTATTGCAATGGGCCTAGACTGCAAGCCTTAGTTCAAGTCGGGCTGCGGAATAAAAACCGAGCCATCTTCAAACATAATTTCCTTTAGATACATAGTGAAGTCTCTTCGCCCCTTGCGGCCAGTAGCCTTCACTTTAGAGCCTATTTTGAGAATGTCTAGCGACACGCCTTGCCGCTCAAGAGTCGTGCGAGCACCAGATTCAACCAACCAAAACGTCTCGCCGCCATCTTCGGCAATATGCTTAATTAGCACAGATGCATGGGGATTCTGAAACCGCACTCGCTCAATCACCCCCTCAACGCTTATTATTTCTTGAGTGAAATTAGCATTCGTGGAATGGTGTGCCCCTACCCAAACGGGCAGCAGAACAAGCACAAACGCTGTCAGTAATTTAATCATGGATTAGCCTCGCTTTGACCAGCGTTAAGTTCATTAAACCAATCGTAGTTGGCATCAGTACATTCATACAAAGCGACGTCGGTAGCCGCGCTGCGCCTAAAAAAATACTCAAGCACCAGCGGCTTTTCAAATAGTTGCGGGTCTTCATAGGTGTGTACGATTTTCAGAACATCTTGCTGCAGTGAAAATTCTTCACGAGTGACTGTTGCCACCGATTGGGGTATCCCTCTCGAGGTACGTATAAACCCAGGTGCATGATTTTTAGACCGAACAACAAGGCGCTCGGCTTCAAAAGCGGCCACTGAAGATCCCATTTCAGGAAAATATTTACCTGCTAGATTTCGTGTGCTGGGCTGATGAGACAGGTCTTTTTCATCTCCGAAAGGAATCTCCCGACGCAGATCAAAAAGCTCATAGCTAATCAACACTGCGGTTGCAGACTGTTCAATTTTTATCAGTGCATTTGGATTGGCCCAAACGCGCGCCGCACTAGCAGGCGTGCAGAAAAGACTGGGATCATCAACAAGGAGATCGTATTCGGCTTGAATACGTAAACCTTCTGCGGTGAGCAACACCTCACTCTCTGTTCCTGGGCCGGACAAAATCCAAACCCCTGCAATGTCTTGCTCTGCAAGCGTAGGCAAAGGAGTAATGATAATGACCAGCACTAAGAGCAACTTGCCGCGCATCAGCGGATTCCTTGTTGGCCATTCAATGCCAGAAAGGCCTTTATTATTAGACTTTTAGAGCTCTACCCTGCGGTGAGGCTCGGCTTACCGAGTAGACCAAAAAACTGTATCACACTTTTGCTGGGAATAAATCAGTAGGTCTGTTCAAGCCAAAACCGAAAACTTTTGAATACCCGTTGCCTATCTCGGGTATACTCTGCCGCCTTTCTCAACTCATAAATCGATTGTGCGAACCATGGATACTAAAGACCCTCAGGCCGACATTCCCACGGGTTTCAAGGCCGTTGAGATATCTCGCCAGCCAGTAGAGCTTTACAAAATACTCAAGTTTGAGGGCTTGGTAGGCAGTGGTGGTGAAGCCAAAACCGCAGTAGCTGGAGGGCTAGTCACTTTAAACGGTGAAATTGAAACACAAAAAAGAAAGCAGATTGTTGCCGGTGACTCAATTGAATTTGGCGCCGACAAGCTATTTGTAGTGCTAGGCAGTCCTGCCGAAGCTGCACCTCGCAAACCTGTGGTTACCAAGCCACGGCCCGTTATCGCGACAAACCCACCGATTAAAAGAGCCGCTATTGTTCTAACCAAGCGAGGCAAATGACAGTGCTAGCAAATGATTGCTTAAAGAAGATTCGTTATATTCTTGATTTAAATGACTCGGCAATGATGAAAATTTTCGCCGAGGCCGGGCAGCAAGTTAGCCGCGAGGAGTTAAGCAACTACCTCAAAAAAGAAGATGATGCGGAATACGTATTGTGTAGCGACGCAACCTTCGCCACATTTTTAAATGGACTGATTATTTCTAAACGCGGCAAGAAAGAAGGCGCCTTGCCTGAGGCTGAAGCCGTGCTCAACAACAACATAATTTTTAGAAAGCTTAAGATTGCCTTCAACCTGCAGGCTGAAGAAATATTGGCCATTTTAGCGACTGCAGATTTTCAGTTGAGCAAGCATGAACTGTCCGCTTTTTTTCGACGGCCCGAACACAAGCACTTCCGCGAGTGCAAAGACCAAATCCTGCGCAATTTTTTGATGGGATTGCAGCTGCGGCTGCGAGGCCAGAATGACACAGAAGACAAAACAGACTAACCCCCAGTTCGCCCCCAACAAAAGTCGACAGAGTTGCTTGCAGCTCTTAAGTGGGCACATATCACAGTTGATCCGATTCAATTGAGGGCACGTATCCTGACTGAGCTAGCTCAGTAGTTAAGCGTACGAACCCTTTAGGAGAATCAAAAATGAAAAATCTACTATTGCCTTTGGCACTGTTAATACTGGCTTCGTGCGCAAGCACTAGTGAGCCAGCCATGGATGGCCCATGGAACTTCACCATGAGCAGCCCGTTTGGTGCTGTAGATGCAAATGTATCATTAGCTGTATCTGGCACAAGCCTTAGCGGCCAGTTCGATCTTGGTGGCGGGCGCATTCTGGCTATCGAAGATGGCAGCGTTGACGGCAACACACTTTCCTTTACCTTAAACCGTGATGGCGCCGCTATGTCTTATTCAATGACTGGCACTCTTGATAACGACAGTATTGCCGGGACAGCCTCGGCAATGGGTGCTGAAGTGCCTTGGACTATGACTCGCGGTAGTTAGAAGCTAGCTCTAGGCGAGGCTGGCTTTGGCCTCGCCTCGCCTCGCTAATTTATTTGACCTTCAATTCGCCTAGTCTCTTTCTTGTACTCTCGCTCCAGCTAGAATCCCCGTCAGAGCGTAATTGCCCTCGTGGCAAGCATACTCGTAAATTTGCTCACCCTTGGCTGCGCTGCGCCAGAGCATTTCGGCGGTCCAAGGCTCACTATAGACTAACGGATCATCCATAGTGAAACTGTACACAATCTCCGCTTCACCGCTGCGTCTGAATTTTTCTGTGACAATTAATTGATTACTCGATCCAAAATGGGATTGTTGCGGATGCATATTCTTAGTCACTACTACCAAGGTATCTCCCTCCCAATGACCTACAGAATCTCCCATCCACTGCACCATATGAGGAGGCCGATGGTCTTTGTCCAAGCGAATAATTCGGGCATCGTGCATCATCTCTGCATAGATCATCACATAGCCAGGTGACTGCACAATCTGGTAGTTGTTGTTGTATATCATTGGCATCATTGGCGGACCGGCACTGGAATTGGAGGTACGGAAATCCCAAAATAGTAAACAGCGCTCGCCGATTGTTTGCAGTTCGGGACCATCAGATGGTTCGACCCCAGGCTGACTAAGCCAGCGCTCTAATTGTGATGGCAGCCTTTCGGGTTCTGGCAGATAAGGAATGCGGCCATTGTTGGGCTGGATAATCATGGAGGTTCGAAACTCACCGTCTATCAACGCCACATTAGTGCCCCGCTCAAGCCAAAATGAATTATAGGCAGAGGCGACATTGCCATCGCTTGGCGGTGCACGATTGGCATCACTAGGGGCCAGAGATCGAGCAAACCCCTCACTGGCGCGACGCTCTATGGCCTCGGCCTCGGAGGCCGAGTAGGCTTGCTGTTGACCTAGCTCCAGCGGACGCTCGAGGCGAGTCTGGGTGGCATTGTTCCAGATACCCTGTAAATCAGGCTGGCCATCGGCCGTCATCTGCTGGACCCATTCCGCGCCCAAACAGAGACTCGGCATGAGCAAAAAACACGCAAGATGGAGCGTTTTGCTCACGGGTTTTTTTATGGATACTTTCAGCATTGTTAGCCCGCCCTGTTGAAAACCTTAGCTTTTTGTTGGCTCTTTCAATGCATACAATGCGCATTCCTTGTTAGTATTGCAAGCCAAACGAACGCGCAGGCAGCTTACTTCCATGATTGATCCAGACTTAGCAGATCCCGAGGTTTTAAAACAGAAACTTAACCTGGACACCGCGCGAATAAACTGGAGCCGGTTAGCAGACTACCAAAAAGAAGGGGCGGTAATTGAGGTTATGCCATCTCTGGACCTGATTGAAGTCGCGACAGGATTTGCCCTTGATAATTCAGAGAAAGTGAAAACCTGGCTGACTGCAGGCCTAATTCAAAAGGTTGATGATGAACAGGCAAGCCGCTGGCAACAGCAGGACCTAGAAATTTGGGCAGTCGTGGTCGCCCCTTGGGTGTTGGTTCAGACCAGTGGGCGTCCGGCGCAGCCTCAGTCAGAATAGGTGGTGTCAGTGCGCGCGCCGGTGCCGCAGTAGCGACTCTAACGCACCCACCTTGCCGGGGTCTCTGACCTCATCCGAGCCCATTCGCTGAGACTTGGGGCACTTGATTAAGAGTGCTAACTAGGCGGTGTCAGAGTAATGGCTGCAACACCTAGAACCGCCTGCCTAGGGCTCCTGCTGCCGTCTAACACCATTTGCACGAACCATGAAGTATTAGGTTTATGACGCCCTCTGGCTTTTATCGGACACCGCAATCCCCTAGTCACCGCAAATCAGGTAGTACTGGGGTAGAGTTTGTTTTACTCTAACTTGAATAAAAGTCCAACATTGTGGCGTTAGCCATTCTAGGGAGAAAGCTATGAATCTCAATAAACAAACCCGTTTTAACTCTATCGCGATTGCCAGTTTGCTAGTTCTTGGCCTTTTTAACTCTTCAGCCATGGCTGCTGCAGATATTGCTGCCGCACTAAGCCACCCCGATCGGCCTAGTGCTGATGCCGCGAATGATGCCCGCCGTAAGCCGGTAGAGGTGCTAAATTTCGCCGGCCTTGAACCAGGTATGAGCGTACTCGAATTGGAAGCTGGCGGCGGCTACTACACGGAAATAATTTCTCGCGCTGTTGGCGCTAACGGCAATGTCATCTTGCAACACCCGCCAGGGCTGATGAGTTTTGTTGGCGACGGCATAGATCTTCGAACAGCAGGCAATCGCTTGGCCAACGTTGCGGTTGCTATCACTGACTTCGATGAGCTCGACATACCTGACAATTCCATCGACATGGTGACATGGATTCAAGGCCCTCACGAACTTGGTTTTGCTCCCCAAGGCAATAGTTTAGGCGACCCCGAGGAATCTTTTCGCGAGATCGCAAGGGTACTCAAGCCTGGCGGCCTGTTGGTTGCGTCGGACCATATTGCTCCAGATGGCTCTGGCCTTGAAGCCGGCGGCACCTTGCATAGAGTTGAAGAAAGTGTGGTGACAGAACTTGCCCTCAACGCGGGCCTGGCGGTACTGCGTTCTTCTAACGTTTTGGAAAATGCCGAAGATCCATTGGATGTGGGGGTGTTTGCACCCGAGGTTCGCGGAAACACCAGCCAGTTCTTGATTGTTTATCAGAAATAATTAAAGCAGCGATTAAGTAAAAGTACTTCAGCTAAAAGGCGACCTAGCGGTCGCCTCGAATACTGAGTGCGCATTAATTCTAGTAGATCAGAAGCTTGAATATCTTGCTGTGGATTGAGGCGACTGG
>CAYGSO010000006.1:47227-55549 GCA_964352445.1 uncultured Pseudohongiella sp. | reverse complement strand
ATCTTGCTGTGGATTGAGGCGACTGGGATAAAGTAATTTTTCGAAAATCGAGGTTGTTGGCTCTTTAGGCTGAATGAGCATTCCAACGAGTCATTAATTAGGCGAAGGCAACTCATAGTCAGGAATAATTCACCGCGCAAGTAACAAGGCTAGAACGTGAACCAAAGGGTACCTAGGCTAAATTGCTCTGTTTAGCCGAAACTCACACTGGGAACGAACGGCCAATTGAGGCAGCCGGTTGTGTGATACTAGAACTTGTGCAACTAGGCCTATGAACCCATTGGCCGCTCGTTACCTTAGGTGGCGCACAGTTTGTTAGGCGACCGCTCCGGTCGCTCTAAGCGCCAAAATCGCTTCGTCCGCCAAACCCAGACTTTCTTGCAGCACTACATCAGTGTGTTCGCCTAACTGGGCCGCCCATCGACTCGCGCGCACATCTGTTTGGCCAAACTTTACCGGCATGTTTTGAATCAGGAACTCACCAAGCGCGTCATTGCTCAGCCGGGTGAATGAACCGCGCTCAACAACTTGCGGATGGGAGAACATTTCCTGGGGCTGCTGATAAATGCTGCAGGGCACGCCCTGTTGATTCAGTAGGGTTTCGCACTCGCGCGTGTTGCGGTCTTTTGACCATTTTTCTACTTCAACAACTAGCTGATCAAAATTACTGGCTCTGGGACCGCGGATAAATCGCGGGTCCGCTAATAACTCTGGCCGGCTAATGGCATTCGCCAAGCCTTCTAGATTTTTGTCTGACACGGCGCAAAGCATAAAAAATCCATCCTTAGCCTGCACTGGAAAAAACCTGCCAATGGCAACTGGCTCTTCCATTTGCACCTGCTGCAGGTGAGCGGGGATTAAAGACATCATGGCTTCCATCATACTGATGTCTATATGCTCGCCCTGCCCGCTGTGAGACTTGCCTAGCAGTGCCGTTTGAATTGCGCCGAATGCCAATGTGCCGGTAACAATATCAGCCACCATGATGTCCCAGTTTACGGGCCGGTTATCGGCGTTGCCCTGACCCTTTGCATGAACAAAATCGAAACCGCTGGCAGCGTGAACAATTGGCGCATAGGCCGCTCGGTTTACCATCGGCCCTGATTGGCCAAAGCCAGAAATAGAGCAGTAGATCAAATCCGGCCTGTCAATTTTTAAACTTTCATAATCCAAGCCAAATTTTGCCATGATGCCTGGTCTAAAGTTTTCGATCACTATATCGGCTTTAGCAATCAAGGCTCGGGCAATTGCTTGGCCTTTGTCACTTTTTAGATCGATAGCGATACTGCGTTTCCCGGCGTTAAAATGCGCAAACACTCGCGTGATACCTTCCACACCCCGGGTAATGTCCCCCACATTAGGGGTTTCTATTTTGATGACCTGGGCGCCGCAGTCCAATAAATAGCGTGAACACAGGGGACCGGCGAATACCGCGGAGAAATCAACGACCTTATAGCCCTCGAGAGGCTTGCGTTTGCTCATACTTTGCTCTGAATGCATTTAATTCAAGCCATCATAGTGGCGCATAGATGAAAATGACAGAATCGGCTGTGCTAACGCCGTTCGAGCACTAGGCGCGACAAATAGTCTCGGCACGACTTTAGTCGAATACAGTCTTTGCCTGCCTCCGATTACTTCAATCTACGGTCACACCAAGAAAAGCATTGCATTGGGCTTGGACAGTTGGCAACCTAGTTAAGGTTAAATTCCCTATTTTGAGGATTCGAGATGAATAAACTCTCTTCGCTTTTGCTACTACTATCCCTTTCATGGGGCCACGCTTTTGCTGCAGAATTTGATCAAATTGGCACTTTCGACTTTCCTACATCTGGCTCCCCTGCTGCCCAAGAACATTTTTTAAAGGGCGTAGGATACCTCCACAGTTTTGGTATGACCCAAGCCCAAGATGAGTTTCGCCAAGCTCAGGCGATCCAGCCGGATTTTGCTATGGCCTACTGGGGCGAAGCGTTCACCTATCAACACCCTTTCTTCGGTCAAAAGTCAGACAGCCCAGGCGAGGCCTTAATGCGCCTCGGCGCAACTACCCAGGCAAGACTCGCCAAAGCCCCTACCCTAAGGGAAAAAGGCTTCCTGTTGGCCGCTGAAGCCTATGCGTTGACCCCAGGAGGCATGCAGGAGCGCCGCATCGCGTGGATGCACGCCATGGCAGATCTGTATGCTCAATTCCCCGAAGATGATGAGGTGAAGGCATTCTACGCTGCCTCCATGTTAGCCGGCGCCACAGCATCGCCGCAGGACAGCGATAGAATTAACATGCGCGCAGGTGCCATTGCGTTAGAACTGTTTAGAAAGAACAGCAACCATCCTGGTGCTGCACACTATGTGATCCACGCTTTCGATGACCCCCTGCACGCCCCCATAGCCCTGGCCGCTGCAGAGAAGTATGCCACTATCGCACCTGCCGTATCTCACGCCCGCCATATGCCCACCCACATTTTTATTCAGCATGGCATGTGGGACAAAGTATCTGTCTGGAACCATTCTGCCTTTCAAGCCGGGCTGGACCTGTGGAAGCCGGGCGATCCAGTGGGTGACTTAAATCATTCATCGGACTGGGGTCAGTATGGCGATCTGCAGTTAGGGGATTTGGAAGCCTCTCGAGATTGGATTGCTAAAGCTGCCGAGGTAGTCGAAAACAACCCGGGTGATCGCCGCTCAATCAGCACCTTGAAAACTATGGGCGCGCGCCATGTCATTGAAAGTAAACAATGGCAAACTACCGCCCTGTCAGAGGATTTGAGTGCGGATGAATTACTGGCGCTTGGCCTTAGTGCTGCCAATCTTGGAGAGCTGGCATTAGCCAATCAAACCGTCGCTCGATTAGCGGCAATGGCTGCAAAAGACCCAAATGATGAGCAGCTCACGCTTATTCATCACGAAGTGGCCGCGCTAACCTTGCATAAAGAATCCATGGCCAGCGCAGCGATAGATGTCGCAAAACGGCAGCAAGCTATCGATTTAATGCAGGCCGCTATCGCACTTAGGGAAACCCAAAGAGCGCCTAATGGCGCAGCTAGCCCGCTAAAGCCAGTCCACGAATTAGCCGCCGAAATGATGCTAGAAATGGGCCGCTTCGATGAAGCCGCGGCTCTGTATGAAACCTCACTTTTGCGCTTGCCTGGGCGGCCTTGGTCATTGCTTGGCGCTGCGCAAAGCTACGCCAAGCTTGGCGATTCGCCAAATGCAGGAAGCAATTACGCCGCGCTGCTGACGGTGTGGGACGACCCTAGCCATTGGGCTGTGCAAGAAGCCGAGGGTTACTTGAACCGTTAGCAACACCAATACAAACGACGCTTTTGGTATTGCAGAACTAGTAGGGATGAACTCTCCGTCCCTACTAGGTCATTGACATAATTGCCGCAGCAACTGAGCCACCCCAAAGGTCTGCAGCGGACAGTATAGGATTGGACCTTTCAAATATAGAGCCCCTATGTCCAAGCTTTTAGATATTCTCGCCATTGTATTAGTTGGGCTTGTTTTTCCGATTCACTCAGCAATCGCTCAAGAACTCACTCTACTGTTTGCCGAAAGTAACCTAATTGGCGAAATTTCTGAGATAGATTCCGACGTTTCGACCAATGAGCTAGTTAACCGCTATTATTCGGTGTTACCGGAAACTACTCAGTCAGCATTGGAACAGCGCTGGGAACTTATGGACAGGCTGATAATTAGCTATGAGGTAGCCCGCACGGCGGCAGACAGCGCCGAGCTAACCGAGGTGATCGCCGATATGGATGCGACATGGATAGAGATCCAGAAAATTCACAGTGATGTTTTCACGGCTACCGTCACCCAAATCCTCGACAATGCTTACAGCAAACTCTATCCGGTGCTCTAGCAACCATGGCCCGCAAGCGCTTTAGCCATTTTTTCTAGCAAAGCTGCAGAGCAGACTTCGGCTTAGGGCTATAACTCGAGTGCAATCTTAAACATGCCAAGCTGTTCTGGGCGCGTCAGCGATTTACAGCACGGGTTAGCCCATAGGAGAGATTACTTTCGGAAATATACCCGCTCTAGTTGTGATAGATAATATCTATATCAAGTCACTTGATTTCCATTAACCACTATCAGTGGAAAGGCCTAAGATGACAAGCGTTAGGCAATTACAAATCTAAAGGAGTTCGGAAATGGAAAAAGTCATCTCAGGCGTCGTGAAATTTGGTGAAACCCCCTTCGAAGAGCGTAAAAAACTTTTCGCGGAACTCGCCAATGGCCAGAGCCCAGAAGTGCTTTTTATTACCTGTGCCGATTCCAGGATCGACCCAAACTTGGTCACCCAAACTGCGCCAGGTGATTTATTTATTATTCGTAACGCGGGCAACATTGTTCCAACCCATTCAAAGACAGCCGGTGGTGTTACAGCATCAATCGAATTTGCCGTTGCGGCTCTAGGGGTAAAACACATCGTCGTTTGCGGCCATACGGATTGTGGCGCTATGAAAGGTGCACTTAATATCTCTGCATTGGGCGATCTGCCCCATGTTCAAGATTGGCTAGATAATTCCCGTGCTGCGGTTGAAGTTGTGAAAGCCAAGCATGGTCAAGCAACCCTTGCAGAGCTGGGCAGTGTGACCGAAGAAAACGTATTGCTGCAGCTGCAACATCTTCGCACTCATCCAGTGGTAGCGGCAAAGCTTGCGACTAAAGAAGTTGATCTGCATGCATGGGTTTACGACATCGAGCATGGCACTGTGAGTGCGTATGACGAAGACGGAGATAAGTTTGTCTCTGTTGAAGAACGCTATGCAAGCCTAATTGCTAAGACTGCGGCGAAAGCTTAAGTCTTAACAAACTGGGCTGCCCCCTAAGCAGCCTTTTTATTGCTAGACCCCTTTAGTAGTTCGATTCCCCTTTAGCCTACGACTTAGTAGGCTATTTTTTTGCACAGAATTTCCCACACCTTTATCCAAGCTTCAAAACAGCTGCCCAAAATAGTTTCTAGCTAGTTTTTTATGCCCAAAAAAAAGCCGCAACTGTAAAGTAGCGGCCTTTTCCTTTATCGAGCGTTAGGCGGGCTGGTTCTGCAGCGAGAAAAACTCTAAGTAGCTTGGTGGATTCTCGGCCTCTCCCGACTGCGACACGATCTTAATTGTAATATTGCGAAGCTGAGCCTTGTGGGAGAAATCGTCCAAGATCTCGATAATATCGTGATCTAGATAGCGGGTTTTGGTTACGTCGATCTCCAGGTATGAACCTTCTGAAAGGCGGTCTAACTCTTTGAGGATTGCACCCTTGTTAAAAAAGGTAACTTCTTCCGCCAAGGTCATTTTTATTCTGGCGCCGGTGCCGCCGTTGATGTCTTCTTTGTGTAAGAAATAGGAGTTTTGGTAGCTCTTGATGAGTATTACGATAACACCAACCACCAAGCCCATACCTATACCCACTAGCAAATCTGTGAAGATGATACCGAGCACTGTGACTGTGAATGGCAGAAACTGTTTCCAGCCCAGATCGTACATTTTCTTAAATAGAACTGGCTTTGCTAGCTTGTAGCCGACCGTGAACAAGATTGCTGCTAGCACCGACAGCGGAATCATGTTTAGCAGCCCCGGCACCAACATGACGAAAATCAGTAAGAAAACACCGTGCATAATGGCAGAAAGCTTTGTCTTAGCTCCCGACTGTACGTTAGCTGAGCTGCGGACAATTACCTGAGTAATAGGTAAACCACCAATCATTCCGGAAATAATGTTTCCCGTGCCTTGAGCCAATAGCTCTCGGTTAGTTGGTGTTACACGCTTCTCTGAATCCAACTTATCGGTCGCCTCAACACACAGCAGTGTCTCCAAGCTAGCAACCAAGGCAATGGTGAAAGCGGTTAACCACACCTGCGGGTTAGTTATCGCTCCAAAATTCGGCAGCCTGAACTGCCCGAAGAAGGAAGCCACGCTATCAGGCGTTGGCACACTGACCAAGTGTTCAGCCGAGATCGCTAATGATTCGTTGTCTCTAGTCACCAAGTAATAGACGATGCCTACCACCACAACAACGAGTGGCCCTTGCACTAGTTGAAAGACCTTAGATTTTTTGGATAACACAATATCCCAAAGCAACAGTATGGCGAGGCTGATACATGCAATTAATGTAGCGCCAGGACTCACGTTTTCGATAGTGTCAAACAAAGCGGAAAAGGTGTTACCCCCATCTACTTGAAAGAATGCAAAGTCGCCTTCGGGATCAGCATCGTAGCCAAAGAAGTGAGGAATCTGCTTTAGAACGATAATGATGCCAATGCCAGTCAACATGCCTTTGATGACCGAAGAAGGAAAGTAGTAGCCAATAATACCAGCGCGCAGAACTCCAAATACGATTTGGATTACGCCGCCCAACACAACAGCCATCAAAAAATTCTCGAAGCTGCCTAAGGTCGCAATTGCTGCGAGAACAATCGCGGCCAAGCCTGCCGCCGGCCCGCTTACGCCAATTTGGGACCCACTGAGGATACCAACTACAATTCCACCGATGATTCCGGCGATCAGACCAGAAAAAAGTGGCGCGCCACTTGCCAACGCGATGCCAAGGCATAGCGGTAATGCAACGAAAAAGACGACGATACTAGCTGGGAGATCGTTCTTAATATAATTAAACATAGCTATATAGTCCTAGGGTATTAACAAAAAATTCACTAACATATTGTAATATATAATAATTATTTTGAAGAATGGAGGTTTAAACGAACTTATATCCGTCAAAAAATCCCATACAATAACTTCGTATAAAACGAAGGATCACCTAATTACACTCGGAAAACTCTTCGTAAAAAGCTGAAGTACAGTTCGCTTAAACCGAAGCAATGATCGTTTAGCTCGTATAATAGCGAGCAATATTATGGGCTCAGCAAACAAAATACGAAGCGGCTCTGCGCATCAAATTAGACAAAAGGATCATTTACCTTCTCAATTAAAACGCTAAGATTAGCGAATTGGACTTTACACAAGCGACAGAGCCCACATTGATCTTATCCACTGAGGCGGCGCGCGGAACATTGCAGGCTTGGCTTTTTTCGGTTGACCGCTGATCAACGGCTAACCCCCCCAAAGGACTTACTATGAACTTCCCCATTTTTCCAAAGCAACAACTATCGGCTGTCCTGCTATCAGCTGCTTTATGGGGCGGGTGTTTGCTGCCATCACTGAGTTCAGCCCAAAGCCACCGCTATGTTGACCCGGCACTTGATCAGTTCAACCTGCCCGACGGAGACGGCGCGAGCGTTTTAACTGATACTGGCAACCGGCAAATTATTCGAATGCGTAATTGGAGCGCATTGTATGACACCAGAGCTATTGCGGCCGGCAACTACACCCAACCTCTACCGCTAAGTCTGGCGGACTTTTCACAGTTTAGCTACCGAGTTGATGGCGAAGACTATTCGCTTGATGATTACTTAGTTCGCAATGAGAACGCTGGCCTGCTTGTCATTAAGGACGGCGAGATAAAGCTCGAACGCTACGGCATGGGAAATACGGAGCATACCCTTTGGGCTTCGTTTTCAATGTCCAAGTCAGTGACCTCCTTGCTGCTTGGCGCTGCTATCAAAGACGGTTATATCGCCAGCGTCGACGACAAGGTCACCGACTACCTGCCAAGGTTAAAGGGCAGCTCCTATGACGGCGTGAGTATTCGCAACGTCTTGCAAATGTCTTCCGGTGTGGCGTGGAACGAAGACTATACCGACTTGGAGTCCGATGTTGCCAGCTATCCTGGCATGGACCTTGTCAAAATATTCAAATTTCTGGGGGACAAAGAAACTCTTTCAAGCCCTGGAGAGGTGTTCAATTACAACACCGGCGAAACCGACTTGGTTGGCGCCATAGTCCGAGCCGCAATCGGCAACAATCTATCTGACTATTTAGAGTACAAAATCTGGCAACCCTTCGGCATGGAGTTCGATGCCAATTGGGCAACTCATGGCGAAGCAGGCGAGAGAGCGGGTTGCTGCATGAACGTCACTCTAAGAGACTATGGCCGCATTGGCTTGTTCGCAATGAACGGCGGCACACTAGCCAACGGCACGTCAGTATTGCCTGACAATTGGATGGCTCAGTCTACCACCCCGTCCAAAGGCTCCGCTGGCTATGGCTATTTGTGGTGGCTAGCCCCAGAAGGCACCTACAGCGCCCGCGGTATTTTCGGCCAGGCCATTCATATCAACCCCGCCGAAAACCTAATCGTCGTCGTACTCAGCGCTTGGTCCCACGCCGCCGCCGGCGGCACAGTCTCAGAACAACACCGAGTAGCACTCTACCAAGCCCTAGCCACCCACCTACAATCAAAGGGGTCAGAGTAACTTGATGCTGCTTG
>CAYGSO010000006.1:18867-47127 GCA_964352445.1 uncultured Pseudohongiella sp. | reverse complement strand
CAATCAAAGGGGTCAGAGTAACTTGATGCTGCTTGAGCTACTATTATCTGTCGCCCGCTCTCAAGTTACTCTGACCCCTTTGATCGTCTGGGTTTTTCTTGGGGACGTGGATCAGCAGTCCGTTGCTCGTTGATTCAGTAAACACGCCTATCTCATCAACTGGCTTCGGCAAATCGAAAGAACGGGTGAACTGACTGCGGCTCACAAAGCTCGACGACACTGCGCTAGAGGAGTCTGAGATTTTTTGCGTTAGTGACCCTCGGACTGTGAGCAGATTTGCTTCCAGTTCAGTATTAATCTCCACATCAATATCATCCCCTGTGGCGACAGCAACTTGGTACTCTGAGGCTGTCTCTGTCAGAGTGAGCTCAGGCGCCGGGGCAACTAACCCAGTATTGGCTAAACTAATTCCATTGGCCATTGGAAATGCGCCAAACAATGAGTCAAATTGCTGCTGCATTTGACTGAAGGGGTCAACGCTAAAAGGCCTGTTAAGCAACCCAAACGGAGTCGGATGAGCTGGCTCATAACGTGAACCTGCAAGAGCAGCGTCTAGGCGTGCTTCAATTGACTGAGGTAAGTTTGATTGGGTCTGCGATTGTGACGCCAATTGCGCTTGAATCTGCCAAAAGAAATAGCCTTGTATCAATAACCCCGTTAGACATAAAAACGAGAAAAACAGCAAGAGTTTGAATTTGGTTTCTGTGCTCATTTGAAAATGCCTCCAAACAGGCAGCACAGGCCAGAAATCGCGATAATCTAGAATTCAGGCCAGATTGCTGCAATTTATTCAGATTATAAAATAGGGATTTCGGATTGATTTTCAAGACCCTTAAGCCAAATTTTCGTCGAAGTAAGGGTTTAGCTAGGCTTCAATTACTAACTCAGAGCCAATTTGCTTATTAGTTTTATGAAGGCATCAACGGACTCAATTGATGCAGATTCTTCGGTGGTGTGATAACCAGTCGTGGGAATCTGAATAGTTGTGCCATCCACCAAGCCATTGGAGGCCGCAATAATTCTTCCCATTTCTGTGCTGCCGATAGACTTCGGCTTCTCGCCCTGCGCTGCCAGCAAAACGTTTTGTTGTTCCACAAACTTGTCTTTATAAAAATATGAAATACCGGCTTCATCACACAGCCTTTGTATTTTTCGAGTCGCTTCTTCATTAAACCGCGCGTTGGCGTCTTTTTGGCGCAGCACAATAAGCTGCTCATCGGCTGCTGCAATAGAGTCAAAAGGACTGGTGTCTAACACATACAGTTGATTGGTCGACCCGCCAAAACGGCGAAACCATTCCAGCAGATAGCGCCAGCTCTTGCCTGCTTCTTCTTCGGCGGTGAAAAATGCCGTGCCTTTAAAGCCAAGCGTGAACAGATGCACGAGTGCGGCGATAGTCAGCACATTATCCAACTGCGCTTCAATACGGCCATCGTTAAAAACCAAATTGTCTTGAAAGGCAACCGGCGTTCCGGCCACGGCGGACTGCAAACCCTCAACGTCAAAAATGACGTTGTTGCGATAAGGGCAAACCCGAGAGTGTGTAATTATGCCCTTACCCCGATACATGCCTGACCAAGGTTCATAGGCAAAAACCGGCTGATTCTCGTAACGACCAATCACCTTACCCATGAGCTGTTCAGAGACGGAGTTATTCAGCAAGTCTGTTCGGTTGCCTGCAATGAACGCCGCAAACTGAAACTCATTGGGCCCGGTGCACATCAAGCCATGACGGTCGGCGTGAGCTGAAAACATGCAGCTAGACGGGTCGGAGCCTTGGGCGACCAAGACACCCTCATACCAAGTTACATTAGCACCGCGCTCCTCAAGCTCTCTTTGTAATACTCGAAAAAACGAATGCTCTGCCGCTACTACACTAGGATGGCGAATCAATACTCGAAGTAGATCTTCAAATCGCGGGTCTAACATAATCAACGCCTGTTGGCTTCGCACTCTCGCACAGCCAAATTAAATCGGAAAATGACACCCCAGCGGTCAGCATTCGCCAGAGTAGGTGCATCCATTCAATCAGGCTAGCGATAAAAGTGTCAACACAATAAACTCATGGCCCAACACATAAAAACCCGCTATCTTGCTCGATCTATCGGCGCAGTGTTGAATTTACTCAGTCCGCTGCTTACCGCCGCTTTGGAAACCCTATGCAACAGTTTTTACTCAAATTAATAACCGCGGCGCTTTGCACAGGCTTGGCGGCCTGTGATATCCAACCAATAAGTGTCGGCAGTTGGCAAACCGAAACCGCTCTGCCGGATAACTCACTCCAAGCCACCTGGGTAATCAACGCCAATGAAACTCTACAAAGTGCAGGCCAGTGGAACTTCTCGATTGATCAAGTTGAACTAGATGGCAGCCGGATTGCATTTTCCGGCCAGATTCCTCTGGCAAATGGCGTTCCTATAGACGGCAATTTTAGTGGCACCGTGAGTGGCAATTCCCTGCAGGGCACTTTCTTTACGACCGCAGGTAACTTTACAGTGTCCGGCAAGCGGCAATAGAGGCGGCATGACTGGCGCAGCTCTTTATGGCTCACCGCTATCTCTCTACACCGGCCGAGCCCGCAGCTATCTGATCAAAGCAGGTATTGAGTATCAGGAAACCACACCAACGTCCGCGCACTTTAAAAATACAGTGCTGCCCAAAATGGGCGGCAGACAATCAGTGCCTGTATTGGAGTTAGCAAGCGGCGAAGTGCTTCGCGATGGCGCCGCCATTATCGAGTATTTCGAATCCCAAAATAATCACGGCTTTTCGCCCAGCACGCCAAAGCAGAACATCATAAGCAGGCTATTCGACGTGATTGGAGCAGAAGGATTGCTGCGCCCGGCTATGCATTATCGGTGGAATTTTGACGGGCTCAACAACGCTTTTTTACAATTTCATTTCGAGACATTTATACCCCCCGGCATGGATAGAAAAGCCATGGCGGCAGCGAGCATGAATCGCATGCGCAGTGCCAGCGCAAGCTTTGGCGCTGTCCCAGCCAATTTCTCTGCGATCGAAAACCTTTACTGCCGATTCCTGAATGCTTTAGATGACCATTTCTCAGAACAACCTTATCTGTTGGGAAGCAAGCCAAGCATGGGCGATTTTGGGCTTATAGCACCGCTTTACGGACATTTGGGAAGAGATCCAGCACCTTTAGCATTAATGCAGCAGCGAGCAGTCCATGTTTTCCGCTGGGTCGAAAGAATGAACCGACCAGACATGGACGCCGGCGAGTTTGCAGATCAAAGCAATACTTATCACTCCAATGATTCGATCCCTGCAAGCCTGATTCACGTTTTAAAAACCATAGCCGAAGATTTTGTGCCCGAGACGACTGCAGCCTGCGATGCCATTAATCAATGGATTAAATCTCAACCACGTTTAGCGGCCAACAGCATTGTTGAAAGGGCCACCGGGAGCTGCACATTTGAGCTAGCTAACCAGCAAATCACAGCCCTCGCTCAGCCTTATCGATTCTATTTGCTGCAACGGGTGCAAGCAGCTTACGACGCCTTGAGCACCGACGATAAGGCGAACTTAGATAAAGTGCTCGAGCAGTGTGAAATGCAGAACATTATGCAACTAAAACTAGACCGGCAAATTGGCCGTAGCAATAACAGAGAAGTCTGGCTTTAGCACCCTGCCAGCGCAGCTGTTTCCTTGCGTGCTTTATATGAGACACTTGTCAACAGCCTAAAACTGAACAACAGCAATATTTGGAGTACTTCACATGAACCAAGGCCTAACATCCTATCCAAAACCTAGATTCTTGGCGATCGTCTTGGGGCTTTGCGGCGTAGGTCTCACACTACAGGGCTCCACTTTAATCCTTGCTGGCGGCTCTTTTTATTATTTGTTTGCAGGCCTCGCGTTACTAGCCAGCGCCGTCCTGCTGTTTCGGGGCGATTCTCGCGGCGCGCAAATCTACGGCCTCATGCTGCTGATTACTTATCTTTGGGCTATCTATGAGGCAGGCCTAGATCCTTGGGCATTAGCTCCTCGATTGGCTATGTTTACGGTGCTGGGTCTATGGTTCCTTCTGCCAAGGGTGCGCCGCGGGTTAGCCCAGGCACAACCTAGCCCACTGCTGGAGCAGACTTGGCTGAA
Organism: uncultured Pseudohongiella sp.; assembly: GCA_964352445.1. Lineage (GTDB taxonomy): Bacteria > Pseudomonadota > Gammaproteobacteria > Pseudomonadales > Pseudohongiellaceae > UBA9145. The sequence goes on along the minus strand of CAYGSO010000006.1, from coordinate 43,014 downwards.
AGCTTCGGCAGGGGCGTTCGCTGTGTTTATAGCGGCTTTGTTTGTGACTAATTGGAGCTATCCGGTAGGGTCACCTTCTGCTGCCGGCACCGGCACCGTCAATAACGACACCGGCGGTTGGGCTCATTATGGCTCCTCCAAAGCTGGAACCCGGTTTGCTGCACAGGATCAAATTAACGTTGATAACGTGGCTCAGCTTGAGAAAGCCTGGGAATTTCGTACCAAAGTGCCTGGTGAATTTAAAGGCACGCCAATTCAGATCGAAGATGGCCTATATCTATGCACCGGCCAAAACATTATTGTTGCACTTGACCCCGACACAGGCGTCGAGCGCTGGCGCTTCGACCCAAAGATCAAAACCTCGCGCTTTGGGTTTTGGGATACTTGCCGCGGTATTACCTATTATAAAGCGCCTCAAGGAGCCGAGTCCGAGGTTTGTCCAGAGCGCTTGCTAACTGCAACCACCGATGCCCGTCTGTTAGCAGTAGATATGTACACCGGCGAGCGCTGCTCTGATTTTGGCGACAACGGCGAAGTTAGCTTGCTCGCTGGCATGGGCCCTGTGAAATCAGGTTTTTACTACGTTACCTCACCACCGACTATAGCCAGTGATGTCTTGGTCTTAGGCGGCTGGGTGGCAGACAACCAAGAAACCGAGGAGCCCTCGGGGGTTGTGCGCGGGTTCAATCCAATGACCGGCGAACTCGCTTGGGCTTGGGATATGGGCCGCGAAGATCGCTCTAGCTTGCCCGATGACGGCGACACTTATACTCGGGGCACACCTAACGTGTGGAGCCTTACCAGCGCCGATGACGAACTTGGCCTGGTGTATGTGCCAACAGGCAATGCGACCCCAGATTATTACGGCGGCCATCGCAGCGAAGCCATGGAAAAATACGCAAGCTCTATAATCGCCCTAGATGCCAAAACCGGCCAAGTACGCTGGCACTACCAAACCACCCATCACGACATATGGGATTACGATGTGCCTTCTCAACCAACTCTGGTGGACATTCCAGTAAATGGTGTCATTCGCAAAGCCTTGATCGCCCCTACCAAGCGCGCCGAGTTGTTTTTGCTCGACAGAATTACCGGAGAGCCAATTGCCGAAGTGGCAGAGCTGCCAACGCCGCAAACTGATCTACCGGATGAAACAACTAACCCAACACAGCCATTTTCAGTTGGCATGCCGTCGTTTGCCAGAGAGCCTCTGCGCGAGTCTGACATGTGGGGCCTGACCCCATTTGATCAAGCAGCTTGCCGTATACAGTTTAAGTCTCTACGCTATGAAGGTCCGTTAACACCACCAAGCACCCAAGGAACCTTATATTATCCAGGTGTTGCTGGCGGCATGAACTGGGGCAGTGTCGCGGTTGATGAGATCAATCATCTATTGGTTGTGAACACCCTGCATATGCCGTTTGTGGTAAGACTTATCCCACGGGATGAGATTACCGACACTACGTTCTTCGGCATTGGCGGAGCCCAACAAGGCACACCCTACGGCGTGTTTTCATTCCCCTTTTTGTCACCTATCTTTGCCCCCTGCCTAAGACCGCCCTACGGCGAATTAGCCGTGATCGATTTAGCGACCCAAGAACTGCTGTGGCGCCGACCCCTTGGCACTGCCAAAGAACAAGGCCCACTGGGTATTCCTAGCGGCCTGCCTTTGCCCATGGGCATGTTTTACTCTGCAGGCTCTATCGTCACTGGCGGTGGGCTTATCTTCAATGGCGGCGTTGTCGACAGCACTATGCGCGCTATCGATATCATGACAGGCCAAGAAGTGTGGACTGACCCCTTACCTGCTTCATCCACTGCAACACCGATGAGCTACACCAGCCCGGCGACCGGCAAGCAGTATGTCATTGTCACCGTATCAGAAGGTGGCGGATTGAATCTTTCGGCAGAAGCATCAACCGATGCGACAGTAGATATACCTGAGACCGACGGCGGCTATGTGATTGCTTATGCGTTGCCCCAGTAACTAGTCAAAAAACGGCAAGGCGAACTCAAGCAACGGGAGCTTGCCTTGTCTAATGAGGGCAGGCCCTCAGTAAGATATTCTCTAGCTAAGCTAAAAAAATACAGCTCCATAATCGAAATCCTGAGCAATACTTTAAGTCAACAAAACAGCTCGTCGAATACTTCAAATCACTGGGCACATTGATCAGTCACTGCCATGGCTGATCCTTATAGCATCACTTCTCAATTACCGGCGCCACTGAAAACGTTTATCAAACGCCCTTTAGTCTCAGTAATTTCTAGTCAAACCAATGTTGCGTGCGGTTTGCAAACCACACCAAAGACAACATCACCGGCACTTCGACTAAAACTCCGACAACTGTTGCTAGCGCCGCACCTGAGTGCAGACCAAATAAAGAGATAGCCACTGCCACCGCCAATTCAAAAAAATTGGACGTGCCGATCATGCTGGCCGGAGCGGCGATACTGTAGGGCAGCTGCATTCGCTTCGCCAGCCAGTAAGCTATGGCGAAAATACCATAAGTTTGTATGAGCAAGGGAATTGCAATAAGGGCGATGGCGCCAGGGTTAGTTAGGATAGTGTCAGACTGAAAACCGAACAGGAGAGTGACTGTTGCCAACAACCCAATAACTGACCAGGGCTTCATGGCTTTAAGAAAAGAATCCAGCCTCGATTCATCACTGCCGCTATCAAATTTTCGCCGAGTCAAGGCGCCGGCTCCAAGCGGAGCAACTACATACAAAATCACAGAGAGCAAAAGCGTGGCCCAAGGCACGGCGATATCAGTCACACCTAAAAGTAATCCGGCTATTGGCGCGAAAGCGAAAATCATTATGATGTCGTTGATTGAAACTTGCACCAAGGTGTAATTGGCATCGCCCTTGGTCATCTGGCTCCAGACAAACACCATCGCGGTACATGGCGCTACTCCCAGCAAAATCATGCCCGCGATGTACTGCGTTGCCGTGGCCGGGTCGACTAAGTCTACGAATATGACTTTGAAAAATAACCAACCAAGAAAAGCCATCGAGAACGGTTTTACCAGCCAGTTGATCGTCAACGTTAATAGCAAGCCTTTGGGTTTTTTGCCCACATCTTTGATGGACGAAAAATCAATTTGCACCATCATTGGGTATATCATTAACCAAATAAGCACTGCGATAACGATATTAACCTGCGCAAATTCTAGACCTGCGATCCCAGTGAAAACATCGGGCACAACGCTGCCGAGGACTATGCCGGCGATTATAGCGAGCCCCACCCAAACTGATAGATACCGTTCAAATAATCCCAAAGCATTCACCTATAATGATTGTTGATTTACGCGCAGGCTCACTTGCTCGGCGGTTTCTGCGCGCTCGGAGTAGCGATCGACCATATAGTCTTTGTTACCGCGTAGCACCAATGTAAATTTCATCAGCTCCTCCATTACATCAACGATCCGGTTGTAATAGGGCGAGGGCTTCATGCGGCCATCTTCTTCAAATTCTAAAAAAGCCTTGGCAACGGATGATTGATTTGGGATTGTTACCATTCGCATCCAGCGACCAAGAACTCGCAATTGGTTTACGGCGTTGAACGACTGAGAGCCGCCGCAGACTTGCATCACCGCAAGTGTTTTGCCTTGAGTTGGGCGAACGCCGCCTAAGTTCAGGGGCACCCAATCAATCTGGCTTTTAAAAACACCCGTGATGGCGCCATGGCGTTCGGGAGAACACCAGACCTGTCCCTCCGACCACAGCATAAGCTCTCTCAGCTCACTAACCTTTGGGTCTGATGCGTCGCCAGTGTCAGGTTGCGGCAATCCCAGCGGGTTAAAAATACGGGTTTCGGCGCCAAAGACGTCAAGCAGGCGAGCACATTCTTCAATCACCAAACGACTGTAGGAACGCTCTCGAAGGGAGCCATAGAGAAGGAGTATCCGTGGCTTGTGGGGTATTGGATGAGTACTTATCTTATTCAAACTAGGCAGCTCGAAAACTTCACCGTTTATATTGGCCAAACTGTCGGCAGGCAGTTTCATTCGCGCGCTCCGATGTTAGCTAAGGCGGCTATTAGTGATGATCTATCATGATTTTGATTCGCGATTTTAACCAGCTCTTCGGCACGTTTTTCTATCTCTTCGATACAGGCTAAAAATGCCTGTTCCTGGTCTTTTTCACTGCCCTCTAACTTGGACGGGTCGCTTAAGCCCCAGTGCACTTTCAGGCTGTTGGAAAAATATAGAGGGCAGGTTTCACCTGCTGCTGCATCACATACCGTAATCACGATGTCAGGTTTAAAGCTATCAAAGTCGTCCCACGATTGGCTTGCCAAACCTTCGATTGAGTAGCCAGTTTGCTGTAGATATTTTAGTGACAGCGGATGAACCACACCTGCAGGTTCACTGCCAGCGCTCTTGGCTTGGAGTGCGCCTTTGGCGATCTTATTAGTTATCGCCTCGGACAAAATGCTTCGACAACGATTGTGGGTGCAAATATAGAGTATCTTCATTTGAATCATCTTTGGTTAGCAGCAAGTTATTGCAGCAGACTTCGCCGCGGCTAACTTCTTTAGCGAAACCTTAAAGTAATCGGGGTTGCTGGCTGCCGCCTCAGTGATCACATCCCGCGACCATTTTGGGAGAGCCGGATGGAGTTTGTAGTACACCCATTTGCCGCGTCTGTTATCCAGCAAAATACCGCATCTTCGCAGCTGCGCTAGATGCCGCGAGATCTTTGGTTGATCAAGATCTAACGCCTCCATAAGATCGCAGACACAGGCTTCGCCGATACTTGCAAGCAACAGCAGTGACTTGAGGCGGGTTTCATCCGCCAAGCATTTGAAAAAGTCACAAGGATTCATAGCAGACATATGTGGCAATTAATATATGTGTAAAATCACATATATTATGAACAACGTCAATGAATAATTAGAAAGGACCGATAATTTAGCAAAGCTAGCGGAAGGCAAAGCGACTGTTTAATGACCTTAGAGACCTTATGTTTTTCTACTTTATCAGGATGCTTTTCTCCTGCGCGTTATATCTGGCGCAGTTGTGGGCGTCGGGCTACTTTCGCCAAGCACCCAGTTTTAGTGAGGCGGCAATAACGAGTCCGTAGAACGCCATCGCAAGTGCTGCGGCGAAGTAAACACCCTCAAGGCCAAGGTCAAAGATCCTTGTGAACAGCAGCGCACCGCCCACTGCGACGAAGATACGGGTCACTGTCGCGACCACAGGCCATAGCATTGCGCCTGCACCTTGCGAGGCGAAATAAAGTGAAAACCCCAGCCCCATAAAGACGAAGCACGGGCCCACAATGCGAATATAGCTAAGCGCGGCCTCGTATATCTCCGGGTCTTGGGTGAACACTGGAATCCACAGGCTGCCCGTAAGCGCAAGAGTAAGTCCAACCGACCCCGCAAGTACCGCCGCCGAAAAACTGCCAATCCAGCCGATGCGCTCGGCACGTGCCTGATTGCCTGCGCCGATGCTCATGCCCACCAATGACGTCATTGCCGCGCCAAGTCCGAAGATCAGTGGAATCATTAGGAACTCGATGCGCGAGCCAATACCGTAGCCTGCCAGAGCACTTACTCCGAATCCGCCAACGATTGCGGTAAGACTTACGATAGTCGCCACGGTGAGAAGGGGTGAGAGTGATGCTGGCGCGGCAACCCGCATAATGTCGGCGAAAAGATCTGCCGAGAAAAGCCGGCGGTGTAGGCGCAGTTTAATCAGCGTATTGCCCAATCCTAGGCGCAGCAGCATAACGCAGCTAATTAGCGCGCTGACCAACACGGCAGAAACCGCCGCGCCGGCCACCCCAAGCTGTGGCAGGCCCAGTGCCCCGGTCACCAGACAAATAGACACCGGCACCTGAATTACTGCATTGATTACCATCATCAAGGCAGGAAAACGCATATCACCCATGCCTCGAAACACCGCGGTGAGCACACCAACAAACCAAAGAAACAGCCCGCCCATGCTTAAGATGAGCCCGTAGCTAATCGCTTGCTCTAGAACGCTGTTTGACCCACCGAGGAATATGAAGAAGTCCGCGCCGAAAACCACGAACAAAACTAAGACTAAAGCGGCACCTATCGCGGCGATAGCCAGTGCATGCCAGATAAGACGCTCGGCTCTCTCCTGCTGACCTGCCCCTAGCGCCCGAGCAATGGACGAGGCCACCGCGCCGCCAAGTGCGCCACCTGGTAATGTTTGCATTAGCATTAGCAGCGGGAAGGCAAGCGCGATAGCCGCTAAAGATGCAGTGCCAAGACTGCCGATGATCCAAACTTCGGTCATGCTGACGATAGACTGAATGAAGAAGGCGATGCTATTGGGGGTTGCGAGCGAAACCAATAGCGCGAACGGCGGTGCGCTGAGGAGGTGCTGAGTTCTTATGTCCATGATTCTCTACACTCGGGTTCTTAATGAGCAGTATAAAATATTAGTTGGAAGGTCCCTAGTTAGTACAAAAACGATCTCAGCTAAAAAATTCGCTAAGCGTGTAATAGGGACTGTTCTTATTCGAAAAACAACACTACGCAAATTAAAACACAGACTTGAAAACAGGCTTTACTGAATCAACGGCCCTTGGTTGTTATACTTCACAACAAGCACCCAAGCAACCTGGTGATTTAAATCCGGTTGAGCCTAGGGCGCCAATCGCAAGCAGCTTCTGTATCACTGAGCAACGAATAATTAGCGGAAATCAACGTCGCTTTTGGTCCCAATCGATGAGCAGCTTATTTTTTTGTTCTATCGGTCACCTACATCCTCTCCTGTCTTCCAGTTAAAAAAGCACAACGCCGCATTGCGAGACTATGCAGCGCCGCGCCAAACTCTAACTCGCTGACGGGGCAGCCGCACTTCCCGCCAAAATACCTCCATCGATATTCAACTCAATACCTGTTACGTATTTTGACTCATCAGACGCCAAATACAGCGCAGCATAAGCCACATCGTTTGGCTCTCCCATTTTTCTAAGCGGGATGTCTGCAGAAATTTTTTCTATTGCTGCGGCTCTCCCCTCTCCCTCCCCTAGCATCGCATCCCACATGGGAGTGAGAATTGCCGCCGGGTGCAGTGAGTTGCAGCGAATAGGGTAATTCTTTTCCGCACAGTAAAGAGCAACGCTTTTGGTATGATTACGCAGAGCCGCCTTGCTTGATGCATAAGCAACAGCCTGCGGTATCCCTACCATTCCAGATCTAGATGAAATATTAATAATGCTGGCACAGTAAGAGTCTTTCATATTTTTAATTCCATATTTACAGCCAAGCACCGCGCCGTGAAGGTTGACATCATGCACTTTGTGCCAACTTGCCATGTCTAAGTTTTCTGGATCATGGGGGCCACTGGCTTCAAGGAAGCCGGTAATACCCGCATTATTTACTAGGATATTTAACGCACCGTGGTTTTTGCCGATGACTTCAAATACAGACGCCCAGTCTGATTCTAGCGCCACATCTAAATGTATATAGCGTGCATTACTGCCAATCTTTTCAGCGACTTCACTGCCTAATTCATCATCGATGTCGGTAACAATAACAGTAGCGCCTTCGTCAGCAAGCAGTTCGGCAATTGATCGGCCTATCCCTCTAGCGGCCCCTGTTATTAGTGCTAATTTTTTTTCTACCCGCATAGTAAATTTCTCCATTGATTCAATTCAGGATCTGGTACTAGTAAAATTCTAGTGAATAAAATTTAAATTTTTGAAAACAGAAAGCCCGACAAGCACAGTCGCGAGGCGCCATTCAAAGCAAAGAAAATCTATGGGTTACCCCCAGGTGACACTGTAGCTGTCAACCAGGTTATGGCGCACAACGGCAAACACAGACTATTTCTAAGTTCGCGGACTAATTTCCTCTTTCGAGGAAACCTAACTCTGTCAGCGTTAGAAATTAGTTGCTCATTTCACCATTATTCCTATGCACCCGTTGCAGGTGACTAAGTTGGAATAGTAGCGCATTCGTTACACCTAATAAACTACTAAACTAACTAAGTATTGGCTTGATTGTGGTTTCAATTAGCCCTGAGCCACGGTCCGAGAAGAAGCGCCTTTAGTAATTGTTACTTAGTTGCGTTCAGATCAACCGGTAATATGCGCGATCTCTAAAATCTTGAAAACTTAAACATCAAAAGCACCTCAACGTGACACTGATAAAATAGTAATTTAACGTGTGCTAGGTGCTCGCCTGCTTCGATAGTCAGCACTATTTTAGTGTCTTATCGGTATTCCCTGTTGTAAGTTGGACTCACTTTTTGTAGTAGGTCAAATAGCCCGTGAACATCTCTTCCCAGCTATTCAAACCAAACCTGATTTCTTCTGAAGGGTCTGGGTTAAACGGGTTGCTCAAGGAATTATCAAACGCTCCTACCACATGCACTGTGCTGCCGGCGACGATCTCTTCAGGCTGGTCTAGCTGATAATGGGGCTGCCAGCCGTAGTTATAGGCAGGAATACTGAAAAGGTCGCGCTTCTCGCCCATTGGCGATTCGACAACGAACTTCATTTTTTTGCCGCGGAAATTCATGCGTGCGCGCAGGCCTGTGACGACGATTGTGTCTTCAACTTTATAGCTGGCCTGCATCGGGTAATTGTCAGTGTTGGGCGGGAGCACAAAGCGGCTAGAGATTGCAACCGTTTCTATTTCAGTAGTAGCTGAATCTTCTGCAAAATAAAGTCCAATAGCAGACTCATCAGTTGTCGCCAAGCCGTTGGTCACGTAGTGAAACTGCATGGCTAACTTATGCCCTTTCGGCACTAAAACAGATGTTCCAGCAGGAAAAGTAATAGCAGGGTTTTCTCCTGGGATATAGCTACCCAAAAAGCGCCGGTGGTTTATCTCTTGGTCTTTCTCTGGACCCCAGAAGTCTTCGTCTGCAGGCACGATAAAAGTCATTAAATGGTGCAGCACAGCTTCTTTGTCGGGACGATATTGGAATGCCTTTATCCGCATATCTTTATCGAAAGGTAGGGTCACTTCCGAGTACACATAATCTTGCACACCCACCGCTGGGATAGTGATCGGTTCGACGTTAACTACATAATCGGGTTCGCCCAACTGCCATTGAAAGTTTTTTTCCAGCGGCACATCCTCTAACGGATCATGGGGGTTGTCGCCCCGAGGCGCGCCGGCGTCCATCCAATGCAGCAGAGTTTGAATCTCATTGGCCGAAATATATTTGGCACTGGAGGAATGGCCTATCTGCGGATCCACCTGCATCGGCGGCATACGCTTGTTCATCAACACTTCACGAATCATTGGTGACCAGCCCAAAACTGACACATAAGTATCTAGCGCGAATGGACCAACCCCCTCCCAGCGATGGCATTCCGAGCAGTTTTTAACGATGATTGGGGCCACTTCAGTGGAATAATCTGGCGGGTTGCTCGCGTGGGTTTGCTTCATTGTGTATTCGATTTTGCAACCGGATGATGGGATAGACACCGTGTCTTTTAACTCATCATTAAGCAGCTTGCCCAGCGCATCGTCTAATGATTCTGCAGCTGGCCCACGGTACATCAGCGTCAAGCGTTCAGGATTAAACACCAGCACTTGGCCAACCGCCTCTAACCCTAAGGTCTCAGACACTAACTGTGACTCGTCATCCAGCACTGGGTAATCTACGTTCCAGGTTTTCGCTTGTTCGCGGCCCAAGCCGTTAGAGTCTAACAACAAAAATTCGACATTTTGCGCCCCATACTGCTGCCGCAGTTTATCAAACGCCGCAAGCGCTGCGGGCATAGCATTGCAGCTATCAGCATAGGACATCATAACTACAGCCTTGCGATGGAGGTAGCGGCTTAACTGGTGAAACTCACCGCTGTCGTCAAACAGCGCAAAATCACCGATGCGCTCCACCGCTGAAAACCCCGCGGCGCTATACCCCAGCAACAGCGCCATACAACTTGCGGCGCAAACTCTTTTCGCTAAACTCATAGTTACCTTCTTCGTGCGTGATCTCGCCTATTTGGCCATTGGGTATTTACTCACGTGGGGGTTCTCTTGAACCTCACGTGAGTAGTTCCTGTCTGGCTGTTCCATGCCGCCTCGTGCTGGCCCGCCCGCGTTATAAATACCGCCGCGAAGTACAAACAGCATATAGTCTGTGGGCTTAACAATGTCTGAATTCTTGTCAGTATAGCTGGCTACCATTTTGTCCATGGCCCCTTGCCGGTCAAACTCATCCGGGTGAGAAAGTATGTCGGCAATGACTACTTTCAAGGCCTCTAAATTGTCGATGATAGAAGACGCTTCGGGATGCACCGTGTAGAAGTTAGGTGCAATGGATGGGATCGCCGGGATGTCACTAGGCAGTGAGACCAAGCTGCCATGAAGCCGAGTGGTCTTGTCTTCATACAGCCGCAGTGCGTTTTCTAAATCGCGAGCTTCAGATTCGCGGTCCGGGCTGGTGATAATTATTTCTAGAGTAGCCAGTTTTAACCACTGCGACGCCCAATTTAGGCCGCTGAACTGAGGGAAGCCCGCGCTGTAGGCATAGGCATGTTCATGTTCAGACAAGAGATCTTCTGATTTAGGCCTTGGGCTGACTGATGTTTTATCATCGCTTAGGTAGACCTTTATGGCCTCGTTCACGGCGGCCTTTTTATCAGTAAAGCCGTCGTCGACGTGGATCGCGATCACTTCTTCAACAAAGGCGCGGCCACGCTCAAGGGTTGCCACTGCAAGAGGAGTAAGGCTGCTTAGATCGCCTAGTGTAAGCTCTGGGTTTGCTCCATCGTGCTGCTTTCGAATCGTTGAGATAAGGCTAGGAGTCGCGCGGCTTTCGAATACCCTGTAGGGCCCTAACATCGCTAGGTGACCGCCGGAAGAATGATAGTGGGACGCCGTTGCCAAAGACAGCTCTAGTAGGGAATCTTTTAAAAGGCCCTTACCAATGTTCGAGGTGGGCGAGGAATTTGTAACATCAATTTCTTCAAGCACGCGGGCAAACACTACATCGTGGGCACGCATAGCATTGGTCAATTCTGGGTACAAAAAGTTGAGCACCGAGCTGTCAGCTACTGCCGCTGAAGACTGTACTAGTAAACAGCCAGCTACCACTGTTGCAGCAATAGATCGTTGAAATAATGGAGTGAACACGTTTAGCACCGCCTTAGTCCTAAAAATAGGATAAGCATGATCGCAAAGTTCGGGACCTTAGAGTAGTTACAAACATCGGTTTCGTCTATGGGACCAATTGTCGCAGCATGCCTAAACCTCTGAACCACACTATATCTAATTGATTTAAATAGCATAATTATCGAATACAAGCCTAAACTACGCACCTGTCCAGTAACAAAATACTACAAACAACATCCCCTTAAACCGCCCAACCTTTAGCTGCTCCGGAGCCCCACTTAAGGCCAAGTGAAGCAAATTCTGATCGCCCCCGACACGCAGCAAGCCCTAGTTTTGTGCATTTACCGAATTTAGGTTAATTTTACCGCCTATTCGACAGCGACAAGACACGGACTACGGAGCAATACAGCATGACTAAATACACAGCATTGGTGATTTTGGGTTTATGGGCCAACGCGGCGACTGGTCAGAATCAACCGACCAACTGCGAGCCCGCCGACTTGGTACTTCGCAACACCACCGTCTACACCGCCAATGATAACCAATGGACGGCCGAGGCGGTGGCTGTGCGAGACCAGCGCATCATCTTTGTTGGCTCGAACGCCGATGTTCAGCGCTATAGCTGTGGCCAAGCCCGCGTATTGGATTTGGCAGGCAAGACGGTTTACGCCGGCTTTACCGACAGTCACCAGCATTTGGAAGGGGTTGGGCGTCGCACCAAAACCCTGAGTCTGTTTGGCATTCCCACCCTTCAAGAAACTGTCGAAACCATCGCCGATTGGGCTAATACTGTTCCTGATGGCGGCTGGGTGCTTGGCAGAGGTTGGATCGAGCGGGAGTGGACCGATGAGGAGCGTTTCCTCAACAAATATGACGTAGACCCATTCACTGCCAACAAGCCCCTTTTTATGCCCAGGGCTGACGGCGTTTCTGCGTTGGTGAATTCAAAGGCCATGGCAATGGCAGGAGTCACCCGAGACACACCAGACCCCGAGGGCGGTAAGTTTGAACGTGATCTGGACGGCACCCCAAACGGCTATGTATTGGCCAACGCCATGAACGTTTTTCGGGCCATCATCCCAGCCGACACCGATGCTTATTTGAAAGACAATTTGGAACGAGGTTTGCGCTCTAACGCCGCTTTAGGTTGGACGCAAACCCAAGACGCCGGCATGTCTTATCGCTTGGTGGGTTTGATGCAACAAATTCATGCCGAAGGCAATATGTCCCATCGGGTGTATGCGGCCATCCCCGTTGACGAAGCCGATCAGATGATTGCCAAGGGCCGCGAAACTACCCCTGACAATATGTTCGATGTGCGCGGCATCAAAGTGTTTATCGATGGCACTTTAGGCTCCCGTGGCGCCGCCCTAATCGATAACTATTCAGATGCCGACCACAACGGTTTTATGAACCGCACCACCGAAGCAGAGTTGGTACCAATTCTTCATGCTGCACTAAGACAAGGCATACAAATTGAAACCCATGTTATCGGTGATCGCGCGGTGCGCACGCTGTTAGATTGGTACGAAGAAGCCTACAGTGCAGTGCCAAGAGCAGAATGGGCCAGCGAAGATTTACGCTGGCGCATGGAGCACGCACAAATTATTCCACCGGTAGACCAACAGCGGTTTGTAGATTTAGGCGTGATGCCTTCTATGCAGCCCAGTCATGGTATCGGCGATTTGAATTTCGCCCCAGACCGACTCGGCCCAGACCGTTTAGCCTACGCCTACCCTTGGCAGTCTTTGGTGGACAAAGGCTTGATGATCTTGGCCGGCTCCGACGCACCGGTTGAGGAAGGCGACCCTCGCATCGAGTTTTATGCGGCAGTTGCCCGCAAACGCCTTGATGGCACTTCCGGCCCAGGTTGGCACCCAGAACTTGCCGTCTCAAGAGAGACAGCACTTAAAATGCTAACAATCTGGCCGGCCCACGGCGCCTTCCAAGAAAACATTCGCGGTTCTATTGAAGTTGGCAAATACGCTGATTTTACTGTATTCGATCGCGATCTCATGACGATTCCCGAACCCGACATATTGACTAGTGAAAACGTCATGACCATCGTTGGCGGCCAAATCACTTATCAAAAGGCGCAGTAATCAAACTATGTTTTACGAACCCAAAAAAAAGAATCACAACCTCGCCAAGAATCCGTTTAACTCGCTGATCCTGCCGCGGCCGATCGGCTGGATCAGCTCAGCGAGCAAAGCCGGAGTATTTAACCTGGCACCTTACAGTTTTTTTAATGCAGTTTGCTATCAGCCGCCGACAGTGATGTTTTCAGGCGGGGTTGGCGCCCATGCCGACGGCATGAAAGACACAGTGAGAAATATTATGGAGACCGGGGAGTTTGTCTGCAACTTAGCAACTTGGGACAACCGTGAAGCCATGAACCAGTCCTCGGCGAATGTTGCTAGTGATGTGGATGAGTTTGAGCTAACAGGGCTAACCTCCTGTGCATCTACCCTAGTAGAAGTACCGCGGGTTATTGAAACCCCGGTCAACTTAGAATGTCGTTACATTAAGAGTGTGGATATTCCCGGTTGGCAGGATGCCGACAACTACGTCATGATTTTAGGCGAAGTTGTTGGAGTGCATATTGATGATAGCTATATTACCGATGAAGGCTTAGTTGATATTCGCAAGATGATGCCCATTGGCAGGCTCGGCTATGACGATTACACGCGAGTGGACGAACAGTCTATTTTCAGCATGAACCGACCTAAGTAACTCGGGATCGCCCGTTTGCTGGGATGGTAGACGAGTTGGTGTGGGTCGATGTGGTGTAGATGTGGTGTCGAAGTAAATACGCGCACCGATAGACTTACTTCAGTGCAGAGTAATCAGTGGCGCTCACACTAAATGCCTCGGCTGGCACTTAATGTTTGGCCAGCAGTGCTAACCACTGGGCATCATCGCAGAAGGTATCCCATATTCCGGAACGGTACGCGGTCGCATTAACTAGAATACAAATTAATGGATTGAATTTTCACGCATCTGCGATTGAGAACAGATGGCGTCAGAGTAATTACTCCGACGCCGATATCCACAGAGATACCTACTTCAGTGCAGAGTAATCAGTGGCACTCATAGTAAACGCCTCGGCTGATATTGGCACTGGGTATTTGGCCAGCAGTGCTAACCACTCGGCATCCGTGCGAAAAGCATCCCATACTTCGGTGCGGTGCTCACGGTCGCGGTACGCTAACATCCAAATCAATGTGTTTGGGTCTTCAAGCTTTTGCCATACGGCGATGATTTCCGCGCCCAGACGTTCGAAAATTTCGATCTCTTTTTCTCTGAAACGCTGGTGCAGATTATCAATCCCACCCACGCCATCTTTCATTGGTTCTGCGGTATACATGCGCAGCTCAAAGCAGCGCGAATCCGCAGCTACATTGCTTGATAAATTTGCAGCGAGATCGCCCGCAGGGCCGCAGGGCGCCTGCTGAGCCAGCGATAACGACGAGAACCCCAGAGACAGTAGTAAACCTAGTAGCACTTTCTTCATTGTATTTCCCTTATTGGTGGTGTAACGAATTCATTGGGCGCCGGACACGTCCAGCAAGTTGGTAAGCGCATTAAGGCCCGATATTACTGCACCTTCCTGCCAGCCTTGCAGGTAAGTTAAGTGATCTCCGGCAAATAGGAAAGGCCCATCGGGGTTTTGCAGTAAAAATGATGGCGCGGAAACGCTCCAGCCACCCAATGAATAGGGCACTTTGCTCCACGCCACAGATAGGCCTCGGCTTAGGTTGCTGCGGTATTGCGGATGGATCTTTTCACCCGCCGCCAATGCATATTCAATCCGCGCCTGAGGGCTTAAGCCCGCAAAAAAACTCGCCTCGCTGCCACCAAACAAATACGATCCCAACATTACGCCTTCGCTTTCCCCAAAGCCGCCAGAGGGATACCACAGCTGGCGAATATCGGGGTCGGTCCAAGTTATGCCGCCATAAATTTGCTCTTCCTTCTCCCAGAACCTAGGTGATTGAAACGCAATTTTAGTGGGATTAGCAGTTTGTACCTGCCGAATCGCGCTTTGCTCTGCGGGGCTAAAATCGTTGGGGATGTTGACGAGAACACTGGGAGGGATAGTTACTACGGCATAGTCAGCTTCCACCGCGCCAGTTTGGCCACCTGATTTGCCCTCAATACGAACACCTGTTCCAGAACGACGAATCGCGGTGACATCAATATCATAGTAAATATCGCCAGCCAGCTGCGCCGCAAAGCCATAGGCAATTTTGTCCATACCACCAACCGGCTGCATCATGGTTGCCGATTGATTATAGCTTTCGGTAAAGTTAGCAACGAAGGGCACGCTAGGGTGAAACAGAAAGCTCTTGGCATCGACCAAAGAGTCAAACTGGGCAGGAGTTAAGCCGCCCGTGCCGGCTCTAACTCCCGCCCGCGTAGTACCGGCGGCGCGCAGCGACGAGTTCAACGCCCCGTAGTCGGCAAGCACTGTTAGCACCCAGGCTCGCTCGTTCAAACTAATCTCCGCACCCAGAGCATCGGCATTGATTGCCTTTGCCAACAACTCGGCAATATAGCCCCGGGTGGAAGCAATCACTTCCCGGGCGCGTTTTGGCTGCCCGCCAAAGGCAGTACTGCTATGAATATAAGCCCCGCGATTATCATTAACAAATGCCTGCAGAGGAATGCCAAGCTCACTGCAGTAGCTAAGTAGATTGCCATGGTGCTGGGGTATGCGGGCGGCGCCGGCGTTAAAATACAGTTCCGGGTTAGCATCGAACTGACACACTTGCTGGCTGTCGGTTTCTTCAATGACTGAACCCTGACGCAGGGTATGGCTGCGTCCACCCGGACGGCTGCGAGCCTCAAGCACATAGAACGGGTAGCCCGCCTGTTTGAGTTCATAGGCCACCACCAGCCCGGAAATGCCGGCACCAATCACGGCGACGGTGGGTTTTGGCCCGGCCATATTGAGCTGGGAGCGCTCAATCCACTGCTTGCGAGTTTGCGCTGCTTGCACATCGCCTGGCAGCAACAGCCCCATGGTCACCATGGCTTGATAGACCGCCGCGTAGCCCCCAACCTCGCCTATTGCCTGAAGGAATTCGCGCCTGCTTTTGGGTTTTTTGTCGCTGGCCATAGTTCAAATCACATTTGTCTTGAACTGAGAATACCGCAATTTTTACCATTTAAGCACCGCTAAATGGCACAAAACAGTGCGTGCCAGCCGCAGCCGCAAGAACCTTGGTGAGGACAGATGTTGTGTTAAGATTATCGGCAATTCACTTGCCCAAACAGTCTCGAGGAATTCATGCGCTCATTTTTGCTAGCACTCTCTCTATTGATCGGCCTTAACAGCTGCAGCGAACAAACTCCGCCTGCCTCCACCCAGCAGCAATCTTCTCAAAGCTTCGCGCGGCCAGCCCTTGATCAACTGAGTCAGCAAGAAGCAGCAGCTCGAAAGGCAAGAGTGTCTAATATTACGTATAACTTAGAAATAGACCTAGTCAGTGAAACAGAGTCTTATTCTGGCACGGTCATCGCCCAGTTCGATCTTGCGACCAACGACGGACCTCTGGACATTGATTTTACTGGAGGCTCGGTAAGTGAAGTCACTGTCAACGGTGAAACTGTCGTCACAGACTACAATGGCTTTTACCTGCTGCTGCCAAACTCAGCATTGCAGCTTGGCGCCAATAGCGTTGCCATTGAATATTCCCACCCTTTCGATCAAGACGGCACCGGCCTGCACAAATTCACTGACCCCGAAGACGGCAATGTGTACCTCTATACCTATTTATGGCCCTATTACTCTAACCGTCTATTCCCAAACTTTGATCAGCCCAATTTGAAAGCCACCTACGAACTTACTGTGCACGCCGAGCCCAGCTGGCAAGTTGTCTCTGCCATGACAGAGGAGTCGGTCACTGTTAATGGCGATATTGCGACCTGGCATTTTCCTGAATCGGAAAAATTTTCCAGCTATATTTTCTCTCTCCATGCTGGGCCTTATCAGGTTTGGCAAGACATGGCAGGTGATGTACCCATTCGGCTAATGGCTCGACAGTCTTTGGCCGAGCACGTCGATGTGGAAGAATGGATGACCTACACCAAGTCTGGCCTCGCCCATTATGGTGAATACTTCGATATTCCTTATCCTTTTGTAAAGTATGATCAGGTGATAGTGCCAGATTTTCTCATCGGCGCCATGGAGAACGTAGCAGCTGTCACATTTTCCGAAAGCTACGTGGACAGAGGTGCAGGCAATCGCTTTAACAGCCAAAGGCGCGCCTCGACTATACTTCACGAAATGGCCCATATGTGGTTTGGCGATCTGGTCACTATGAACTGGTGGAACGGCTTATGGCTGAACGAAAGCTTTGCCACTTTGATGTCGGCCATTGCCGTGTATGAAGCCACCGAGTTTGCCGACCTATGGCATGACTTTTATTTGTCGGAAAACCTAACGGCTATTTCTGCCGACAGTGCTGTGTCCACTCACCCGATTGAGGTTGAAGTTGCCAGCTCCAATGATTTTTTTAATGTGTTCGATGCTATTACTTACGACAAAGGCGCGTCGGTGCTTAACCAGCTGTCCCACTATATTGGTCGCGAGAACTTTCGCATTGGAGTGTCTAACTATCTCAAACAGCACTCTTGGGACAACACAGACCTTGCCGACTTTATGTCTGCCCTGTCTAACCAGTCGGGTATCGACTTAGGCCCATGGGCTGATGATTGGATGTATGAAGCAGGTGTTAATCAGATTGAAGTCCGCTATAGCTGCGACGCTGACCAAATAGAGAGCTTTGCTATTTTGCAAACTGCGCCGGACAACTTGCCCACGCTTCGCAGCCAGCGGGTGCAGCTGGGTTTATTTGCCACTGACGGCAATGGCGAGATTGCACCCTATGCGTCTATTGCAGTGGAGATCAACAGCGCCGAGACTCAAGTTCCGGACGCCATTGGGCAACCCTGCCCGGAGTTGGCCCTCCCCAATTATGAAGGCTGGGGCTATGCCACTGTTAAGTTAGATGACCGCAGCGTTAATAGTTTGATCAACGATGCCGCATTGACAAAGACTAGTGACCCCCTGCTGCGTTCCATGTTTTGGACTGCAATGTTCGATGCCCCAAGTAATGATCAGCTAGAGCAGGCACAGCTATTAGAGATGCTAGTCAGCAGCTTACCCGCGGAGCAAAACGACAGAATTATGCGGCAGACCTTGTCTGAATTGGTGGGCCGATTTAATCGACTGGAAACCATGGGCGCAAGATATGCTGAAGAACTTGCAAGCTACGGTGTTATGGCCGAACAGCAGCTATGGGCCTTAGTGCTGGAGGGCGTGTTTGAAAATAATGCCCAAGGCTATTCCCAATCGGAAAGCACCTTAAACCTGCGCTTAAACAACTACATCAATTTGGCGCGGTCGGACGCAGCCCTTAGCCACTTAATCAGCCTGATCAACGCTGAGGTTCAAATTCAAGGCCTAACGGTTGGCCAGAGTTTACGCTGGAATATTATCCAGCGGCTAACTAACCGCAACCACCCCCAGGCAAGAATTTTATTGCAGGCCGAACAGGGTCGAGATCCTTCGGATGCTGGTCGGCGGGCGGCTATCGCAGCGGAATCGGCGTTGCCAGATACGGCCATTAAACAGGCGTGGTTAGACAGAATTTTGGAATCAGAAAACCCACTGCCTTTATCAAACCTGCGCGCCTCTATGACCTCCCTGTTCCCGCCTGGGCAAGAGCAGTTGCAACTTGATTTGCTGCCGCAGATGACGGCCAACCTAGAGGCGCTAGCCCAAACCCGCGACAATTATTTTTTGCGCACCTACGGCCAAGCCCTATTCTCAGGTATTTGCGATCAACAGGGTTTAAACCTATTGAACACCGCGACGGCAAACCCCGAAGCCCTTGGCGCCACGTTGTACCGATTTATGAGCGAAAATGTTGAAGATGCGCAAAATTGTGTCGCGGCAAAAACCAAATAACTTATGTCAGTAGCAAGCGCTAGCTAACAAGCAACCATGGAGAACTACAGTGACTATTAAAATAACGACATTACCTAAAAGCCTATGGCTTTGCGGACTAGTTGTCTTGGGCTGCTTGAGCCCGCTTGCGGCCGCGCAGGAAAGTGCCTACCCACTGCAGATGAGCAGCAACCGCAGCAGCCATCGCCCCGAAGTGCCCGGTCCCAATGGCTTGGTTACGGCAGGTCACCCGCTAGCCGCCATGGCCGGGCTACGCATTCTTATGAGCGGTGGCAATGCCATTGATGCCTCGGTGGCGACCTTAGCCACACTGAATGTTGTGCGGCCGCAGATGTCAGGCGCAGGTGGCAATGGCTTTCTAACCTATTTTGATAAAAGCAGCGGCCAAATGCATTCCTTGAGCGCAACCGGTGCGGCGCCCAAAGCATTAGATGCCCTCGCGTTGGATGCCGATCAATTAGACAAAGGCATTTATGCAGGGGTTGTACCTGGTTTGTTTGGCGGCTGGATTTCCATGCTGCAGAAGTTCGGTAGCCTGTCGTTAGCCGAAGTGATCACCCCTGCCATTGAGTACGCCAAAAATGGCCACCCTATTGAAGATTCAGTGGTACGTTCTATTGCCGGCTCGATTGACGTGTTTCAACAGTTCCCTACTAGCGCCGCCATGTTCATGCCTCAAGGCCGCCCACCAATCACCGGCGAAAATTTCACCCTGCCTGACTTGGCTAACACCCTTGAACGTTTAGTCGCCGCCGAGCAACAAGCGCTGGCTGCGGGTGCCAACAGAGTTGATGCCCTGCAGGCGGCCTATGACCTTTTTTACAAAGGCGATATCGCCAAAGAAATGGCAGATTTCTATGCTGCTAACAATGGCCAGTTTACAGTTGAAGATTTTGCCAGCTATACCCCCGTGTGGAACGACCCAATTCATGTGAACTACCGTGGCTATGATATTTATAGCTCACCGCCTTCGTCCCGTGGCGGGCTAGAAGTGCTAATGCAGCTGAAACTGGTGGAAGGTTATGACCTTGCAGCCATGGGCGCAGAAAACCCCATGGTGATTCACCTATTAATAGAAGCCATAAAAGTCGCTAAGGCCGACATCTATCACTATGTGGCAGACCCAACTCAGTTCGAGATGCCGGTGGCCGGCCTATTGTCCGATGGCTATGGGCAAGCGCGGCGCAGCCTAATTTCAATGGATACAGCCATTAGCTATCCTGGGCCCGGCCAACCTCCCGGCTATCAAGACTCTAGCGCTTTTGCCGCGCACCAAGACGTCAGCACGAGCATTGCCGCCTTAGACCAAGACAGTGTCGATGGCAGCACCACCAGTTTCTCCATTATGGACAAGGCCGGCAATGTGGTTGCCGCCACGCCAACTCACGGCGGTGCGTTTGGCACCGGTGTAGTAGTAGGCAACACCGGTATCACCTTTAATAACGGCACTCGGGTTGGCTCTACCTCGCCCTACCCGGAAGACATTAACTTCGCCCGCGGCGGCCAGATTCCTATTCTCAACAATTCACCTATTATTGTGATGAAGGACGGCGAATTTATCATGGCCTTGGGCTCACCCGGCGGTGAGACCATCGGCCAGACCCAGTTCCAAGTGTTGGTCAACGCGCTGGACTTTGGTATGCCGGTACAGGCCGCTATCGAAGCGCCCCGCTTTAGCGTGTTTGCCGAACCTAACTTCTACAAGGAAGGCGCGGAGATCACAGTACGCATTGAAGATCGGGTATCCCGTGAGCAATTCGATCAGCTTAGCGCCATGCAGCACACCCTGCGCCTAGCCCCTTCTTTTTCTTTGGGCAGCATTCAAGCCATTTTAAAGAACCCCGAATTAGGCACGGTAACCGCCGGCGCCGATCCTCGCAGAGCAGCCTATGCAGTGGGTTGGTGATCCCAACCCAAGGTTTTAAGCGGGCAAATAGAAATAAATTCGATATTTTGCCCGTAAATCCTTATAGTACGCGCCATTCCATGAGCATCAATCTCACCAATTACACCAATTTCTAGTATTAAGGACGCCCAGTGATTTCCACAGCAAACGTAACCATGCAGTTTGGCGCTAAGCCATTGTTCGAAAATATCTCGGTAAAATTTGGCGAGGGCAATCGATATGGCTTAATCGGTGCTAATGGCTGCGGTAAAACAACCTTCATGAAAATCATGGACGGCAGCCTTATGGCTAGCGCCGGCAACGTGTCGATAACGCCTAACGAGCGGCTAGGCAAACTAAGCCAAAACCAGTTTGCGTTTGAAGAATATTCGGTAATCGATACGGTGATCATGGGTCACGAAGAGCTGTGGAAGATCAAACAAGAACGCGACCGAATTTATAACCTGCCAGAAATGTCGGAAGCAGACGGCATGGCTGTGGCCGAGCTAGAAGTGCTGTTCGCCGAGCTTGACGGCTACACAGCTGAAAGTCGGGCCAGTGAATTGCTGTCCGGCGCCGGCATAAGCCAAGACTTGCACCACGGCCCAATGACCGAAGTAGCCCCTGGTTGGAAACTTCGCGTGCTGCTGGTGCAGGCGCTATTTTCAGACCCCGATATTTTGCTGTTGGACGAACCCACCAACAACTTGGACATCAACGCCATCCGTTGGCTGGAAGGCGTGTTGAACGACCGCAAGTCCACCATGGTGATAATCTCCCACGACCGCCATTTCCTGAACGCCGTGTGCACCCACATGGCCGATATCGATTTCGGCGAACTTAGAGTCTATCCAGGCAATTACGACGACTTTATGATTGCCTCCACTGCGGCAAGAGAGCGCCTACAGTCTATTAATTCAAAGAAGAGCGCCCAGATTGCCGATCTCCAACAATTCGTAAGCCGCTTCTCTGCCAACGCCTCAAAAGCCAAGCAGGCTACTTCGCGGGCGAAACAGCTGCAAAAAATTGAGTTAGAGGAGATAAAGCCATCGAGCCGGGTCAGCCCTTACATTCGGTTTAGCCAAGACAAAAAACTCCATCGCCAAGCCTTGGTATTAGAAAACCTAGGCCATAGTTTCGATGACGAACTGCTGTTTGAAAAAGGCAATCTGATTCTTGCTGCTGGTTCGCGGCTAGCCATCATTGGTGAAAACGGCGCAGGCAAAACTACGCTGCTTAAGTGTTTGATCGGCGAGCTGACGCCAAAAAAAGGCAAGATGCAGTGGGCAGAATCTGCCACCTTAGGCTATTGCCCCCAAGACAGTACTAAAGACTTCGCCAGCGAACTTACCCTATTTGATTGGATGTCACAGTGGCAAACACCCAAACATGATGATCAAATCGTCCGAGCTACACTTGGCCGCATGTTGTTTTCTTCCGAAGACTTTAACAAGAAAGTGAAAGTGTGTTCCGGCGGCGAGAAGAACCGTTTATTGTTTGGCAAGCTCACCATGCAGAACCCTAACGTTCTAATATTGGACGAGCCCACCAACCACTTAGACATGGAATCTATTGAAGCGCTGAACCTTGCGCTAGAACACTACGATGGCACCTTGATCTTTGTCAGCCATGACCGAGAATTTGTGTCGTCACTGGCAACACGTATCATCGACATCAGGGACAATACCTTGATAGAGTATCAGGGCACTTATGATGAATACTTAGCCAGCCAAGGCATCTCTGAAAAAGTCAGCGGGTTCTAAACCCCAGAGACAATAAAAGCATGATATTGAGCCGAGTGAGAAACTTAGCAGAAGGCCAGAACTGGGGTTCTATCGTGCTAGATTTGCTAATAGTGATTATCGGCTTTTTCTCTGGTCTGCAGATTGACGAGTGGTGGCAAAATAATCAAAACTCCGAAAGAGAAACGGCCTATATTCTCGAGCTAATAGAAGACTTCGACGGCAATCGAGAGTTATTAGAGAACATGCTCGAAGAAGGCGATTTAGTCCTCAACGACATGATTGCCCTAGCCGAGCAGGGCAACTTAGAAACTCCCACTCTTCCTCATGAAGAGTTAGATGAAAAGCTCAGCTCCCTGCAAAGCATGGCGGCATTTATTCCCATCTCACGAGCTTACGATAGCTTAACTGGCTCTGGCGAGTTAAGGCTCATCAGCAACCGCGAGATAAAAACCGGCCTTGCCGACTATTATTCTTTCGCGAGAATGATCGAACTCGTGCAAGCCACTCATGAAATGCAGCTTGTGCAGACTTTCCTTCCCTACCTTTCTGAAAACGTAGAATTCGCAAGACTCATGATCAGCTGGCAAGACGCAGACGACTACCCACTCCCAGAACCAAAAGCCAACAGCGGCGTAGAAAAAATTGTGCCCACCCAAAAATTCCGCAACATCGTGACTGAGAAATATTACGCCATGCGAGACATATTAGCGCTGCATACTTCAATGATGGCAATCAACGATGATATATTGGCACTGCTAAATGCCGAGGTTGAAAATTAAAAGCTGTTGCCGGCTGGTTATAGCCCTCACGAAGCAGCCCAACTCCTAGCGAGACTAAAATGACTAAGCCACCAACAAATCTCATGCAAACAGCAATGTCCGTCCTCGTTTTATTTTTAGCATTTTTAGGTATCGGCGCTGTGGGTTATTTTTTGGCCACTGGCGGAGCAAACGAAAAGTTTGCAGAGTACCCTTTGCTGACCCGCGGCCATGGCATTCTTGGCGCGGTGTACTTAGCTCTTGCACCGCTTCAATTCAGCAAGAAGCTTAGAACTAGATTTCTAAATTTTCATCGCTGGTCTGGCCGATTTTTATTCTCGATAGGTTTAGTCATCGGCGTATCGGCATTATTCATGGCGGTAGTCATTCCCTATTCGGGTTTTTCAGAGCAGATAATCATCGGATTTTTTAGCGCACTGTTTTTAGTCTCACTAGTCATTAGCTTTCGAAGCATTCGTGCCAAAAATATAGAGCAGCATCGGCAGTGGATGATCAGAGCATTTGCCATCGGGCTCAGCATTGCGACCATGCGCTTAATTTTTGTACCCGGGCTTATACTATTCGAGCTTAGCCGCCAACAGACCGAGGCTTGGTCTATTATTTCTTTTACCATAGCGTTTGTGCTGCATTGCTCGGCCGCTGAGCTGTGGATAAGAAAGACCAAAGGGGTCAGAGTAACTTGATTGGCAGGCAATACG
>CAYGSO010000006.1:12678-18767 GCA_964352445.1 uncultured Pseudohongiella sp. | reverse complement strand
GCTGTGGATAAGAAAGACCAAAGGGGTCAGAGTAACTTGATTGGCAGGCAATACGTATTTAGTGCAGCGCACCTTCAACTTACTCTGACCCCTTTGATCTGATTTCCGATGCTTTGTAGCCCATGTCTCTGACAAAACTGTATGTTAAGCATACTAGAAAAGCCCTAGCCTGCGAATGAAGCCAGCGAAACTTGTTGTTTTAGAAGTGCTGCTTTCAACACAAAACTTTCTGCCTTACTTAGACCTCCTCTGATCCATCGAGTTATAAAACGCCTCACGCCAATTACCGCCTATCTAATTGCCACACATTCGGTCAAACGGATTAGTCCTTATATCTAAAACCCGTTATGCTTGCGAACAAGACATGAACCCTGGGGTTGTAGGCATGACAGATTTCAAAGGCAAAGTAGCGGTGATAAGCGGTGGTGCTGAAGGCATCGGGTTGAGTATTGCGATTGCTGTCGCCAGGCAAGGCATGAAAGTAGTGCTTGGCGATATAGATGCGGCCCAACTCAAGCAAGCAGAGCAAACTTTGCTCGAGCTCGGCGCTGAGGTTATTACTGCCAACATGGATGCATCGAAGATAGAGGATTGGCAGGCACTCGCTGATAAGGCTATTGCAGTTTTTGGCAAGGTTCATATGCTGGTGAATAACGCCGGTGTGAGCAGTCTGCCCGGCCCAATTGAGAAAACAGACCATAAAGATTGGCAGTGGGTGCTTGATGTGAATCTTTTGGGTGTCATTTATGGCACTCAGACCATGGTGCCATTAATGAAGCAGCATGGTGAAGGCGGCTGGCTCATCAATGTTGCATCAATGGCTGGTATGGGCGGAGTTCCGTTTGCCGGGGCTTATACGGCGACCAAAGTTGCTGTGGTGGGCATGTCAGAAAGCTGGTACGCCGAACTCAAGCCCCACGGCATAAAAGTGTCGGTGCTGTGCCCAGCATTTGTACAAACTCGAATAAACCTTTCGTATCGTAACAAGCCTGGTCACTATAAAAACTCCGACACTCAGCCTAAGCCTTCGGAGAAATCTCTCGCTATGGCTGAGCATATGCAGAAAGTGATTGATAGTGGGTTAAGCGTGGACATAGTTGGCGAGCGGGTTATCGAGGCGATTAACGACAGCGAGCTTTATATTTTTACCCACCCCAATTACCGCTCGGTGGTGCAGAGGCGATCAAAGGCAATTGATGACGCATTTGCTCGAGCGGAGAAAAGCCCTTTGCTGGCCCATATGCTAGATGAAGAGGTTGTCGGATTTTCTTAATTGGAACACCCTAACTACAACAACGTACAGGATGAGCAAACAATGTCAGCACAACGTCAATATGGAATCGTGGTCTATGGTGCAACTGGATATACCGGCCGTCTAGTCTGTGAATATCTCAATCAACAGTATGGAGTTAACGGTGACGTGGTGTGGGCTATGTGCGGCCGTAGCCAAGAGAAACTAGAAAGCGTGCGTGACGAAATGGGCATACCTTTCAGTGTGCCACTTGTCATAGCCAATGCCGATGACCAACAATCTGTTGATACCATGGTCGCCAGCACTAAAGTGGTGTTGACTACCGTTGGGCCTTATCAGTTATACGGCTCTGATCTGGTTAAAGCCTGTGCCGCCGCCGGCACCGATTATGTGGATCTTTGCGGTGAGCCTGGTTGGATGCACGAGATGATTGCAGCCCATGGCGCAAGCGCCAAAGCCAGCGGAGCAAGAATCGTGTTCTCCTGCGGTTTCGACTCGATCCCTTTTGATTTAGGAGTTTTTTGCCTGCAGCAACATGCGAAAAAAACGTTAAACACGACCCTGCCAAGGGTCAAAGGCCGTGTACGCTCCATGAAAGGTTCATTCTCGGGCGGCACTCTTGCTAGCTTCAAAGAAACCATGAAAGCCGCAGCAAAAACACCGGGGCTAGTTGAAGTGCTGACCAATCCTTTTGCACTCACTGAAGGTGTTAGCGGGCCTAAACAACCCTCTGGCGCAAAGCCGCTGTTTGAAGAAGACTTAAATAGCTGGTCTGCCCCATTCGTGATGGCGACTATCAACACTAAGAATATCCATCGCTCCAATTTTCTATTGGCTCATGAATATGGCAGCGATTTTGTCTATGACGAAATGATGCTAACCGGCCCTGGTGAGCAAGGTGAAACCGTTGCTCAAGCTGTTGCGGCTGATAAGTCTATGGCGGCGAGCACTTTGCAGCCTGGCGAAGGGCCAAGCAAAGAAGAGCGCGAAGCAGGTTTTTATGAAGTATTGTTCGTGGGGTCGAATGATGCAGGTAACGTGGTCAAAGTAAGTGTTAGGGGCGACAAAGATCCTGGCTATGGCTCCACTAGCAAGATGATCGCGGAAAGCGCTGTATGCCTGTTGAAGAATCCTGATGCTGCTAGTGGCGGAATCTGGACTCCAGCCGCAGCCATAGGCGACTTGCTAATCGAACGCTTAAAAAGCAACGCCGGACTAAGTTTCACCATCGAAAAATGAATCAAAGGGGTCAGAGTAACTTGAACAGTATGCACAAAAATCCGCAGCTATACGCGACCAAGTTACTCTGACCCCTTTGATGATTTGCCATAATTAGCCTTAAGGTCCAAATTAGGTATTTTTTTATTTTCTCTATGTGACCGACACACAATAGCGGTCGATTTTTAGACAGAGGTTTTCTGATAGCCTATTGTTGTTTTACTGCAAAAATTTTCGACATGTAAATGGCTTGCTATAGCAACTGTGACGGAGCCCATGAATAAATTCTATTTCCTTGTTGTTTTGGTGGGATCAATATACTGGTATCAATCCGGATCAAATGATGTCGTATTATCTAAGGCTAAAGCACCTAACGCTGCTTCGCATACTATCAGTATTAGGGGAAATGCAAACTATGTGCAGCAAGTTAACTTGTGCTTGGACACTCTAGCCTCTCGCTCGAAGCAAGATTATGATTTTGTAGTGGAACACATTGGCATTATCTCCCAAAACAGCCGAAGTGGAATGATCGCCTGGGAAAATCCTCCTCGATATGACATGAGTGACCAAACTGCTTTTGCGTCAGCTCCTTGGTGTGCCAGTACCATCGCCCATGATGCATACCACTCTTTTCTTTACAAAAAATTCAAAACTAGCCCCACCAAGCGCACAGAGTATGATCTTTGGGGAGGTTTCGACGCCGAGCGCGAGGCGATTGCGTATCAATTGCAAACCGCCATACGAATAGGCTCGCCTCCCCATGAGATTGACTACCTAAAATCTCTTGACGGCACACATGGGGATGTAGACGGTGATGGCAAATTAACAAGCGAGGACTACAAAAAAAGAAACTGGTAGCCCCAGCGGGGCCTACAGTCGAATGAACCTCGGCGCTGCCATCAACCCAACGCCAATTATAATCATAGGAATAGGCGCAGTAACTAGGTAACAATAGAACATCAAACAAATACCACTGTAAAACGCCACCTTATGCTTTTGCTTGCGACCGTAGATAAAATAGCCCAAACCGATCGAGCTAAAAATTAAACTGATGAGCAAGTAACTTGGTTCAGGCATAACTTGTCTCTCGGGCGCTCGCTGAGCTGGAATCGCTCACAATAGAACTTCTTTGATCAGCCTGCAATCCAGTCGATTGCTACTCCTCTTCAAAGCTACTTCAAAGGATTCCGAATATTCAACGAAGCTAAGGCGTTTAGACTAAAGATAGTCAAATAATTCGGATATACGTCAAGGTGAAAACCAACTTACTCTAGTCCCTTTAGATACTTAGCCGAAATCCGAAGGTTGTGAAAAACTTCCTCCAAAAAAAGACTCAACTGTGCTTTGATAGACGTTAGAGTGCGAGACGCGCCTCAAAATGTGATTGCAAAATTTGTATCTGCAGGGTTCTATCATTCAACAAGAGACTAACTTAATGGCTTTGCAATTCATGCAGGTGAAAATACCGTCCTTATTAGGCTGGTTCGCGTTGTGCTTTGCAGCGTCTGCTATTGGCGCGTTAGCGACACTTCAGGCGCAAACGTTCTATAGCCAGTTAATACAACCAGCTTGGGCCCCACCCCCTTCAGTTTTTGGGCCAGTTTGGACATTGCTCTACGCAATGATGGCTGTGGCTGCTTGGTTAGTATTCAGCTCTAGTGGGTTTCGCGGAGACCGAGTTGCGCGGGCTTTATTTTTGACCCAACTTGCTGCAAATTCGCTTTGGAGCTGGCTTTTTTTCGCGTGGCACCTTGGCTCGCTTGCATTGATCGACATCGGCCTGCTTTGGCTTCTTATTGCAGCGACTATCTTCTGTTTTTGGCGCGTTCGCCCACTTGCAGGCTGGCTCCTTATTCCATATCTACTTTGGGTGAGTTTTGCGTCAACTCTCAACTATTCCTTGTGGCAACTCAATCCACTCATCCTAAGTTAGGCAGGCCCAATGAATGCCGACCTCGTTTTCACCGCACTGCTGTTTTCAATCACAGGGTTGCCGTTTCTGCTTTTTGGCTATCTCATCGCCATAAAAAAGAAAACCTCTCTAATTGCCGGATGGGATAATAGTTCGGTAAGCGATCCTGATAGAGTTGCCATAGTAATCGGCTGGTCGGCGATACTCTGCGGCATAGGTCTCGCCATTACAGCTTATCTTTTTTCGGCAACCACGCTGTCAGCGCTCGGTTTTGTCTTGTCTTTGATTGCCGCAGTTGCGGTTCAGCTGGTTGCAGCTGTTTTTTGTAAGTTGAAGTACTCAAAGTAGGCAGAGGCATTAGGCTCGGCTGAATATTTTCCACCGGGCCAGCCTGTTTCCAAGTTACTCTGACCCCTTTGATGGTTTCTTTGATGGTTTTTGGCGGTTGTCGGTGGGGCCCATTGGCTTGATTTCATGTACAATTACGCCCTCGTTACTTGCGCTGGCGCGCCTGATTTGGCCGCTTTGCTGGGTTTGCGCGTTTCAACCAACACACAACCATAAAGACTGACTTATGACTGCATTAGTATTAGACGGCAAAGCCCTCGCCCAAAAGACAGAACAAGAACTTGCAACCCGGGTTGCCGCAATTAAAGCTGCCAACAAGGGTGAGGTGCCTATTTTAGCGACCATTTTAGTGGGCGATGATCCGGCCTCTGCCACTTACGTTGCCATGAAAGGCAACGCCTGTAAGCGCATTGGCATGGAGTCTATGAAAGTGGAACTGCCTAGCTCTACCACCACCGAACAGCTGCTTGGGAAGATTGCCGAACTAAATGCTAACCCCAATGTGCATGGCATATTGCTCCAGCATCCGGTGCCTTCCCAGATCGATGAACGACAGTGCTTTGATGCGATCAATGTCGAGAAAGATGTCGATGGCGTTACCTGTTCTGGCTATGGCCGCATGGCCATGGAAGTTGAAGCCTACGGCAGCGCCACCCCGAAGGGAATTATGCGGTTGCTCGAAGCCTATAATATTGCCATCGAGGGCAAAGAAGCTGTTGTGATTGGGCGCAGCCCGATTCTCGGCAAGCCCATGGCGGCGATGCTTTTAAACGCGAATGCGACTGTGACTATCTGCCACTCGAAAACTCAAAAATTGGCTGAGCTAGTCAAACGCGCGGACATCATAGTGGCAACGGTGGGCCGGCCTGAATACATTAAAGCAGATTGGATTAAAGACGGCGCGGTAGTTGTGGATGCCGGCTATCATCCCGGCGGTATCGGCGATGTCGAGTTGAAGCCACTGATTGATCGAGTTTATGCCTACACCCCAGTACCAGGCGGGGTCGGACCCATGACCATCAATACCCTAATCTATCAAACGGTAGAAGCAGGCGAGAAAAAGCTTTCTGCTTAAGCCAGCAGCCCCAGTTGGCAATGCTTGGGAGTTTAATATGAACACCCGGCGGGCACTGACAAAACTCAGGGGCGATGACAAGCTCTCGGCTTAATGCGGCAACCACAGTTGGCTCTGCTTATTAATTTAGTGTGATCATCTGCCCGGTACTGAAAAAACTCAGGGGTTATGAAAAGCTGTCTGCTAATGCGGAAGCCCCAATCGGCAGTACCTAGTAATTTAATGCACTCACCCGGCGGGCACTGACAAAACTCAGGGGCGATGACGAGCTCTTAGCTTAATAC
>CAYGSO010000006.1:0-12578 GCA_964352445.1 uncultured Pseudohongiella sp. | reverse complement strand
CACCCGGCGGGCACTGACAAAACTCAGGGGCGATGACGAGCTCTTAGCTTAATACAAAAGCCACAGTTGGCTCTACTTATGAAGCTAGTATGATCACCAGGCCGGCATTAAAAAACTCCACGGCGATGGCAAGCTGATGTTAATCGAAAGCCAGCCTGCCTGGTAAAGCGACGCCTAACCCAATGCCGCCCCTCAGCAGCTGTTAGGTAGTTGAGTCGTCCTAGCGAAGCAACTTTCGACCAACACAATCGCGCAGCTCCATTTTAAGGGTATGTGGCCAGCCCACAACCCTTGGCGCTAGAATGGCTAATCGCGCGTACTAAACTACAGGTCTCGGCTCAGCCCCTGCTGCCAAGCTAACCTTTACTATCTGTGCAGTACTGATGCCGTGCTTAGCCCCAAAGGCCCTGCTTAGCTCCACGCTTTTTGCTTTTCTCTATACAGTCATAGCAATGGCCTGATAGATTGGCAGGCAACACATACATTACAAACCAAACAGGCAAGAGAAAACCCAATGAAGCTTTGTTCTCTCACTCTATCTATCGCTTTTCTACTGCTGAGCCCATTTAGCAGCGGGCAATCCAGTAACAACGCTCAACAGCGGGCTGATATTATGTCGGTAATCTATGATTGGGCTGAGACCCTAACCACAGACGATCTCGAGCGCCGCAAGCAGGTCACTATAGACGGCTCGATGATCCAGCGAATGCGCCAACAACCAGACGGCTCATTTACCCTCGCCCCAAGTATCGTGAGCTTCGACGCAATGAAACCATCCAATACAGTCATGGTAGAACGCTTCTGGGATGAGGAGTTAATAATAACAGGCCCGTTTGCGACGTTCATGGCTGCTTACGATTTTTGGATAGACGGAGAATTCAGTCACTGCGGCACCGATGTTTTCGACCTTATCAACGTAGATGGACAATGGAAGATCGGCAATATGAAGTTTACCATTATTCGTGACGGCTGCCCGCCTTCGCCTTTGGGTAAGCTAGGCACCCAGTAACAAACTTGAACCCTTGAAAACATCGCAGATAATCCCGCAGGGAAGGATCTGAAAGAACAATAAAACCAAGGTAACTAGATCATGAAATTTTCTATCGCCATTACCGGTGCTTTACAAAAAGCAGCACTGACCGCATTCTTATTTTCAGCTCAATTGGCGTTGGCCCAAACGGAGCTAGTTACCGCATCTCCCGAAAGTGTCGCCGTATCCTCTCAACGTTTAGCATTGATAGACGCTATGCTCCAGCAACATGTGGACGATGGTCGTGTGCCTGGTTTGGTAGCAGGTGTTGCCCGCCATGGCAAGATCGTGTTTTTAAAAAGCTACGGTTGGCAAGATATTGAAAACGAAGTTCCTATGCAGGTTAACTCGATTTTTCAAATTCGTTCTATGAGCAAGCCCATCACAGCGGTGGCGGTGCTGCAATTAGTAGAGCAAGGGAAGATCGCCCTCACCGACCCTGTAGCCAAGTACATTCCCAGTTTCAATAATATACGAGTGTTCAATAACCCAAACACGATGGAGTTCAACGACACTCGCCTGCCCAGCCGCCAAATCACAATTGAAGATTTATTGCTGAATACCGCAGGTTTGAGCCACCGCTTCAGTGCCCTTTACCGCGACAATGGAGTTCGCGCCCGTGACGATACTCTAGAGCAGCTAGTGGACAAAGTGGCCGCTATACCACTGATTGGTGACCCAGGTGAGCAGTGGGTGTACAGTATCTCCATTACGGTACTGGGCCGCGTTGTAGAAATCGCCTCTGACATGGATTTCGATGCTTATCTTAATGCCAAGGTCTTTACCCCGCTGGCCATGGGCCAAACCGGCTTCTATGTAAAACCACATCAGCTAGATCAACTTGCCAAGGGCTATAGAGTAAATCAACCTGGCCAGCCTTTAGAATTACTGCCTGCCATGGCTATTCCTATTACTCAAAATCCCCCGCTTAAAGAAGGTGCTGCCGGTATTGTCAGCACAGTGCCAGACTATCTTCGGTTTCTGCAGATGCTATTAAACAAAGGTGAGCTAGACCGGGAGCGTATTCTTTCTGCTACCAGTGTGAATGCCGCCACCACAAACCACATACCCACAGCCTTATTGCCCATCGGCACAAACCCTAGCGCACCAATGCTTGACCGAGGCTGGGGCTATGGAATCAGCGTCGTAGTGGATGAAAGCAAAAGCCCATACGGGGTAAACAACGGAGAATTTGCGTGGGGCGGCTCGCTAGGAACCCAAGCCTGGGCGGACCCAGAAACCGGCACGGCGGTAGTAATCATGCTGCAAGTGCAGCCTGCTTCGGCATACGATATAGCCGCAAAATTCAAAGCGATGGTTTATCAAAGTATTATCGACTAAGAGTTGTATCAAGTTGGAGCTTTCTAACCTTAATGTTGAGCGAAACCGCAATGAACCTAAGACTTTTAATTTACACGCTATTTTTTTGGACTATCACAGCGGTAGCGCAAACCCCGGGGTCAGATTTTCGTGGCGACTTCAGGCCGGCATTTGGCAAAAGCCTCACAGTCGCAGTGCTAAAGGAGAGGCTAAACAGCAATTCCCCTGTGGTTATCGACGTCCGTTTAGAAGAAGACTTTCTTCAAAATCCAAATCTAATACCGGGTGCCATTCGAAAGAATCCGGAAAAACTTGCCCTGTGGATTTCTACCCTCGATAAAGACTAAGACCTTGTGGTTTATTGTGTCGCAGGCAAATGGGTAAGCAACAAAGTGGCTTTTTTATTGGACCAACAGGGATTTTCGGTGCAAAGTCTAGTCGGAGGCATAGCAGCTTGGGAGCAATCTCCCTGATGCCCTATACCCTGAGTGAGCGAGTCGGGTAGCTGAATGCATAAGGGTAGGATGAAAATCAACGCAGAGTATGACTTTTTCACTGACACTAGCGAACTCATAGCGCTGAGTAAAAATTATTTCCGGCAAGAGTTTGTGTTCACTCGAATCACACGAGCGATGTATGACTAAGCTGAACCAGCGAGTACTAATTTTATTGGCGATAGTCTTTGCGCAGCTGATGATTTCATATATCACCCACTCCAAGCCCGCAAACCCAACTGACTATTCCGCTAGTACTCGCACTGAGGTAATTGAAAAATTCCGCTAGTTGTTTTCGTCTAAGTTTTCCTGCACCCGGGCTCCGCGAAGGATATTAACCATACCGTAGTTACCTTCGTGACAGGCGTATTCGTAAACTTGCCCAGCAACTTTCGTCATTGGCACCACCGCAGTGAACCTATCAGTGTAAGTAGCCGGATCGTCTATGGTAAATTCGTAGTCTACCGTGTCAGCACTTTTTCGAGTAAAGCGCTCGATCAAGGTTTTATCAAGGGATGTGCCGGTAGAACCAAAGCTCGCCGCTAGGCCGTTGAAATTCTTGGTGACGACAACTAAGGACTCACCTTCCCAATAACCTTTGGAATCTCCGGTCCAGAGTTTCACGTCATCGGTAATGTGTTGAAGCTGATCAGCAGAATCATATAGCTTAACGATTCGCGCATCGTGAATCATCTCTGTCATTAATACCGCATGGTCTTTCGACTGTACAATTTGCACATTGTTATTATAAAGACTGGGGATAAACGGCGGGCCAGCGTTGAAGCCGATGATGCAGCGTTCTGACAAACCTCTGTCCTCTGGACCGTCTGTACCAATACCCCCGGCGGCTATGCGAACCGGGCGCGACTCTCCAGTTGTGCCGCCGCCATACATGCCTTGACTGGCAATCGCGCCCTCAGCTAAAGCGGGAAACCTGCCATTGGCGGGATAGATTATATGGGAGGTTCTGACCTCATCGCCGATGCCAGCATTCTCTACCCAAAAATCATTGTAAGACTCATCCACCCCTTCGATAGCAAGGGCGCCATCGGTGCTAGCATCCGCCGCTGCTTGACGGGCTCGGATTTGTTCGATCTCTTGGCTAGATAGAAACTGACGCTCGCCGTATTGTGAGGGTCTTTGCATTGGCGTATCGGATGAAAAATTCCACACGCCCTGCAAATCAGGCTGGCCCCATTGGGTGCGAGGCACTGTGTAAATCTCTGCAGCAATAGTATGGCAAGGTACGGACAGGGCTAGGGCTAAGGCTAAGGTAAACACCTTAAGACTGTTTCTATAGTTGCTCATTGTTAAGTAACCTCTTCTATTATTTTTATCTCGGTTCACGCTTCAAATAACGGGCTAATCTTTTTAGGCTGAAAAATAATCGGCTAGGGTCGAGTGCTATCGATACCTCAACATCTCGCGGTTAAGCTGCGAAATTTTAGTGACTCCCAAAAGTTTCATGTCTCTTTCTATTTCAGTTTTCATATTTTGCAAAGCCCGTTCAACTCCCGGCTGCCCTGCTGCCGCCAACGCATAAAGATACATTCGACCACCAGAACAGGCTGTCGCGCCGGCCGCTAACGCTTTCAGCACATGAGTGCCTCGGCGCACGCCACCGTCAAGAATTATATCGATCTTACCGCCAACCGCATCGCTGATTTCAGCGATCTGATCGAACGGTGAACGGGAACCGTCTAGCTGCCTGCCACCGTGATTGGAAATCATAATCGCGCTAGCCCCAATGTCTACGGCTTTTTTCGCATCAGCAACACTCATAATGCCCTTTAAGCAAAATGGCCCGCCCCATTTATCACGCAGCTCTTCGGCATCGCTCCAGCTCATGGACTGATCCAACATCGATTGAAAATAATCGCCGATAGATATGGCGATGTTTGAACCTTGCTGCACGTGGTCCTTCAGCTCTGCTAATTCAAACGGCTCGCGAAAAAAATAGTTGAGCGCCCAGGCGGGGTGAGTAGCGAAGGAAAACAAACTCTTTAAAGTGAGCCGTGGCGGCGAGGTAAACCCGGTATAAAGATCGCGCTCGCGGTTACCGCCGGTGATGGTATCTACAGTAAGGGCAAGAGTATTGAACCCTGCTTCTTTTGCTCTATCCACCATGGCATCGTTAATGCCGCGGTCTTTATGGAAGTAAAACTGAAAAAGTTTAGGCGTTGATATCAGCGCGCCAATTTCAGCGAGTTTTACTGTACCCAGAGCTGAAACACCGAACATAGTGCCGAATTTTTCTGCAGCTAAAGCAACCGCTCGCTCGCCATCGTGATGAAACAATCGCTGCAGCGCTGTGGGCGAGCAGAATAACGGCATGGCGAGTTTTTGACCCATTACGGTCACCGACATGTCTATATCCTGCACGCCAGCTAAGACGTTTGGCACGAGATCACAGTCATCGAACGCCGAAGTATTGCGGCGGTAGGTTACCTCATCGTCCGCCGCGCCATCGATATAGTGAAAGATTGGGCCTGGCAATCGCTGTTTGGCTAAAAGGCGCAGGTCTTCCACATTGTGGCAGTCTTTAAGTCGTCTAAACATTAGTCTCTTCTATTGCTGTCTATTGTAGTTTATCGAGACCTTCGGTCAGCTCGATATATGTTCCCCAAGGGTCTGTGAAAAAGGCCACGGCAATGCCCAAACTTGGCACTTCTCGGTAAGACACGTCAAATTCAATTCCTTTGGCTTCTAAGTCGCGGCAAAACGCCTCTAAACCTTCTATCTCAAAGCCGATATGATCCAGCACGCGACCGCGGGTGGGTGCAAGCTCAGTTGAATCTGGGGCAAAGGTTAGGTTAATTCCCGGAAGGTCTGCTGCCGGCTGGCCTATTCTGGAACCCGGCGTTGCTAAAAAGTGCTCGGCATACCAATCGCGCATGGCTTCACCATCAGCCGTAGCCCAGTGTATGTGATGCAGAACTATTGAGTGGGAAATGGCTTTGTTTTCGATAAGCTCAACTTTTATATCGTCCGGCCCCTGTATATAGGCGATAGTATTGCCACCATCGCGCTTACCAATGCCATCGACAACGGTGTAACTCCCCGGCAGTTCGCTTTGGGTGATCATCGCGTAGCCCATGCTTGTTAGATGGGCAACAGCGCCATAAATATCAGTAGTTTCAAAACCGATATGATTAACGACCGAACCGCGCGTGCCGCCAGTGGGTTGTTTTGCGGTAACGAATACTAGAACGTTTGGAAAGGCGATGACCTCGCGGTTTGCGCTGCCAGCTAGTTTGACAACCCCGCCTAAGCCTTCTGTCCAAAATCGATTGTGTGCTTGCACATCGCTAGCATTCACATGATGGTGGCCATAAACAATCCGGTTGTCTTGCGCGAGATTGAGCTGAGCGTTTACGGAGAAGCTTAACAAGGTGCAGATTATAAAACTTAAGACTCGGCGCATAATGACCTCTTTATTATTGTTGTTGTTTTAGTTTTAGTTTTAGTTTTAGTTGCAACTGCTAATCTAGATCTAGGAGTGACAGCAGGACTCGGCTTTGCCCTTACTACATTTACTATCCAGCTTTTAAGATCGAAACTTAGCCCCTACAGCTGCCCAGAACAGCCTAATTCGGCGAGCAAGGCCTTTGACGGTTTAAGCTTTTTGTCTGGCATTAAGTTTAGACCGCTCATGGTTTCTAAATCACTTAAGCTGCTAGTGTGCCCACAATAGGATTCTACTTGAGACAGGTTGTTGGCAAATACAAACACCGCCATCTCGTCGTCCAAACTCACCACCTTGTAATAGGCAGCTGGATTCAAAACAGCCGCTGAAGCATTGCTGCGCAAAGGCTCTGTGATCAAAAACAGCGGTCCGCTTACGACAAATAATTCGCCGCGCTTGCGCGTTAAACCGTTGATCGCTTGTTCTAGGCGCAGCCATGGCCCCAAGCGCAGGTTAGACGGCATTGGCACCATGTTGCTTAAATTGTTGAGGTCTGACCAATAAGGCGTATTTGCAAAACTGGTAATAGGCGCTAGCCGGGCCCGGTCTTCTTTATCTGGCGCCGGCGTGTTGATGCCAGCGTAGGGGTTGTCGTTAACCGCGATACTGGCCAAGGAGATCTGAGCCGCCGCCGATTCAATAATTTCTAACTCGTTGGGCAATGCCATCAGCCGGTCTGGTTGCCATTGCCGTGCAAGTAGCGAGGCAACGCCAATAGCGTCTTTGGTAAGGCGATAGGCGACCCAATCGGCTAAGCCGGTCTGCTCATTTAGTGCCGCCGCGTACACATGATGAATGACGATCTTGCTATTTTTCTGACCTGCAGCAGACTGGTAGCTCGGGCATTGTCCATTGCACTGGGATACCGCAACAGTTTGGGCCAGAACCGAGTTAGTTATCAATGTCCAAACCAAGGCCAGTGTCCCCAAAAGGAGGCTACTGCGGTTAAGGGGGGCGGATAGTTTCATCTGAATTAGTCGCGCTGAGAAAGAAAGAGATAGAATACCACAGCGCGCAAAATAGCCTATTTTTTGCTGCCGCAATAACTGGAATTTAACCAATGGTATCCACCGCCTGCCCCTGCGGCTCTGTAAAAACGTATTCGCGCTGCTGCGGCCCCTATCACACAGGCATCGGCAAGCCGCGGACGGCGCGCCAGCTGATGCGATCTCGCTACAGCGCCTATGCACTGGGTGCTTCAGGCCAGTATCTAATAGATACTTGGCACCCCAGCGCCCGCGCGGGCCTAGATGCCGCTGAATTGTCCCAGCTAAGCCACAACTGGCTAGGGCTGATCATCCTAGACGCTTCTCAAAACGGAGATACAGCAGAGGTTGAGTTTAAGGCTAGTTTCGAAGATTCAGATGGAAACCTCCATAGCCACCATGAACTCTCGACGTTTTCCCGCATCGATGGCCAATGGTTCTATCTAAGCGGCAAAAACCCCACCACCCCATGAATGGGCCAAGGTAAAATACAGTAGCTTTACATAGCTGCTGAGATAGCGGTGCTGGTTAGCGGCGGGTGAGAACCCATGCCGAACTACTGTAGTCGGAGTTATTACTCTGACACCTCGACAGCCAATCTTGCATCTTGCCAATCTATTGTCATATTTTCCCCCGCTAGCTCTAAGCCTGCGCGTCAAACACTATTTTGCACCGTTATGGGGCGAGCCACTCCATCTAAGCCCCAAGGCTTTGGTAGAATTCACAGCTTTATGCCTTGGCATGTATTTTGCCCGTAATAATGCTGGGTTAGTGTGTGAAGTCAGACCCATTCAAGCTGACCACTACTAATTTTCTTTTCTTAAGGCTCCTCACCATGCAAATGCAACATCGCGGCTTACGTACATTTTGTGCCGCCGCCGAGCACCTTAGTTTCAAAAAAGCAGCCGATGAACTGTGCATAACAGCCAGCGCGGTCAGCCACCAAATTAGCGATCTGGAGACTCAGCTTGGTACGAAACTATTCCAACGGCTGACCCGATCTGTCAGTTTGACCAATGAGGGCTCGCATCTGTTCGAAGAAATCAGCCCCTGCCTGCAGGCAATAGACCATGCCTTAGATACGGTTAAGAAGAATTCAGCCAAGGCTCAACTACTGATTCAAATGCCAGAATTTTTCGCCAGCGAGCTCTTGATCCCTCACATTGGAGAATTTTCAGAGCAATACGCAGACATCGATTTACGAATAGAGAGCATGGAAAGCAGTGACGCGATTAATCCGGTCGCAGACATCAACATCGTGCTTTCCAGAAAGCGTCCATCGGGCAATAACGTCAAGAAGCTGTTTCCGATCTCCTATATTCCGGCCTGTAGTCGCCGTCAGTTCGATGCCTGGGCCAGACAAGGCATCACCGCGGCAGAGGGAATTCGCAGCTCTACCGTATTGCTGCACAAAGCCAGACCAAACGCTTGGCGACAGTGGGCGAAACTCGCGGGGCTGCCCGAGCTCAAGAGTAAACAAATCATATTTGTAGACACTATGTTTTCCCTGGCTAGAGCCACTGAAAAAGGCGTGGGCGTAGCGCTGGTGCCAATGCCGGTAAGTAAAGCTTGGTTTGATTCTGGCTCGTTAGTGCCTTTGCACAGCACGCATCTGCTCACTAAAGACTTTTACTGGATGGTATTAAAAGAAGATGCAGCCGAGACAAAGTCGAGTCAATTATTGTGGAATTGGGTGAGTGACCTATTTCAAGGCATAGATGAGAAATATTCATCTGTTACCATATGAAACATACTTTGTGAAATTTGAGCTCAGTCCCTAAACTTGTTTACAAGCTAGTGACTATTTGAACTAGCGGTTACTTTACTTAACTACTACTTAATCACTCAAGGACACATTATGAAACGCGCTACTCGATCAATTTCAACTCTAGCAACTGTTGGTGGTTTTGCTCTAGCTTCGCTACTCACAGCCAATACGGCAATGGCTGAGTATCGAGTGACTGCATTTGGCCACACGACCGGCTACTCAGAATTAATTACAGCAAATATGGATGCTGTAGAATCTACATTCGCTAAGAAATCTCTAAGCGGCTTAGATTACTCAGAATCAAACAACCTATGTGTTGCTCAAATCCTAATGAAGGATTTTGACGCAGCAGTGTTGAGCTGCGAATCAGCAGCAGTTAAGGCGGAAAAGTCTTTTGAGATTAGTGCCAGAGACGTCGATTCCGTGAAAGCTTCGATTTATTCGAATATGGGCGTTGCCAAGGCATTGGCCGGAAACGACATTGAGGCAACTAAAGACCTAGAACTTGCACTGAAATTAAATGCCCGCGACAAAAACGCCATGACAAATTACAGCCAGCTAAGCACTCTCGAAAACTTAACTGCAGGAAGTAACTAAACTCTCCCTTAGTCTAACGACTAATTTTATAGCCGGCGACTTCGCGTTAAACCGCGATTAGCTGGCTTTTTTTTAACTAATTGCAGCCCGACACTAGACAGCTCTTGTTGCATAATTCAGGCGGTTTTCAGCAGCCGCTCTCTAGCCGCAGCGTATTCAGCTTTCAACCTTGACACCAAATTAGCTGCTGATTCAACTTTCTTAATTGCATTAATACCCTGACCACAGCCCCAAATGTCTTTCCAGGCTTTGGTTTTGCTGCTGCCACCGGAACCAAAACTCATCTTTGAAGGATCGCTTTCGGGCAAGTTGTCTGGGTCCAGACCTGCCGCTTCAATGGAAGGCTTCAGGTAGTTACCGTGTACACCGGTGAATAAATTAGTATAGACAATATCGCTGGCGGCATAGTCCACTAGCGCCTGTTTGTACGCAGGGTCAGCATTGGCCTCTTCAGTGGCAATAAACGCAGAGCCTATGTAGGCAAGATCGGCGCCCATAGCCTGTGCGGCCAACACACTGTCGCCGGTTGAGATAGAGCCCGATAAAAGCACCGGGCCATCAAACCATTCCCGCACCTCTTGAATCAACGCCATTGGCGAGAGCACACCGGCATGGCCGCCGGCACCGGCCGCAACACAAATAAGACCATCGGCACCTTTCTCAATAGCCTTTTTAGCGAACTTATTGTTGATCACATCGTGCAGGCAAATACCGCCATAAGAATGGATCGCGTCAAACACCTCTGGCCTTGCGCCGAGAGAGGTAATGACTATTGGTACTTTGTGTTTTACGCAGGCCTCGACGTCGTGCATTAAACGGTCGTTTGAATTGTGAACAATTTGGTTCACGGCGTAAGGCGCCGCGGGTGAATCCGGATTGGCTTGATTGTAGGCATCTAGCTCTTCATTAATTTGGGTTAGCCACTTATCTAACATTTCGGCGGGGCGTGCATTAAGTGCTGGGAAAGAGCCAACCACACCGGCTTTGCACTGGGCGATCACTAGCTCTGGGCCAGAAATAATAAACAAAGGTGCGCCGACAACGGGGATAGATAACTTGCCTTGCATTACTGTTGGTATAGCCATTTTATTCTCACTGTGTTTTTTAGTAGTCAGCGCCCGAAAAACAAGAGGCTGAGTTTTCATCAATAGTAGCTGTGCATAACTTGTCGTTAAAGTGACAACCTACCGTTTTGTCTTTAGTCCACTAATTTTTCTTTGGCCTTAGCATCGCCGTCAAGCTTGTCTTGGGTGCGCAGTTCAAAGTCTGAACTATCGTGGCGCTCCCGTAGCTGTCGATCAAGCGGCCCCCAGCTTCGATTCACGATGCGACCGCGCTGCACCGCCGGGCGCTTTGCAATTTGATCGGCCCAGCGCCCCACGTGGGTGTAACCCTTGGTGTCTAGAAATTCTGCTGCATCGTAAACAGCGCCGGAATGCACAGCCCCATACCAAGGCCAAATAGCGATATCTGCAATGGTGTATTCGTCGCCACAAAAATACTCATTATCTGCAAGGTGGCGGTCTAACACATCCAATTGGCGTTTCACTTCCATGGCAAATCTGTCAATGCAGTATTCAATCTTAACTGGCGCGTAGGCGTAGAAATGACCAAAACCACCGCCTAAATAAGGCGCACTGCCCATTTGCCAGAATAGCCAAGACAAACACTCAGCCCGCTTTGGCTGCTGAATTGGCAGCAATGCCCCAAACTTTTCTGCCAAGTACATCAAAATGGCACCGGACTCGAAAACTCGCACAGGTGTCTTGCCACTAAGGTCTACTAACGCTGGAATCTTAGAGTTTGGATTTATATCCACAAAGCCACTGCCAAACTGGTCCCCCTCATTTATCTTAATAAGATAGGCATCGTACTCGGCGCCGGCAAAACCCAAGGCAAGCAATTCCTCTAGCATGATTGTCACTTTAACGCCGTTGGGCGTGGCTAATGAATGCAGCTGCAGTGGATGTTTGCCCACGGGCAATTGCTTGTCATGGGTTGGGCCGGCTACGGGGCGGTTAATATTCGCAAACGCACCGCCGTTTTCTGTATTCCAAGTCCATACCTTCGGTGGGACATAATTATTCGAATCTGTCATGCATTACTCCGCGTGAATTCAACCGTTTTCGATTAAGCCTAATCCGTGCACTAACCACAGCAGAGCACTCAGCATTAGAAGCAAACCCAGAGTTTACCTTTATTTAGGTAACTCTGAACAATCGGTTATTCGAGTTGGTTGTCAGCTGCGCCTGTCAATTGGATAGCGGCGGGGTTTGCCAAGCCCAATTAATTGATAGATACTTGTCATATCAAGTATCTATCAATTATATAGGAATTAAGGCCATGGCCAAATTTGATAAAGCAATGCAACTTTTATTGGAACTAGTGACAGCACAAACCCGAGTCCAAAAAAGAGCCGATCAACATCTATTTCTCCACGGTATTAGCTTCAGCGAGTTTGTGGTAATGCGCTGTTTAAGCTTAGCGCCAGAAAAGACTCTGCGCAGAATTGATCTTGCAGAACAGGTGGGCCTTACAGCATCAGGGATCACCCGCCTAATAGCGCCGATGGAGAAAAATAAGTTAGTCGCAAAACAGTCCAATGCGAGAGATGCGAGGGTGAGCTTGGTAAAACTGACTGATACTGGCGTGGAAATCCTTAGCGACGCCTCTACCAGTTTTAAAATTGCCTCACAGTCTGTGTTCGAAAATTTAACGCAAGCCGATCTTGACGCCTTAGCGCAGGCAATTGATCGGTTGAAATAGCTGGGCTGCCAAGCGTCAGAAAACCCCTCGCTTGGCTTGGCTTGGCTTGGCTTGGCTTGGCTTGGCTTGGCTTGGCTTGTCAGTTTTAAATAGGAGTGATCAATAAGCAAGCTTGGTTATTGGATGAAAAACCAGTAGCTGCGCTCGCTGG
>CAYGSO010000005.1:19268-156565 GCA_964352445.1 uncultured Pseudohongiella sp. | reverse complement strand
CCGCGACCTCCGGCGTGACAGGCCGGCATTCTAACCAGCTGAACTACCGGTCCGCAACTTGATCGAAAAGCACGCGTGGCGGCCTTTCAAACTCTTTAAAAGCAAGCCCGCACGTTCTGTTCAGCAGGACTTACTGTATTTGGTGGGTGATGAGGGATTTGAACCCCCGACATTCGCCTTGTAAGGGCGACGCTCTCCCAACTGAGCTAATCACCCGTAAAACTGAGAGACGCGCATTTTACCGATTCACGCCCCTATGTCAACAAATGCGAGGTGTTCCGCGAAAAAAACCATAGAAATTTTTATCCAGAACTACTTGCTGGTGTGGGTATAGGAGCCATCCCACTGTGGCCCTAGGTTTTGCCCTCTTAAAGTCTCTATACGCTCAAGATAGACCTGATAAAGCAGCGTGTGGGGCTCTAGCTCAACCAGCGTTTGAAAGGCTGTCTGCGCAGCATCCCAATGCTGAGCGTAGAACAGCTCAAGAGCGTCATGGTATTGCTTAACCCGCGCCTCGAGCTCCGGGGTCGAGTCTGCCAATTCACACAGTGGCTCATAACAGGTTATGGCTTCATCTTTGCCCTTGACCTTCACTTTATCGATCATCCGCAACAAGAAGCCGTCTAGGCCTGCGACTGTCTCCTGCCCTATCAATAATCGAATGCCATAAAATTTTGTCAGACTTTCTAGACGCGACCCAAGGTTTACCGCATCACCCAATACGGTATATGAACGTCGATAGGTAGATCCCATGTCGCCGACATTCATCATGCCAGTATTAATACCCACGCCGATATTTACCTCGGGCAATCCTGCTGCCAAAAACTCATGTTTTAGCTCCTCAGTTTTTTCAATCATTTTTAAGGCTGAACGCACTGAGTGAGCCCTGTGATCGGGATCTTCCAAGGGAGCACCCCAAAACGCCATCACCATATCGCCAACGTATTTGTCGATGGTGCCATTGTGATCAAAAATGATGCCGGTGATAGGCGTGAAAAAATCATTTAATAGTTTCTTAAGCTGGCTGGCACTGAGCACTTCAGAGATTGAGGTAAAACCGCGAATATCTGAAAACAGCACCGACAGTTCCTTGCTCTCGCCTTCAAAAGAATAGTTATCTGGATCAGATAGCATTGAGTCAATATGTGCCGGCGGCACGTATTGATCAAACATGCCTTTGATTACCTTACGCGTTTGACTTTCAGCTAGAAAGCCATAAATTAAATTAATAGCGGCCAGGACAATAATCAGGGTAATCATCAGCACTAGAGGAAAATCAAGTTTATAGACCGACCACAGCTGAAAGTTGCCCCAAACACTTATCCCCAGCAATGCCGAGGCAAAGCCAACCATGCTCGCCGGGCCTAGGTAGGGAAACAAAACTGACAGGGCAATGCCAAGCACGGCCAATGCCACGAACATACCGCCAGCTATCCAATCTGGTCGATAGGGAAAAATACGCACGTTTGTATTAGTAAAAGAGGCAAACGCAGACGCCGTGCTTGATTCCCCCGCAGACACCGTCAGCGCCGACATA
Organism: uncultured Pseudohongiella sp.; assembly: GCA_964352445.1. Lineage (GTDB taxonomy): Bacteria > Pseudomonadota > Gammaproteobacteria > Pseudomonadales > Pseudohongiellaceae > UBA9145. The sequence continues at coordinate 155,028 of CAYGSO010000005.1, read as the reverse complement.
TTCACTGCGTTTAATAATGCGTTAAGCATATTGGCGTGCACTTCTACCCCAGGGTAGAGTTTTTGTAGCGGCATTGCTCTTAAATCACCTAGACCAGGCGCACTCGTGCCTACCAGCACTAAGCTGTTTACTAAGGCCTGTTTTTCGCTTTCACTGAGGCTGCCTCGAAGCACATCAGTTGCTGAAATATAAGGAAAGAAATTATTGCCGTCTTTTGTGGTGGTGCCCACATAGGGTACATTCACGTAGCCACGGCCATCGGTTGGAATAACAAAGCTTCCTGGCCCCTTGCCTAAACGAACCGCTGTAACTACTTCAACCTCATCATAAGAGAAAGTCTCTAGCTCGTAATTTTCTAAGAAGTTATAGACCCTAAACATTTCCAGGGCGAGAGTCGTATAGAGCTTTTCACCGTAGCGTATTACCAAAGGCACCCTGCGCACTACGCCGTCAGCATCAGGTTCTTGATTCATACTGCCATTACCTCTGGCAGCGTCCTGCAATATCTGAATATTGCCAGTAAATCCGCTCATATCAGTGAGGGTAATCTTGCTTGCTAAATCCGACTCAATTTCAACAATAGACTGGGGCAATTCATTAAATGAGACCGAGCCCTGCGGCGAAAAATTAATCGCCAGCACCGCATCAACCGAATTAATCATTGCGTTAGCAAAATATTGATCAGCATCGATACTTGGTTCGATTTCAGCAAGGGTACGAGCGAAGGCTGGGTCTAAACTGGCTAAATCTATTGGCGCGAGCAAATCGCGTATATTACGGTCGGGTTCTGGAAAGGTAATATCGAAACCAACCACCAAAGAGCCATACTCGCTCAATCGCTCCGTCAGCTGCCCAACCTTGATTCGATTCCAAGGATATTGACCCTCTGCCTGCAAGCTGCGTTCATCTAGGTCAACGATGACTATTTTGTTTTCCACGGGTTTGATGGCTTTTGGCATCACTGCCATGCGCTGGTCATAGAGCAAATATTCAAGCCGGTTGATAACGTTCTGCACCGGGCTCGGCGCGCTGGTGTGGAGAAACAAGATGGCAATTGTGCCAAGCACACCCAAGTACGTTGCGAATCGCTTGCCTTGCCCTAAAAAACGGCGAAACCCGCGATACTTTAGCTTGATTATCCCCAGCACTGTAATTCCACTATTAATTGCTTATTCGACTTATTGCCCGCATTATAATGCCTTTCGCCTAGCAGACCACCTAGGTCGAAAGCGCATTCAGCCTAGCCAGACTATACACAACCTTCAGCAATAGGTAGACTTTGCGCCCTGTTTATTGATGTGCAAAAGGCTTGGCATGGAGTTATTTAAAGAATTCTCGTTTGAAGCGGCCCATAGGCTACCCAATGTGCCTGCTGAGCATAAATGCGCCCGCCTCCATGGACACTCGTTCTTTGTTCGCATCACGGTGGCTGGAGAAGTAGGCGCAACGAGCGGCTGGGTAATGGACTTTGCCGATGTGTCTCGGGGCTTCCGTCCAATACTTGACCAACTCGATCACTTTTACCTGAACGATATCCCGGGGCTTGATAATCCAACCAGCGAAAACCTCGCCAAATGGATATGGCAAAAACTGATTAAAAATCTACCCAGTCTGATCGCCGTCGAAATTCGAGAAACCTGTACTAGCGGCTGTATTTATCGAGGCGACTAGAGTCAATTACAGCAGAAAACTTGCCGGTTCGATCCCCTCATCCATCAATATTGCAGGATCAATCTTCGCTCGGCGCTGAACCAGCTGCTTAGCCGCCATAAATTCTTTCGGCCTTGACACGCAATCAGCGGCGATCAAGGTATTATCTTTAAAGTAAAACAGGGCAAAGCCTTGAGAGTGAGCGTCTGTTGCATCACCTCGAATAACGACCTTGTCAAAGTCATAGGACAAGCCGACCATCTGCAGCTTGATATCATACTGATCAGACCAAAACCAAGGCACGGCATCGTACTCTTTGTCTTTGCCGCAAATTGTTGCCGCTGCAATTCGGCCTTGATCATTGGCATTTTGCACCGATTCCAAGCGTAAAAACCGATTGTATAAGGGGGAAGGATGGCTTGTGCAGTCGCCGGCGGCATAGATATTTTTAACCGAAGTTTCGCATTTGCCGTTCACAACTATGCCGTTTTCTTCGGACGCGCCGGCGGCAATCGCCAGTGCCGAAGCAGGAGTCACCCCGACTCCTATTACCACTAAATCTGCTTCAAATGTTTCCCCTGTAATACAGCTAACAGCTTCCACTTTGCCGTCACCGATAAACGAAGTCACTCGAATACCGGTGTGAATCCTAACTCCATGTTTTTCATGCAGCGCCTGCATATAGTCAGACATGGTGACACTGGTCACCCGACTAAGAATGCGCTCCGCCATCTCAAGCACGTTTACCTCAACCCCCGCTTTGGCAAGTACCGCAGCGACTTCAAGCCCCACATAGCCAGCACCGACGATGACCGCTTTTTTAACGTTGTGAAGACTTTCCTTGATAGGCAAAACATCCGCCACACTGCGAATAGTGTGTACCCCGGTGAGCCCCTGGGCCATGGGCAGCTGAATTACTTCGGCACCAGTACACAGTGCCAACTTTGCGTAAGCGATTTCCTTACCATCGCTGAGAGTCACAGTCTGACTCTCAGCATCAATCCCATCCACACGAGTACCAAGGATTAATTCAATGTTGTTGTCAGCAAATGCTTTTTCTGGACGCAGCAACATCGCTGCAAAGTCTTTTTCACCGGCTAAGAAGTCTTTAGACAACGGCGGCCGATGATACGGCAGCTGGCTTTCCGCCCCGATCAAAACGATCTCTCCCTGCCAGCCTTCTTTGCGCAGCGATAAAGCTAAGGTTACACCAGCATGACTTGCGCCAACGATTACACAGCGATTAGTTTCCATGTCTTATCCAATTCAATGAGTTAATTTTAACTGCCAATCAAGCGCTGCAATGCCGTGCTTGAGCAAATAGGTATTGGCTTTTGAAAAATGCTGATTGCCAAAAAATCCACGGCTAGCAGAAAGCGGCGATGGATGGGGCGAAGTTAGCACCAAATGTTTTTCCCTATTAATCATTACACCCTTACGTTGGGCGTAGTTGCCCCAGAGCATAAATACGACGTTAGCGAGCTCGCTATTAAGATAGGCAATAATTTTATCGGTAAAAACCTCCCAGCCTTTACCTTGATGAGAAGCAGCCTTACCCGCCTCCACTGTCAACACTGAGTTAAGCAACAACACCCCTTGCTGCGCCCAGTCATTCAGACAGCCGTGGGCCGGGGCGACTAAGCCAAGATCGCTGGTGAGTTCTTTGAAAATGTTTTTCAATGAAGGCGGCACTGCAGTGCCAGGCCGCACTGAAAAGCACAAACCTTGAGCCTGACCTTGGCCATGGTAAGGGTCCTGACCAAGTATCACCACCTTAACCGTTTTTAATGGCGTAGCATCAAACGCTGCAAACACCTTCTCGGCACTAGGGAAGATTAACTTTCCCTGCCTGAGCTCCCCATCCAAGAATTGAAATAGACAGCGCATATAGTCTTTTTCTAATTCGCTGCCAAGGGCCTGTTGCCAGGAAGATTCTAAGGATAAACCAGCAAACGAATTGGCCTGCACCTTAATCTGTATCTGTTTGCGGCCGCATGTGAGGGAAAAGCAGCACATCTTTGATAGACGATGAATCGGTAAACAGCATGACTAACCGATCTATGCCAATTCCCTCGCCCGCCGTTGGTGGCATGCCATATTCCAGCGCCGTAATATAGTCCTCGTCATAGTGCATGGCTTCTTGGTCGCCAGAGTCTTTCGCAGCCACCTGTGCTCTAAATCGAGCCGCCTGATCCTCTGGGTCGTTCAGCTCAGAAAAACCATTAGCCAGCTCACGCCCACCAATAATTAGCTCAAACCGATCCGTCACCTGGGGGTCCGTTTCGCTGCGCCGTGCTAGGGGCGATACTTCAATTGGGTATTGGGTAATGAACGTGGGTTGATCTAGCTTTGCCTCGATGAGCTGATCAAATATTTCCATCAATATTTTGCCCGCTGGCCAATTCTCATCAATGTGAACATCCAGTCGGTTGCAGGTAACCACTAAGGCTTCTTTCGAACTAAGGTCTGCCATGGTAACTTCATCACAATACCGACAGACCGATTCTTTTACTGTTAGTCGATCAAACGGCTTATCCAAGTCATAGGTAGAGCCTTGATAAACCAGCTGACTCGAGCCCAGCACGGCGTGCGCTATTTGCCTGAAGAGATCTTCAGTAAGGTCCATCAAATCTTCGTAGCGGGCGTAAGCTTGGTAGAACTCAAGCATAGTAAATTCAGGATTATGCCGGGTAGACAGTCCCTCATTGCGAAAATTACGGTTAAGCTCAAACACTCTTTCAAAGCCACCCACAACAAGGCGTTTCAAATACAGCTCAGGGGCTATGCGCAGAAACATGTCCTGGCTGAGCGCGTTGTGATGAGTTACAAAAGGTCGCGCAGTTGCGCCACCAGGAATGATTTGCATCATAGGCGTCTCAACTTCCATGAAGCCAAGACCGTCAAAATACTTGCGAATAAACGCGACGATTGCGGAGCGGGTTTTAAACACTTGTCTGGACTGCGCATTGACTATTAAATCAACATAGCGCTGGCGATAGCGCATCTCAGTATCAGTCAGGCCTTTAAATTTATCAGGCAGCGGCCGTAGCGATTTAGTGACCAATTCAAAGCTCGACACGCGCACACTGAGCTCGTCCTTATTGGTCCTAAAAACTTCGCCGGTGACGCCAATGATGTCACCTAGATCCAAAGATTTTATTTGCGCTGCCAACTCTTCATTAAAAGACTTATTGTTCAAATAAAGCTGAATTTGACCGCTGCGATCCTGAATCACCACAAAGGGCCCCCGCATGCGAACAATGCGCCCCGCCATAGACACCGTCGCCCCAATGCCTTCCAAGGCTTCACGGTCAACACTGGCGTATTTCTCGGCTAATTCTTGTGCCAAATGGGATGGATTGAATGTGTTAGGAAACGCCTCACCCTGCTGACGAATATGATCCAGCTTTTCCCGTCGCTGCGAAATTAATTTGTTTTCGTCTACATCGACGGCTTTTGTGTCTTGTGGCTGTGCCATAATTCTTACAATCCCATTTTCAAACTTGCTTCAATAAATTTATCCAAATCACCATCAAGTACCGCACCGGTGTTACTGACTTCGACATTCGTACGCAAATCCTTGATTCGAGACTGATCCAATACGTATGAACGAATCTGGCTACCCCAACCAATATCTGCTTTCGACTCCTCGATAGACTGTGCTTCTTGTTTGCGCTTATGCTCTTCTAATTCGTACAGTTTGGCTTTTAACTGTTTAATAGCCATATCTTTGTTTTTATGCTGAGAGCGCTGGTTCTGGCACTGAACCACGATTCCAGATGGTTCATGGGTCAAACGCACCGCTGAATCTGTCTTGTTTACATGTTGACCACCAGCCCCGCTCGCTCGGTAGGTGTCGATGCGCACATCAGACATATCCAAATTCACCTCTATATCGTCATCAATCTCGGGGGAGATAAATACAGATGCGAATGATGTGTGACGCCTGCTGCCAGAATCGAAGGGAGACTTTCTAACTAAGCGGTGCACCCCCGTTTCCGTGCGCAGCCAACCAAACCCGTAGGCGCCGCTAATGTGTATCGTAGCGCCCTTGATACCGGCGACCTCGCCTGCAGACACCTCGATTAACTCTGTTTTAAAGCCTTTACTCTCGCCCCAGCGCAGGTACATGCGAAGCAGCATTTCCGCCCAGTCTTGGGCTTCAGTACCACCAGAACCTGCCTGAATTTCAACATAGGCATTTGCTTGATCCATCGGCCCAGAAAACATGCGTCGAAACTCGAGTGCCGCCAATTTTTCATGCAGCGCCAACAAATCTTTACTCGCCGCATCAAGCAGCTCAACGTCATCTTCGTCTTGGGCTAACTGAAGCAGTTCTTTGACCTCAACCACCCCCTGATCCATCGAATCAATGGTGGAAACAATCATTTCGAGGTCAGACTTTTCTTTACCCAGTTTTTGCGCGTTTTCAGGATTATCCCAAACCGTGGATTCGCCTAACTCTAGAGCAACTTCTGTCAAACGTTCACTCTTCACCTCGTAGTCAAAGGTACCCCCTAAGGCTATCGACGCGCACCACCAATTCTTTGATTTGGCCAAGTTGATTGTTTATTTCTAGCATGGGGATCCTAGGAACCTACGGGAAAGCCGCATTTTACCTGATTAGCCCGTGGATTCCAGCGCTGAAAGCATTGCAGCGAATTGAAGCAGGTAAACCGCTGCGCTCTGTTGAAGATCCTGTGACAGTGCCATAATCACCGCCATGACTAATCCAGCCCCACCTGACAACGATTCGCTTCCCACACTTCGAATCGACCTAGCCAATATTGAGTGGGATGCCAGCAACAGTCCTCGAGCCAAGGACTTTGACGATGTGTATTTCTCATCATCTGGCGCTGAAGCCGAAACCGAGCATGTCTTTCTTACGGCCAACAACCTTGCTAACCGATGGACGCAGTCCGATCAAAGTCATAAGCCTTTTACCATCGCTGAAATTGGCTTTGGAAGCGCACTTAACTTTGCAAAAACCCTGCAGCTATGGGAAGCAGCTAACGAAAAGCCGCAAAAGCTTCATTACATTGCCTTTGAAAAACACCCGCTGTCAGCCCAAGACATGCAAAGGGCTCACGCCAATTGGCCTCACTTACAGCCCTACTTTGAGCGGTTGCTGAAAAACTATCACCCATACAGCCGCGTCTGTTATCGCATCACGTTGGCTCAAGATATCACCTTAGATCTTCATTTTGGCGACGCTTTGTCCCGTCTAAAAACACTCTATCTGCCACCAAATGCAGGGATTGACTGTTGGTATTTAGATGGTTTCTCCCCCAAGCAGAACATCGAGCTGTGGAGTGAAGAGCTATGCCGTGAACTGCGACGCTTGAGCAGCCAAAGTGCCACCTTATCAACTTACAGTGCTGCAGGTTGGGTGCGAAACAATTTAACTAAAGCGGGTTTTGAAGTAATAAAGGTCCCAGGCTTCGGCGGCAAACGGCATATGCTGAGTGCCAGCCTTAAAGCGGCACAGCTGCGCCCTAAACCACCACTCACCATGCCCTCATGGAGCGCCTCCCCCGCTCCAAAATCCCCAGCTAAATCGGCCGCAGTTATAGGTGCTGGGCTTGCGGGCAGCAGTATTGCCCACGCCTTGGCCATGAGGGGCCTCAAAGTGACTGTCTTCGACAGCAGTGCTGCTCCTGCCTCTGGTGCCTCTGGCGTCAATCAGCTGGCACTTAGACCACGGCTGTTTAAGGAAGCATCGGCAACTGCCGAATTCTATCTACAGGCGTATCTATTTGCCCAAGATCAATACCAAGCAATGCAGACCAAGGGCGCACATTTTTGGCAGCAGTGTGGCGTCCTTCAGAGTATCCACGCGCAAAATAAGCAGCAACCGCTTTGTCCCGAGCAGCTGGCTTTGACCTATGGCAGTGACATTGTGCAAGCCGTGGAAAGCGAACAGGCCCAAGCCTTGGCTGGGCTTCGGGTTGTGGGCGACTTCATTTATTTCCGCAAAGCTGGCTGGATTGATCCGCAAGCGCTGTGCACCGCATACCTCAGTCATCCCAACATAACAACACGCTTTGGAATTCAAATCGATTCCATAGCGAAATCCGGGCCGCAATGGCTTAGCAAAGTCTATGGCTCAGACACAGTGTTTAAAACCGACATAGCGGTTTTGGCTAATGGTATTCATGCCAAGGACTTTTCACAAACCCACAATCTGCCTTTAGCAGCAGTAAGGGGTCAGGCGACTTATATTGCTGCTAGCCCAAGCTCGGCGCCGCTGGCCACAGTCGTTATGGGTGAACGCAGTATATTCCCAAGCATTAATCAAAGTCATACCGTGGCGGCGAGTTACCGCAGATGGTCGTCCCTAACCCATTCTGCCGAAGACGATCTAGACAACTTGGCCGGCAAGCGCGATTTGTTCGGTGAAAATCTAGACGTCGAGAATAAAGTTTTAGGCTCTAAAGTCGCCCTGCGCTGCAACAGCCGAGATTTCTTACCAGTTATTGGCATGGTAGCCGATAGCGAAAAAATGCAGGTCGCTTTCGCTGAGCTCAAGCGCAACGCTGGCGCAGTCGTTTCTAGCAAAGGCTGCTTTCATGAGGGCCTTTACATCACGGCGGGTCATGGCTCGAACGGCGCGGCTACCTGTCCTTTAGCTGCCGAGCACATTGCGAACCTAGTTTGCAGCCAGGCAAGCGCGTTAAATGGAGCCATGATTGCGGCGCTGAGTCCAGCTCGGTTTTTACTGAGAGATTTAAAAAAGCAGGTCTAACGAGAGTAAAACTTGGTCACGGCCTTGGCCAGCAGCGTTGGGTCTGCGGCGCCGGCAAGTTCTCGGATAGAATGCATACCGAACGTTGCCACTCCGATGTCCACAGTTTCGACCCCCAGCCCTGTTGCAGTTATTGGCCCTATGGTACTGCCACACGCCATGTCACTGCGCATCACGAATGATTGATAAGGCACTTGAACTGCCTCACACAGGGCAATAAATGAGGCGACAGAATGACTGTTGCTGGCGTAGCGCTGGTTGGCATTGAGCTTAATCACCGGGCCCGCGTTTAATAGCGGCCGGTGCTTGTCATCGTGACGGTCAGTGTAATTTGGATGCACACCATGGGCATTATCAATTGAAAGCATCAGCGACTGGTGGATAGAGCGCGCAAAAGCATCATCAGTTTTGTTTAAACAGTTAAGCGCTCGCTCCAGGACCGACTTCAAGAACGGACCCTGGGCACCAGAAGTCGATGCACTACCAACCTCTTCATGGTCATTGCAAACTAACACGCTAGCATGTTCGTCAGTGCTCTCGATCAGCGAGCGGCAGGCAACAAAGCAGCTTAAAAGATTATCTAACCGTGCTGAAGCTAAAAACTGGGCATCGACTCCTACAAGGGCTGGACTTTGGGTGTCATAAAAAAATAGTTCGTGAGACAACACCCTGGCAGGCTTGGCCGCAGGGGATGCGGTCTTCAGCTGGGTTAAAAGCAGCTCATCTAAACTAAAACTCTCGTTGCCTTGCAGCAGCACGGGAGGCAGCTCTTGCTGCGGGTTAATTTTGCGACCTTCATTTGCCTCTCGGTTTAAATGAATCGCAAGACTTGGAATAAACGCAATCGGGCTAACAAAGTCTACCAACGCAGATTCAATGCCTCCCTGCTCATTAAGAAAATGCACCCGCCCCGCCAGAGACAAGTCTCGGTCGAACCAAGGGTTGAGTAAAGCGCCGCCATAAACTTCAACCCCAAGCTGCAAATAGCCGTTCTTAACAATTTCAGGGTTAGGTTTTACCTTCAAACAGGGGCTATCGGTATGGGTTCCGGCTAAACGAAAACCGGCGCTGCCGAATTTTTCGCTGCCTGTTTTAAAGGCAACTAAGGCCGAGCCGTTTCGGATAACGAAATAGTTTTTACTTGGGGCTAACTGCCAAGAATCTTGTTCAAATAGCTGAGTAAAACCGGCTTGGCTTAACTGCAGCGCCATTTGCACCACCCCATGAAAAGGCGTAGGCGAAGTCTTTAAGAAATGAATGAGGTCGTTATTAAACGCGTCGGTCATAAAATTTCAAACTAGAGGCTGGGCAAGCGCCCAGCCTGAGGGTTAATCTAGCGGATTTCCAACAGCTCAACATCAAATATCAACGCTGAGTTTGGCGGAATCGCCGGGGTCGGCGACTGTTCGCCGTAAGCTAATGATGGCGGAATAAATAAACGCCATTTGTCGCCTACTTTCATTAGCTGCAGGGCTTCAGTCCAGCCAGGGATAACCTGAGCTAAGCCGAAAGTTGCTGGCTCGCCGCGATCCACAGAGCTGTCAAAAACAGTACCGTCGGTTAAGGTCCCGTGGTAGTGGGCAAGTACAGAATCTTCCACTGCAGGCGACGCAGCACCGGCGGCACCGGAGCTAAGAACTAAGTACTGCAGGCCAGAGGCTAAAGTAACAACACCGTCTTGAGCAGAGTTTTGGGCAAGGAATGTTTCGCTGGCCTCTAGATTATTATTCAATGCGGCCTGTGCTTCGGTCGCCATGCGCTGCTGGAAGGCTTGAATGGCAGCGAACATTTCCTCACCGCTCAATTTTACATCGCCTGAGATTGCGTCCATCATGCCGATGACAAACGTATCGCTGTCGATACCTTCTAAAATGCCTTGAGCGGCGACACTTTGGCCAATATTAACTCCGATTGAGTAGGCAATTTTGCTATCTTCACTTTCAAGATTAACGTCTCCCTGTGCCATCGCTGCGGCACTCAATACTGCTGCCAATGATAAGCCAAAGACTTTACTCGCTGTTTTTACAATTTTCATACCATTTTCCTGTAATTCAGTGGAAAATCACCGCGCTAGGCCTGAAGGCTAAGTGACGGCAAATTGATGGGCATACTAACTGGGATAAGAAGGAATTGCCAGATGAGCAATAGAGCTTTACGCAGGTTTTGTGCACTAATTACTGGGCTGCAAGCGCGAAGGAAATCCAGTCATCACCAAATGGCTTATCCCAGCCTGGTTTACCTGCTAATGCCAATTGTATTGGCTTCCTGCTCCCAACAGTTTGCCGTATCGGTAAACAATCAGGCGGTTTTCGACCCCAACAATCGCCTGCCGTCAGGCGAAGCCCTCAATGCCGACCTGCAGGGCTGCATAAATTTGGCCATGCGGCAGCAGATGGTTACCGACCCGTCACAACTGAACGTATTGTCTTGCGCCAACTCGGAAATCGATTCCCTTGATAACATAGGCCAACTTCTCAGTCTGCGATTCCTTGACTTGGGTGGCAACAGCATTAGCAATATTACGCCGCTTGAAACCTTACAGCTGCTTGGCGGGCTAAATCTCGCTGGCAATGAAATTAACGATATCGCGGTTTTATTTAACCTTCAAAGCCTTGTCTCTGTCAGTCTTGAAGGCAACAACAACATTCCCTGCTCACAAATTTCGGCGCTGCGAACTAAGCTGGGAGCCAACTTTACCGAGCCTGAAGGCTGCAGAAATTAGGGGTTGAGCGGCACACCGCTATGAAATCGTAGTGTGGTGTCTGGTGAGGTTATGAGCTGCGCCTCAAACTGGGCAAAGCGTTCAACCTTATCAGCGATATCCGACCGACTGTAGCGCTGAGCCAGCGCCAGATAGTCCTCAAAATGCCGTGCTTCAGATTTCAACAGGCTTAGATAAAACTTACTTAACTGGTCATCCAACAGCGGCGCTAGCTTGGCGAATCGCTCACATGAGCGGGCCTCTATCAGTGCTCCGACGATAAGCGTGTCCACAAGGTTTGTGTCTTGGTCAGTGGCTAGCAGCTGCCTTAAGCTCGCGGCATAGCGTGATGGACTAAGCCGGGTATAAACAATCCCCCGCGCCTCCATCAACTCCACCACCTGTTGGAAGTGTAAAAGTTCTTCCCTTGCCAATTGAGACATTTTTTTCAGCAGATCTGGCAGCTGAGTGTAGCGGTACATTAAATTCATCGCTGTCGCTGCCGCCTTTTTCTCGCAGTTCGCGTGATCTATTAAAAGCTCCGGTAGGCTCTGGGTGGCCGCCTCTAACCACTCCACCGGTGTTTCACAGCGTAAAAAATTATGGACAGGTTCAAGCAGGCTGGATGCAGGTGAGACGGTCATTACCTTACTCTTACTCTGCATTATGATCAGCTTCGGGATTATCTAAGGCGTTGTCAGAATCATGTATTTCATCGCCGAGGGCTGAATCCAATAAATTAGCCTTATGCTGTTTCGATGTTTTTGCCCCAAGTTCACGCAAAGTCTCAGCTCTTTTTATCAGATTGCCACGGCCTGTGGTCAGTTTATTCTGTGCTTTTTCAAAGCTGCGTTTACTGGCTTCAATCTTGCTGCCGACATCTTCAACATCATCAACAAACGCAACAAACTTGTCGTACAGTGCTCCTGCTTTATTCGCGATCTCCTTTGCGTTTTGATTTTGCTGCACTAAACGCCATAAATTTTGCACAGTACGCAAACTAATCAGAAGAGTCGATGGCACGACAAAAACGATGTTTCGCTCAAACGCATACTGAAACAGCTCGCTATCGTGCTGGGCCGCTGTAGCGTAGGCAGACTCGATTGGCATAAACAAAAAAACGTAGTCTAAGGAGTTGATGCCAGTAAGGTTCTGATAGTCTTTCGCAGAAAGCAATTTAACGTGGCTTCGAATTGATTGAATGTGCTGCTTAAGAAATTCTTGCTTGGCACTATCATCATTATCGACGGCACAATAGGCATCCCAAGCTTTTAGCGAGACCTTTGAGTCTATGACAATATCTCTCGATTCAGGCAGATGTACAATAACGTCTGGTTGAGATTTTGAGCCATCCTCTGCTTTAAGACTGACTTGAATTTCGTACTCTCGGCCCTTGACCAAACCTGATCGTTCAAGAATTGACTCGAGTACAAACTCACCCCAATTGCCCTGATACTTGTTGTCGCCTTTCAGGGCATTGGTTAAATTAACAGCTTCCTCGCTTATCCGAGTATTTAATTCCTGTAGGCTTTTGATTTCTTTAGCAAGGGAAAAGCGCTCTTTTGATTCTTTGTCGTAGGTCTCTTCAACTCGTTTTTCAAACTGTGAAATTTTTTCCGAAAGCGGCCCAAGCACTGTACTTAAACTTGCCTTGTTGTTCGCTTCAAACTTGGTTGATTTATCTTCGAAGATTTCATTGGCTATATTTTTAAAGGCAATGCCAAGTTGGGCTTTCGACTCTTCCAATAGCTGAGTTTTCTCAGCAAACTGTTTGCGTTCAAAATCTAGCGCTATGCCTAATCGTGCTGACTCTTGTTTTTCATGCTGCAGGCCACTTTGCGCCTCGGAGCTAATGGATCTTTCAGCTTCTAACGCCAACAGCAAGCGCTGGATTTCTTTATCCAAGGCCAAGGCCTGCTCTTCGGCCCGAGCTTTTTCTATTTTTGCAGAATGAAGTTTACTTTGTAGATAGGCACAAACGCCAAACAGCGAAGCGGCGGTAATACCCAGTAGAATTGGCAGCAAGTTACCCACGATTGTTATTGGAGTCCATTAACTGAGGCGAGGTTACGACTCATCGGTTAACTTAAGTTCTCCAAGATAGCTTCCAGTAACTCGGCACCTTTTCCTTCAGCGCCACTGGTAGCGCTCGAATCCAAGATTTCTGTCGTCACATTAATCACATTATCTTCTTCCAGCAGTCTTATCGCGTAACTCAACTCTTGTTCTGTGTCGCCGTTACCACCGCGCCTAAAAAGCCTGCCCACAAAGCCAGGCTTGTCCTCCTCACCAACGACGCCTGAAAAGCTCACGTTGTAAAAAGACTGATCTCGATTGCTGTCAGTAATGTCTATACTGGCTTTTTCTAGCGCCTGCCGCACGATAACCCACGCTCGATTGTAGTCGGTTCTTAACTGAAGGCTAGTTGCACCCTGAGCATCAGCGATAATACTAGCCTTGCTTGCCGCCTCGATACTACCCGCTAACAGACTCGATGATGATGCTTGGTAAATGTCATTACGGTCAGCAAGATATTGGGAAATTGAATCCCCAACTTCTTTCTCAAGATCTAAAGAGTCCGACACTTCGGGCCATGGAATGATGATAGGTATCTCATCAGTGCGTTCATTTTCATAATGGGTGACATAGACCTCTGAGTTGCCTGCATGCAGACCAGGCTCTATCGAGACTCGGTACTTATGCCGCTTAGTTTCGTCGTTGTCCACTTCCACCCAGGCGGTTTCCATAATACCGCTACTGGGGTTTTCATAGTCCAAATAGATCTGCAGACCGGTCCAATAATCTCTGATTAGCGGCCAAACTTGACCCGGCGTTGCATCAATAACGATCCAACGCTTATTCCCCAGCGCCTGAATAACAACTCCTTCACTGCGACGCGTCTCTAGCGCCTTTGGCAGCGGAATATCTTCAAACGCCGAGCGGCCATCAGCCACTAGCTCAGGGATGACATAGAGCTGGTCGATGGTATAGCTGTCGAGCTCAGCTGGAATCTGCATTGGCGGTAAAATCATCGCATCGGTGTAGCGGCCACCGCGGTCTCTAAAAAAGCCGGTATCGCCAGTGACATAGCGGCAGCCGTTGAGGCAAAGCATGGTTAGCAAAACTAGGGTGATTTTTACAGCTGTGTTCATGGTTAAATTTCCATCAATCTTCATCATGCAACTCGATTCCGCCAGCTTCTAGGGCCTCACACACTTGGAGCCTAAACTTCTCATCAAGTTCCACAAGGGGTAGTCGGATATGGGGACCAATAAGCCCCATTCGATGCAGTGCCCATTTTACCGGCACGGGATTACCCTCCAGGAAAAGGTTTTTATGCAGCAAAGCCAGCATATTATTTATCGCTGTTGCGCCTTCCACGTTGCCAGAGCGAGCCAGCGAGCACATGGATGCCATCAAGGCAGGGGCAACATTTGCCGTCACCGAGATTGTGCCGGCTGCCCCAGCAAGCACCAACGGCAAGGTAATAGCATCCTCACCGCTATAGACAGCTAGCCGATCGCCCAACGCTGCAATCAGTTCAAGCCCCCTAGGAATTGAACCGGTAGCGTCTTTAATCGCAACAATGTTATCTAACTCGGCGAGTCTAACCACTGTCGTTAGGGCCAAATCACAGGCTGTTCTGCCTGGCACGTTGTATAAAATTTGTGGGATCTCGACCGCCTCAGCTATTCTCTTGAAATGCTGGTACAAGCCTTCTTGGGATGGGCGGTTATAGTAAGGGGTGACTAAAAGGCAGGCGTCTGCGCCATGCTCTTTGGCCGATTGAGTGAAAAACAAGGCTTCTTCAGTATTGTTAGAGCCGGTGCCAGCAATCACAGGCACCCGCTGATTCACATGTTTAACACAGTGGGCAACCATGTCGACGTGCTCATCGGAGCTAAGCGTGGCGGATTCGCCCGTGGTGCCAACGACAACGATGCCATCGGTGCCAGACTCGATGTGCCAATCCACCAAGCGATCAAAGGTGGGTAAATCGATAGCGCCCGACTCCAGCATGGGAGTAACTATCGCGACTAGACTGCCTTTAAGTGGATACACGGTATAAATCCAGTGAAGTAAAAACCCGAAATTTTAACACAGCAAGTAGCTATCACCTAAGCCCGAGGCTGGCTTTAGCTTATTCTTGCACCTCGGATTTTGACTGCACCTTACTGGGCCAAGAATTGATAATGGCCTTCACCAAAGTGGCTAGAGGGATTGCAAAGAAAACCCCAGCTAAGCCCCAGATTCCGCCAAAAAATAGCACTGCGGCGATAATTGCTACCGGGTGCAAGTTGACCGCCTCGGAGAAAATTACCGGCACTAAAACGTTGCCGTCAATCACTTGCAAAACAACATAAGCGATGAGTACTGTATAAAACTCGCTGCCAATACCCCACTGCACGAACGCAACAGCTAACACTGGGGCAGTGACTACCGTCGCGCCTATGTAAGGTACAATCACTGACAAGCCAACTAATACCGATAAAAGCAGCGCATAGTTGATTCCGAGAACCACAAAAATAAGGTATGCCGCGCTTCCCACAATCAGTATCTCAATTGCCTTGCCGCGAATATAGTTAGAAATTTGTTGGTCCATTTCTTTCCAAATAGACGACATAAGCGGTCTGTTGCGGGGCAGAAAATTCTCGGCCCAAGACACTAGCAGCTGATTGTCTTTCATCACGAAAAAAACCAAGATTGGTACTAACACTAGGAAAATAATCCAGCCGAACACACTGGGCAGACTCGCCAATGAAAACCCCACTAAGGTTTGGCCGTAGTCGGCCAATTCATCGCCGAATCGAGTAATTATTTGATTTATTTGGGTAGTGGAAAAAACATTCGGGTAATTTTCCGGCAGAAGCATCAAAAACGACCGCCATTGAGTGACCAGATTTGGCAATTCCGTCAGCAACCGGCGCAGCTGATTCCAAACTTGAGGCAGAACTATCACCAGCAAAACGATGAAAAGCCCCATAAAGATGGTGTAGACAGAGATAAAGGCCAGGCGCTCAGAAACCCCGTACTTACGCAGGATGTTCACCAATCCCTGCATTAAATAAGCAATAATTATCGACGTAATCAAAGGCGCTAGCACACTGCCAAGAAACAATAGCGTGCCCAAGCCGATAGCTAGCAGCATGACTAATATGATTGATTCTTCGTCGTGAAAATATCGATCAAAAAAGTCGTTGACCAATTTCTTCATGCCTAATCCCTTTATAGCGCGGGTCAGCCTTTTTCTATCCAGTAGAAATACGCTGACTCGTCTTTGCGAAACTCGAGTATTTTATTGTTACTTTGCGCAGCAAACAGCTGAAAGTCTTTTTCAGAGCTAGGGTCTGTAGCCACGACTTTCAGTATCTGCGCTGCAGACATCTGGTTTAGAGCCAATTTAGCCTTTAACAGCGGCATCGGGCACATCAGACCAGTGAGATCCAGTTCTATATCGGCAGAAATTGTCATCGGCGTATGTTAGCAAGCATTTGGCTAGATTGCCTATGATCCAGCAGCAGGGGTTGTAACGTTTTGACTAGAGGATTGGGAATAAATTTATGCTATTGTCTGGTCTAAACACTATGACTAACAGTATGAAAAAGCGCCGCACCATCAAAAACCTGACCTTTGTCGCCGGTTTGGGGCTTAGCCTCGCGTCTGCGCCATGGTCGACTGCCCAAACTCCCCTGCCATCATTGGGGGATAGAATCTCTGGCACGGTCACGCTGGGCCAGGAATATGAGCTTGGCCAGCAGTTTTTAAGCCAAATTCGTCGCAGCGCACCCACTATTCCTGATGCCCTGCTGAAAACCTACCTAGAAAATCTAACCTACAAGCTGGCATCTCGCAGCCAACTAAAAGATCACCGACTGTCTTTTATAATCATCGACAGCCAGGATCTGAATGCCTTTGCCGCCCCTGGCGGTATCATTGGGGTTAATACAGGGCTCTTCCTCAATGCTCAAACTGAAGCTGAATTCGCCTCAGTAATGGCACATGAGATTGCCCATGTAAGCCAACGCCATTTCGCCCGCGGTGTTGATGACGCCCAAACTGGCAGAGTTACGCAATTAGCAGGATTACTGGCCAGCGTGCTAATCATGACTACTTCCGATGTAGGCCACGGCACGGCGGCCATGACTGCTGCCCAAGGCTTGACCCGATCAGAGCAATTAAGGTTTAGCCGCAGTAACGAGGCCGAAGCCGATCGGGTTGGCCAAGACACTATGCAAAATGCTGGCTTTGACCCAGACGCTATGGCGTCTCTGTTTGAGCGGCTAATTGCCATTAATCGGTTCGGGCGCCGTCCGCCCGAGTTTTTATTAACTCACCCAGTAACAGAATCGCGCATCTCTGATGCCCGTGGCAGGGCTGTGCGTTACCCTGCGCGTGACTACAGCGATAACCTTGAATATCAAATAATGCGCGCTCGAGTTGTTGCTCACTATGCGCCGGACAAACGCGATTTAGTGACCCAAGCGAAAGAAGACCTTTATGGTAGCACCAGCCAGTTTACCGCCGACGCTAACCAGTACGCATTAGCCATAGCCTATTGGGAAAACAAAGACTTTGCGCTGGCAACCCAAGCCCTAGCACCGCTACTTGATAAAGACCCCAATAGAATCAGTTATGCAGTGACCCAAGCAGAGATCCTTACCAGCCAAAATGAAGCCGCGAATGCCATCGAATTTCTCCAGCGCCACCTGGAAATAAACCCCAGAAACCACCCTCTAACCATGGCCTATGTCGATGCTCTGATAAAAAGCCGAGCCTACAACGAGGCGGCTACTAAGCTTGAGACTCACGCCCTAACCCGGCCAGACGACCACCACCTTTGGTATCAACTCGCCGAGACCTGGGGGCAGGCAGGCAATATCAGTAAGGTGCATCAGTCTCGGGCGGAATACTATTCGTTACTGGGAGACTATCCCCGGGCGCGGGAGCAATTGCAGTTTGCTTTGAAATTGGAAACTGATAGCGGTGTGTCTCCAGCAGAGGAAGCGAGGCTGCGGCAGAAAGTGAAAACTATTGAAGATAGACTGCGAGGCTTACGGGGCTAACAAGCGTTACGCTTTGCCTTTGACTTGAAGTTGATTTTGCGCAGCAAAATCTAGCATCCTTTGCAGTGGGATCATGGCTTTCTCTCCCAGTGCCTCATCAACTAAAACCGCATTCGACCCCGTATTCAAGGAATTGAAAAGCGACTGTAACGAGTTCATTGCCATCCACGGGCATTGGGCACAGCTCCTGCAGGTTGCCTCTGTCCCCCCTGTAGGTGCCACTATAAACTCTTTATCAGGAGCAACCTGCCGTAATCGGTGGAAAATACCTTGGTCGGTCGCCACTATAAACTGCCGGTTAGGCAGTGATTGGGCGGCTTTTATGATTTGCGTTGTACTGCCAACTACGTCGGCCAGCTCAAGCACCGCTGCGGGTGATTCCGGATGGGCTAGGATCGCCGCCTCGGGATAGAGCGCGCGCATGTCCCGCAGCCCTCTTGCCTTAAACTCTTCGTGAACTATACAGGCAGCATCCCACAGCAATACATCAGCGCCGGTAGATTTTTGGATGTAGGCACCAAGGTGTTTATCGGGCGCCCAAATTATTTTTTTACCGTTGCTGGCTAGGTGTTCAGCGACTTCCAGGGCAATGCTCGAGGTGACCACCCAATCTGCTCTGGCTTTGACGGCTGCTGAGGTATTGGCATAAACCACAACAGTGCGGTCAGGATGGGCGTCGCAGAACTCGGAAAACTCATCTATCGGACAGGCAATGTCCAGTGAGCAAGTCGCCTCTAAAGTTGGCATAAGGACTAACTTTTCTGGGCTCAGAACTTTCGCCGTCTCGCCCATAAAACGCACCCCACAAACAACAAGGGTTTGCGCAGCGCACTCTTTGCCATATCTGGCCATCTCTAAGCTGTCCCCTACAAAGCCGCCGCTTTGCTCAGCTAGGTCCTGCAGTTTTGGGTCGGTGTAATAGTGGGCAACTATAGTGGCGTTTTTTTCAAGCAGCAGCTGTTTGATTTGCGTGATAAGCAGCGCTTCAGCGTCTGGGGTTAAACTATCAGGCACGCTAACCCGATCTAGGTAGCGTTGAACTACTTCGATATCTGCGGTTAGACGGGATTGATCATTCATGATGTAGCGACGCTCTGTGGAAAATTACACTTAAAGCATTCACTGACAGTAGCACAGCAGCGCTATCGCTGCCTGCTGCAGTCATCCGTGGCAATGACTTAGGGATCACCAAAAAAGAATTAGTGGTGGGCCGTGTGCGACTCGAACGCACGACCAATTGGTTAAAAGCCAACTGCTCTACCGACTGAGCTAACGGCCCACGAGGGGCGGTATAGTACTATCAAATAAGAAAAACTCAAGTCCTAGGAGACATTTTTAGGGAGTTTTTACTGATAGACAGTTTGATCCGCCATTTGAGCAATATCAAACCCCTTTTTTCGCAGTCTGCAGCTATCACAGACGCCACATGCAGCTCCCTCTGCGTCGGCTTGATAGCAGGAAACTGTAAGTTTGTAATCTATTCCCATACCAGTGCCAAGCTTGATAATGTCGGCTTTGCTCAAATCTATTAGTGGCGACTCGAGGCTAATTTTATGCCCTTCGACCCCAGATTTAGTCGCGAGATCAATCAGGGTTTGAAATGCCGCGACGTATTCCGGACGGCAATCGGGATAGCCAGAATAATCCAGCGCATTGACGCCAATGAAAATAGCCGACGCATTCAGCACTTCTGCCCAGGCTAGGGCATTGGCAATGAACACCGTATTCCGTGCAGGTACATAGGTTATGGGAATGCCTTGGGTTTGCGAGGTGGGCACATCTATAGCGGAGTCGGTCAGCGCTGACCCACCAAATTGCCCCATATCAAGCGACAAGGTTTTATGTTCAGCACAAGCTAACGCATCAGTTATGCGCTTAGCCGCAGCAAGTTCCGAAATAGATCTCTGGCCGTAGTTGAAACTCAAAGCATAGGTTTCATATCCCCGGTTTTTTGCAATGCCTAAACAAGTGGCGGAATCTAAGCCGCCAGACACTAGGACTACTGCCTTTTTCTTAGTACTCACGTCAACAACCTTGGGGCTATCTCCCCTGCTCTGTTCCCCATAAATATTTGTGTAGCTGAATCTGAACTCGAACCTGCAAAGAATCTTCCAGCACCCAGTGGGCTAATTGCTCTGGTTTCAGCTCTTCGTGGGATGGCGAGAACAGTATTTCTTCAACTCGATTTCTCAAATCTAATTCATCAACCTTGGCTTTGGACCACAGATAGTCGTTGTGATTACAAATAACAAATTTGACCTGATCTGATTTTTTTAGCAGCGCGATGTTGCTCATTTTATTGCGGTCACATTCATCAGACCCAGGGGTCTTTAAATCAAGCACAATAGAAACTCGTGGATCGATGTCAGCTATTCCCATAGCGCCACTGGTTTCGAGAGACACCTGATACCCTTCGTCACTCAATACGCTAAGCAACTCTATGCAGTTGGGCTGCGCCAATGGCTCACCGCCGGTCACGGTAACGTACTTACTGCGGTATTTGGCAACTTCTTGCACAATATCTTTTATCGAGGTTTGCTGACCACCTTCAAACGCATAGGCGGTATCGCAGTACTGACAGCGCAACGGGCAGCCAGTTAAGCGAACAAAGACTGTTGGCAAGCCCATAGTCCGAGACTCACCCTGAAGTGAATGAAAGATTTCAGTAATACGCAGTGAGCTATTGATCATAGGAAGAAAACATGGGCTTGGGGCCCATCACTCATAGGTTGGGTTAAAGCTAAGATTAGTCTAGTGAGAGAAGCCTGGTATCCGCAAGGTTAGCAACACCAGTATTGGGAAAGCGCCGCTTAATTTCGTTCAGCAGTTGCCGAGCTTGGGAGATGTTGCCTAGACCTTGATAAGCTAGCCCCAATCCATACATCGCGTCTGGCAGTTTGGCAGAGTCGCTGTATTGATTTAGGATAATGTCATAGGCACTGCGTGCCTCTTCAAAGCGATCTAAATACAGGTAGGCTTGGCCCTTCCAGTAATGGGCATTAGTTACAAACCGGCCTTGGGGATAGATGCTTAAGTACTGATCGAATTCTGCGATTGAAAGCTCAAAATTACTATTGATCACGGAATCATAAGCCATTTGATACAGCTGCTGCTCGCTAAGCACTGCCGGCTGCAGGGTGCCGCGACCACCTAAAACTCGATTTGGCTGAGCGCTCGCTGGGGCTCGGCCATTAGCTATGGTAGTGCTGGCAACTCCCTGAGGGGCAGCAGCAGAATTAGTGGTAGCTGAACCAGACGCGAGCGGCGGCTGCGGGTTGGTTCTTGGTGTCGTTGTAGGGGTAGCTGTTGGCGTAATGCTCGCTGAATTGTTCGGCACGGGCATCGCGCTTGAATTAATAGGCTGGGCTGTTGATAAGCCAGCATTGGGCCGAGTTGGAGCGGCCGCAGGTTTTGCCGTCTCTAGGTTGCTTAAACGCTGATCGACGTTGGTGTAGCGGCTTAGAGAATCTCGCTGCAGCTTTCGCAGCTCAAAGCCCTGCTCTTCGATTAAATTACGTAGCGCCTGCACCTCAGTCGAGAGCTGGCGATTTTGCTCAAGCAAAAGTGATAAAGCATCGTTGTTAGAGGTTGCTGCTTGCACACCTCGAGATTGGCCAGAGAGTATTGCCGGACGTGAGTCTTGAACTGAACTGCTACTTTGAGCAGCAGCCACGTGAGTGAAAACAACCAATACGAAAATCAGTTGTAATCTAGCAGCTGCTGCCAAAGAATTAGTCATATGAATTAGCGGGCTACCACTTCCACACGACGGTTACGGCTATAAGACTGCTCGGTTTGACCCGTTGCAGAAGGACGTTCTTCACCATAGCTCACTACTTCGATCTGCGAGCGCGAAGCGCCGTTAACGATTAAGTAGTTAAGGATGCTGTTAGCACGTCTTTCGCCTAAGGCTAAGTTGTACTCACGAGTACCGCGCTCATCGGCATGGCCTTCCAAGCGAATACGTTTGCTTGGGTTAGCCGCTAAATTGCGGGCGTGATAAGTCAGAGTTTCGCGGTCAGCTGCTTTGAATTCGGCTATATCGAAATCGAAGTAGAAAACAGTTTGACGCAGTGCGTTTTCGGCACGAATCTCTTCCTGAGTGGGTTGGTTCCGTGCTGGACTAGGGCTAGTAGTGGCAGGCGCGCTGGCGGTAGTCGACTCATCAACCGGCTCTTCGGTGTCGCTGGTCGAGCTACACGCAGCCAATATAAACATCGATACGACCATGATGCTGATCTTAGAAAATTTATTGCTCACTTAACTAGTCCTCCAAAAGACTGATAAAAAGTAATTTTTTAACTTACACTTGCTTTCATTTGGCTGTGAGAAGCTGTTATTCTTCTCTCAGTTTTCATGATTAATTTAGGAACGGAGACCAGGCTGGTTCTCGAACGTCACCTTCCGCGGATGGTAAGCGGAACTTGACACGTCCGTCAATAGAAACCGCATCTAAAACCCCTTTCCCGTTGAATTTTGTACCGTACATTATCATGCTGCCATTGGGCGCAAGACTTGGCGACTCATCTAAAGAGGTGCTGGTCAATGGTAGCACTCGCAAAGTCTCAATGTTGAGAATCGCTATTTGGTAGGTTGGGTCCTGCCGAGTTGCACGTCTCACGTGAACTAAGTTCACCCCGTCAGGTAAAAACCTTGCTTTGGCACAGTGGAAACAGTCATAGGTGAGACGCTCCACCGCGTAGGCATCGCCACCCAACTCCATTTGATAAATTTGCGGCTGGCCGGTGCGGTCAGACATAAACACGATTGAACGCCCGTCAGCTGTCCAGCTTGGCTCAGTGTCAATTAGAGGATGGTCCGTAATCCGCATCAGCTCATTGGTATTTAGGTCCTGCACATAAATATCTGGGCTACCGTCTTTTGAAAGCACCATAGCCAGCTTACTGCCGTCCGGGGAGAACACTGGCGAGCTATTGATATTGGGGTAATTAGTAATTTGGCGACGCTGGCCGGTGGGGATATTCTGGATGTAAATACGCGGCAGGTCGGTTTCAAATGACACATAGGCGATGTCTTGTCCGTTGGGCGACCAGTTCGGCGACATTATTGGTTCTCTAGACTCTAACAACACCTGCGCACGCCTGCCGTCATAATCTGCTTTTTCAAGCCTGTAGTTGGTAATCTCGGGCGATACGTATTCCGCAACGATATAAAGTATTTGCGTTGTGAACGCACCCCGTGTGCCGGTGACTTGTTCAAACACTACGTTGCTAATTTCATGGGCAATGTCACGCAGCGCAGTCACGCTGCCGGTGAGAATCTCGCCAGCTAACTTTAACTCTCGGTTGACGTCGAAAAACTCATACTGCACTTGAACTAATTGGCTGCCAGGCTCCCGATTAATTTTACCAACCAACAAATAGTCTTGAGCTAACACTCGCCAGTCTCGATAAAACACCTCGGCTTCTTCGTCCGGCAGGCCTAGCATATTGCTAGGTGACAGTGCACGAAACTCCCCCACCTGCTCCAAGTCGCTTGTCACAATTTGACTGATGTCTTCGCTCAGCACGCCATCGCCCGACCAGGAAAACGGGACGATAGAGATAGGAATGGGGTTATCAACACCTTGGGTAATCACGATATTCAGCTCTGCATTACTCAGAGTCATGCATGACAATGCAAAGGTGACAATGCTTAGCTTCAAAAATTTCAATTTAGTAAATCCTCAGGTTTGAAAGTTAACGCCAGTGAGCGAAAGTTTGCGTTAAAAATATTAATGGGTAGGCTTTGCAGCTCTCTAAAAGGTGCTGCTCGAAACACAGCGGATTCCGCCGCCCTATCGAAGGCCGGGTCATTGCTTGATTGTATGATTGCAACATCAGTCACTTCGCCAGTGGGTAGCATGGTTATTCGTAATACGGTTTGCATGCCGTTGCGCGCGCTTGGCGGCCGCGACCAATTTTCCTGGACCAACTCCTGAATCAAGCCGGTTGCGCTTTGAATAAGTTCGAACTCGGTTCTTGCCGCCTCGGCTGCCGCGGCTTCGGCTCTGGCCTGCTGATCTCGCTGACGCTGAGCCTCGATCTGCTGCTGGCGCTGGTTTTCTAATTCTTGTTGGCGACGGGTTTCGGCAACTTCCTGCTGGCGCCGCTGTTGGGATTCACTATCCAGTCGCTTCTGCTCGGCGAGCTGCCTTTCCACCTCGGCCTTTTCTCTTAGCGCTGCCTGCTGGCGCTCTCGTTCCTGTCGCTCGGCCAATGCCTGGGCCCGCTCTTCGGCCTCACGCTTACTTTGTGCCGCTTCACGCTGTTGGCGCGCCGCGGTTTCTCGAGCCGTCTTTTGCCGTTCCATGTCTTCTAAGCGTCGCCGTTCCACATTGCGCTGATTAACAACCTGCGGATTTTCATCAATAAAAAGCGATTTAATTACCGCGGCGGGCACTATCTCTAGAGTTTCAGCCTTACTATCGACCTGTAAGTACAGCATGCCCAAAATCACGGCGACATGAAAACTCACGGCGACGACCACCGATAGCGGATAGCCATTGTAAATAATCAGATTGTTGATCGAGTTTTTCATGCTAAAGCCAGCGCAATATCCAATTAAAGATTTCCAAGCGGCTCGGTAATGAAACTCGGGTTATCTACCCCAGCGGCCTGCAAGGTGGTTATCAGAGTAATCATAGAGCCCCAGCCTGCATTCGTATCACCCTCAATTAGCACTTGGACGTCTGGATTAGCTGCCAGTATTTTACCAACCTGCTCACCAACTAGCTCTAAAGTTACCGACTCTCGGTCTTCCCCGGTCGCACCAAGACTCAGAAAGTACTCCCCATTAGACGTAATTGTGACGACCAGGGTTTGCATGTTTTCATCTATATTTATTGGCTCGTTGTTGGCTTGGGGCAACTCAACTTCGATTCCTTGATTCAATAGCGGCGCAGTCACCATGAACACAATCAGCAATACCAGCATCACATCGATGTATGGCACTACGTTAATGTCCGCCATTACCTTGCGTTTTTTCCGGACGATAATTTCCATAGCTTTGAGAATCTACCGTGTTAATTACTGTGAATCTGACGATGCAGAATGCTGGAGAACTCATCTGTAAAAGTGATGTAGCTGCCAGTGATGTTTTCAATATCTGCGGTGTAGTGATTAAAGGCGATGACCGCCGGGATCGCTGCAAACAAACCTAGGCCTGTGGCGATAAGCGCTTCGGCAATATTAGGGGCCACTACTTGGAGCGTGGCTTGGGCTTGATTGGCCAAGCCTATGAACGCATTCATGATGCCAATGACTGTTCCAAACAAACCAATGTAAGGGCTGACCGAGCCAACCGTGGCCAAAAAGGATAGGTGCTTCTCCAACTTTTCTTCCTCCCGCGAGTAAGCGACACGCATCGCTCTCTGAGCACCTTCCATAATCGCTTCCTTGTCGACAGAAGTCTGCTGTCTCAAGCGCATAAATTCTTTGAAGCCTGAACGAAAAATATTCTCCATACCAACCAGCTGCATATCGTCCTTTTGCATCTGGCTGCCTTCTTTATACAGCTGACTCAAATCGATGCCTGACCAAAACCGGCGCTCGAAATTGCTGACACCTTTTAGCGCTGCTGATAGAACTAACCACCTTTGGACGATCATGACCCAAGATACAATCGACAGGATCAACAAAATCAGCATGACTAGCTGAACTTCTAGACTGGCCCCCAGTATTAGTTGGAGAGGACTCAATTCATTCACGTTTTAATACTCCAGATTTTGCAAAGATGTTCGCTTATTACTCAGACAAACTAAGACAGCAAAGTTCCATTGGAAATCTGCCATCTCAGATCGGTTTTTCGGCCAATTCACGAAATAGTTTTGTGAAAACCTATTAAAGGGACTAAAACTAGCCCTCAAAGGATAAATACAGGCAAATCGAAGGTAAATTGTGGCCGAATTATGTCGGCGACAAAGTCAGCAGGCGTTTAGGCGTCATCGCCGAATAAATCAGCGACGGCTGCGGAGGGTTTAATACCAAAATGACGGTAGGCAAATTGAGTCACTACTCTGCCCCTGGGAGTGCGCATTATAAAGCCCTGCTGAATTAGAAAAGGCTCCAACACGTCTTCAATGGTGTCCCTTTCTTCGCTAATAGCCGCAGCTAAGCTGTCAATGCCCACCGGGCCACCGTCAAATTTTTCAATCATGGTCATAAGCAAGCGCCTATCCATGTGATCGAAGCCGTTTTTATCGATGCTCAACATATCCAGTGCGCGGCTAGCTGAGTCTAGATTCACTTTACCGTCACTTTTGACTTCAGAGTAGTCTCGCACTCGGCGCAGCAGTCGGTTGGCGATACGCGGCGTTCCTCGCGAGCGCTTGGCAATCTCCCTGGCACCCTCGTCATCAATGGGCACCCCCAAAATAGTCGAGGAGCGAGAGACAATGCTGCACAACTCATCGACTGAGTAAAACTCTAAGCGCTGAATAATGCCAAACCGATCACGCAGTGGCGAGGTTAAAAGCCCGGCCCGAGTAGTTGCTCCAACCAGTGTGAAGGGCGGTAAGTCTAGCTTTATTGAACGCGCCGCGGGCCCTTCGCCAATCATAAGATCCAACTGGTAATCTTCCATCGCTGGGTACAAAATTTCTTCAATTGCCGGGCTCATGCGATGAATTTCGTCGATAAAAAGTACATCGCCTGACTCTAGATTAGTCAGCATAGCCGCAAGATCGCCGGCTTTTTCTAGCACCGGACCGGATGTGGTTTTGATGGAGACCTTAAGCTCATTGGCAATGATGTTGGCAAGTGTTGTTTTACCCAGCCCCGGGGGACCAAATACCAGAGTGTGGTCTAAGGGCTCGCCCCGATTGCGCGCTGCACTGATAAAAATCTCCATCTGCTCCTTCACAGCAGACTGACCGATATAATCCCTCAACACTAGGGGACGAATTGCCCTGTCGACCGAATCCTCTGCGGGCAACGCTGCGCCAGAGATTAATCTATCTTCTTCCATGCTATGCCATACTCTTCAACGCTAAACGGATAAGCTCTTGGCTATCGGCAACGGTTGGGTTGTTTTTTAACACAAGCGCAATTGCTCGCGCCGCTTGCACAGGTTTGTAGCCGAGGCCTATCAGCGCCGTTTCGGCATCTCTGTTAATGGAAGACATCTCCAATTGAGATTCTGACCGCGGCAACGCTGTGCTGCTCTCACCCCACTCATCTAGGCGGTCGCGCATTTCAATAATTAAGCGTTCGGCAGTTTTCTTACCGATGCCGGGCATTTTTACCATTGCACTTACATCATTCAGCCTAACAGTGCGCACGAACTCGTCAGCTTGCATACTGGAAAGTATGCCCAATGCCATTTTCGGCCCAACGCCATTAACTTTGATAAGGGACCTGAACATGCTCTTTGACTGTAAGTCGTGGAAACCATACAGCAGCTGCGCATCATCGCGCACCACAAAATGTGTATGCAGCAGAATATCGCTGCCAACTTCCGGTAGCTCATACATAGTGCTCATGGGCACCTGCACTTCATAGCCAAGGCCAGCTACATCCACTATGACTTCTGGCGGAGTCTTACTAATTAATTTTCCCCGCAATTGCCCAATCACATTTTCATCCTTTTCAGTTTAACGCAGCCGCCCTCGGCTGAACGATTTCGCTCCTGCCATTTTTATCAGACTGGCTGACGTGTTTGCATGACAGATGGCAACAGCTAGCGCGTCTGCTGCGTCCTCGGCCATAGTATCACTAATCCGTAAAATCGCTTTGACCATATGCTGGACTTGGGTTTTGTCGGCAGCACCGGTGCCCACAACGGCCTGTTTAACCGCCCGCGCCGAATACTCAGATACCGGCAGCTCATTAGAAAGACAGGCCACCATGGCGCTACCGCGCGCTTGCCCAAGCTTCAGCGCCGCTTGCGCATTGCGCCCCATAAAGACCTCTTCAATGGCTGACTGCGAAGGCGAATAGCACGCAATCACCTCATTGATACCGGCATAGATTATTTTTAGCCGTTCAGGCAGGAGTTTGGTCTCGGTGCGAATACAGCCGCAAGCAACGTATTCAAATTTGTTGCCCACAACGTTAATCAGACCATAGCCCGTTACTCTGGAGCCCGGATCTATACCCAGAATTATGGCCATGGTTAATATCCTAAATTAGGGGATTAGTCTAAAGCGCTAGCTTGGACTGAGCGAGTTAAAGTTGAGCTGCAATTTCCTGGGATATGCTGGCGTTGGAGTAAACATTTTGAACATCATCAAGTTCTTCCATATGTTCGATAAGTTTCAACAGGGTTTGGGCTGTTGCTAAATCCAACGCCACTTCGGTAGCGGCTAGCATGGTCATGTCTGCGGACTCTGGCACCAGCTGTTTAGCCATCAGCGCATCCTGAATTCCGCCAAATGTTTCCAGCTTAGTCAGCACATCAGTACTGCCATCGTCATTGCTGACAACATCTTCAGCGCCGGCTTCCAGAGCAACATCCATAACTAGTTCTTCGTCACATTTGGCGGATAAATTAATAATACCGGTACGATCGAACAGGTAGGCGACCGAACCATTAGTACCAAGGCTGCCGCCATACTTACTGAAACAATGGCGAACTTCTGCCACAGTTCTATTTTTATTGTCGGTCAGAGTCTCTACTAAAATAGCCACACCACCAGGGCCATAGCCTTCGTAGCTCAACTCCTCTAAGTTTTCATTTTCGTTAGCACCCGCTCCTCTGGCAATTGCCCGGTCGATAGTATCCCGAGTCATATTGACAGAAAGCGCCTTATCAACGGTAGCGCGCAAGCGGGGATTGTCTGCGACATTGCCCCCGCCTAATGTTGCAGCAACCGTCAACTCGCGGATAATCTTAGTAAACACCTTGCCGCGCTTGGCATCTTGACCGGCTTTGCGGTGTTTGATGTTAGCCCATTTACTGTGACCCGCCATAACTCTGCCTCTAACGCGACCAGCTTTACTCGGCCTTTTTGTTTTCGCGCAATCTGATATTCAATTCTCTAAGCTGCGTGCTTGAGACTTCCCCTGGCGCATTAGTCAGTGGGCATGCCGCAGACTGAGTCTTCGGGAAGGCGATTACATCTCGGATTGAGGTCGCGCCGGTGAGCAGCATAATCAAACGGTCTAGGCCAAAGGCGATACCGCCGTGAGGAGGACAACCAAACGCCAATGCATCAAGCA
Organism: uncultured Pseudohongiella sp.; assembly: GCA_964352445.1. Taxonomy (GTDB): domain Bacteria; phylum Pseudomonadota; class Gammaproteobacteria; order Pseudomonadales; family Pseudohongiellaceae; genus UBA9145. Next base: position 125,709 of record CAYGSO010000005.1, on the reverse strand, counting down.
GGAAGCCAAATTTTTCACGGGCTTCCTCTTCTTCGATCCCAAGCACCTTAAACACTTCACGCTGCATTTCAGGCTTGTTAATACGAATCGAACCGCCACCTAACTCGGTGCCGTTGAGAACCATATCATAGGCCCGCGACAAGGCCGCTTCGGGGTCAGCGGCAAGCGCTTCGGCGCTACAGGCCGGCGCAGTAAACGGATGATGAAGTGAGGTTAGACTACCGTCACTGGTGCGCTCAAACATGGGAAAGTCAATCACCCAAAGCGGCGCCCAGCCTTGCTTAATCAGACCCAGCTCTTCCGCCACTTTGATACGCAGCGCCCCTAAAGCTTCATTAACAACTTTTGCCTTGTCTGCACCAAAGAAAATAATATCGCCGGTCTGCGCGCCTACTTTTTCCATTACCGCGGCTACCGTCTCAGGTGGCATAAATTTAATAATGGGTGACTGCAGGCCGTCTAAGCCAGCATCAATGTCGTTAACTTTTATCCATGCTAGGCCTTTGGCCCCATAAATACCGACGAATTCAGTAAACCCATCAATCGCCTTACGGCTGATGCTAGCGCCGCCAGGCACTCGCAGAGCGACAACGCGGCTGGCCGGATCTTTAGCAGGGCCACTAAACACTTTGAAATCCACATCCCGCATTTGCTCTGCAATATCGACAAATTGAAGATCAATCCGCAGGTCAGGCTTGTCGGAACCATATAGCCGCATTGCTTCGCTGTAAGGCATAACTGGGAATTCTCCCAAATCCACATCCATATGGGTTTGAAACACCTCCCTAATCATTTTCTCCATGATGGCGCGTATTTCTTCTTCGCTCATAAATGATGTTTCCACATCAATCTGAGTAAATTCTGGCTGGCGGTCTGCGCGCAGGTCCTCATCGCGAAAACACTTGGCAATCTGATAGTAGCGGTCCATTCCCGCTGCCATAAGGATTTGCTTGAACAGCTGTGGCGACTGGGGCAAAGCAAAGAAGTGGTTAGGATGGGTCCGGCTTGGCACCAGGTAGTCCCTTGCCCCCTCTGGTGTCGCTTTGGTTAATAACGGGGTTTCAATATCCAAAAAGCCGTTAGCGTCCATGTAATTGCGAACCGTATTGGTGACTTTCGATCGAAAGCGTAGCCTTTGCGCCATCTCTGGTCTGCGTAAATCGATGTACCGGTAGCGCAGACGAATGTCCTCCCCCACCGCGGCATGGTCGTCAAGCTGAAAAGGCGGGGTATTTGAGGCGTTTAATATGGTGAGCTGCTTGCCTAACACCTCTATCTGCCCAGTGGCCATGTCGGCATTAACGGTACCTTCAGGTCTTGGTCTGACGATACCGGTGACTTGAACCACGAACTCACTGCGAACCTGCTCTGCGGTCGCAAAACTCTCAACCGTGTCTGGATCGAAAACAACTTGAGCCAAGCCTTCTCTATCTCTAAGGTCGAGGAAAATGACCCCGCCATGATCGCGTCGACGGTGAACCCATCCACAAAGTTTTATTTCCTCACCGTTGTGAGCTTCGTTTAGTTCACCGCAATAATGGCTGCGCATATGTTCTAACCCTTTTAATGTGTTTACAAAAGTTCATATAGAACCTTTATGGCAGTACCAACTACTTGTCGGTACTGGTCTTTGTCTTCGCTGATGTTGCAGTGCTGCTTTCTGTTTTTGGCTTAGCGTCACTCGATTTGACACTCGATTCAGGCGTGGATTTCGAACTTGAGTCTGAGTCAGCCAACTGTTTCTTATTGCCCGTTTTAAAATCTGTTTCATACCAGCCCCCGCCTTTTAGGCGAAAAGCGGCAGCGGTGACCTGTTTTTTAAGCCCAGGTTTATTGCAGTTTGGACAATCCTTTAGCGGCTCGTCACTCATTTTTTGCAGTGCCTCCATCGAATGAGAGCACTCACTGCACTGATATTGATAAATTGGCATATGCTTTTAGCTATCCCCAAAACGTAAAAAGTACATCAATCCCGAGACGTTGCTATCCTCAGGTGGCCAAAAAACCGATGATTATACCTTATTTGGGTTTTTACTCGCACTTCTTTAATACAGCAATTTTGTAAGCAAAATCATCTCCCAAGGCGCTAGCTTTTTCTTACGCTCGTGTCAGGCTGCTGCTTACTAGGGCAGACAAACAACAAGTAGCTAGCCAAGGGTCGCCCCGCAGCCTGAGCTTGTGACCTATCGATAGAAAAAATCAACTAACGCTGACGGTTTAATTCATCCTGCACCAGTGGTTGTCACCAGGAATAAAAGCCGGGGTTGTACGTTACCTTCCCACACACTTATTGCACTAAAAACAGCGACGTTACGCGCTAAATAAATGCACAGTAAAATCAAGCGAAACAGCTAATTTTTAGCGGTTAAAACGAAATTCGTGTTTATAGAACTTAACACTTGATAGGACAAACTGAATGCTTTATAAATACACCCCCTGAGAGTCAGGATAGGCAAAGTTTCCTAGCTAGACTTTTAAAAAATCATCAACTCAAGCTGTCTCGCTTGCGAGACTGACAAATCACAACTTAAAAATTTAAAAGAGATTGGGCATGGCTGTTAAAAAAACTAAAGGCAAGACTGTGGCAGCAAAGACTGTCGCTGTAAAAAAAGCACCCGCTATTCAAAAGAAATACACGAAAACTGAGATTCTTAACGAAATCTCAGTAAACACTTCCATAAGCAAGAAGGAAGTGTCTGCCGTTCTTGACGAGTTAAGCGTCATCATAGAGCGCCATATCAAGAAGCGCGGCGTTGGCGAATTTACTTTGCCAGGTCTGCTTAAGATCAAATCAGTAGTGCGCCCTGCACGCCCAGCAAGAAAGAATGTACCTAATCCTTTCAAGCCAGGTGAGACTATGGATGTGGCTCGCAAGCCAGCAACAACGCGAGTTAAAGTACTGCCTTTAAAGAAGCTGAAAGAGTTTGCCCTGTAAGCTACGCTTGTTTAAATACTGATCGACAGAAGGCAGCCTATGGCTGCCTTTCTTTTTTACGGGAAAGAATATGCGCGCTAGTCAATACCTACTTGCTACAGTAAAAGAAACCCCTGCTGACGCCGAAATCGCTAGTCATCAGCTAATGCTACGTGGCGGAATGGTCCGCAAGCTTGCTAGCGGGCTATACACTTGGCTCCCCCTCGGGCTGAGAGTATTGCAAAAAGTCACTCAAATAGTTCGCGAGGAAATGAATAAAGCAGGTGCCATGGAGATATCTATGCCTGTTGTCCAGCATGCACAGCTTTGGGAAGAGTCAGGCCGCTGGCAAACCATGGGCGATGAACTCTTAAGATTTAAAGACCGCCACGACCGTGATTTCTGTCTTGGCCCTACCCACGAGGAAGTCATAACCGACTTGGTGAGAAATGAGTACAGCAGTTACCGCCAACTGCCCGCCAATCTTTATCAAATTCAAACTAAATTCAGGGATGAGCGCCGACCTCGGTTTGGTGTCATGCGCGCCCGCGAATTCACAATGAAAGATGCGTATTCTTTTCATACCACTGAAGAATCGCTCAACCAAACCTACGCCATAATGCATCAAACCTACTGCAATATTTTTAGCCGTTTAGGCTTGGATTTTCGGCCTGTTATTGCAGATTCAGGCAATATAGGCGGTAGCACTTCACATGAGTTCCATGTGCTTGCCCAGTCTGGCGAAGACGAAATCGTGTTTAGTTCCGGGAGCGACTATGCGGCCAATATAGAAATGGCGGTCGGTACTGTGGCTCCTGCTAATATCCCGGCCGACCCCTTGGAGCTGTCCAAAGTTGATACCGGCGACGCTAAAACTATTGACGAGGTTGCTGAGTTTTTTGCCGCCCCAGCCGCCTCCATTGTAAAAACCCTGCTCGTGCACAGCTGCGATGACCAAGGCAAAAAAACCAATTCCTTAGTGGCACTCCTGCTTAGAGGCGATCAGGAATTAAACCCGACAAAGGCAGAAAAATTGAGCCAGGTGTTTGCCCCACTTGAATTAGCCACTGATGAGCTAATACAGAAAACCATTGGATGCCCGGTAGGATGTATTGGCCCTGTGGACCTGACAATTCCCGTTATTGCCGATAACTCTGTGGCGGATTTAAGTAACTTTATCTGCGGAGCGAATAGCGAGGGTCAGCACTTGGTTAACGCCAACTGGAGCGATTCGATAAAATTCCAGCAGGTTGCTGACATTCGCAAGGTGAAAGCCGGTGACGGTAGCCCTGACGGCAAAGGCACCCTTGATATTAAAAGAGGCATCGAAGTAGGACACATATTCCAGCTTGGGCAAAAATACAGCAAAGCGCTAAATGCCACTGTATTGGATGAAAACGGCAGGTCCATCACAATGACCATGGGCTGCTATGGCATCGGTGTTACACGAGTCGTTGCCGCGTGCATCGAACAAAATCACGATGATCGCGGCATCATTTGGCCAGAAAATATCGCCCCTTTCCAACTGATCATAACCCAGATCGATGCCCACAAATCCGAGCAGGTAATTGAGTATTCAGAGAGCCTCTATAACAAAGCGTTGGCACTTGGTATTGAAGTTCTGCTAGATGACAGGGATAAAAAGACCAGCCCCGGAGTTAAATTTGCAGAATCTGAATTAATCGGCATACCCCATCGCCTAGTCATTTCGCCTCGCACATTGGCAGACGGCTCTATTGAGCACTTAAACCGCCGCAGCGGTTTGAAGACCATGATTGATAAAGACAGTGGGGAAAGTTTTTTGACTAGCCTGTTAAGCACGCAATAAGCCGCTTTCGCCCCATCGAGCTAAGACTGATCCCCGCTGTTGGCAAAGCAGCCACTAGGCTAAGTTTTCCGGCGGGGCACGCTTGCCATGCTGCCGCCGCATTATTCCCGTATAATGCCAGTTTTAAGCCAATGACAGCGAAATTATGGCATTTACCTTAAAGTCGTTTAATTCAACTCTCGGCCACTGGCAAACTAAAGCCAGCGACATTCTGTGGCGCCAAGACACGGCTGCGCTTGCACTGTGGCAAAGAACCCTGCTTCGCTGCGGTCAGATTTTAGTCGCCGTGGCTAGAGACTTAATTCAAGGTCAGCTCTCACTACGCGCAATGAGCCTCGTCTTTACCACCGTCATTGGCTTCTTCCCGCTGCTAGCCCTTACCTTCGCTATTCTTAAAAGCCTGGGAGTGCACAACGCCATGGAACCGACCCTGATGGCCTTATTGGAGCCTTTGGGAGATCGTCAGGAAGAAGTAACTCAGCAAATCTTAGGCTACGTGGATGCCATGCAGGTTGAGCTAATCGGCATCACTAGCGTCGGTCTTTTGCTCTACATTGTGCTGGATATGATGCGCAAGATTGAGCTTTCCTTTAACTACATTTGGGCTGTGGAACAGAGTCGCTCTTGGTCTAGTAGGGTAAGCGAATATCTTTTTGCAGTCATTGTTAGCCCTTTGCTTCTGTTCGTTTCAATCAGCATTACTTCTTCAGTAAACACCAATTTCTTCCAGGGCCTACTGCAGAACCTCAGTTATGGCGCCTTCATCCTGCAAATCACCGCCGTGGTAGCGCCGATTTTATTAATGTCGTTAGCGTTCGCCTTCGCCTATAGTTTCTTGCCCAACACTAAAGTGAACTTTGGCTCAGCGTTTATAGGTGGTTTAGTTACAACTATTATATGGAAGCTGATGGGCACATTTTTTCAAGAAGTTTTTGTTTCTCAAGCCCGAGAGTCGATTTACCTCGCTTTCGCCGGCGCCATTGTCATCATGATCTTTACCTACATTGGCTGGTTAGTGGCGTTAGTGGGAAGCAGCATCGCGTTCTATCATCAATTTCCAGCAAAGGCCCGATCAGGGCGCAGCAAAACCTTGCTGAGCATTTTCCAGCACGAAGAAACCTGCCTAACGGTTGCCGCTATCATAATCGGGCGATTCCAGCACAGTGAATCACCATTGAGTCTTGATGAGATAGCCAATGCGATTGGGGCGAGTCCAGTAATTATTGATATTGCACTAACAGAATTAGAAACCATGGAGCTGATAACGCAGACTAACGATGAGCCCTCTCGTTATGTTCCCACCAAATCTGTCGATGATTGCTCCATGGTCGAAGTTTGGATTAGCCTACGGAAAATCAATAGTTTTGACATGCAGGCCGGCAATCAAACCGCAGAGTATTTGCGAGTGCATGAGTTCCAAAAGAAATTGGAGTCAATTGCCAAGAGCGAACTTGGTGGCGAAAAATTTTTCTCATCCAGCGAGGGTACAAACCATGAAGTCTAATTACACGCTTTATCACAACCCCGATTGTTCTAAATCTAGAGCTGCGCTGGCATTACTTGAGTCTAACGACATAAACCCAAACATTGTTTACTACCTTGAGCAGCCGCTTACAGCTAAAGAAATTCGTGGCTTGATGGCCAAGCTAGGAATCACCCTTGGGGAAATGCTACGTCCCAGTGAGCCAGAGTTTGATGAATATGATCTGTCAGATTCGACCCTGAGCGAAGACCTAATTATGGATATTGTCGTACAACATCCAATTTTAATTCAGCGCCCGATCTTAGTTGTCGGCGAGCGTGCAGTCTTCGGCCGCCCGCCTGAAAATGTGCTAACTCTCATTGAGACCTCCAACAAATGAACTCTAGTCCTTATGTTTTAGTGCTGTTCTACAGCCGCTATGGCGCCACCCAAAAGATGGCTCAGCTTATCGCCCGTGGCATCGAAAAAAATCAGAATATAGAGGCCCGCTTGCGGACGGTACCCTCGGTATCTAGCAATACCCAGGCCACTGAACCTGAAGTTCCTGACAGCGGCGCCGTCTACTGCAGTGAAGATGACTTAAGAAACTGCAGCGGTCTCGTCCTAGGCAGCCCTACCCGGTTTGGTAATATGGCAGGTGCGTTAAAAGTGTTTATTGATACAACCGGTGCGCTTTGGGCATCCGGTTCTATGATCGACAAACCGTTTGGAGTATTCACCTCGACCGCGTCAATGCACGGCGGCCAAGAGACCACCTTACTTTCTATGGCATTGCCGATGATCCATCACGGCATGATATACGTTGGACTTCCTTATACAGAAGCTGCTCTTAATTACACCAGCAGCGGCGGCACACCTTATGGCGCGAGCCACGTGGCCGGCAGCGACAACACCAATGACATTACAAAAGATGAGGAAGTTCTTTGCCTTGCACTTGGCAAGCGCGTTGCCAGATTGGCCGTGTGCTTGCAAACGGGCTGATTGAAATCAGCAAACTTTAATTCGGTAAATAAGCAGCAGCTCATGGATCAACCCGCAGACTCGATTGTAAACCACCTGCCTAAACAAATAGCCCTGGCACGGCTGACAGTTCTTAGCTGTTATTGTTTGCTGATCGTCTATTTCGGCGTGTTTAATATCTTCGCATTTGGTGAATTAAATTTGGCAGCGGTGTTTATATGGCTGCTGCAAACCATCCCACTCATGATATTCGCTAGAGGCCTGTTCTTAACTCATCTGCGCACCTACGGATGGCTGTGCTTTGTGGTGTTGCTTTACTTTACTCATGCAGTGCTAGTGGCCTTCGATCCGTCTAGAAGGTTTCTTGGCATTGCCGAAGTTCTTCTATGCACCGTTTTATTTGTTGCGCTGGTGATTTTTATTCGGGGTTTTAAGACTCATTTTCAAGTCAATATATAGGCGAGGGCTACCAGCCGAGAGTTTCTCGCACCAAGGGAATGCTTAATCGCCGCTGGGTTTCTAGTGTCTTGTCGTCGAGCGCATCGAGTACTTTCATCAGGTCGTCAAAACTTCGCCCTGCCCGCGTCATAATATAGCTGGCTACCGAGTCGTTCAACTCAAACCCGCGCTGGCTAGCGCGCAGCTGCAGCGCGCTTTTTTTCTCATCATCGTTAAGATTCGCTAAATGATAGACCAACATTGATTGCAGTCTAGATTGCAGATCTCTGAGCTCGACAGGTAAAATTGAAGGTGCCACGTTAGACGCTATTATCAAGCTAGAACCAGACTCTCTGATCCGATTATAAAGATCAAAAATTGCGGTTTCCCAATCTCTATCTCCGGCAATAAGCTGGACGTCATCAAGGCAGACCACTGATAATTCATGTAATCCTTCTAGCAACCGCCAGTGAATCGCCTTATGGTCTTGTAACGTTAAATAAAATGATTCGGCGCTGCCTGCCGCCACCGACTGCAACAAATGAGACTTACCTGCTTGAGGCGCCCCCCATAAGTAAACCAGTTCTTTTGTGTCGCGAATACTGTTAAGGCGATTAACCAACTGCTGATTCTGCTGGCTTACAAAAAAATTTTCGAAGCATGAATCATCGTTGGGCTTGACCGCCAATGTCAGTTGATTAGGGGTGAGCATCTATTGCCTCAGCGGGTCCAACGGTAGTGCAGCAGTGATGCACTGGCGACGTCAGAGCTTTGGATAGGAAGCAGATCTCGATCTAAGGCGATTAGTTCAGACAGCTGGAGGGTGTCTCCCAGTAAACTGATACTGATATCCATGCGCTGGCCATCAATAGAGCCCAACGTCACAGTTTCTACCAAGCCCAGGCTGGTCACATAGCTAATCAATGCCGAGTAGTCCTGCAGGTCTTGCATGCCCTCTACCCGTAGCACGATGGATTGTGAGGCTGACGTTTCCGGTACAATGGCGAAGTAATTGGCCAGCTGTGTTGTGACCCGGCCCAATGGCTTTGTAAGATAGCTTTGTAGGTCTGAATCGAATCCATCAAAGCGTTCTGATTCACCTTGAAAATCGAACTGCCACAAGCCAACGAGTTCCCCGCCGGCGGTAAAGTGGAGTCGGCCGGTTAGAATGCTGTCTGCACCATAGCGCGCACTGCCTGCACGCATGGCTTCCAAATCTAACGCCCAAATTACATCTAGGGGCAGGTTACGCCTGTCTTCAAAGTCAAACACAGGGAATATTATTGGCAAACCTCGCTCTTTTGCGAAGGCCTGGATAATGCTAACTATCTCAGGATTAGACTCATTGCTCAAAAAAGTGCGTTCACCCACTTCGTTTTGCAGCACCATCCACACCAATACGCTGGGCCTGTTACTGCCCCAAACAGGGATATTGGCCTGCACTAACAGCTCATTGATTAACGCCGGCGAAAAATTAACGTTGATATAGCGCTGTTCGATCGTCGTGGTGAGTGCTACAGGAGGATCTTGCACAGCCTGAGCAGGCCGCTGCGGCCCCAACTGCGCTGTGCTATCGCTATCACTATCAGCAGGGGGGGTCGTAATGTCAGTCTCTAAAGGCACAACTACAGTTTCGGTTTCGTAGCCCAACTCCTCCACAAAACTTTGTGCTCTGCCCACCGCAGCCACTATCGCTGGGTCTAACAGCCAGCGCTCATCACCGGTCACCTTGGTGATTACGGCCGCTAAAGCTTCTGCAAAGGCCCGCCTCCTTTCGCTGTCACTTTCGTTAGCCACTTTTATTCGGTGGCTATACAGTCCGGTCACTTGGAGCGCCGACGTATCAAATGGCAGCAAAACCCAGGCAACCAAAAACCCGCTGGCTAATCCTGAAGCAATTTGGCGCAATGACTTAACTAATGAGCTGCTCATAGGGCTGAATAATACTGCATTTCAACAACTCGCACCTAATCTACAGCCTGATTGAAATGGTTAAAGTCGTAATTTTTCACTGACGATCAGCCAGCTTCTTGATAAAATAAGGCCCAGCAAAAAACGGCGGGCTCCTATTAGCACGCCATCGACATACCCCCAAGGCGGACCTTTAATGGCATCGAATGACGAGTCAAATTCTACTCCTGTTAACACTCCTCTCACCTATCGAGATGCAGGTGTTGATATCGATGCGGGCAACGCGCTAGTAAATCGCATTAAACACGTGACCAAAGCCACCAATCGACCTGAGGTGATGTCAGATCTTGGCGGCTTTGGCGCTTTGTGCAGCATACCCACCAAATACCGTGAACCAATAATGGTTTCCGCCACAGACGGTGTGGGGACCAAACTTAAGCTGGCCATGGAACTCAACAAGCATGACACCATTGGCATCGACTTGGTTGCTATGTGCGTCAATGATTTGGTTGTCTGTGGCGCAGAACCACTGTTTTTTCTCGATTATTACGCTACTGGCGGCTTAAACGTCGACAACGCCGTAGCGGTAGTGACGGGTATCGGTGAAGGCTGCAAGCAGGCAGGCTGCGCGCTCATTGGTGGCGAAACGGCAGAAATGCCCGGCATGTATAGCGGCGAAGATTACGACTTGGCAGGTTTCGCCGTTGGCATCGTCGAAAAAAGTGAAATTATCGATCAGAAGAAAGTTGCAATCGGCGACACGCTCATTGGACTTGCCTCATCGGGCCCCCACTCCAACGGCTATTCACTGATTCGAAAAATTATCGAAAGAAGCGGCCAGAGCCTCAATTCAGCCTTAGGCGAGACCACCTTAGGTGAGGCCCTGCTGCAGCCAACTCGAATTTATGTCAAAGCTCTGCAAGCACTAAGCCGTGAAATCTCTATCCATGCTATTGCCCATATCACTGGCGGCGGCATTACTGAAAACTTACCCCGAGTCCTGCCGGACAATGCCAAGGCGGAAATTAACAGCCGCAGCTGGAGTCGCCCTGAGGTATTTGCTTGGTTACAGCAGCAGGGTCAGGTTGCAGACAGTGAAATGCTGCGCACATTTAACTGTGGCGTAGGCATGATTGTGTGTGTAGCCAGCGCAGACGTCGATATCGCTCTAGCAACCTTAACCGGCAGCGGCGAAACCCCCTTTATCATTGGCACCATTGTCAGTAGAGGCGAGGCTGACGCGCCAGTTGAGTACAGTTAAGCAACAACTATGAGTGCCGACCCCTGCAAAGTAGTTGTCCTAATCTCTGGAAACGGCAGTAATCTGCAGGCCTTGATAGAGGCCAGCGCTAACTCTAATTTCACCATCATCGCTGTCATTTCGAACAAAGCCGACGCCTTGGGTTTACAGCGTGCACAAGCTGCTGCTATCGCCAGCCACGTCGTTGACCACACACGCTTCAGCAACCGCGAAGCCTTTGACGTGGCGGTACAGGAAATAATTGATCAATACCGGCCTCGGTTAGTTATTCTTGCCGGCTTCATGCGCATCCTCAGCGCTGGGTTTGTTAACCACTTCAGTGGCCGTTTGATTAATATTCATCCCTCACTTTTACCGAAGTACACCGGCATGAATACCCACCAAAGAGCACTCGATGCCCAAGATACCGAACACGGCGCCTCGGTGCATTTTGTGACTGAAGAACTCGATGGCGGCCCGGTGATTGCCAGAGCAGTTGTCGCAATCAAACCTGGCGATGATGCCGACTCGCTCCGGCGCCGGGTTGCCGCCGCTGAACATCGACTCTACCCTGCTGTTGTCCAAGCCATTGCCAGCGGACGTGTTGCAATGGTGAATGGACAGGCAAATCTCGATGGCCAGCCGTTACCGCAAACTGGCGTTGGCCTAGAATCACTGCCCCAATGAAGACCCTCGCCAGCATTGCTACCCTACTCTTTAGTTTTTACTCCAGCAGCCTAAGCGCCGCTGAGCTGGCAGACTATTCGGCTCGCTACACAGCATCAGCCAATGGCCTAAAAGCCTCTGCTATTCGAACTCTTGCCCTGACCAGCGACGGCCTGTATCAGTTAAGCAACCGTTTGGTCGCGGAGTTTGCCGGCACCGAGCTGGCGTCTTTAGATGAGAGCACGGTTTTCGCTGTGACTGATTCAACGCTGCAACCACAGTCTTATAGCTATGTTTTGAGAGGGTTAGGCCGCGAAAGTAAAGCTATCGTATTTGATTGGGATGCATCGCTTGCTTCGAGTTCTGAAGATTCAGACAGCTGGACACTGCCGTTGGCAGCTAACACACAAGACCCATTGAGCTATCAAGCTGCGCTGCAGATGATGTTAGCGCAAGATGGCCCCACGGAAGTCGCTGTGCCAATAATTGACGGCGATAAAATCGACGTCCAACGTTTTAGAATTGAGGGCGAGGAAGTTCTAGCCACACCGGTGGGTCTGTTAAATTGCAGCCGGCTAGTGAGAGTGCGAGATGATGATGCTAAATCTACGACTATTTGGCTGGCAAAAGACTGGAACTTCTTGCTGGTTAAGATTGAACAGCTCAGCAGCGGCGTATCGATAGTGTTGGAGCTAGAATCCGCAGTGGTCGATGGTGAAGTTGTTGTTGGCCAGTAGCTGCTTAGGCTTTAGCCGAGCCGATTTCATTCGACTGGGCATCGCTTGGCGCATCTGCTTCATCGTCAAGCTCTAAGCCTTCCTGTTTTTTTAGCAAAGCATATTTGCGCATTTTTTCAACCAGAGTGGTTCTTCGAATATTCAATCTGTCGGCAGCCCGCGCCACCACACCGCCGCTGTCATCAAGAGCCTGTTCGATAAGGTCTTTTTCCAAATTGGCCAAATACTCTTTTAGATCCAAGCCGTTTAACGGCAGCAAGGGGTCGCCGTCGCCTTTAGATTCTTGGTTTTCAAGCATGGGTGCGGCACCGCTAAAACCATCGCAACTGCCCAATGATATTTCGGCATCGCTCAGGTGGCGGAACTTTTTCGGCAGATCGTTTACACCAACGATGCCATGAGGGTAAATGATCGCCATCCGTTCGACTAAGTTAGCCAACTCTCGCACGTTGCCTAACCAAGGATGACGTCGCAGCGAGGAAATAGCACCTGAGTTAAAGCGGACGGACCCCCGTTTTTCTGCTTCCATGATGGTAATTAATTCATTCAGCAGCAAAGGAATGTCCTCAGGCCGCTCGCGCAGTGAGGGCATTTCAATTGGAAACACGTTGATGCGGTAATACAAATCTTGGCGAAAATCACCACGATCTATCATTGTCTCTAGGTCTTTGTGAGTCGCAGCAAATATCCGCACATCTGTCTGCATAGTCTTCACACCGCCGACTCGCTCATAGCTACGTTCCTGCAGCACCCGCAGCAGTTTAACCTGCATATTGAGCGGCATGTCGCCTATCTCATCCAGAAACAATGTGCCGCCTTCGGCTAATTCAAAGCGGCCTGCTCTTGAGGATATTGCGCCTGTAAACGCACCCTTTTCGTGGCCAAATAGCTCACTCTCTAAAAGCTCCCGCGGGATAGCACCACAGTTAATCGGAACAAATGGCTTGTCGGCACGGGAAGAATTTAAGTGCAGATTGCGCGCAACCACCTCCTTGCCAGTACCTGATTCCCCGGTAATGAGCACACTCACTTCAGTGTTCGCAACCTGCCCCATCATATGCCTGACTTTGTTGATGGCCTCGCTGTTGCCAACCAAACTTCGAAACATATTGTAGTCTTTTACCCCATCGAAATCCTTCAGTCGGTTGAAGTGCTCATGGAACAGCTTCGCCTTGTGCAGGGCATCTAACAAAGGTTGGTAACTTAGAGAATCGTTCAGAGTGGCAGTGATGCGAGAGTTGATCTCCGGCGCTAAAAAGCTTGGCAGTTGGGTTACGCCAACCAGCACGTAAGGCAGCCCGGCTTCCCAACGATAGAGATCACCAAGCAGCTTATCCAAACTTAAACGCTCGCAGTTACCAATTAAGGCAACGCTGAATTGTTCCGATTTTTTGACTGCTGCAGTTGCCTTGGCATGCCAATCTAGGGACGTCGCAGAAACTACATCTTCGCCAAGAAACGCCAAAACCGTTTCCACATCATGGCGAGAACGCTCATTGTCGTTGATAAGAAGTATTTTTGTACCGTCAACCATTAGACTACTCGGAGCGACTGCTAAAATAACAAGGCGAGTTCGGCGTCTGGGCTATTAATAATCCAAGTGCCTAGGGCCTTGCTGAACCATCTAATGGATGATTCTACAGGGCGGCCGGAAGCGTCGCCTTCAACCAGTGATCATTGTAGACGGTTTTTAGTCTTTTTTGAGAGATATTTTCCCAGATCTTGTTAATTGCCCGATTGTTGATGGCAACCAACCAAGGCGCTGGGTGACTGAGCTAATTTGCCGGCGCAATGGCATCCCAAGAAGTCTTTATAGTCGCTAGCAAGCCAGAGACTTCCTCAACCATTGTCATATCATTTTTTACATTTGCTTCCAGCAGCCGTCGCTGCATGTAGTCGTAAAGTCTGTCTAGGTTGGCAGCCACATCGGCACCCTTCTCGCTATCTAAACTGGCCTGTAAACCCGCGATAATTGAAATCGATTTGCCTAACAGCACACCTTTTTGTTCGATGTTTTTCGATTCGAATGCCGCCCGTGCTTGTGCCATCCGATCTAAAGCGCCTTTCATTAGCATCTGGATAAGTGCGTGGGGCGACGCCCCGTTAACAGCAGATTCATTGTCGATTTTTTTGTATTGCGCTAATGCCATTTTGTTTGAATACATCACTTGATTCCTTGTGAATAGTTAATCATCTTTATTGGGAGTCGACAGGCCTTCTAACAGTCTTAACTGGGACGATAGAAAGTCTGCCGTGGTGTTTAAATTCGAAATTATGAGGTCATTGGCGAGAAAAGAAGCCCTCAGCCTATCTTCTGAGGCTTGCAACCTTGTGGCTAAACTCGCGCGTTCGTCGGCAATCCCCTCCAACTCCTTGTTCAAAGAGCTAGTGCGATTTCTTAACAGACCGTTGTTATCTAAAAACGAGTCCAGTAGCTTATCCAGCTGATCGGCAATGCCACGAACGAAGCTAACGCTGCCGCGGCTGCCGAGAGCGCCGCCTGTGACTCTAAGACTCAGTCCAGCAGATGCATCGGGCAAACCTCGGGCTGCGGTTCCCTGAGCGCCGCGCACGCCTATTCCAGGAGCAAAGCCAAAAATCGTGCCAGCATTACCACTTACCGAGCCAATACTAACGTTGGAGGTTGGTCCCGTGGTGCGGGAGATGATGCCAAATCCGCCGGTGCGCGAATCAAACTCAACATTGACACCAATGCCTGCTGCCAAAAGAGCTGGATTACCGTTGATGGCCGCCTGCAGGCTTGCTGCAACTGCAGTGGTATTGGTATTGATTATGGTGCCCAGGCTGATCTCGGAGGAAGTGACGCCGTCGACTGTTATGGTAAATGAGTCATTGGTCGTGCTTGAGGCAAGATTGCCGATGGCATTGTTCAGGTAAAAACCCGGTTTGGCCGGTGTGTTACCAGTTCCGGCACGCAGTAATTGCCCAGAACCGGTGGCTTCGATGCCGTTTATTTTCCCCGCCACATTGAGGCCCGCGGTTGAGGTCTTAACGGTGCCGTCACCAATAAACACCCCCAGCTTAGTTGCCGCACTGGTGCTGACGTTATCAAATTCGACTACCGCGCCGTTGTCGCTGCTGCTAAAGACCAAACGACCCAGGTTCGTCCCATCGTCAAAGACGTAGCTAATGGCAACGTCGGTTGCATCGCGTCCGCTTTTCGACCCCAGTGACAGGGAGAAGCCATCAAGCCCAGTCTCTACCCCTGCCGACAAACCAAGCTCGGTCAAGGCGCTGCCGCTGACATTAGCTAGCTCAATACTAGTGTTAGTGCCGGTAGCCGAGGTGCGGCTTAGTATCAATTGATCGCTGCCGTCCACAGACGCTGTAACTCTGCCGCCAAGGCCAGCATCATTTAAAGCTTCTTGAACTGCCGCCACGCTTTCACTGACACTGCTAGTTGTGCTGTCGATGGCTATAGAGATGGCGTCTTCGCCGTCAACTGCGATATCGAAACTCGCAGCTGAGGCAGAAAAGTCAAACCCAGAGCTTAGAGTAGAGCTGCCGCTAAAGCGTGCGCCGGAGCCGTTGCTGCTGACAGCAAGGGTTTGCGTCTGGCCTGTTGCCAAGGTTGAAAAGACTAGCCGATTGTTGGCATTCAACGAGGCGACTACCACGCCATTGAGCGCGGTGCTGTCGATGCTGGACTGGACGGCCGCCAGAGTATTAGCAAGAGTTCCCGGAGTTGCGCCCCCAAATGAGGTAGTGGCAGAGTTACCGTCAACTAACACTGCAACAGTTGTCGCGCCGCCATCGACCGAGAGAGAAAACGAGCGATTAACCGCTGAGAAATCACTGCCAGCAACTAAAACCTCACCCGCAAGGGTAGAGGCCGGTTTGGCTAGAAAAACCCCGTCTGTATTTATTTGTGAGGAAATCGCCGCAATCAAATCATCCGGAGTCCCATAGCTTATCGGCGATGCTGATGAACCTGGGATAGTTAGCAAGCCCGTGCTCAAACCGCCGATAGAAAGCTCGAAACTGGTATCGGCATCAAGCACCACAGCACTGCTGAAATTTTCGCTGCTGGCGCCGGTGGCTGTAGCAAGACCGCCCAGTTGGTTACCTTGAAACGGACCTTGGCCAGCTTGAATTAAGCCAAAACTGTCTGCGAACTCAGCGTCTGCCGCTGTGAATGTAATGTTTGATGAGGCTCCGAACACATTAGATTCAAGTACGAAGCGATTATCACTGGCTTCATAAACAACCGTGACTGAGTGATTGCCCGTTTTATAAACTGAATCGCTATTGATTTGCAGCTGTATCTGTTGAGCCAAATCATTGGCAGTAGCGTAACTACCCTGACTTAATGTGATATCAGCCGCGATCCCGTTTAAGACCAATGAGAAATTGTCGTTATCGGCATCGATTACAATATTGCCGGCCGCCAGGGCGGGTGTTGAAAGACCGCGATAACTGCCCACCGTTGCCAATGCCGTGATTTCAACGTCGTAACTGCCGGGAACAGTTTGTCGATTAGAACTTACGAAATCTATCTGTGAATCATCGGTATTGCCCGCATTGGCAAACAGCGCCTTCACTACATCTGGCGACTGGTTGTATTTTTCGGCAAAGACATTGCGATCAAAACTTAGCTGAAAGCGGTTGTTTTGGTTAGTAGAAATACCTACTTCAGACAGCGATCGAATATTGCCAGACAGCCCACTAACCGCTGAACGCAACAAGCCATTCACGCTCGAAACAATTGTCCGTAGGGTTGAGTCTCCTATAAGCAGCGATCCTTGACCGTTCTCTCCCGCATTGGGATCGAATGCTGTTAATTCATCGGACAAACTTTTTAGTTCGTTGTAGGCATCGACGAAACCCTGAATATTATCAGTAAGCGCCTCTACATCTTTACTGACATCTAGGGTAACCGGGCCAGCTGTCACCGACCGCAGGTTTAACGTTGTTCCACTTATTACCCCGGCTACCAAATTAGAGTCACGAGTCACTCTAAGGCCATTCACTCTGAGGCTGGCATCAGATCCTTGAATAGTCTGCAGCAGCCGAGACGAACCGTTAACCTCGCCTTGGGCCACGTTAAGACCGAAGCCACCCAACCCTGTAGCACTAACAGCTGTTAAGCCCAGCTCGCCAGAGGCAGCTGAGCCGCTAACATCCAGTGAACTTATTTCGATAGATTTATCTGCCCCAGATTGAGTCCGCCTAAAAATCAACTCATCGTCGTCACTAAGCTCGGCCACGACATCACCGTCCAGACCAGCCGCTGTGAGAGCGGCAGTAACTGCAGCTAGGGTTTCCGCGGCTGTAGCGGTGGCAGTTGAGACGGTTACAGCGACTGCGGCGGCGCCGTCAACTGCTAGGCTAAATGTCGCATTGTTGCTGGCGAAATCGAAGCCATCACTCAAGCTACCCGCACCAACAATGGCAGGAGCACTGCCCTCACTCAATACTTCAAGGCTAACGTCTTCACCTTGGGCAAGGGTTTCAAAACTCAAACGGTCGTTGCTGCTAACTGCAATAACATCGCCACTGGAAAAACCGTTGGCAACCAGCTGGTCATTTATTGCCGATTGAATTGCAGCCAGCGCCTCAACACTGGTATCAATGGCCGGGTCTGATGTCACATTGATTTCCAGCTCAACGCCGCTGTAACTTAAACGGAAAGATTTACCTAGCCCTGCTAAGCCCCCGCCATCTGAAAGATCAACAGTGCCTGACTCGGTGACCGCGTTAAGTGAGAGAGATTCACTCGCCAGATTGTAGTTTAGAGAACGAATACCGCTATCGCCGGTAGCTACGACCTCAAGTGAGTTTGCTGCCCCACTGTCTTTTGAGGTAAGCAACAAACGGAAACCAGAGCCATCATCAATAATGCTGGCCTGCACGCCGAAGTCGGCATTATTAACCGCATCGCGCACCCCTGCTAAGGTGTTGTTAGTAGAATTGATGGCAATTGTTTTGGTGGACGATTTGGTATTGAGAGCAAAACTCTGGTAAGCGCCTTCGTCATCGAACGCAATAGTACCGAAACGAAATGTCAAAGACCCAGTGCCAATGGTGTCATCCAAATTTTCGTAGGCGCCAGTGGCCAATGAATGGGATGAAGCGAGTGCGTCCACCTCAACTATATAGCTGCCTGACACGGCAACAGAGCTGGCAGTGGCTGTAATTGCAGACTCGTTGGTAGAGGATGCGGTGCTGGCGTTAAATGTAGAAGGCAGAGATAGGCTTTGTAGCGCGCTGCTGAACGCACTGACCGATGCATTGATTTCGCCGTAGGCTGAAATACGCGCCTCAAGCAGCGCCTGTTCCGCATCCAAGCGATTTTCAGTGGGCTCTCGCTCTGTGGCAATAATATCGTCAACCAGCTCGTTGGTTAACAAGCCTGACCCTATGCCCAATGATTGGATGGATGCCATCTGCGTCCCTGCCTTTGCTTAAACAAAACCACTTCCATGGCGATGCTGGCTTAAATTCTGTGTGTTGGTTCAATACCAAGCCAATAAAAAACCGGCAGTGATGCGATGAGTCTTTTCCATGTTTTAGAAAAAATTCTGCTCTGTTAGAGCTCGCACCGCAGCCGGCCAGGTAATTCGCTTTTGACGAATAATCTTACTTTTATTTACTAAACCTGGGCACTAAACAACCGTAGTGGTTCTAGATCATTCAATTTACGTGCCAGATCAATTACTTCATCGCCTGGGATTTGCCTTATAAGCTCACCAGACTTTCTGTTAGTGATTTTTACTACCGAGACTCCTGCTTCGTCTTTCACTACAAACTCTAGATCGCGTTTTTCATTTTGCACGAAATCATTGAGCTTAGTGACTGCAGACACAATCGTCCGGTTCCGGATTTGCTCACTATCGCCACTCAAATCAGGTTTCTGTTTATTTGCTAAAACCATTGATTTGCCCTGCTTTGATTCTGTTTCTCCCTGCTCACTGTGTGGCTCAATGCCATTGGCGCGAGAATCAGACCCATCAGGTGTAACGTGATAAAGCGTCGCGACCGGCAATAATTTGCCGCTCGCTGCCGCTTTTGCGATCGAACTTCCGGAAGATTGCTTAGTAGATGCCACATCAGATTGCTTAATATTAGCCATGACGCGCCTCGTCTAATTGAACTGCTGACCTAACCCAAGGGCTAAGCCAGCAGCTGTACCAAGTCCGGATATCAACTTCTAGCTTACTGAAGTAGCGACAAGACCTGCTGTGACGATGCATTAGCCTGAGAAAGAATCGAGATGCCGGCCTGCTGTAGCACCTGGCTTCTTGATAACTCGGCTGTCTCTACCGCAAAGTCAGCATCAAGGATTCGAGAGTTAGCAGCAGTTAGGTTCTCTGCTGTTACCGTCAAATTGCCCACTGTTGATTCTAAGCGGTTTTGAATGGCACCTAGGTCAGCACGCTGCGAACTAACTGTTGCGATGGCGTTATCCAAGGCTAAGATAGCGGCTTCTGCACCTTCTACCGTGCTGATGTCGATATCCGCTAGGAATTGACCGTCTTCCGACCCACCGTAAGTACCCGCCACTAGACCTAAGCCTTGCAGGCCTTGGGTGCCATTAGTTCCCGCTGCAATAGTGAACTCTTTTGCAGAGGTTAAAGTCACAGTTGACGCTGTAGTTTCAGCCACTGTAGCGTAGCTGTTGCCAGCCTCGCTAAAGTTGGCTTCACCGATACCGTCTTTCGATGCGCTAAGACCAATATTGTCACCTGAGAAACTAGTGCCTTTGCTATCGATAGCTACTGAGATATTGCGGCCATCGGCTGCAGTAAGGCGCATATAGCCACCGGCATCCGATGCGGTAACACCGGTTTGACCGCTGATCTTATTGATCGCGCCAATAGCATCGGCTCGGTTAGCTTCTGTATCAGTACCCAGGCTCAGCGTATTAGTGGCGAAGCCATTAATATAAACCACGCCTTGATCACCGTCAGCCGCTCTTGCAGTAGTTCCTGTGTTGGTATCACCACCGTCGACAACCGTGGCATTCACATTAGCGCTAACACCTGTCTCGCTGGATGAAGCGTTTATAGCGGCAGCAATGGCGATACCGCTGGCTGCCTTATCGCTTGAGTTAGCTGATGAACTAGACGCCGTATCGGCAGACGCACTTGACGAAGAAATGGTTACCCCATTGATCTTCAAATCACCTTCTGACAAAGAGTTCAGGTTAACTGCAGCTACAGTCTCAGTGCCTGTGATAGCCTCGGTGTTCTCGAAACTGCCTGCTGACAAGCCCAAGTACTCCAACGCGCTGGACGATCCGTTCACTAGGGTGAGGTCTGAATCACCGTCAGTAGCACCAATCGTGAATTGGTTAGTTGAGGCATTAAAACTTGCATCTAAACCAGAAACAGAATTGATGTAAGAAGCGATAACCGCACCACCACCAGCTGCTGTAGTGTAAGCATTACCACCCACATCTGGCGCATTTCGAAGATCGATAGTGGTATTAACACCGCCAACGTTAAACGTTAGGTTGTAGTTGCCGTCCGCGCCTGCATCAGTAGCGTCTGAAAAACCAGAGGTTATGCCAGTGCTGGCAGTGTCTTCCACCAGACTGCTGATTGTCACCGACGAGCTTGAACCTATTACGCTAGAGGTTATGCTCAGGGCAGTGCCGTTGTCTGAAGCAACAGCAAGGCTGCCACCGGCGGCTAACTGAGTATTAATCTCTTCGGTTAAACCTGCGATGTTGGTGTAGTCAGCATCCAAAAGCACGGTGACGCTAGTTGTACCATCGTTAACAACAAACTGAGTTTCATCACTCTCACCTGTTGCAGTTGCATCTGCTAAGTCCAATTCGGCGATTGCTGTGGCATTAGCATTGGCGATAGAAATTGTTGATTGCAGACCATCAGCGCCGCTGGCATCTGTAAATGTCAATGCATTGGTCGCATTGCCAACTGTCACTACACCGGCGCCAAACGCTGTATTAACTGCCGTCTGAACTGACGTTACGTAGTTAGCAATACCCAAAGCAGCGTCAGAGTCAACTGTCACGGTCTCTGTCGTACCATTGACCGTTAGGTCGAAGGTTGCATTTGCACCACTGAATGCGAATCCAGTACCCACGTTAGTGATCGTGGATGCGGTGATAGCAGCTGCAGCCGCATTGGCCGAGTAGTCAAAGCCGCCAGCTGGTGTTGCGCCAGTCAGAACCGCCGCCTCATCCGCTGAAAATTCTGAAAATCTGCCATCGCCATTTACATTGTCATAACCACCGTTGATCAGAGCGCTGTCAGTATCGATACCGATTGCAGTACCGCCTACCGCATCAGCGGCACCTGGCGCTTTAGCATCAGCACCAATAGTGCTGTTAGCCGTACCATCGGTACTAACGCGGCCGGCAGTAAAACCAAAGTTTGTCGCCTGAGTAGCCGCTGTGACTCCGCTTGAGACATAGTTATCAACCGCGATTGAACCGCCAGTTTCGGCCGTCTTGCGCTCTAAAACTAAACGCGTGCGAGTGTCGTTGAATTTCGCTTCGACAATATCACCGGCGCCGGCGTCAGCTATATCTTGATTGAGCTCAGCCAATAGGCGATCGGCATCAGCTGGATCTGATTGGAAGCCAGAGTAAAGCGCATTGGTAAAGTCAGTATCTACAGTTACCGTGTAGGAACCGTTGTCAGATGCCGTCGTTGCACCAGCAACAACGATATCGAAAGATGCCGCATTGCCCACACCGCTATAGTCTGCGGCTACAAAATTAGCGTTGCCCGTGATTGATGCATTCACCGCGGCAGTACCCGTCAGTGCAGCTCGGCCCACTTGACCACCACGCGCTACGTTAGTGTCGCTATCAAGTGTAGTGACAGCGCCAAGGGTATCAGTACCCTGCAGACCTAGTGCTGATCTAGCAGTGGTTGCACCGCCTGGTACAGCACCGTTAACGGTAATAGTCTTAAGCTGGATATCGCCCGCCTCAGCAGAGGTTCGACGGAAAGCCAGTTTATCGCCGTCGGCGATATAGGCCTCAGCAGCGATATTGCCAGATAAGTCTTCATTAATGTCATCAACAAAGGCCTGCAGAGTTCCGCCACGGTAATCTTGATCTAAAGTAACCGTTGCCGTGCCGTTCTCGAACGAGCTTGTAGCTCCAGTTATTTCAAGAACAAAGGTAGATGCCGCGCCGGAGAAGTTAGCATTGGTCAGGTCTACTGCTTCACCGCCAGTAATAGTGGCAGCCAATGGACCGGTGTTGCCAACGTCTGAGGTTACTTCCGCACGTGATGAACGTGAGGTGGTATTTACCGCCGCCGTGTTGGCTGAGAATGTGCCCTCAACTAGACCAGCATTTCTAAGGCTACCGGTTCCGGCAGTAATAGAAATTGGTGAAGAACCGTTAACCGATGTCAGAGTGAAACCACCCTCAGTCACCGCATTGGAGGTTAATCCAGTGCTAGCAGCGGATAAGTTTCCTGTGGCGAATTCTAGGGAAATATTACGGCCGTCAGCAGCCTCAAGGGTAATACCACCGGCTGAGTTGCCTTCATCTCGAGCCACCACGCCGGTTTCTGCGGAGCGGGCATTGATTGCGGTAACCACAGAAGAGCGGTCCGCAGCCTGATCAACATCACCAGTGGATAAGGCAATATCGACACCGTTAAGCACGATAGTACCAGATGATGCATTAGCGCCACCTGAAGTCGCTTGCTGTGCACTACCAGTTGCTATGTTGGTCAAAGCACGGGCTTCTACCCCTGTTTGATCTGAGACCTTATTGATAGCCGCTGCTTTAGAGATGGCGCTAGCCGCTGCATTGGAAGTAGAGGCACTGTCATCGGCTGCAGTAGATGCGCCGATTACCACGCCATTGATGACTAGGTCACCGTTAGCTAGTGCATTAGACGATCCCAGCGCGCTTACACCGGCAGACTTGCCGCCGCCCAATGATTCAGCCGTCAATGCCGCAATGCCGAAACTTACTGTCTCACCGACATTAGCACCAATTTGGAATGTGGCATCGAACTTGCCGTCTAAGAGCTTGATACCGTTAAACGTAGTTTGCTCGCCTGTGCGAGAAATCTCTGCAACTAGCTGAGTTACCTCAGCCTGCAGAGCTTCTCGGTCAACGTCGCTGTTTGTAGCGTTGGCAGATTGAATTGACAGTTCGCGAATTCGCTGCAGGTTGTCCGTCATAGTGCCTAATGCACCATCAGCAGTTTGCGCCAGAGACACACCGTCTCCAACGTTTCGAATAGCAACACCCAGACCTTTGATCTGTGAGGTGAAGCGAGTTGAGATCGCAAGACCTGCAGCGTCATCTTTCGAACTATTAATTCGAAGACCAGAAGACAATCGGCTCAAAGCCTGCTGATTGGCAGATTGTGATTTATTTAGATTGCGCTGTGCGGTAAGCGACGCGATGTTGGTATTTATAATTTGTGGCATAGCCAAAACTCCTTGTTAACGTGATTCGCTTCCGACTTGGTCGCGTTGTCACAAAATGCGGAAATTAGCTCTGTGCTGATTTCCAATCCTTAAGTCAATGCATATTCAAACCAACAAAGTGCATTAACTTTCCTATGCAAGAAAAGTTAACGGCGGCTAAAGAAAAAAGTAGAGTGTAAGAATTAGACTGAAAAAGCGCATTAAATTAGGTTTATAAAAGCAAACGTTCTATAGCCTTGGATAGCCTGGGCGAACTGAAGAAAACACACGATTACAGGCATTAAGGAGCATCTTTTAGCGATGATCGACAGACATAGAAGACTCAGAAACCGGCTATATTCGTTATACGAGTTAAGCCTTAAATCAATAGAAAGAATTGATCTAACTAACCGCCTAAAGTTTTAAAGTAAAAAAGTCACAGTAGCAGACATTTTTTTGAGCATTTGGTTTCAAGCAAATTCTATTAAGCCCTGAATAAGGCTGGCGGCTCTTGCTATGCTTGCCTAATCCGAATGTTGGGCAAACAGCTTAGGAGAAAAATTTTAAATGCGCGAAATTTGAAAGGCTTCAGCCAAAGTTCAATCGCTGTGCTGAACCGCAGCAATAGTGCTTTGCAATGAAACGGGAATTGATACCTGTCATCTGAAAAAGCTTTTGGCTATCTCGGCCGCGTCTCTATGAAGCAGGGTAAGCCCCACAGCGACAGACCCTTAATTGCTGGATACTCAATAAAATGGAATTTTAGGGAAGGAATATCCTGAACGCGCCACCGCCCAAGGTCGAATCATTATCCACCTCAATATAGCCCTCGCGCTCACCATTGCGGTGTAGCTCTGCTACTCGCGCCGAAAAGTAAAGGCCCAAGCCAGTGCTGCCTGTGTTAAAGTTTATTCGAGTGAGATAGCCACCAGGATCAGAGCGCAGCTCAGCTGGAAAACCGCGCCCATTGTCTTCAACAGTTATCCGCATAAAGTCTCCGACTTTTTCTACAGCAACCCGAATTTGATCGTCCGTATAGCGAATAGTATTAACGATGACGTTGGTTAACACGTTTTTGATAAGCATAGCATCGAAGTACCACACCAAGTCTTGAGGACAATCCACGGTAACTTTAATTTTTTTCATGTTCAACAAGGTATCGTGAGCTAGCATTTCATCCTCGAGAAACTCAAACACTAGACACTCTTCAACAGAAACAAACAGGCGTTCGTTCTGTAACCTATAGATACTTAGAAGCTGCATCATGTCGTTATTGATACGAGACGCCTCGTAATTCAGAACCACAGCCCGCTGATTGTCTTCGTCAGTTTTTGGCGGATTGGCTTTTAGAAACTCGTCCAGCGAATGCAGCAAAAGCCCCACCGAATTCTTTACGTCATGTACCGCCGAGCCAAAAGCCAGCGAAAAATCGAGAGGTTGCTTTTCCATAATTTCCTCAGGGCCCTGAATGACCTAGTTGGCTTGTGGTGAACTGGAGTCCAGTGCTTTGAATCTTTGTAATAAATTGGAATAGCGGGCGAAGTGGCGACTAGATTCATCAATAGGTCCAATGCTGTCGAGGCACGCTTTGCCTTTCTTGCTATAGGCCGCCGTGACCCGACCATCTTCCATTACCCGCACTAGCGCCTGAGTTAGGTTTAAATTAAGCACAACGCTACGGGGGGAAAGCCTCACCGCTTCAGAAAATAACTTAATCGACTCTTCCAAATCTTCCTGCTCATAAAACTTCGCGGCATCTTCGTTTAACTCCCTGGCCCTACCCGCAAGCTCCTCGGCTTCAAACACGCTGACTAGGTTTTTTGCGTGGCTACGCTGGGGCAGAGTTAAGTCTTCACGCCCAAGCAAAGCCACTAAGAGGTTATTCGCTTTCTCTTGTTCGCCTAAGCTAAGCAGGGTTTGCGCATACTCAAGCAGTGCTGGGGAGCTCAAAATTTCAGGGTCAGTCAACAAATTAGGGTCCAGACTTTCCATCAGCTCAAGCGCCATACTTGGTTTTTGCTGGTTGAGATAGAGCCTAATATTAATTAGATCTTTGCGGGTACTGGTTTCTTTTTCAGGAGAAAACCTATCGTCCATTTCTGAAACGAGTTTATGTACTTCCATAACCTTAGTCGCATCATATCTTGATAAATCGCCAGTCATGCTGTCTGTAATAGAGCCGGCCAATTTAAAGTAGCGTTCAGGCTCTTCTTGAATAGAAAATTTGGATGACTTCAAAGCCTGCCGAAATGCTTTTGCAGCTGCTTCATAATCTCCGTTAATGGAGCACACTTCGCCTAAAGTGTTTTGCCTATCCACTGAGAATGGTGACAATTTTGCAGCATGGGTAAGGTGTTCTTGCACGGTTTCTGTGTCTTCTAAATGCTGATAGCACTCTGCCAAAAGATCATAAGCCGGCACACAGTTATTGTTCAAAACCAACACCTGCTGCAGCTCGGCTATTGCCTGACTGAATTCTTTCAGGTAGATATGGGTGCGCGCTAATCCCAATAGTGCCCAATCTAAAATACGCGTGCCCAAGACACTTTTATACACCCTTTTCGCCTGCTGATATTGCCCAAGCTTAAGATGTAGTTCCGCAGATGTTTTTTGACACCAACTATGATGTCTCGGGTGCTTCTCGCCAATATCCAAGCACAGGTCAATGGCTTGTTCGTAGTTGTGATGCTCAATCGCCATGTTTATGTCGTTTAGGCACATTTGTTTATCTAACGAGCGATCAATTTTGCGGCGGAGAACAGCCTGATTAAAAGGTTTCGCAATATAGCCTTCTGGCCCACTTTCTAAAGCGCCTAATACAACCTCGCGACTAGTTTCTGCTGTGACCATTATAAAAACACAGTCATGCTTAACAGTTTTAAAATAACGTAGCTCATGGAGCAACTGCTGGCCGTTTTTGCCCTCCCCCATGTTGTAGTCACAAAAAATCAGATCAAATGAGGTTTCCTCACAAAGAGCTGTGGCTTCCCGTGGGTTTTGTGCCAAAGCGATTTTAGTGAAACCAATAGATTTCAGCGCTTTACTCATAAAGCTTAAGTGCTGACTAAAATCATCCACAACTAGCACATATTTACTGGCATAGTCGATTCGAGGCTTTAGAATTTCAGACATGTTGCTCCGCCACCAAGTGCTTGTGTTGATTAGAGAGGTTCTTCAACAAGCTTAGTACACTTTGTAAAGGTCGAGCGGGTAGGATGAAAATAATTAAATGTGATTAGAGATGACGTTTAGGGGGACGCCAGATTAGTGCTTCGCTCTAAGGCGCAATTTGAATCGCGACTGGGAAGTACCGCCGAAACCACAAAGGGGATTGTCTGTTGCGTCTAATTCAAAAGAAGTCAGTTCGGCCCATGACATACCAAGCGATTTAGCATACTTGATGCCTTCCCATATTAGACTCTGCAATATTGGCTGGGTATTAATGTTAGTGCCTACTATGCTGGCGATATACTGGGCTTTGTCTTTAGAAAGAGCAAAAGTCGAACTGGCGATAAGGTTACCACCTGCAAAAGCCTGGACAATAAAGGCCTTTTTAGCTGCAAGCAGAGAGCGGTAATAACAATTGCTAGCTTGGTCCTGCACTAAATCGGCAGTATTTTGTCCGTAGGTAGAATACTTAGCATCACCCAGTCCGTCCCTAACATACACGCTAGAATCGAGGTCCTGAGGCGAATCTAAAACTTGGAAAACCAGATTATCTTCTCCCCACGCAATCGCGTCACTATTCAACTTTTCCAGCTCTTGCTCTAGCTTTTGTTCAGAAACCCTGAGATCTATTAGTTGAGTTGGGCACAGCACGGGCATGGCCCCAGCTTTTAGCAGCCAATGGGATACTGGCGACATGATACCGCAGTCCATGGAGTCAAAAAATTCGAGCAAATCTGGCTGGAGTTTTGCCAACAGCTCATCTAAGTGTTGCTTTAAGCAAAAAAATACATCTGACTCAACATTGTTAGATAGAGAGTTTAAACTCTGCGCGTTAAATTCAGAGGTTACAAACAGGCCTGTGCAGCCAAAAGCCCGCTTTGACGCTTGCTGTTGCTGCAAAATCAAGCAGCAGCCAATCAGGGGTTTATCATCTTTAACCACAACAAATGAAAAATCTGCTGTGTCTCCCACCAAAGCTCGATCCGACACCTGATTAAAGTTGAGTGCGCACTGAAGTTCGGAAAACGCTGCGTTTATCTTATAGGGCGACTGCCCCATAGAGTTCAGTCGCCGCCAATAGTTAGCGAATTGGTGATGCTGAGTATCGATAACGCTTGGCTGCTTCATTTACTAAAAAAATCCTGTGAGAACATACTCTTAGCTAGAGAGTCCGCATCATTAAAACAAACTATGAATTTTCAAGCAGTGAACTAGGTCCGCAAATGAGTCTTTAGCCAATTTTTGTTGGCAAACAATCTCATTTGGGTTTGAAAACACACGAGCCGACTATCTTGCAGCCTAGCAAGCGGCTTGTCTAACGTTTTCTGGCTTTAGACCCTAAGTTTTCTGCGCATTTTTCATGCTTTGGACTACATTATTAGGTATAGACTCTAGGATGTTATTCGCCATGAAAATAGTAGCAGTGATCGAGTTAGATCAATGGCTTGAACAATTCGATTTAGTTCAAAACAAAGCAGCGCTAGTCGTAGCGATCGCGCGCATTATCAGGCTGTACAAGCAATGTCACACGATACAAGCCTGGGCGTTTAGTTTAACCTATGACAAAAGCTACTCAGCACAAGCCCTTGAGCTAACCAAGTTAGGTATAGAACTCAAACCTAAAGTCTGTGTTGATCCTCTGACAGCATTCTACGAACTCGTTACCCGTTCTTTTTCTAGCTCCAAAGCCATTCACCAGGACACCGCGATTGTCCGAATCAACGCAGGCAAAATGGACCCCGAACGAGAGCTAATCGATGCAATGGTAATAAACCACTTTGAGCACGGTCATCACTACAGCAGGAATCAAACTGCTGAGCATCATGCTGACATTGAGGTTATGAATTTTTCTGTACTGCAAGAGGCTTGGCAAGAAGCCCTACTGCCCGACGACAGACTCCAAATCACCCCTTACATTTATCGCCAACAGCAGCGACTTAATTTAGGGCTCTACCCTCGCGCAGCTAACGCAGCCCTGCACGCTTAAGGAGGCTTCAAAAACAACAATGAAAAGATCTAAGCGCAAAGTCTGGAGTCAAATTCTTAAATCATCTGAACATATGCATGAGGTGGCACAAAGAAATGACTGGGAACTACTACAGGATCTAGTGCTTGAGCGCAAAAAATTATTGAGTATTTTCTTCGCCGAGCCCGTTCTCGAATATCGTAATATCGCGTTAGACCAGATAATCAAAGACATACAGTTGATTCTAAGTCATGACGCAAAAACCAAGTCATCAAGCTTAAAACACAAAGCTGCGGTACACGATAGCCTTAAGACTTTAAACAAAGGCAAGACCGCTGTGAAAATGTACCGTTAAACACTGCCTAGCCTAGGCATGATACTGCCTCCCCTCATCATCACGTGATAGACTCGCTAGAAATTGGAGTCTACTGTGAACTGGATTTATCCAAACCCCTTTCTCAACGAAATAACTGTAACCGCAAAGGATATTGATGGCCTCAATCATGCTAACAATGCCTGCTATGTAGTTTGGTGTGAGCAAGCTGCCTGGAAGCACTCGGAATTCTTGGGACTGAGCGTTGACGACTACAAAACTCTTGATAGGGGCATGGTTCTGCATAAAGCTGAATATGAATACTTCCTACCAAGCCTGCTTGGTGACACCCTGCAATTTGCAACTTGGCTTACCCAATGTGATCGAAAACTCCGCCTTGAGCGACAATTTCAAGCGGTCAAGACCACCACTGGAGAAACCGTCATGCGAGGCTGCTGGTCATTGGTATGCGCAACGCTATCTACCGGAAAAGCGACGCGCTTTCCTGAAAAGTTTTTGACAGCCTATGGCAGCAGGCCCTTACCTCTTGGTGCGCTGTAAAAATCTGCTGTGCTGTTACAGGTAATTGAACAGAGTTAGCCCGCTGATCCTTGCAAAGCTCGCTTGAGCAGCTTCTAAAATAAATGTCTCTTGGGTTAGTTGGCTTATGGCTGAGGCAAAATCTAAGTCTTCCAACTCTGATAAGCTTGCTTGGGCGGATAGCCTTACATCCGCATTGGTCGACTGAACATTTTCCACCATATTCAGCCGGGTACCAACAAAACTCTGGCCTTCCAACAATTTGGTTTGTGATGTATTTAGATTCGTCAGCGTGTTCGCAATATCTTTGGTCAGTGTTTGTCTGTCTTCAGGGGAATCGGTCAGATTGTCCAATTGCTTAGAAAAGTCTTCTAAGGTGGCGAGCAAGCCTTTTTTATCCGATGATTTCGCGATAAAGGTATCGCCCGGCTGAGGCTTACCGCTAATTCTAACCCCCGCTCCTTCAAATTCGATTAACTGGCCTGTCTGAAAGTCTTGGTTATTGGCAACAACTCGACCATCGGACACTTGTTTTATAGTGTAAGTTAGTCGGGGCGGTGTTACCTCGTCTATCGGTCTGAACTCGATAATGACGTCTTCTGGGTAGAAAGCATCAAACCTTTCCTGATCCAAAATTTGCTGTCCGGCAATTTGCGCTGGCGGTACAGCCTTATTGGCCGGGCTCGCTTTCGCGGTTAAAGAGATTGTTGTGCTATCGATTGACTCGAATAGACTCTTGCCCGACGTGCTGGCTTGGGCAAAACTGTTCGGCCCCAATTGAATAGTGCGTAGACCTTCATCTCCGGAGAATACATAGTGCCCGTCAGCGGTTTTCACATAGGGTTGGGCGCTGCCGTTGAGACCTGAGAATATAAAGTTACCGTTGCCATCACGGCTGTTCATCGACTGCGCCA
This sequence comes from uncultured Pseudohongiella sp., assembly GCA_964352445.1. Lineage (GTDB taxonomy): Bacteria > Pseudomonadota > Gammaproteobacteria > Pseudomonadales > Pseudohongiellaceae > UBA9145. Next base: position 95,258 of record CAYGSO010000005.1, on the reverse strand, counting down.
TTGAGTCAACAATGCCTTTCATCTCTATGCTAATAAACCTTCGCTGCTCTTGTGCTAAGGCGCCATCACCGGCTTGTAATACAAGCTCCTGCGCTCTTTGCAATAGCTCATTAATATTACCCAGCGCAACGTCTTCGCGCTCTAGCCTATTCTGCAGTTCACCGGCGTTGCTATTGTACAATGCGTTAAGTTTCAATTCTTGGCTGAGCTGCAAAATGCGTGCTGCAGCGACTGGGTCATCTCCTGGAGTAAGAACACGCTTTCCTGAAGAGATTTGTTGTTGGGTTTTTGACGCTGCGCTTTGCACGTCTAAAAGACCATTTAGTCCCTGTCTATTTATTTGTAGTGAAGAAAATCTAACGCTCATAGTTTTATCCAGCCCTGTTTATATCTGCAATATCGCATCAAATAAATCTCGCGCAATTGAAATTAGCTGCGCAGATGCGTTATAGCTCTGCTCATATTTAATCAAATTACCCGCTTCCTCATCGATATTAACACCCGCTACTGATGACAATGCCGCCTCCGATTGCCGCATAAGGCTTGCGCTTGCAGTGGCACTGGTGCGAGCTTGACTGGTTAATATTCCAACCTCTTGAACAATCTGGGCATAGGCAGACGTAATTCCAAAATTGCCATTGGACAATAGCTTTTTATCACTCAGCGCCAACATAGCCAAGGCATTGGAATTGTCATTGCTACCTTGGCTGTTATAGTCAATAACGAAGCTATCTCCGGCCTTGGGCAAGCCACCACCAGACTGACCGCTAGAAAGGGATACCTGATACCCTAAATAATTGTTAATTGCTTTGGGCTGAGAGCCAAACACGCCAGTCGCTCGATTGCTGCTAAGGCGTGTGCCTGCAGAAAACTGCACTTCCAACAAGCCGCCTACTGTAGCTGTGGTTTTAAACTGTTCGCCAGTATCAATCCCTGGGAATACAAATCCATAGGTGTTAGACACAGACGACAATTGGATTTCAGATGATTCACCATAGCTGGATGAAGAAAAGCTAAGTAAGCCGTTGCTATCAACCCCTACGGTAACTGGGTTTAACCCTCCTGCGAGCAGGCTACTGTCTACTGCATCCTGAATTAAACTGACAACGCCGGCACTACCGGTCTCCGCCCCTACTGCAGTTCCCACTACAGGAAATACGGACGTCGCAACATTCCCTGTTGGAGAAAATACGGTTAATGATGTACCTGCTCCCTCATCAATAGTGGTTAAGGTAACATTCCCTGATCCATTTAAACCAACACTGACCACGCCTGCACCCAGAGCTAGATCTATTCTTTCCTGAAACAGATTCACCAGTCCTTGAGGCGTGCTGTCATAAGGGGATGCCGCGAGACTTGTATCTATTCCCGAGACATCAATAACGGCATCAGCATAGCCAGTTACTCCAAGTTGAAACGAGTTAGGAATAGCCGTTAAGTCAACCCCAGCTGAGATGTCTAAAGTATTAGTGAAAGTTGCTGGCGAGCGTGTGCTGCCAGTAAGTGATACTGTCACCGGTCCCATGCCATCGACATTAATTTCAAATTGATGCGGGCCATCGACGTCAAAGTTTGCGCCAGCGCTTACTCTGGCATTTCCGACCAGTGTCGCTTGAGTTCCAGAGAGCACAAATCCCTGCGCGTCTCCGGGGCTTACAAGCCCCTGCATATCGCTAACCGCACTAATAGAAAGCCTGGCATCTGGCCCGACATTGGTGGTCACTATTTCTATGCCGCCAGAGTCGCTAAGCCTTGCCTGTACCAAGCCAGCAACACCGTTAGCAGCGGTAGAGCTAGCAAATTGAGCGTTTAGTGCCTGCACAATAGCACTGCCGCCTTCGATTGGATAACTGTCAGAAAGAGTGAAGGTGTCGCTGTATATGCCATCGACTGTGACATCGAAACTGCCGTTATTGAGTGCAAAGTTGAGGGGATTTACAGCACTCACGCCTGGCCCCAAGCTAGCAGGCTGCTCACCTCTATCTGGGCCTGACAGAGTCATCGGCTCGAGGCCCAGTACATCTGTACCAACAATGCTTTTTATGACAAGCACTTTAGATTTATCTACCGGTTCTAACAAAAGCCGACCGTCCGGGCTACGTCCCACCGCAACTTTATTGGCGCCCAAAGCCCTATCCACATCGGCTTGCAGGGTACCCACAACATTACTGCCGGTGATAGTGCCGGGGCTAAGAGGCACAGAAACCGCGCCAAAACCTAGATCAATCTCAAACCTTGTATTTATAGGCGCTGTGTATCCAGAACTAAGGTTTTGCCGTCCGATCACTGACTGCAAATCCCCGCCGCGCAGCACGAGGGAGTCGCCCCCAGTGCCTCCGACTTCAACCGCCAAATCAACGCCGGTAGACGAGCGCACTGTTACGCCAGTGCCATCGCTGCTGGCGACGATGCCTTGGGCTTTCAATTCGGTGCTGGCGTTAATCCTGTCGCGCACAAAATCGGCAGTAAGTGGAGAGGGAATACTGGTAGAACTGTCAGTGCCAGCCAAGGTCAAATTTACGCCGTTAAGCTCTAAGGAAAGGCCTACTCCTACAGAATCCGAACGAAAATCGGATAAGTAAAGCTGACTATAGGCTGTCGCAAAAACACCCTCGACAGCAGACATTTGCCCAGCGATGACTTGTGCACTCGTGTTTGCCGCGATTTGCAAACGAGTCTCTTTGGTGTAACCCGAACTTGGATCTGTAGAGGTAATGGTAAAGGTTTCGCCCCGGTAACCATTGGACAGAGTGTCAATCTGTGGCGCAGCCACGTTGCCCAAGGAACTAACCAAAGTTGTGCCTTGGGGGTCACTTGGGAACACCGAATTATTCGCCCCCGGTACAAAAGCGCGATTCGTCAATGGCGGCTGCAATGGCACCGGCCTTGAGGGGTCTGAGGCGTCCAGCACATCGTAAGTGGTTTGGGATGTAAAGCGTATTAATACCGGAGGATTGAGCGAACCGTTGTGAATATCGAAACTTGGGGTCGTAACGTCGAAGACGCTCATCCCTGCGACGAATGCGCCACCTTGATTCGACAGACTCGAATCAGAAATCAGAGGTGATGCTAACGCAAATTCCTCCGGGCGATTAATCTGAATACTGGTGTTTCCTATGGCCGTTCGAGTCGGCTGAACTAAAAAGCTATCTCCGGGCTGAAAACTACCGGCCAAAAACTCCAGCGTAAATCCATCCACAGACACCTGCGCAGGCAGTTTACTGCCAATAACATCTTGCTTTACGACAGTGTTGTCATCCAACCTAACAATGGAAAAGCGATTGTCTGGTCCTGGGAAGGTAACTGAGTAGTCACTAGTGCTTAACTGCGACAGATCATCTATTCGCACACTTAAAACCCGATCCGGCGGCGCTGGATTATTTGCATCAGACTTAACTCGGCTCTGGGAAAATTGAGGATTATTAATGTCGGCAAAAATCGATTGCCCCAGATTACCCTCCAAGTCTACGCCCAACGCCTGCTGCCGATTCATTGAATCAGTAACTGCCAGCACAATTCTGCCAAGGCCATTAACGGCAGGATTAAGAGCCTCTTCTCTAAACCGCAGCGCGCCGCCGATTTGGCCTCCGGTCATTTGCCCAGTAACCACCTGCAGTTCGTTCTTATCCAAAAAGGCAAGATCGATTACGCTTGGATCTAAGGAGTTTGGAACCGCAACCAACGTGGCGGATGACATGCCAATCACTAAGCCTTGCCCTTCGCCAATAAAAACATTCATTGAGAGATCCGATCCGGTAGTCGTTCTTACGTCAACTAAGTCAGATAGCTCCCTTACAAGAGAGTCGCGTCGGTCCAGCAAATCATTTGGCTGGCTACCGGTTGAAATCCCCTGAGCACTGGCGATAGCCAGATTTAACTCGGCAATTTCCTTGCCCAGAGTAGTTACAGCGCGTGCGGATGAGCTAAGCTGGGAGTTCAAGGAATTGGCTTGGCCAGAAAGTTTTGCATCTGCTGACTCTAACCGGTCCAGCATCAGATTGGTTTGAGTTAGCAACAGCTGCCGTGTCTCTATAGCTGAAGGGTTATTGGCCACCCCGTTTACCGCCGCAAAAAAATTATCAATACTCGCGGCCACACTAGTAGAGGGGTCAGCAAGCAGGCTGTCAACCTGACTAATATTACCGAGGTATTGTTCAAACTCGCCCAAGACGGACAAGTCTTTGGAGAACTGATCTACCAAAAACTGCTCGGTGTTGCGAGTGATCTGATCAACAGTAACCCCTGATCCTACGTAGCCAACTCCGTTAAACAGTGTAGGTCCGGTCTGCGCAATCACAGATTGGCGGGTATAGCCCTCGGTATTGGCATTAACAATATTTTGACCAGTAACCGACAGCGCTAACTGACTAAGTTTTAAACCCGATATCGCTGTATTGATTAAGTTTGCCATTGTTTAGCTCTCAACTACGCTTGCCGCCAGCATTAAGCGCATCGCGAAATGTTGGGCCATTCATCACAGACTGAATTTTATCGGCATAGTTAGGATCTGTTGCATATCCAGCATCTTGTAGAGCACGCCCAAATTTCGACGCATCTGAGGCGCTATCTATTGCATCTTGGTAACGCGGGTTAGATTTTAAAAATGCCACGTAATCATTGAAGCTATCCTCATAGCTATCATACTTACGAAAACTCGCCGTCTCTTGCCTGGCGACTCCATTGTCGAATTCTAAAGTTTTAGCTTTGGCGACAGGCCCTGTCCATGTACCGCCGGCTTTAATCCCGAACAAATTGTGACTAGTGGCGCCGTGACTGTCTGCCGCGATTCGTTTACCCCATCCCGACTCTAACGCCGACTGCGCAACCAAAAACTCAGGAGCGACTCCTAGCGCTTTCGCCGCTCGCTTTGCGTGTGGCAAAATCTGGTCAATATAGTCAGCCGGTGTATTTATATTCGCTTTTGTAACAGGCACCGAACTCTCTGTGGGTTTTACGTCGTACTGATTCATCAGCTGTCTATAGAGATTGTCAGCTAAACCTATGCCTTTACCACTGGATAAATGGAGACTCATTTGGTTGTCGAAATTTTGCTGATGAATTTCTAGCTCATTGCTACTCAAATAGTTGCCTTCACTGAACACCTTATTACTTTCGCGCATAGTTTTTAGCATCATGTTAATGAATAAGCTCTCAAACTGCTTCGCGACTTTTTTCATGCCCGCCGCTGTATCTTCCCTACCTGTGGCTTTTATGGCGTTGAGGCTGGATATATCGGTATATACATTGTTGTAGTCTACTGTCGCGACCATACTTTACGTCTCCGATCAGATAATTATCAGGTCAGCTGTTAATGATCCGGCTTGTTTTAGCGCTTCCAATATTGCCGCAAGGTCACCCGGCGCAGCGCCAACCGCATTAATCGCCTGCACAATATCGGACAAGGTGGCGCCCGGATTCAACACAAACATGCGATTGTTCTCTTCCTCCACCTGCAGATCCGAATCCGGCACCACCACAGTATTGCCCTGACCGAATTCATTGGGTTGGCTTACATCGAAAAACTCAGAAATAGTCACTGTAAGGCTGCCATGGGTTACTGCGGCCGGCATAACTCTGACATTTTCGCCGATAACAATAGTGCCTGTGCGCGAGTTCACGATGACTCGCGCCGGTGCTGCCCCCGGGTTCACCTGAATATTTTCCAGTTCAGAAACAAAAGCGACTCGCATCTGTAAGTCCATCGGTGCTGACACTTTTATGGAGACCGCATCCATGGCAGCGGCCGAGCCCGGACCAAGCAGGTCGTTAATTGCACTGGAAACCCGCCTGGCTGTTGTGAAATCAGCCTCCCGCAGGTTGAAGATAATATTGTCGCCTTCGGTGAATGCCGTTGGCACCTCCTTGACTACACTCGCGCCGTTGGGGATGCGGCCGACACTTGGCACATTGATAGTAATTCGAGACCCATCGCTGCCTTCTACACCAAGCCCACCAACAACAAGGTTGCCTTGAGCAATTGCATAAACCTGGCCATCGACCCCTTGCAAAAAGGTTCGTTCAAGCGACCCACCGCGCAGGCTAGTCGCGTTAGCTAATGATGAGACTGTTATGTCAATCGACTGCCCAGGTTTTGAAAATGCGGGCAACTCTGCTTGCACTGAAACAATCGCAATGTTTTTAAGCTGTAGGGTTTGACCCGCTGGTAATGGGATTCCAAATTGATTCAAGTAGGCGCGAAAAGACTCTGCTGTGAAAGGCGCCTGAATGGTCTGGTCACCAGAGCCATCTAAGCCGGTGACCAACCCAACACCAACTAATGAATTTGACTGGACACCTTGAATAGTAGCAATGTCTTTGATTCTTTCGCCGCGAGCGCTGAATACCGAAGCACACAGCATAACGAACAAGATGACCTGGGTTAGACGACTGACTCTCTTCATTACAATTACCTAATCTGAGCTTTCTATTAAAAGGGCCAAATGTCACTAACAAAGAACCGGCTTAACCAGCTGGCTCGGTTCGCATTGGCAAGCTCACCTGTTTCGCTGTAAGCAACACGAACGTTTGCCAGCCGAGTGGAGTCAACTGAATTATCAGGATTAACATCTTCTCGCCTGACCAAACCGCTAATTCGAATGTACTCACTGCCTCTACTAAGCTGTAGCCACTTTTCTCCCCGCACTTCGAGGACGCCATTTGGCATCACGCCTGCTACGGTGACTGTTATGCTGCCGCGCAGCTGATTGCTTATATCCGCATCAGCCTCACCGCTGAAATCAGTACTTGAACTGACACTGCCATTTAACGTGATGCCGGTTCCGAGAAAACCTCTCCCAGCACTGGTCTGATCAGTAATTGAGCTATCATTAGCTTTCGAGAAAGTGGTGTTTGATGACTTACTGGCACTGGTCGACTCATTGAGGTTGATTGTTAATATATCCCCAATTCGATAGGCCCTTATCTGATACAGATCTACCGAGCGCCCCGCCTGATAAATAGACCCAGTGGCCGCGGCAACATAGCCTCCAGAGCCGGGATAGACTGGCGCAAAGCGCGGGTCGTCAGGCGTAACTTCAGCGTATCGCTCGGGTAGTTGGCAGGCATTTAGAAACAAACACCCTGCTGATAGTACGATGAACCTGTTGGTCATAATTGACATGATTATTCATTCCTTGAAAATGCCGCCCAGCCTATGATGGCAGCTACGAATTAGTTAGCTCAAGCAACCCTAGCGCTCATTAAAGATTCTGGCTGATAAACTGCAGCATTTGATCGGCGGTCGATATTACTCGCGAGTTCAACTCATAAGCTCTTTGGGTCGTGATCATATTAACCAGCTCTTCCACAACCTCGACGTTTGAATTCTCCAATGCGCCCTGCACTAAACTGCCAGCACCGTTTGTGCCGGGGGTTTGTTGTGTCGGTGTTCCCGATGACGCCGTTTCTAAGTAAATATTGCCGCCTGCGGCCTGTAAGCCGGCTGGATTAACGAAGTCGATTAGATTGATGTTGCCGATATTTGTCGGCGCAGGCTCGCCATTAATTGCCGCTGTGACCGTCCCGTCAGCTCCGATTGTGATCGTGCTAGCATTCTGAGGCACGTCGAGCTGGGGCTGCAGCACCATGCCAGAGGAGTTAACAATGGCACCCTCTTGGTTCAGATGAAACTGGCCGTCTCTGGTATAGCCCGATGTGCCGTCGGGCATTTGAATTTCAAAAAAACCTCGGCCATTAATCGCAACATCCATACTCTCTTCTGTCGTCTGCAGAGAACCTTGAGAGAAAAGCTTTTGAGTTCCCACTGTACGTACCCCGGTTCCCATTTGCAGGCCGTTTGGCAACATCGTATCTTGGGTTGAATTTGCACCAGGCTGACGCTGAATTTGATAAAGCAAGTCTTCAAAAACAACCCTATCTCTTTTGTAGCCATTGGTGGCTACGTTAGATAAATTGTTCGACAAACTAGTGAGCTTTTTGTCTTGAGCACTGAGACCTGTTTTTGCCACATAGAGAGCTGCATGCATGACTTATTCCTTTTCCTTGTCGATTGCTGAGGGCTTATTCGCTCAGGCTTTGGGTAATTCCGATTTACGTCTATTGCACTTGCAATAGGCGTGCCGATGTTTCCGAATTCTCTTCCACTGACTTAATCATCTTGATATTCAATTCGTAGTTGCGAGTTAGACTAATCATCTCAACCATTGAATCCACCACATTGACATTGCTTGACTCGAGAAACCCCGCCTGTAGGCGGACCTCGGCGGCAGGCGGGGCAAATGCCCCATCATTCATCCTAATCAGGCCATCTAAGCCCTTGGTCATCTGTGTTACATCAGGATTAACCAATTTAATGCGCTCAAATGCAGTAATCGATTCTGCACCCTGCCCCTGCTCACGAACCGAGATCGTGCCGTCGGCACCGATCTCAATTTTTTGATTAGGAGGAATGGCAATAGGCCCCGCATTGCCGAGTACCGGCAAACCGCCGCCGGTCAGAAGCTCACCAAATGCCGATAACTGAAAATCTCCAGCGCGGGTATAAGCTTCGCCGCCATCAGGAGTTTGCACAGCGATAAAACCCTCACCGGCAACAGCAACGTCTAGCTCGTTGCCGGTTTCCATAAGCGCACCTTGGGAAAAATCCGTAGGACTGGATTCGATTGTGTTGTAGACACGGGTATCAAACCCAACTCCTTCAAATGGTTTGGCTTGAGCGTTAGCAAGATTTCCTCTAAAGCCCGTCGTGCTGGCGTTCGCCAAATTATTCGCATGAACAGTTTGCGCGGCCATCGTGTTCTTAGCCCCGTTCATCCCTATATACATTGCCTTATCCATTAGACTTTTCCCTTAGGCTAATTAGAGATTAATAATCGTTTGCGTAGTGGAATCTGCCGCTTCGATTATTTGCGCCGCTGCCTGAAAATTTCGCTGAGAAATAATTAACTTCACCAGCTGATCCGACAAGTCAACGTTAGAGTCCTCTAAAGCACCGGATTGAATTACTCCCAGACCAGCAGTTCCAGCGCCGCTTGGAGTGCCAACGCCAGATTCAGGAGTCTCCGCAAAACGAGTGCCGCCAAGATTTGCTAACCCAGATGGATTCTCGAAGTCAGCCAGCGCCACCTCACCAAGGGTTTGCGATTGACCGTTAGAAAAACGCGCAAAAATCACGCCTTTAACATCGATATCCAAGCCAACGAGCTGGCCCTTGGAATAGCCATCTTGGGTATTGGAATTAACTGAGAAATCACCGCCAAACTGAGTCAGTTTGGATAGATCAACTTCAAAGTTCGAACTGGTAGCAGACCCGACCGCGTTGACATCTCCCGGGTTGGGACCGGCGGCTGAGTTAGAGAGGTTTCCATTCTCATCCCTGGGGGTCCAGTTGGTAATAAAAATTGGTTCGTTCTGAGTGTCAAAGCGCCCACTCTGATCGAACTGAATCGTCGCCCGCGCTAGCGATGGCGTATCAGGGTTAGCCGGATCGTAGCCCACATCTTCGCCATCGATTTGGAAATACACGCTCCATATACTGCCTTGAACTACGGCTCCTTCGGCCGGGCGTTCTTTGACAAAGTACTGTGTCATCGTATGAGGATTGCCGCCGCTGTCATAAATAGTGAGGCCGGTAGATCGAAAATAGGTATCCGGGTCTTTTGGGTCGAAGGTGTTCAGTTCAAAGCTAGTGGCCGTTAAAGGCGCGTCTTCGGGAATAGTGCCAAATATGCTGCTAGAGGTGCTGGCAATAACAGAGCCATTACTCGCCTCACTAGCATCGGTAAGCTTGACGCCTTCTTCTAGTGTGAAATCAACCACGCCGCCAACAATTATTGAATCTTCATTTAGCGTCGCTAGATTAGCCAGCTGGCGCTGGTCAGCTGTCGTTGGTGAAATACGCGGCTCCCCAGTCGCCGCGTCACGAACTGAACTTTGTACGGTAATTGAGCCTATGCCGTTAGTGCCGCCGCCAAACACGAGGTCCCTGCCATTATTCTCTGTCACCTCTAGGGTATTGTCGCCATTAGCATCTGTAATTACTTGGGCCGACAAATTACCGCTTGACTCATTAATCTGGCTCGCAAGGTCGACTAGACGCTGATTAGGATCGAATACGGCAGATTCAAAATTTATTCCATTAATCGCAAATCGTAGCGGCAAATTAGCGTCCACATTAGTGCCAAGGGAGGGCGCGACGTTTTCTGGATCGCCCCTGTTGGTTGCTGAGATATAGGCAACCGTCGTAGCACTTGCTGTTACGCCATTAACACCGTTAAACAATTGGGCCACTTCGTTTGCAGAGGCGCCTGCTGGCACAGATACCAGCCGTGTATTGCCCGATGAATCTGTGATCTCAATAGTTTCAGCGGCATAACCATTGGTTACAGTTTGCGCCCCGGTATTGCTTAGCTCACTGCCGGCTAGCGTCACATAAGTGCTGAAGTCAACCGCCGGCCCAGTGCCCTCAAGCACGCCCCCTGGTTCGGCTGAGGTATCACCAAATAGCGAGGGCGTGGGCACCGCGGCCGGGGTCGAAATTGTCACGCCTATTTCCGATTCCGGTCCTGCTGCCGCCGTTTCGATAATCAAAAAACCAGTTTCGGGATCTATTCGAGCAATAACATCTTCGTTGCCTGGGCTAAATCCAAAGTTGCTGTCGGTATTGATGGCATTTTGAATCGCGTTTATCAAATCGCTGCTATTGGCATAGTTTGCGGTCAAATCTATCGTGTTGGACGTCACCGCGGGATTGCCATCCACAGCGTAAGAAATGGTAAAACTGTAGGCCGTGCCACCATTGCCCGCATCAAAATTGAAGCCGTTACTCGCATTAATCCCACCAATTGCTCTGGCCGGGGTGCTGTCGCTGCTGACCTCTAACGACGTCTGCGCTGGGTCAGTAAGCTCAAAAACGATGTTTCCAGTGGAGCCAATCGACACCTTAACTTCCCCTGGCAGGTTGGATACGTTTATCTGGCGCTGAATTTCATCTTCCAAGGCTTCTAAGCCAGACTCATCGAACCCACCCAACGCTGTCGCCGCTGCAGCGCCAGCCGAGTAATCTGCGTTGAGCACAATTTGCTGAGTTACGCCGCCAACAGTGATTGAAAACGACGTATCATCAGCGCCAGAAAAATCGAGATTTGCCAGCGTTAAACTGCCACCACGGCGATTGGTCTCGAAACTGACTACTTGATCAAAGTTCACACTGCCAGGTGTCGACACTACCGGGTTAACTTGAAGTGTTTGAGTTCCAGGCTCAGTCGCTCTAAATGTCACTAAACCATCGCCATCGATACTCACAGAGACTTTGCCAGCTAAGGCTGTTGAAGAATTAATTTGTGCCTGTATATTGTCTTCTAGAGCCTCGTTGCCTGAACCCGCGCGACCGCCAAGCGCCAAGGCATCAGCACCTGCATTGGTAAAATCTTTGTTGATTACAATATCTCTCGATACACCGTCTAAAGTGATTCTGAAACCAGAAGAAGGGGCTGTTTTACCGCTTTCAACAGACCCAGCCGTCACGATATTCTGCGCCAAACCTTCTACTAAACTGCCTATTGTAATGTTAGAACTGGACCCTGTTGATGCGGAGGTTAGTACCAGGCGATTGTTTTCAGCCGATACAACCACGTTATTGGGTGGCGTCAGGGACGCATCCAATTGAGTCTGCACATGGGTGATTAAGGCCGCTTCATCAGCGGTATCAGATCCACTCAAATCAATTGCCTGATACGCGCCGCCATTCACCGAAATTGAAAAACCTTGGTTACCCCCAGCGGCGGCGAAGTCAAGCCCCCCACTTATATCAAAGGCACCGGTAACTGATGCCGCCGTGGTCCCAGAAAAGTCGGTGCCTGCAGTCGCTATCCTGCCTGCTATCTGAGCTGCTTGGGCAGTGCGTACGCCTAATTGTGGATCACTAGAGGTGCCGGCATTGGTAGTTAGACGAGTGCCAATTACTGTAGAGGGCGAAGCCGATGCATCTAAATTGATTGTACTTTTAACTTGAGATGTAGATTGCGGCGGAATTTCGCCGGTGGTTACAACTAGATCAGATAACGGTCCACCGCCACTTGCCGCTCCGTTCGCTGTAGGTGCGAAGCCCTGCAGGCGCTCTCCTTGATTATTGATAATGTAACCATTTTTGTCTGTACCAAAGGCACCGGCTCTGGTGTATGAGGTGCCCGCTTCCCCTTGCAGTACGAAAAAGCCTGAGCCATTAATTGCAAGATCCAAAGCGTTGCCGGTAAAACTTACACTGCCCTGAGAAAAATCTTGTGCGATGTTTTGCAGCGAGACACCACTGCCCTGCTGATTTTTACCGCCGCCAAGCACTGACGCCGCGAACACAGAACCAAACTCCGCGCGCGATTTTTTAAAGCCAACTGTACTTGCATTGGCGATATTGTTGCCCGCGATATTAATTTCTTCAGAAGCGGCACTTAATCCACTCAAACCAATACTAAAACTCATAGACTAATTCCTTTTAATACATTACTAGTTAATTTGAATTACTTTTGACATTGCCGTTGGTCCAATGCCCGCTAGATTTAATGTCAAAGAACCTCCAGGTTCGATGGTGACACTATTCACATTACTGCTTAAGTAGATCGGCGTAGATTCAACCGCACCTTTGCGTCCAGCACTGACTTCAAACCGGTACACGCCAGAAGGGTAACGCTCTCCAGATTGGTCTTCTCCCGTCCAAACAAATTCATTTCGCCCCGGTGTAGTGGCTCCAAGATCAAAACTGTCGACTAGCCCGCCGTTTGCGCTATACACACTTAACGTTGCAGACTCGGTGCCTGCCGGCATATCTGCCAGAATGCTGATGGCATCCTCTGCCCCAAGAAAGGTTTGATCGCTTGCTACATGCACTGGGCGGCCAACTAGGGACGTTGCCTGCAGATGCTGCGAAGATTGAAAACTGCCGGCGAAGTTGTTGAATCCTTGATTCAGATTCTGGGCTTCTTCCAACGATGAAAACTGCGCTAATTGCGCAATGAACTCGCCGTTTTCTTGAGGACTCAGTGGGTCTTGGTTTTCAAGCTGAGTCACCAAAAGCTTCAGAAATTCATCTCTACCAAGGGCAGATTTTTTCGGTTGCTCGCTGGGAGCAGATTCGCCTTGGAACGAGCTAAGCCCCAATACACTTAAGTCGGTCATTTGGATTCCCCTTCTGTTGGGTAAAAACTATACGGATTTTTCATAAGACTTAGCCCTGGTTACTGCCCAAGAGACAGCACTCGCTGCATCATGGTCTTGGTTGCGTTCATTACATCGACATTCGCTTGAAAAGATCTCGATGCAGAAATCATGTTTGTCATTTCTTCTACCACATTTACATTTGGGTAATACACATAGCCCTCCCCGTCGGCTAGGGGGTGCTGAGGTTCATAGCGCATTTGAACTGCCTTATCGCTTTCTACTATTCCCTGAATCCTAACCCCGGAAAATTCACCCCCGCCCGACAATGCTTGGGAACCCTGCATCTGCTGAAGTGTCTGCGCTTGCACCGCAGAAAAAATTGGATAGCGAGCCTTAAATGCACCGTCTTCGCTTGCCGCAGGTGTCTCTGCATTGGCTAAATTACTTGCCGTTGCGTTTAACCGGATTGTTTGGGCACTCATTCCAGAACCCGCAATATCAAATATGTTTCCAAGACTCATGGTATTAACCCTTATAGTTTCTTATGACTCTACTCACCGCGAATTGCTTTGATCAAACCGGTGAACTTTCCATTTAAAAATTGGAAGCTCGCCTGATGCTCAATTGCATTTTTTGCGAATGCAGCATTCTCAGCTTGCTCGTCAACTGTGTTGCCGTCCAGTGAAGGCTGAGACGGCATACGGTATGACAAGGTAACTTCGGTGGCCGGAGAAGATGGTGCCAAGTGACCTGCATTGGATCTAAACAATTGGGCCCCGTAACTATTGCCGGTTTGCGCGCCCAACACAGCGTTGAAATTAAAATCCCGCGCCTTGAACCCTGGGGTGTCAGCATTAGCAATATTGTTAGCAATGACCTCAGTGCGCTTATTGCGCAGGTACAATGCTTTCTCATGAATACCCAATGCACTTTCAAAATTAATTGGCATACTGTGTTTTCCTCCACAGGCTGTGACAATTTCGCCTGCTCCAATGGAACTGACGCTTCAGCCGCTTTAAACTTGTTACAGTGGTTTAGCAAACCCTATGCCAACATCCAAGCTCCCCTATTCAGGCCTTCCTCAAAGCTAAATTCGAAGTATTAGCGGCAATAATTTTCCGCTATGGCAGCGGCCAGCTGCCCCTTCCATTGCCGCGGTCTGCTTGGTAAAAAAACTCAGCACAAGTGGAAATTCACTTCTACACTGTCGAAATGAGCAAGCAAAAATTTACAGTTTTACGTCTAAAGTCTCTGCTGGTGCTTGGCACTAGCTTTGCTATAAACCTGCCGTTGGCATCACAGCTGTTGGCACAATCCACTGCTATCGAACAAATTTCATCGTCGATAGAGGTCTTTCTCACCCAATTGCACGAATCAGATATTGGCGATGATCAACGCCTCGAAATTAAGGTTGGCTACCTTGACCCTCGTCTCAACCTACCCCTTTGTCCCCATGCGCCGGAAATCGAGCTAAATGGCAATCAGCGCGAAATTGGTAGACTTCAGGTCAAAGTAAGCTGCCATGGCACTCAGGCTTGGAGTAAATACATTCCTGCTGAGGTAAATGTGTATGGCCAAATCGCAACTTCGACTAATTCTTTGAACCGGGGCGTTGTATTGGAAGCTCACCACATCAATATCACCGAAGTTAACTTAGCGACCTTGCGGCGCTCTCCGGTGTTTGACAGTGAAACCCTTGTTGGCATGGAGTTGAAGTATCCGCTTACCTCAGGCGGTGCGTTTTCAATGGAGGCCGTCGTATCGCCCACGGTCATAGAGCGAGGAGATATCGTCCAGCTGGTTGCCGAGACTAAGAATTTAAGCATTAGACAGCAAGGCGAGGCGCTTCAAAACGGCGCAGTTGGAAGCGTAATCAATGTGCGCAATAGCAGCTCGGAAATCGTGGTTCAAGCCGAAGTGATCGCTCAAGGAAAAGTAAAAGTTCAGCTATAACAGATACTTACTTGATTGAAGCAGGTGAATCAGGCATATAACCGCTTGCTCTAAAGGACCAGTACGATAAGTAATTATTCGACTTAAAGATATTTTTACACCAGTCGTTATAATTTAGACCCGCTAGTGTTGAGCGGCATGATCGGCTTTTACGTTTGAGTGTTTGTTAGCCAAAACAACTCAAATTAGGGATAAATTTGTTTTAGTAAATGGAAATGGAAGCGTTGTCGTCGTGAATAAAATTGGACCGAATACATCTCAAACTCTTACTGATAACCGAAGCGCCAAAGCCTCTGTGGTAACACAGTTTAAAGGTGATCGCCGTAGTGTCTCGGATGCCGGAGCACCTAAGACTAGCGCAACGGTTGCCTTGAGCTCCCAGGCGATAGATATGAGCGCATTAGAGACTCGCATCAAACAGCTGCCTGATCTTGATGCCGCTAGAGTGGTAGAACTGCACAGCAGAATTGTAGCCGGAGAGTATAAAGTCGATTCAGCAAGCATAGCTGAAAAGATGCTTTCCCTTGAAACATCGATTGATAGCTGATGCACAACCTCAACGAACTAAGCCACTACCTTGAAAAGGAAATAGACCACTGCAACGGTTTAGAGAGCATCCTGCTTAGCGAGCGAGAGTTGGTCGAGAAGCGGCAATTGGATGCCTTGCCAAAAGTTTTACAGCAAAAAGCTGACTTGCTCTCCGCAATTGAACATACCCATACACAGAAACATAGCTGGCTAAGCGCGAAAGGGCTGCCGTTGAACCTCGCCGACTTTACCCTGCAAGTGGCAACTAATCCGACTCGAGAGCCGTGCCTGCAGTTATGGGCCCAACTCAATCAAGTAAAACTCCAGTGCAATGAAAACAACACGGTCAATGGCATAATCATTGCCAAAACTCGTAAGCGTAATGGTGAGCAACTAGATCTATTAAAGGGTATTAAAGTCGGCAAACCGCTTTATGATTCCGCTGGAAAAACCATTGGCAGTGCCGGCAAAGGTGACACTCGATTGGCGTAATGCCGTCAAATGAACAAGAGTTGGAGCTGTTTGTCTCAAGTCAATTGAATCAGCCCGCCGAATCAAGCCTTTCTGAGACAAATGTGATCTGGGACGCCCATTCAGAGCGTTGGTTGGTTTAATCTAAGTACAACAACTCATTGAGATGCCCTAGATCGCCCTAAAGATGTAAGTGATAGTTCTTGTATTAAAAAGGCTATTGGTTTTTAATACTCCGCCGATATCACGTCTATGGCTCAGGGTTAACGCGGCTTTAAGACATGAGCACTTTTCGAATCTTGGAACAACATTGAACGCTAAAAACTTCTATATCGTTGCCTCAGCACCCAACGAGCCTAGCTTGCAAGTCAAAATCTCGGGCCCCTACCTCACCCAGCAAGCAGCCCAAGCAGATCTGGCAGCGGCAATAGATGAAGCTATGGACATTGATCCTAGCGCCAAAAATTACACTTACACCATTTCTTATGTAGAGAGTCGCAAGCCTGGCGTGATCCAACATATGGCGGCTCACGCCTGAATTTTCCATAACTCGCGTTTAAATCTCACTCTCAACCTAGCCAATACTCTGCCCTCACCAACCCCAGCTGCAGCGTTTATCCGATAAAAACAGTCGAAAAAAGCGCACAGAAACCACAGTCTGATTCTTCCTATACTCAGTCAGGGCGCATTGCCGCAATTTTCTGACAGTTAGCTGCGCCCTCCCACTCAAGTCAATTCAGAGGTAATGAGTATTGAGACTAAGTGCGCTCCACCATATCAGCATCATTGAATCCGGCGGAACCAACTGTGCTTGGGTACGAATCAAATATGACAGCCGAAGTTTTCAGCAGTCCTTTCCATTTAAAAAATATGGCGGTAAGACCAAAGCGATTGCAGCAGCAAAAGAAAAGCGGGACGAACAGGGTCGGAAGATTTATGGCAAAAACTGGCCCTATGCCAAATTCAGTCCGCGGAAGGTTTCTCCCTTAAACTCTTCTGGTGAAATCGGCGTTAGTTTTTCTGCTAAAGACAATTCGTGGGTTGCCACTTGGCAGGAAGGTAAAGCTGGCAAGCGCAAGCAACGCAATGCGTATTTTTCGGTCAACAAGTATGGCGATGAAAAAGCCCGTAAGCTTGCGACTCAGACTCGCCACAGGGCAGTTCTGGCCAACCGAATCGGCTAATTCTGGGTTAAACCAGTTAAGGGCTGGCACACTAAAGCGGCCCGGCGCTGCGTCCTAACGAGTTTTTCCATATCTGCTTTGGGTCTAGGCTGTTGGTGTAAACAAGATTGGCGTCGAAATTCAGCCGGTCAACGCCAAACACTTCATACAGCGCTTCAAAAGAAACTGGCGAGCTAGATTCTACAGCGTCTAATGCCAGCGTTAATTCATCCAAGCTTTCGATATCCGTTAGCGCTTTAGCGGTGTGCATCAAACCGGCATCTCGCATGCCCGCAATGATTACAATTTGAGTCTCACTGCTGGCAGGAAACAGCGAGAACAGACCATAATCTCGAAACGCCTCACCCGAAGCTGGCAAGCCTGCATCGGAGGTAAAATACTCCAAGCTAGCTCGATCAAACAATTCGTCATAGCTGCGCCCTAAACGCAAACCTGAGCTTGCAAAGGTCATTTCCGACAACTTGTCCAAAGCGCTTATGTAACCAATATAAACAATATGGTTATCATGAATGTCAGACAAGGTTAGGTCTGACATCATAGTGACGTTCACTGTTTTACCGCTGCTTTCAAGTAGGGGCACTATTTTAGCTAGCGCATAGGCGCTTCCCTCAGGCATATAGGATAGATTCAAATCGAGGTAATTTGCCCCGCTCTCAAAATCTGTAAACCGCAGCTCTTCCAAATCATCCGCAGAATTGACATCAAATTCTCGGACCATGCGGGCGATATTACCGTTGCCATTGAGCTCGCCAAAAATATAGTAGTCGCCCATTACTAGCAGAATGGGCTGATCATCCTCTGTTAGCTCACCCCAAACCCAATGAGCCGCAGGGCCATCATCAATTGAGCTCAAGCCCCCACTGCTCCAAAAATTGAACCCAAGATTAAGCGCCAACAAGACGGCGCAAAGAGACCACAGCAATGGCCCATCGCTGAAGCTCGCCTTAAGCCTTGCAAAGAGACTTGACGGTGGTAACCCAGCGCTACCCTTGCTTATACCAACGAGTGTGTATTGCCCTTTGGGAATAACCAGCTGGCAGTGTTGCCCGGGGCTGTGGCGATAAAAAGCGTCCAGCTTCTTTCTCAACTGATGAATATAGACCCTAACACTTGAATCAGTAGCCACATCGAAATCGATTTCCTTGCCAAGCACGTCGATTGCCAGCTGTATTTCTTTAGGGGTCTCGCCTACTAATGCAGATTCCGCGAGATAGCGCAGCAATATCCCATAATATTTAGACCGGCCAAGCGCGCCGCTGGCAATTATGCGAGTAACTTCAAGGCGCAGCGCCTCTGCCGAGAAGAATTCTGTAACGGGCCTATGCTCTAATTGCTGCAACTGAACTACCGTGGGCTGGTTAAAAGATTAATTGCGGCAAGTATATCAGCCCGCGGCTAGTGTTGAGACAAAACCGGCGATTTACTGCCCAACTTCCCTCAAAAGTGTGCAAAGATGCGAATGTCAGCGCCCCGGCGCACTAGGGGCTGAAAGCGCGGCCGGAGGTGTTGCTGCAATTATTCCGACAGCGTTAATTTACGCCGCAGTGCCCACACCGCTCAACCTCCATTTTCGCTCAACCCCGTAAGACAGGCATTCCAGCCGCTACAACCCCATGAGAGTACCGCCGAGCAGTGAACACCTAGTGGTGTCGGTGTATTGGCTCCCACACCGTCAATTTGAGTGTTCATTAGATAATTGTTGACAATCTGTTGAGTAAAAGCCCTTATTGCGGCATAATCTCGCCCTAATTTTTATAATTGTCGACACTACCCAATGTTCATTTCTCAGCAGCCCAAAACATCCACTCTCGCGGATGAAGTATTTAAACAGCTGAGAACTGCCATTGTTAAAGGCGAAATTCTCCCCGGTGCAAAAATCAATGAACCTGCTCTAAGCAAACAGTACGGCATTAGTCGCGGCCCCTTGAGAGAGGCTATCCGCCGTCTAGAGGGCTGCAAGCTGGTTGAGATAACTCCCAACGTCGGGGCTAAAGTAATTTCACTAAGTACGCCACAAATTATTGAAATATATCAAATTAGAGAGCAGCTTGAAGGGCTCGCTTGTCGCCTTGCTGCACACAAAATTGACGCCTTAGGCTGCAGCAATCTGCGCAGCCTGCTGACCAAGCACGAGCAAGAAATCCAGTCTGAAAACGGACTTCTCTATTATCAAACTGAAGGTGACTTGGACTTTCACTACATGATCGTTCAGCTTAGCGGCAATAGCCGACTTTTCGATCTACTGTGTGGCGAACTCTATCACCTACTGAGGCTTTATCGCTGCCAAACCAGCACCCAGCCTTCGCGCCCTGAGCAGGCCTTCAGTGAACACCATCAAATAGTTAACGCCCTCGAGAAAGGCGATGGCGAGCTGGCTGAGTTCCTTATGAAAAGGCATATAAGCCAAGCCCGCGAGACTCTTTTAAATCAACTAATTCAATAAGTTATATCATTCTACGGAGAGCCATATGAGCAACCCCTCAAGCGGAGCTAAATTTAGAGCAGCACTTATAGAGCAGCAGCCACTGCAAATAGTTGGAGCAATTAATGCCTACTGCGCGATGCTCGCAAAGGCCGCTGGACACAAGGCCATCTATTTATCTGGCGCAGGGGTTGCCAATGCCTCTTTCGGCATACCAGACTTGGGTATCACCAGTCTAAATGATGTTATCGCCGACGTAGAGCGCATCACAGGCGCCTGCGACCTGCCATTGCTGGTGGATATAGACACCGGCTGGGGCGGTGCATTTAACATCGCACGAAGTATCAAAGCCATGGAACGCGCTGGTGCCGCGGCGGTCCACATCGAAGATCAAGTCGCTCAGAAACGCTGTGGCCATCGCCCAAACAAAGCCATAGTCAGTCAATCGGAAATGGTTGACCGGATCAAATCGGCGGTTGATGCAAAAACTGACACCGACTTTGTTGTCATGGCTAGAACCGACGCCCTAGCAGTTGAAGGCATGCAGTCTGCAATTGACAGAGCTATGGCCTGCGTTGAGGCTGGTGCCGATGCAATCTTTCCCGAAGCAATGCTGCAGCTGGATCAATACCGCCAATTCTCAGATGCCGTAAAAGTCCCTGTGTTAGCCAACATCACTGAATTTGGCAGCACCCCCCTGTTCAATCGCAGCGAGCTAGGCTCGGCAGGCGTCGCCATGGTGCTCTACCCGTTAAGCGCATTTCGCGCCATGAGCAAAGCTGCCGAGGAAGTTTATACCAGCATTGCAACCGCCGGCGATCAAGTTGCAGTAGTTGATAAAATGCAGACAAGAGACCAGCTTTACGAGGTTCTGGGCTACCACGATTACGAACAGAAACTAGACGCACTTTTTGTAAATAAATAAATTAAACAAAAGGTTAGGTAGTTTTAATTATATTTGACATTAATACTTAAAAGATAAGCTAAAAGGAGAAATTTCATGGCAGAGAAGAAGTTATCGGGTGCCGGTTTACGCGGCCAAGTGGCTGGTGAAACGGCTTTGTGTACCGTCGGCAAAACCGGCACCGGCCTTACCTACCGCGGTTTTGATATCAGCGAGTTAGCCGAGAAAGCGAGCTTCGAAGAAGTTGCTCACTTACTGCTGTATGGACATCTACCCAGCCAAGCCGAATTAGACACCTACGTTCAAAAAATCAAGAGCTTACGCAGCCTACCCCAAGCCCTAAAGGACGTCCTTGAGCGAATCCCCGCCAGCGCTCACCCCATGGACGTTATGCGCACCGGCTGTTCTATGTTGGGCAACCTCGAAACTGAAATGGACTTTTCGGAGCAAGATGCTGCAATCGACCGCCTTGTGGCAGTGCTGCCTTCCATTATTTGCTACTGGTACGTGTTTTCTCACTCAGGCAAGCGCATAAAAACCGATTTGGATGATGACTCAGTTGGCGGCCATTTTCTCCATATGCTGTCAGGAGAAACGCCAAACGAGCTTTTCTCTCAGGTAATGAATGTGTCCCTAATCCTCTATGCAGAACATGAGTTTAACGCCTCTACCTTCACCGCTAGAGTTTGCGCCTCCACCTTGTCAGATATGCATTCTTGTGTCACAGCAGCCATCGGCAGCCTACGTGGGCCGCTGCACGGCGGCGCCAACGAAGCGGCTATGGACATGATCGAAAATTGGAATAGCCCCGAACAGGCCGAGACTGAATTGCTGGGCATGCTTGAGCGCAAAGAGAAGGTCATGGGCTTTGGCCATGCGATTTACAGCGAATCTGACCCCCGCAATACTATTATTAAGCTATGGGCGCAGAAGCTCGCCGATCATGTCGGCGATAAGGTGCTTTACCCAGTATCTGTGCGCTGCGAAGAAGTCATGTGGCGAGAGAAGAAGCTGTTTTGCAACGCCGATTTCTTTCACGCCTCGGCCTATCACTTTATGGGAATTCCAACCAAGCTGTTCACCCCTATTTTTGTCATGTCACGGGTCACTGGCTGGGCAGCCCATATCAAAGAACAGCGAGCCAACAACCGAATTATTAGACCAAGCGCCCAGTACACCGGCCCAGAGTCTGCCGCTTGGCTGGACATCGCCCAAAGATAACCCCAAACCACTTTCAATAACCATCTTAATTTACTGTATTTAAAGGATTTAATGTGTCTCAAAACGTTGATATAAACAACCGGCCCGAACCCGATCAAGTGCTAAAAGATATCGCCGACTATGTCTGCGACTATGAAATTAATTCCACCGAAGCCTACGACACCGCGCGTAACTGCCTTATCGACACCCTTGGCTGCGGCCTTTTAGCGCTGCGGTTCCCTGAATGCACCAAATTACTTGGCCCTTTAGTTCAAGGCACAGTAGTACCAAACGGCGCCCGAGTCCCGGGCACTCAGTTTACCTTAGACCCTGTGAAAGCCGCCTGGGATATTGGCTGCATCATTCGATGGCTGGACTACAACGACACCTGGCTGGCGGCAGAATGGGGGCACCCGTCTGACAACCTAGGCGCCATATTGGCTGTGGCGGATTACCTATCCCAATCCAACATTGCCGCCGGCAAGGCGCCGCTTGTGATGCGAGACGTGCTCAGCGCGATGATTAAAGCCCATGAAATACAGGGCGTACTCGCACTGGAAAACAGCTTTAACCGCGTTGGCTTATGTCATGTACTGCTAGTAAGGGTTGCTTCAACAGCAATGGCCACACACATGCTAGGAGGCACGAAAGATCAGGTGATCGACGCTCTATCGCAAGCATGGCTGGACGGCTCGTCACTACGCACCTATCGCCACTCCCCAAATGCAGGCCCTCGCAAGTCTTGGGCAGCGGGTGATGCTACCTCGCGCGCGGTGAGGCTCGCAGACTTAACCCTTAGAGGAGAGATTGGCTACCCGAGTGTGCTCACGGCGCCTACTTGGGGCTTTTATGACGTTTCGTTTAAGGGCAAGCCATTTGAGTTTACGATGGACTACGGCACATACGTCATGGAAAACATCCTTTTCAAGATTTCGTTCCCAGCGGAGTTTCACTCCCAGACCGCAGCAGAGGCCGCTGTTCGCTTACACCCTGAGGTCAAAGACCGTTTATCAGACATAGAGAAAATCGTAATTCATACCCATGAATCGGCGATTCGTATCATTAGCAAGGTGGGTCCTCTTAACAATCCTGCGGACAGAGATCACTGCCTGCAGTATATGACTGCCGTGCCATTGATTTTTGGCAACTTGGTTGCTGAAAACTACGAGGACAGCTTCCATGAAAGCCACCCTATAATCGACGAACTTCGGGAAAAAATGGAGATTATCGAAAATAAGGACTACACCCGTGAATACCTCGAGGCGGATAAGCGCTCTATCGCTAATTCACTGCAAATATTCTTTAAAGATGGCAGCAGCACCCAGAACATCGAGATCAACTACCCTGTTGGGCACCGCCGTCGACGCGAAGAAGGTATTCCTTTGTTGGAAGACAAGTTCAAAGCAAACCTCGCGACCCGCTTTCCTGCCAAACGCTGCAAGCAGATCTTTGCGCTGTGCAAAGACCAAGCAAAGCTTGAGCAAACCTCAGTCAATGAATTCATGGATTTGCTGGTAATCTAGGCAGCGTTCTAGCGCTGAACCCTATCTGCCGCCACCCTTTGGGTGGCGGCAATTTCTATCAAAGCCCTGCCTCGCCACCCACCGCCAGACGCTAGCAATAAATACTCTGACTCAAAAACACCCGCCCTGCTCGAGGTTGCCACCGATTTTCGTTGCTCATAAAAGTATAAATTACTTTAAGTAAGAAACATTAATTTCTGATTTTTATAATTTTAATTTTTGGAAAAGTATAGCTGGCAGCGTTCTCTCCAGTGCCGCCGGAGGCTAACTTACTGCCTGCCTGAAACGGGGCAAAAAATACCGCCGCAAAAAAATTTTGACAAAACCGTCTTGAAATTGAATCAGCGCTCCCAATATAGACCCGTAACAAGGGCTCTTTTGAGACTTGCCGAACCGCCCGATCTTCGGATGGGCATCTACATATTGCTAAATTAGGATCAGCCACTGCTGATTAAAAGGATATGATTATGAGAACTTTAGATTTTTCACCACTGTACCGAACCACCGTTGGTTTTGACCACCTATCTAGTTTGCTGGATTCGGTGAGCAGAACTGAAAACGCCGCCAATGGCTACCCTCCCTATAACATCGAGTCTATTGACAGCGACCGTTACCAGATCACCATGGCAATTGCTGGTTTTAGGGAAGACGAACTCGACATCCAGCTTGAAAAACAAACTTTAACTGTTAAGGGCGTCAAACCCCAAGAAGACGAGTCAAAGAACTTCTTGCATCGGGGCATCGCCGCTCGCAACTTTGAGCGCCGCTTCCAACTTGCCGATCATGTCGAAGTGACGTCTGCCAAGCTAGAACATGGGTTACTAGACATTCAGCTCGTTAGGGTGATTCCTGAGGCCATGAAGCCGAAGTCTATCCCCATAAATTCAAGCGCTACTAGGCTACTTGACGCGGCGAAGAGAAACGCCGCTTAAAACTAAGCCAACTCCTTGAAATCGATAGCCCGAGGCCGCTACTCCGCGCCTCGGGCACCCCAAGCCTGCTAAAACCGCCCCTAACAGTAAACCAATTCGCGGCCTGCAGCGTCTACTAAGTAGACACACCACAAATAATCCGCATTAGCGCTAAACTTAATACGGCAGCGGGCGATACTGCTCTCTCACTTAACAGGTTCGGAAGCCTAAAGCAAAACTGGGCTTCAAATTGGACAGAAATGAAACTAATAAACGGTACAAAGCAGCACTTAAAAAATTCGTTGAGTCACTACGTTGGTATCAGGCTTAAATTCCGCAGCGGCGCATTTGCAGGCACTGCGATGCCTGCCGACACCCTAGTCAAACAACCCAAGGCCACATTAGTTCGTCACTGAACAAAACCCCTAGCCCTCATCTGCCACATTACTTGGCAGCGGATTTAATGGTCGCAGCCACTAGTCATCAAATTGATGAACAACCAAGCCGCTCTTTAGTTTAGGCTCAAACCAAGTGGACTTTGGCGGCATCACCTCACCCGCGTCAGCAATCGCCATCAGACTTTCAATAGACGTTGGGTAAAGTGCAATTGCTAACTGCCACTGACCGCTGTCTACTCGCTTTTCAAGCTCGCCTAAGCCTCTTATGCCGCCGACGAAGTCGATGCGCTTGTCTGTGCGCTGATCGGTGATTCCCAGCAGCGGCGTGAGAATAGTCTCCTGTAGCAGACTTACATCGAGACTCTTCACCGGATCGGTGCCATCGATAGATGCTAATAATGAGTCTTTAGGCGCTAAGTGGTACCACTGCTTTGCCAGATAGATACCAAACTCTTTGGCTGCTTTCGGTCTCGCCGCCGCCGAATCCTTAACGGCAGTTACATCAAAGTGCGCCGCTAGCTTGGCTAGAAATTGCGCTTGGGTTTGCTCACCTATGTCTTCGATAATACGGTTATAGTCTAGGATCTGCATTTGATCGTGAGGGAACAGCACGGCTAAGAAGTAGTTGTAGGGCTCGTCTCCCGTGTGGTTCGGATTTTGCTTTTCCCGCATGTTCTTCACCCGCTGCGCTGCGGCGGAGCGATGGTGGCCATCGGCAACATACAAACAATCCACCGCATCGAAGGCTGATTCAATATCAGCGGCAGCAGCGATGTCCTCGATCACCCAAAATGTATGCGCAGTCCCATCGTCAGCGTCGAACTCATATTCCGGCGCTGTCTTGGTGACCTTGGCGATGAGCTCATCAATAGCAGATTGAGATTTGTAGGTTAAGAAAACTGGACCTACCTGCGCATTCAGCGTGTCCATATGCGCCACTCGGTCATCTTCCTTGACGGGGCGAGTAAACTCGTGCTTTTTAATCAAGTCTTGTTCATAGCCGGCAACCGACGCCACGGCAACCAAACCTACTTGCTGATGATCCCCCATTACCTGCTTATAGACATAAAGCTTTTCTTCGCTATCCTGAACCAGAATTCCTTCAGCGATAAAACGCTTAAGATTCTCTGCGCCTTTGTCGTAAACCGATTGATCATGAAGGTCGACCTCGTCGGGCATGTCGATTTCAGGCTTATTGATATGAAGAAAACTGTATGGATTACCCTGGGCAATCTGCATGGCCTCTTCACGATTGATAACATCGTAAGGGTGCGACGCAACTTTGCTAGCGAGTGCTCTAGTTGGGCGTAATCCGCGAAATGGTTTAATAAGTTTCATTGGCTGTCCAAGTTAATAACAAAATATCGAGACCCTACTTCTTACCAAATACAAAGACACCGTCCCACTCTGTCGGTGGCGGCACTAGCTGAAAATCACGTATTCGATCGAGAAAGACCTGATGCAGGGTCTTATTGTCGCACGAGCTATTTAAATCCGAAAACAGTCTATGGGCTAATTCCCAGTCTTTTTCTCGGTAGGCTTTTAGCGCTTGGGCGTAGCGGTGAGATTCTTCAACCCGCTGCTCGGACACCTTCCCAGTCTCGCCCAGAAGTTCATAGATGACTACCGACTGTTTTTTGCCCGCAACACAAACCGCGTCCAGCTCCCTGTAGATAAAGTTTGGCGCCGCCAAACTGCTTGCCTCACTGACTATATTCGACACATTGTACAGGCGCGTCAGGCTTTCCAAACGGGCGCATAGATTTACTGCGTCACCAATCACTGAGTAGTTCAGCCGATTGTCAGAGCCCAGGTTACCTGCAACAACTAAGCCTGTATTTATCCCAACGCAGGCGCTTAAGCTTCCGTCCACTGTGTCTAGAGCCTGCACAATATCCAAAGCGGCTTTCATTGCGTTAGGCGCATCAAGTGCGCCTGTCACAGGCGCGCCGAACAAAGCCATTACCGCATCACCCTGAAATTTATCCACCACACCGTCATAAGACTCAACGATATTGCTTACAGTGCTTAGCACTCGGTTAAGTTCTTCTAACACCTGCTTTGGCGGCAGCCCCTCACAATATGTGGTAAAGCCACGAATATCTGAAAACAAAATAGTCACGACTTTTTCTTCACCACCAAGTTCAATTGGATTACTCAATAGCTGCTGAGCAATCTGTTTGGACACAACCTTGCCCAACAGATCCCTTACTTTTTCCTTTTCGATCAGGCCCTTGGCCATCGAATTGACCATCGACGCTAAGCGGCCAATCTCATCACGTGATTTCACATTTACTTTTAAATCATAGTTACCTTTTTCTATTTTCTGCACCGCACTTGCCAAGCTCGCTAGCGGGTTAGTTATAGATCGCGCCAAAGCAAACACGGCTATAAGGCTCAGAATAATGACTGCTCCATAGAACTCAACCAGCAAGCGTTGAAACAAAACCACATTTGCATTGTTCTCGTTATAAGAACGCTGTATCACCGCAAATACTTTTTCTTGCGTGTCATCAGATGAAAATAGCGGCCTCACCAAGGAAGTAAAAATTTCTGCATCAAAGGCCACTTCCTGCAGCATGCCAAAAAACTCAGGAGACACCGAAATCTGATCAACCATAGTCTGCTGACGGTTAGGCAAAAGTGTAGATGCAACCAGCTCCAAATTTGATCCAGAAGAAGACCTGAGAATACTGACATCCGATACCACGGTTTCGCTAACCTGCTCGGCAAATTCTTGATCTAAAGCGAAGCCGCCGATAATCCACGCAACCTGCCTGGGCAAATATAGCGGCAAGGCAATTAGCTGAAAAGGCTGACCATCAATAACCGCCATGGCATCAGCGAAACCCTCGTCGGAATCCTCTGCAGCATTTACAAGCTCAAGCCAAGCTCCATCTAGAGACTCGTTGCCTTGAATTTCGGTGTCAATAATAACCGTATAGTCCAAATCAACAATCATAAGCATATCGGCATTATCAAGCGAGCGGTCAAGCACATTGAGGGCCGCATCAAAAATAGTGGCCGGGTCTTTCGAGGCAAAAGCAGTTCTAAAGCCAAAATCCCAAGTCAGGCTATTAGTAATTGCGTTCAGGGTTTCAGCTTTTTGGTTGCGGGTGTAATCAAATACATCGGCGCCGATTTCTAAATAAGAATTGATTGTTTCTTGGGTATACTCTTGATTGTTCTTATTGACGTAATAAAACGTGCCGCCAAGCACTGGTAACAGCAAACACAGGAGGAAAAAGCTAAGACGGCTCTGAAAACTTCCAAAAGTAAACATAACGTCCGCTCCAGCGGAAAGCAGTTAGCGGTATCGTTTCTTTGCAGAAGAAGGCGCTCTACGAATTCGTCGATCCCTTTCGAGCTCTAGCGTAAATTCTAGATTCGACGAACTATCTGCCGGCAACCCGACATCAACTACTCGAGAGTTGTTTGTTTCAGAAAGTCGCGGGTGCCACACTCTAAGCTGGAAGTCGCCGGCTGGAAACCCTGAAAGCGTGGCAACGCCTTCAGAGTTAGAAATTCCGCTTAAAGTGGTTTCGGCCACGTATATATAGGCCAGCATCCAATCGTGGATATTGCAGCCAATCTCCACTACCCCGCTAGTGGCAAACTCTTGACTATATTCAAGCTGGCCACCTTTGCCATAAAGCGGAATGTTAAACGTATTTATAGGCGAGAAAGAATAAACATGGTGAAGGATGGCATCACTATTGGGAAAACTTACTTCGTTGCCAGCCACTACCGTTGACACTGAGGGCACAAACTCTTTGTCTAATTGATCCACCGCAATATCTTGCTGCGACTGAAAGCGTGGCTGTAAATCTTCTGGCAGCAATACCTCGACAACAGCGCCTTCGACAGGATTGGAGTTTTGATCAGACAAAGTGACGACCAGGGTTTGACTAAAGCACTGCCCCGCTGCAACGCTGATGCCTAGAATTAAAAACCCGAGCTGCAGTCTGTAAACTGACCGACTAGCCACTGGCTTAAAAATTATGAGTGAGAGAAATTGTAATGATCGAATTATCATAGTCTAAACCTAACGGAGCGGTTATGTCGTTCCAGCTCGCTCCGATATCAATGGAAGTGTCTTGAAGCACCGGGATGCTGATAGCTGTTGAATACTGATCGGTATTGGTCTCCAGTTGATAGGCAAACCAATTTAATAACTCATCATCATGAAATCCCGGGTCAGAGTAGAAAGCGTTTGAAATTTTGTAAACCTCCAAATTCGGGGTAGTGGTGCTAACAACAGTAGCGCCGTTTATTCGCCTATACCCTGCGCTTAGCATCCACCCATTGTAAAGCGTATAGTCTGCACCTATAAACACACTCGCCGACTCAAAGGCGAGTATTTCAAATGGAGGCCGCGACAGGGGATCGTAACCAAACGCGGCCACTGACGGATCAATGGGCAGCAAATCAGTTCTACTGCGCTGATAATCAACACCAGCGCTGATTGCTATTCCCGACCTATATTGTTTACTTAACGACAGTTCGATTGATCCACTGTCAGCATCTCTAGCAGCGCCATCTGAGCGCGCTTGCCTGTAGCTTGACGCGATATTGAAGCTAGGCGCCATTGCACCAAATCCAAAGCGATGCCGATAATTAGCCCCTATACCCAATTCAAACCGATCAAAACCAGGCAATTCATTGTAAAGAGTCTGCCCTGCCGTGGCTGAAACAGTCAGCGTGTCGTACAGCCCGAGCTGAAACAACTTTCCAGCGCTTAACTCTACCTGACTAAATACCGAATCTATGCGGTGAAAATCATCCAGCCCGCGGGGGACATTAGCTTCGTCACCTACACTGAGGCTCACGGCATAAAACTCATTACCAACAGCCATTGAAGAAAAACCTAGAAAACTAAGTGCGATACCACGCTTTAAACACTTAACAGAGCTCGGAAACTTCATTCTGGTCATACCACCTTTACTTAATTTGTCACAACAGCACAAGTCAGCAACAGTTAGGGGAGTAAGAGAAATTTATACTTTGTCAGTAGCGTTGTCGAACGAACGCTTGTGTCTCACTGCAAGGCTACAGTGTAGCAATACTCAATAAGCAGAGACTAGCCATGGTAGCAATCCTTTTCGCACTTGTTCATGGGTAAACCCCCGCGAGTGCAGGAAATTTACCAATTTACGGTGGGGTTTACTGCCATACTCAAGGGTTTTAACTCCTGCGAGCTTCTTCAGGATCAGCAGCTGCACCATTTCATCGCAGGAATCGTCTTCGATGAGGTAGCTATCAATTAGGGCTTCGCTCACCCGCCGGCTACCTAAATCAGACTTGATATGCAAATTGCCGAAACCCTTGTTTCGTCTGTAGCGCACATAGGCCTCAACAAAGCGCTCGTCGGACTGCAAATTCTGCTCCCGTAGCCTTGCGATAACGCTATCCACAGCTCCATGCTCGGCATCTGGAAACTTTTTCAGCAGTTTTTGCTTTAATTCGTAAAAAGAGTGTTCTCGGCGAGCCAAGAAATCCATGGCGGCTCGCCTGAGAACGGGGACATCACTAGGAGAGTGATTTTTGGAAGATGGGCCGTCTATAGCACTATTGCTTAGACAACTTTGGCATCAGAAAGCTCAACAGCATCATCATTTGCTGGTTCTTTCTTACTGTCATCGTCATTGGCACCACTTAATAACTGTAGGCGAATTTGCTTTTCAATTTCCTTCGCCGCTTCTGGGTTTTCGTCTAAAAAGATCGCCACGTTCTTCTTGCCTTGGCCAATCTTTTCACCATTGTAGGCATACCAAGCACCTGACTTTTCGATTAAGCCTTGCTTAACACCGAGGTCAATGACCTCTCCCATGTGAAAGATTCCTTTACCGTACATGATTTGGAATTCAGTTTGACGGAATGGTGGAGCAACTTTGTTTTTCACTACCTTAACCCGCGTTTCATTGCCGACAACTTCATCACCCTCTTTCACAGAGCCAATGCGACGAATGTCCAAACGAACTGAGGCGTAAAACTTGAGTGCATTACCACCAGTGGTTGTTTCAGGCGAACCAAACATTACCCCTATCTTCATGCGAATCTGATTAATGAAGATTACTAAGGTATTAGAATTCTTAATATTGCCGGTCATTTTACGCAGGGCTTGAGACATCAAACGGGCTTGCAGCCCCATGTGGCTATCACCCATATCACCTTCAATTTCTGCTTTTGGCGTCAGTGCCGCCACGGAGTCGATAACAACCACATCCACTGCCCCGGAGCGAACAATCATGTCGCAAATTTCCAGCGCCTGCTCGCCTGTATCTGGCTGGCTGACCAGTAAGTTGTCTACATCAACCCCAAGGTGCCCGGCATAGATAGGATCTAGCGCATGCTCAGCATCAATAAATGCGCAGCTTCCACCGGCTTTTTGAGCCTCAGCAATCACCTGCAACGTTAACGTTGTTTTACCCGATGATTCAGGGCCATATATCTCGACAATTCGGCCTCGTGGCAAGCCGCCTATGCCTAACGCAATATCCAAGCCTAATGAGCCGGTAGAGATAGCAGGAATGGCTTCGCGCTTGGTATCACCAAGGCGCATCATGGAGCCTTTGCCAAACTGACGCTCTATTTGAGAAAGTGCCGCCGCTAATGCTTTATCTTTATTGCCGTTATTTTTGTTATCTTCAACCATAGTTGTATCCTCAGAAAGTCTTGTAATTACAACTGATGCTGATCCATGAGAAATGCAGTTGTTCTGCTCAGCTGCCTGAGCGATTAATAGTAGTCTGTCCTCAAACTACTTACTAAAAAATTGTGGTTTTTTGTCCCCACAGGCACGTCATGTGCCTTTTATAACTAACCTAACTAACTCTAACTAACTTAACTAGCGTGACCGGCTGCTTGCCTGGTGGCCTGAACTCAGAGCTCTCGAAACCTTATTAACCCTAGTGCAATCTAATTAAAGATAGCGATCAAGCATTGAGTAACTCTGAGTCCGACCATAACGATCCAGCAAACTACTGTATATACGAACAGTGCAAATTAAAACAAAATATCACTGTATATACAACCAGTATATTGGCAAAAAGCTAAATACCTTTAGTTTTTATTGTTCAAGCAATTCAAGCAGCCCAGAAATAGCAGCATGCACAGTTGCCGCCCGCACGGCGGCGCGATCTCCGGGAAAATTAAACAGTTGAGCCCGCTGCCTATCGCCCCACTGCCAAGCTATCCAAACACTCCCTACTGGCTTAGCAATACTGCCACCACCTGGCCCAGCAACTCCACTGACAGCTACAGCAACCTCAGCTAAGCTGTGGCGGATTGCCCCTGCTGTCATTGCACGCACGCATGCTTCGCTAACCGCACCGGGCGCACCCGCTGCAAACAAGCCAATTGGCACATCAAGAATGCGCTGCTTAGCACTGTTGGAGTAGGTAATGAAACCTGCATCAAACCAGGCTGAGCTGCCTGCAAGATCAGTCAGTGCGCTCGCAATGCCGCCACCCGTGCAGGACTCAGCAGTCGCCATGACAAGGTTTCTCGCCAGCAAACGTGACGCCAAAACTCTGGTCAGTGGTGGGACAGTTGCAACAATGGTTTCAGCCTCAGTCATAGCCCAATAGTAGCGCCTTAACAACCTGTTGCAAGCGCTGACAATCACATTCGTTTATAAGGTTCACGCTGGTGGTTTAAAGTGTGTAGAATTTAGGGTTAAAGTCACTGATTATAAATTTATCCATTGCCCGCTACTCAATCCCACACTCCAATGATGCAGCAATTTTTGCGCATCAAAGCCAAGCATAAAGACAATCTACTGTTCTATCGAATGGGGGATTTCTACGAGCTGTTTTTCGACGATGCAAAAACCGCCGCAAAGATATTAGACATTACCCTGACCGCCAGAGGTAAGTCTGGCGGCGAGCCCATTCCTATGTGCGGCATCCCCTACCATGCCGCCGACCGCTACTTAGCCAAAATAGTTGAAGCCGGGGTTTCTGTCGCCATCTGCGAGCAAATCGGCGACCCAGCCACTAGCAAAGGCCCGGTGGAGCGAGAAGTGGTTCGTATAATTACACCCGGCACCGTCAGCGACGAAGCCCTGATGGCTGCCGATCGGGATATGGGTCTACTTGCCATCTCTGGCGATCAAGGCGAGTACGGCTTGGCACTGATGGACATCAGCAGCGGTAGATTCGTCCTCAGCATGGCCCATTCAACTGCCTCCCTGTTCGATGAGATAGCGCGCCTCAAGCCGGCTGAAATATTGCTGCAAGACACCTTGACCGAAGTCTCTGCGGCGCTCAACCACGCCGCCCTGCGCAAATGCCCAAGTTGGGAGTTTGACCTAGAAACCGCCACTAAGCTTTTAACCGACCACTTTAATACCCGGGATTTATCCGCCTTCGACTGCCTCGATTTTCCCCTTGCTATCGCCGCCGCCGGCGCCTTAGTCAGCTACGCCCGGGAGACCCAGAAAAATAGCCTTCCCCACATGCAGAGCCTACGAGTTGAGCAGCTGGGCGACAGCGTTATTTTGGACGCGGCGACGCGGCGTAATTTGGAAATCGATAGCAATCTTAGTGGCGGCAAAGACAACACCCTGTTTGCCGTGATGAACACAACGACTACAGCCATGGGGGGAAGATTGCTGGCCCGCTGGTTACACCGCCCTTTGTCAGACCATGGCCTACTGCGTGCCCGGCAATTAGCCACGGCCAGCCTAATTGAGAATTACAATTTTGAGCCGTTGGCCCAACTACTCGGTAAAATAGGTGATCTGGAGCGTATCTTGGGAAGACTGGGGCTGCGCTCAGCCCGACCCCGTGACTTGAGCGTACTGCGTGATTCACTGGCAGTATTGCCCGAACTACAAACCCTGTTAGCCACTATCGACTCACAGCCGCTGGCTGCATTGGCATCGCGTATCGCTGAGTTTCCGGCAGAGGCAGAATTACTGCAGCTAGCCATCGAAGAGAATCCGCCAGTGGTCATTCGAGATGGCGGCGTACTTGCTTCAGGCTACGATGAAGAACTGGACGAATTGCGCAATTTAAGCAGCAACGCGGGGCAGTTTTTAATCGATCTGGAAATTCAAGAGAAGCAGCGCACTGGAATCAGCACACTAAAGGTAGGCTACAACCGCGTCCACGGCTATTACATTGAAGTGAGCAAGGGCCAAGCAAGCGGCGAATTTCCCCCGGAGTATATGCGCCGGCAGACCTTGAAGAACGCAGAACGTTTCATTACCCCCGAGTTAAAACAGTTTGAGGACAAAGTACTAAGCGCCAAAAGCAAATCCCTCAGCCGAGAGAAACAGCTTTATACTGAGCTGTTAGACTCTTTAGCACAGAATCTTTCACAGCTACAGTCCTCAGCAATCGCCATTGCCGAACTCGACGTGCTTACCTGCTTCGCTGAGCGCGCGGTAAACCTAAACTATTGCTGTCCAGTGCTGAGCGAACAGCCAGGCATACAAATCCAATCTGGCCGCCACCCGGTGGTCGAAAAAGTTACACTCAACAGCTTTGTTGCCAACGACTTAATGCTCGACGGTGATACCCGGATGTTAATTATTACTGGCCCCAATATGGGCGGTAAGTCCACCTACATGAGGCAAACTGCATTAATCGTCTTGCTTGGGCTTTGTGGCAGCTATGTCCCTGCCGCCTCGGTCACACTGGGGCCAATTGATAGGATCTTCACTCGGATTGGGTCTTCCGATGACCTTGCCGGCGGGCGCTCCACCTTCATGGTGGAAATGACTGAAACGGCCAACATACTGCATAACGCTACCGCCAACAGCCTAGTATTAATGGATGAAATTGGCAGGGGCACCAGCACTTTCGACGGTCTGTCACTGGCTTGGGCCGCGGCCGTCTTCATTGCCCAGAGGCTAAACGCCTACACCCTATTTGCCACCCACTACTTTGAACTGACCTGTTTGCCAGATGAGTTCGCAACCATTAAGAATGTTCACCTTGATGCCATTGAGCATGATCAGGGTATAGTGTTTCTGCACACGGTCAAAGCGGGCCCAGCCAATCAAAGCTATGGCCTGCAGGTAGCTCAATTGGCGGGCATTCCCGCCGAGGTTATTCAGTCTGCAAGAGATAAGCTGCAACAATTAGAGCGGGATACAGTGACCACAGTGGTAGCCACTAGGTCGCCCGAGCAACCTTTCCAAAGCGAGTTGTTCGCTTCTATTCCCCATCCGGTAGTGAGCTACCTTGAGCGCCTCGAGCCAGACGAAATCACGGCCAAAGAAGCCCTTAAAATCCTGTATGAATTAAAGCATAAAACCCAATCCTAATTGGGAATTGAGATAAAAAAACTGCTAGAATGCCGTCCCTTACGAAACCGCTCAGAGGAACGCTAGCCATGACTTTCGTTGTTGGTGATAACTGTATACGCTGCAAGCACACAGACTGTGTTGAAGTATGCCCAGTAGACTGTTTTTATGAAGGCCCAAACTTTCTTGTTATACATCCCGATGAATGCATTGATTGCGCATTATGCGAGCCGGAATGCCCGGTAGATGCCATTTATGCTGAAGATGAGTTGCCCGAAGATCAGCAGGAGTTTTTGCAGTTAAATGCAGAACTGGCTGAGGTTTGGCCAAACATTACTGAGAAGAAAGACGCCCTGCCTGACGCCGAGGAGTGGACTGATACTCCCAACAAACTAAAATATCTAGAGCGCTAGGCAATTACACTGCTGCTGATTCACATCAGCAGCATAAATTGCGCACACCACTAACAGCATCCACACCGCTAACACTAGCTTAGTACATTTTCCATCGAAAGCCCTTGAGTCTCCATAAGCTGCCGCATGCGCGCCAAGCCCTCTACCTGTATCTGCCTCACCCGTTCTCGAGTTAAACCAATTTCCCGGCCTACGTCCTCCAAGGTACCAACGCTGTGACCTCTCAGGCCAAAGCGGCGAGTTAGGACCTCCCGGTGCTTTAACGACAGCTCATCGAGCCAGGTTTCCATGCTTTCTAACAGGTCGCTTTCCTGCAGCACGGTGCAGGGGTCTGATTGGGAACAGTCAGCAACTGATTCCATCATGGATTTTTCAGCCTCCAAGGAGAGCTGTGAGTCGACAGAGGAAATCTGATCATTAATGGTGAGCATTTTTTTCACTTCATCAACTGGGCGCTCCAACAGGTCTGCGATATCTTGATGAGTGGGCTCATGGTCTAATTTTTGTGACAGTTCTCGTGACGCACGTAAATAGACGTTAAGCTCTTTAACCACATGGATAGGCAGCCGAATAGTTCGAGTTTGGTTCATGATCGCCCTTTCGATGTTCTGCCGAATCCACCAGGTAGCATAGGTCGAAAAACGAAAGCCTTTCTCTGGATCGAACTTCTCCACCGCACGGATCAAGCCAAGGTTGCCCTCTTCAATCACATCCAGCAACGAAAGACCTCGGTTGACATAGCGCCGAGAGATTTTTACAACCAACCTAAGATTGCTCTCGATCATTCTATTGCGCGCTAGCTCATCACCCTCAAGAGCCTTGCGAGCGAAGAAGACTTCTTCCTCGGCTGACAGCAAGGGCGAGTAGCCTATCTCATTTAAATACAGGCGAGTGGCATCGAGATTGAGATTATTTTCCGACTCCGCTGACGCTGCCGTGCTGTAGTCGTCCCAGTCTTTCGGTGGTGCTATCGGTTTTACTTTGCTGCGAGTTTTGGCTTTTTTAACCGCGGCTGTTGTTGGTTTCGCTACTTTATCCAGCTCTAACGATTCCATGGGGCAACTCCTCATCCTTGAATGAAATTTAAAATCAATAACCCTTCGAAGCATCCTGTTTCGAATAGCAAAGTATTGATGTATACCCTATGTTAACGACTGGTAGGGGAAGTTTATTTAAGACGATTTTGTTCTAAAGAAGGGACGCTTTAACAAGCGATTGGCTTCTAGCATTATCTGTTTGGCAATAGCTTGCCGGGATCAACGGATTTGCCATCAAGCCGAATCTCAAAGCGCAGCATGGGCGTTCCAGCAGTATTTTCGCCTACCTCGGCAATCTGCTGGCCGGCTCTGACACTCTCACCCTCTTTCACCAACATGACTCGATTATGAGCATAGGCGCTAAGATAGCGATCGCTGTGACGCAGAATTATTAGATTTCCGGACCCTTGAATACCTCTGCCAGAGTAAACTACATCACCGTCACTGGCAGCTAACACTGGGTCTCCTACCCGCCCAGAGAGATCTAGACCTTTACCATCGCCCTGCTGAAAATTGCGAATCACCTGCCCCGAGACTGGCCAAGTCCACTGCGGCGGGGACGTTCTGCTAGAGGAGATAGGCTGGCGCAAAACCCCACCAGAGCGATCAGCTGTGCCCTGAGTGCGAGCAACGCTATTATCACTGACAGCGGTACCTATATTGCTATTAACCAAGCTAGACTCAGCGCTCGCCGCGCTGTCGTTTAGGTTAAGACTAAGTTCTTGACCAACAAAAATTGTATAGGGTGCTCGTAAACCGTTTGCGATTGCTAGTGCTCGGAAATCTAAATTATATTGATAGGCGATTGAGTATAGAGTATCGCCACCGCGCACCGTATGCGCTGCAGCGCCGACATTTGCTCTGGACGCACTATTGTCAGGAGCTGTTCGAGAAGTTGAGTTTTGGACTGATCTGTTAATTTGCGGCGCTGCACTGACTGTTGAGTTTATTTGAGTGGCAGAACGACTTCTATCCACGACTGACTGGCCTTCATCCCTGCCGCCTTCCACAATAATTGGCGGCCGGTTGACCTGCCTCTCACCCTGATCAGCAACTGGCGCCTGATAGCCTCGGCAACTGCTGAGCGCCGCTAGGAATAAAACGCTAAAGCTAATTTTTAAACGGCGAAGATTACTCACTACTTGTCTACCTTTTGATAATTCGATTGGCCCGCCAGTTTATGAACGGAGAACACAGTAATCGCCCCTAGCAAAAAACTCATCGTGGTCACCAACAGCGCGGGGTCGTTGCCGGTCTCGCTCAAATACTCGAACGGTGACAGCAGCACTGTAGCAACAAAATGGCTCTGCGTGTCCTCGCGCAAAACAGTCATGGCCGCCTGCCAAGGCCATAACGTAACAACAGATGCCACCAGCATACCTGTCAAAAAGCTATATGACACCTGACGATGATGACCTAGCAGCCAGTTCAATAACCGCGCAAATGCCAACAAACCGAAAATACAGCCAGCCCCAAAAACGGCGATATAGCTTAGTTGAAACTGGGTAAGCGCATTGAGAATGAACTCATAAATGCCGAGCACAAGCAGTATAAATGCGCCTGACAAACCGGGTAATATCATCGCGCAAATGGCGATTGCGCCATAAAAAAACACGCTAATAAAACTGATGCTTGCCGCCTGCTGTGGCACAGTTGATATTAATGTAACTCCAGCGATCCCTAGCAGGACTGCGAGCAAATTTTGCCAAGACCGGCCATTAAATTGAGCTTTCATGAAATAAGTGGAGGCCAATACTAAACCAATAAAGAAACCCATTAGCGGTGCAAAATAGTTTTCCAGTAAATACAGCACAGAGTTTGCTGACACCAGCAAACCAGTCAAAATCCCTAAGGCAAGCACGGTCAAAAAGCTACCGTTGATGCGTGACCAACACTTGCTAATCTGCCCTGCAAAAAGCAAGGCAACTGCGGTTAAATCAATCCGTCCAATGGAGCCTATCAACTCCTCATAGAGTCCGGTAATCACGGCGATGGTGCCGCCAGAAATACCGGGCACTGCATCCCCCATTCCCATAGCGACGCCCTTTGCAAACAAAGCAGCGAAATTGCCCGGCGAACGCTTGTGCTGGAGATCTGCTGACAATGGCTAGCCTCTGATTTTAGTGATGAACTTGGCCCACAAGCAAAGGCACAAAACGCACATCTTCCAAGATTTGAGTCGTGAATTCATCGCCAACACGGGTTACTAGGGTGAGCTGCTGCGTCTCATCTCCACCAACAGGGATTACCAGTCGACCGCCATCGGCTAATTGTTGAACCAAGTCATTAGGAATACTTTGCGGCGCGGCGGTTGTAATGATGGCGTCAAACGGGCCTTTCTCACCCCAACCGAAACAGCCGTCATCGTGCTTAAACTCAATATTGCGCCGACCTAACAGACGCAGATTCTTCTTCGCTTTATCCATTAAAGGTCTGATTCTTTCCACCGTGTAAACCGCTTTACACAGCTGGGCCAATACCGCTGTTTGATAGCCGCAGCCGGTGCCTATTTCCAGCACCCGCTCCATGGAGCCCGATGTGAACAATGCCTCAGTCATCTTAGCGACAATGTATGGCTGCGAAATAGTCTGGCCAAAACCAATCGGCAAGGCCACATCTTCGTAGGCGCGGTGAGACAAAGCCTCTTCTAAAAAAATGTGCCGAGGGGTCGAGCGGATGACATCAAGCACATGCATGCTGTTTATGCCTTGATCCATTAGTCTGCCCAACAGTCGCTCCCGAGTTCGTTGCGAGGTCATGCCGATGCCGTTCAAATTAATTTTAGTATTCAAGATCGACCTTTATTCAGTAAGACATAGTTCACGCAGCAAACTTGTTGCATAAGCGCCTTTGGGTAGTTCGAAGTCAAGCAGCAAGTCTGGCAAATTCTCACCAGATTGTTCCCACCGCCAGCTTAAATCTGTCGGCAAAAAACGCAAAGAGCGTCTAGAGGCTTCTACTCCAAAACGCACTAATCCGTCTGCCAGTAGCGGAAATTTAGTTAGCACACTCATTTCAATATCGGCCGTTTCTCCCCAGCTTGCATACCTGTCAGCGGAATCTTTTTTACCGGCCAATAACCCTGTGGGATGAATATCAAATTCCTGCAGCCGAGTTTGCAGCACGCTATCCCAAAGACCTGGCACTTTGAGGGCGAAAAAGCGGGCCGTACCATTAAGATTCAGCACGTCCCCTGAAAGGTATTGATTCCAATTACCCTCATCGATTCTAGTACTGAGCAGGTGATTGAAGATATAGGCTCGGGCCGCTGATAGCAGCATCCCGCGCTTTACTCTACCGAGCTTTCTTAAAGCTGATGTCTGCCCCGGGTCAAGCTCTAACGCCTGCGCCATGAGCTCGGAGACCTGAGTGACATTACTCATATTGCGGCCAAAGCGCTGGGCGCCAAAGTAATTAGGCACACCCTGGGTGTTTATTGCCTTGAGCCTAGTTTCAAACTCGGCAACCGAGCCCTGACAGGCTCGCAGGCGCAAACTAAATCGATTGGCAGCATGGCTGCCGACTTTAAGTTTGCGATCATTGCGAACAAGCTGAAGCACCTCAATGCCCGCCTCCTGTAGCTGGCCGAGCTGCTGAGCAATATCTTGTGTTGCTGGGAGACTAAACCACTGGCTACATTCGCCGCGCCTGTCTTTCATGCCGGAGTAGCCCACAGCCTGCGAATCTGTGCGGGTATGGGCTGCCAATAAGCGCGCCGTATCGGTTGTCGACAGGTCTATTTTTCTTAACTGCACCCACAGATGATCGCCAGCCCCACTGAGCTCAAACCCCAGTATTTCATCCACCCGAAAATCAGCAAACTCTTGCTTCAACCGGGCTTTGATCGTGGGCTTGCCCAAGGCGTAGCAAAATTTATCCATAGCTAAAGCGCCGCTTTCTCGACCTAAAAAGAATAAGACTTAAACCTGGGGTTAGAGTCACTAGGGCGCAATTTCCAAAAGCACCACACAGTGGCAGGCAATCCCCTCTTCACGCCCTATATACCCCAGCCGTTCGGTTGTTGTAGCTTTGAAGTTGACTCTATCTAGGGACAGCCCCGTTAGCTCGCTAAGGCTTTGAGTGATCGCCTCTCGGTAGGGGGATAATTTTGGCACTTGCGCCACTGCTGTCATGTCAATATTGATCAATTGTGCATTTTTTTGGGCAAGCAAAGCTAAAACCTGATTGAGCATGTAGACACTAGAAATGCCTTTGATATTGGCATCGGTGTCTGGAAACAGCTGACCAATATCACCGCCGGCCATCGCCCCAAGCAGGCCATCAATAAGCGCATGCAGCACCACGTCGCCGTCGGAATGGGCGAGCAGGCTTTTAGGCTCTGCAAGTGTCACCCCAGCAAGGATTAATGGCTTGGCAGGATCAAACTGGTCGGCGAATTTGTGCACGTCGAAGCCGTGTCCGATACGCAAATTAGAAAGACTCATAAACCTTCCTCTTGGGCTTTTAGTATCAGTTCAGCCAGTGCTAAATCAGCTGCGTGGGTAATTTTAATATTGTGATTGCTGGCCGGAATCACTTTTATGGCGTGACCGGCATGCTCCATAGCGCTGGCTTCATCTGTAACGATTAAGCCGTCTCGCTCGGCCGCCTCCATGGCGCTCAGCAAAAGCCCATATTTAAAGATTTGAGGGGTTAAGGCATTCCATAAAAAGCTGCGATCAACTGTTGCCTCGACTAAACCAGATTCGCTGACCCGCTTAACGGTATTGGCCATAGGTGAGGCCAAAATGCCCCCTGCAAGATCAGTTGTAGTAATACCAGCAAGCAGCCGTTGAACGTCCAATGGTGTTACACAGGGCCTTACAGCATCGTGCACCAACACCCAGTCATCTTGCTTGGCATCCAAGCTGTGAAGGCCATTGAGCACAGAAACACTGCGCTGGGCTCCACCGGTAACCGTCACAACTTTATCGCCGCCATAGTCAGCCATGCTCACCTCAGACCAATGCTCATCTTCGGGGTGCAGCACCACGGTGATACGGGCTATCCCATTAAACTGGGCTAATAAGTTCAAGCCATGCTGAATCACGGGAATGCCGTTTAAAGGGAGGTATTGCTTCGGGATTATTGAACCTAAGCGGCGACCGATACCAGCCGCTGGCATAATGGCCCAAATAGTCATAGCACAATCATCATATTGCCGGATCGCTAAGGGTGAAAAAACGTCTAATCGATGATCATGTAAAAGGTTTCGCCTTCAGCGATCATGCCAAGCTCAGATCGAGCCCGTTCTTCTACCGCCTCAAGGCCGTTTTTTAGATCAAGAACTTCGATCTCCAACAGGCTGTTGCGCGTCTCGAGACTGCTATTGATACTTTGCTGGGCCTCTAACTCCTGATTCAGAATATTTAAGGCGCGCACGCTGTCCGCGCCCAGCCACAGCTGGTACTGCAGTGAGACAAAGACTAGCCCTAAAATACCAAATAAGATTTTCATTAAAGCCCTAAGGGTGGAACTTTGAAAACTCCGCTAAACCTCTATAGATAGCGTTGACTCCAAGCTCTTCTTCGATTCGCAACAAGCGATTGTACTTCGCAACTCGGTCCGACCGGCACAGTGAGCCGGTTTTAATT
This sequence comes from uncultured Pseudohongiella sp., assembly GCA_964352445.1. Taxonomy (GTDB): domain Bacteria; phylum Pseudomonadota; class Gammaproteobacteria; order Pseudomonadales; family Pseudohongiellaceae; genus UBA9145. Next base: position 53,355 of record CAYGSO010000005.1, on the reverse strand, counting down.
TGCCCAGCCGAGGTGGCGACCGCCAAATCAGCAATGGTCGTATCTTCGGTCTCACCAGAGCGATGGGATATTACGGCGCTATAGCCCGCATCTTTAGCCATATTGATGGCAGCTAAGGTTTCGGTCAGCGAGCCAATCTGGTTAAACTTAATCAAAATAGAATTGGCAATGGCTTCGTCAATGCCTCTTCTTAGAATACTGGTGTTGGTGACAAACAAATCATCACCTACTAACTGAACTTTATCGCCTAATTTCTCAGATAATTTAGCCCAACCTTCCCAATCGCTTTCATCCATCCCATCTTCAATGGATAAAATGGGGTATTGGCGGCTTAAATCTTCGAGGTAATCAGCAAATTCAAACGAGCTAAAGCTCTTGCCCTCGCCTTTAAGATTGTAGCGACCGTTCTCGTAAAACTCTGAGGCCGCACAGTCTAGTGCCAAGTGAATGTCAGTGCCCATTTTAAGGCCAGTTTTCTCAACCGCTTCTAAAATCGCGTCCAGAGCGGCGGCGTTTGACGGCAAGTTTGGCGCAAACCCGCCTTCGTCACCCACCGCCGTGCTCAGTCCTTGGCCTGCGAGAACCGACTTCAAAGAATGAAAAATTTCCGCGCCGTAACGCAAAGCTTCTGAAAATGTAGGCGCGCCGGTAGGCTGCACCATGAATTCCTGAATATCCACATTGTTATCGGCATGCTCGCCGCCATTGACAATATTCATCATCGGCACAGGCAGTGTAAACAGTCCATCACTGCCGTTAATGCGCGCAATATGGCTATACAAGGGGATGCCCGACTCAATTGCTGCCGCCTTTGCGCTAGCCAAGGAAACCGCCAGTATTGCATTAGCACCTAGCTTGGTCTTATTTTCGGTGCCGTCTAGATCGAGCATGATTTGGTCAATGTTCTCTTGATCCATTGAGTCTTTGCCCAGCAGTGAATCGCGAATGACGGTGTTAACGTTATGCACCGCAGTTAACACGCCTTTTCCTAGGTAGCGGGCAGGATCTTTATCACGCAGCTCCAGCGCCTCACGGGAGCCTGTTGATGCGCCAGAGGGCGCGCAGGCTGTGCCCATGACCCCGCTGCGCAGAACAACGTCCGCTTCAATAGTGGGGTTGCCTCTTGAATCTAATACTTCTCGTGCTTTAACAAATTTAATTTCTGCCATGTTTATCAGCCTATCAGTTCTTAATTTTTATGAGGCCTACGCCGTGTCGATCTCAGGAAAGGATTTTACTAAAGTGTCCAGCTGCTTCATCTGGGTTAAAAAAGCCTCTAAACTTTCCAGCCTTAAGGCGCAGGGTCCATCACACTTCGCCCTGTCAGGATCAGGGTGAGCTTCAATAAATAATCCAGCAATTTTTTGCGACAGGCCAGCCATCGCCAGCGCTGTCACGTCGGCCCTGCGTCCTCCTGCACTATTAGCCAGGCCTCCAGGCTTTTGCAGGGCGTGAGTGGCATCAAACATCAAGGGATAGCCGAACTGCTTCATCACCGCAAAGCCCAGCATATCCACCACCAAGTTATTGTAGCCAAAGGATGAGCCGCGCTCGCAAAGAATTAAATTTGAATTACCCGCCTGCTCGCACTTGTGCAGGATATGGCGCATTTCTTCAGGCGCTAAAAACTGCGCCTTCTTAATATTTATGACCGCGCCGGTCTGAGCCATCGCCGCGACTAAATCTGTCTGCCTAGATAAAAAAGCCGGCAGCTGAATTACATCAGCCACTTCTGCTGCTGGCGCAGCTTGTTCAGGGGTATGGATGTCCGTCAGAATTGGCACATCAAACGCCTGTTTAATATCTTGCAGCCAACGCAGACCTTGATCTAGCCCTGGGCCGCGAAAAGAGTTTAGAGAGGATCGATTGGCTTTATCAAAAGAGGCTTTGAAGACAAAAGGTATCTCGAGTTTTGCACAGACTTCTTTAAAGGCCTGTGCCACCGACATGGCCAAATCTCGTGACTCAAGCACATTCATACCACCGAACAAAACAAACGGCCGCTGGTTCGCCAGCGGTATGCCGGATATCAAAATTTCTTTAGAAATCATTTGGGGGCGCCTGCCTGCACTAGCACCTGAATCAAGCCGGCGCTATGGTTGAGGAAGTGGAGTCAGGACGTGGGTCGCCGTGGTCTGCGTGAGGCGCCTCTAGACCCCCTACTGCATCATGTTGGGCTATAGCTGCCTTAATAAAACCGGTGAATAAAGGATGGCCTTCCCGCGGCGAGGATGTAAATTCAGGGTGAAATTGACAGCCCACAAACCACGGATGATCCGGCACTTCAATAACTTCTACCAGCATGCCGTCGTGGGAGGTTCCTACCAACCGCAGCCCAGCGTCGGACAATCTGTCGAGGTAGTCGTTGTTAAACTCATAGCGGTGGCGATGACGCTCAACAATTTCTTCGCTTTGATAACAGTCATAGGCGATAGAGTCCTTCTTTAAAATACAGCGCTGGCCGCCTAAACGCATCGTCCCGCCAAGGTCAGAGTCTTCAGTTCTAAATTCGGTGTGACCGCTAGCGGTTGTCCACTCGCTGATAAGTGCAATCACTGGGTTTTTACTCGTTGCATCGAATTCGGTGCTGTGGGCACCCTCCAGACCGGCCACGTTGCGCGCATACTCGATGACCGCGACCTGTAAGCCAAGGCAGATACCCAAATAGGGGATTTTATTTTCACGGGCGTATTGCGCCGCCATGATTTTGCCTTCAATGCCACGCTCGCCGAATCCACCAGGCACAAGAATAGCGTCCATGCCTGATAGCACATCGGTGCCCTGTTCCAGTATATCGTTAGAGTCAATATAGCGAACTTTAACTCGGGTGCGGGTTTGAATGCCGGCGTGAATAATTGATTCGTTCAATGACTTGTAGGCGTCGAGCAGATCCATGTACTTGCCTACCATGGCAAGGTTAACCTCTCGCTCTGGGTTTAGCTGGGAGTCAACTACCCTATCCCACTCCGAAAAATCAGCTTTTTCACACTCCAAGCGCAGCTTGCGCAGGACAATTTCATCCAGCCCAGCGGCGCCCAAAATAGAAGGAATGCGGTAAATGGAATCAGTGTCCGGCAGCGATATCACTGCATCCAAATCCACATTGGTGAACAAAGCGATTTTTTTACGAGACGACTCATCGATTTCTTTTTCAGAGCGGCAAATCAGAATATCTGGCTGTATGCCGATAGATCGCAGCTCTTTCACCGAGTGCTGAGTGGGCTTGGTTTTGGTCTCACCGGCAGTCGCTATATAGGGCACTAAGGTTAGATGCATAAACAGCGCCCGCTCGGAGCCTAGCTCTACTCGCAGTTGGCGCACAGCTTCAAGAAACGGCTGTGATTCGATATCACCTACAGTGCCACCGATTTCCACTAGAGCCACATCTGCGTCGCCAGCGCCAGCGATCACTCGGCGCTTGATCTCATCGGTAATATGGGGAATTACTTGGATAGTCGCGCCGAGATAATCACCGCGGCGTTCTCGTTTAAGCACTTCTTCATAGACCTTGCCGGTGGTGAAGTTATTCTTACGCAGCATTGTCGTGCGCGAGAAACGCTCATAATGACCAAGGTCTAAATCAGTCTCAGCGCCGTCTTCGGTCACATACACTTCGCCGTGCTGAAATGGGCTCATCGTGCCGGGATCGACATTGATGTAGGGATCGAGCTTAAGCATGGTGATGTTTAGTCCTCGAGCTTCGAGGATTGCAGCAAGAGAAGCAGAGGTGATGCCCTTGCCCAGCGAAGAAACTACGCCGCCGGTAATGAAGATATATCTTGTCATGAGGGTCCCATCTGTTTGATTTGGATCAGCTCAATACTGACCCCTTAGATGGAGCTACAGCGTACCAGAATGACTCCCCTAGCTCAATCGGATTTACCTACTTCAAACCAATTAAAACTGGGCTGACGCCAAACTATGTCAACGCTAGCCGGCTGCTCTGGCCCTGCCAAATAAAAAGCGTCACTGGCACCAACAGTTGGGATGAAGACTAAGCTTTCGCCCGAGTAAATTAACGGTAAGCGGTCCCGTAGCCATGGCGGAACGGCTGCTTCTTGGAGCACTTGCTTGAGCGCTTTGGTCGGTCGCCCCCTAGGTTTAAAGCGCTCTCCGCCTTGTCGGTATCTTATTGAGACTTCGCCAAAATTTGTCAGCCACTCCTGCTGATCACTGACCGTTTGCACAATCAACTCACCGTTTGCTGGCAATTCAAACGTGTTTTCACGCGCCATCGACCATTTGTGCGCAGGCCGCTGAGGATTTGCCAGTCGATGCAGTGCGTGCAGTTGGCCTTGGTAGGCCATGAGTTGAAAATCGCCAGCCTCACTGAGGATTTGTGGGCTGGCTTGGTGTGCGCGCAATTTGTGAATGAGATCGTTCAATGGCTTCCAACCAAATTCAGGCGCAGCTATGCGAGCCAGCCAATGGCGCAGTGCACTGCGCTGACGCGGCTGCGGCAATGCCGTTATGGCCTTTATGTGGAGTACGCCTGGGTGCCCTGCAATAGCTTGATCAATGTCTTGGGTTGCTACTGAATCAACGATATCGGCGGCCTCTGTGATCAGCCGGAGTGATTTACTCCAAGACTGCCGATAGTTTGGCCAGCGTTGGGCAACTACTGGAAGCACGCTATGCCGGCAAAAATTTCTATCGAAGGCGGTATCAAGGTTACTGTCATCCTCCACCCAATCAAGCCCATTAGCCCCAGCGTACTCTACTAATTCGCTGCGGCTCAAAGCCAAAAGCGGTCTTAGTAACTTGCCTGCCCCAAGGGACCGGCTCACGGGGATGGCAGCTAAGCCTTGTACGGAGGCCCCGCGCATCAATCGCAGCAGTAATGTCTCTAGCTGATCATCTTGATGATGGGCTAGCAGCAAAGTCTCATGCTCTGTTAGATTTTCTTCGAAGGCTTTGTACCTGAGAGTGCGTGCAGCAGCCTCAAGGCCCGATCCGACCGCTGTCAAGGCGCTGTTTACATCCACGGATTGCGCCGTAAATCCCACCTTGAGAGACTGGCAGTATTCCCCACAGCGCTGCTGCCATTGGTCAGCTGATGGACTCAAGCGGTGATTAATGTGAAGTGCGCGAATAGGACGTGAAGGTGTTAAATGGACTAAGGCGTGAAGCAGGACTGTTGAATCCAGCCCCCCACTAAGTCCAACGCAAAGTGGCGTGTCTATAGCAGTTGTGCTCAAGCTCGCAGTGAGGGTAGCAATGACTGTGGTCATAGTTGTACCTGGGCGAGCTGTTTCAAAATAGCGTCGATCTAATGAGAACTAGCCGCCGTTAAGCACTTATACCATAGCTCATTAGACGGTCGTAGCGGCGCGCAATTAGCTTATCTTTAGGCATCGCCGTTAGAAGATCTAGCTGTTTGATCAGGGCTTGTTTAATGTTGCTAGCCATAGCTGGCACATTGCGGTGAGCTCCACCTAACGGCTCTGGGATAGTGTGATCCACGATGCCTAATTCTTCCAATCGCTTCGAGGTCACACCCATCGCTTCAGCGGCCGCTGCCGCATAATCCGATGACTTCCACAAAATTGTGGCACAGCCCTCTGGAGTAATTACGGTGTAGGTAGAATATTGCAGCATGTTGAGATGATCAGAGACACCGATTGCAATCGCGCCACCGGAATTGGCCTCACCAGTCACAGTGGCAATCAGGGGTGTCTTGACCCTAGACATCATTGCCATATTTTCAGCAATAGCTTCGTTTATACCTCTTTCTTCCGAATCCATCCCGGGATAAGCGCCAGGTGTATCTATAAATGCCAACACCGGTAAATTATACCTTTCTGCCAGCAGGATAAGCCTGCGGGCTTTGCGGTAGCCCTCGGGCCTAGGCATGCCAAAATTGTGTCTTACCTTTTCTTTAGTGCCTCGCCCCTTTTGATGCCCAATAACCATGACTGGTCGGCCGTCAATTTTAGCGAGACCGCCAACTAAGGCGTGATCATCAGCAAACAGGCGATCGCCATGCAGCTCATCAAAATCAGTAAAGATATGTTTGATGTAATCATAGGTATAGGGCCGCAGTGGATGCCGCGCGACTTGGGAGATTTGCCAAGAGCTAAGATTGGCATAAATTTTCTCAGTCAGCTTTATGCTCTTATTACGCAGATTTTGAATTTCTTCGTTAATGTTTAAATCATTATCGGTGCCCACCAGTCTTAGCTCACTGATTTTAGCCTCTAACTCTGCGATTGGTTGTTCAAAGTCTAAATAATTCGAATCCATTGCTTACCCATTATGCTCAAAAACTAAACACGCTATCCTAATGTAGTTGGTCGGGCGAAACTAAGCCCAATCTTATCCTTTCCAAACAGTGATTTCAGCTGCTTCAATAAGTCTTCCGCCGGAGTCACTTTCCAATCTGGGCCGAGAATTATACATCCTCTCGAGTCAACTCGTTGATAATTGACCATGACCTCACAGCTGTGTTGCGCTGCTGTGGCCGCTGGATTTACCGCTATCTCTGCCCCAACGGACGTTAAGTGAGCCGCAGAGGCCACATCAACGCCTATCTGATAGGGCTTAAGTATGCCTTCAAGTTGCTGGCTAAAACCAGCACTTAATGCCGAAACATCCAACTCCAGAGTCAATCTCCTGGCGAATTTTTGTCTTGCCTGCTGGAGGGGCATTACATGCTTCGCTCGACCCCTCATACCACTGCTGTATTCATCAACGGTAATAGAGCACTCAACCAATAAAATAAGGTCTTTTTGCAGCACTTCGCGGTACAGCTCATAATCTTTAGCGTAAAGGGTAACTTCAAAGCGGGCACTGCGATCATCTAGAGTGACGATAGCGAAAGTGTCCCCAGTTTTAGTTTTCATGGTGCGCACCGAGTGCAGCAGACCGGCAATAATTTGGGGGCCACGCTCGGGGCGCAAATTTACTAACCTGTTTTGGGTGAGATGACCCAGCTCATCCAAAAATTCATCGATTGGGTGCCCAGAAAGATAAAGCCCCAATGTTTCTTTCTCTGCCAGTAAACGCTCTTGCTCTAGCAGTGGCCGGCAATCAACACCCAAGAAATCCAAATCGTTGGCCGCATCACCGCCTGATATTTCGCCGAATAAGTCCTCGACACCGCTGGCATCATTTCGGCTTTGCTGTTCAGCCGCTTTTACAGTCTGCGGCAATACATGGCTGAGCATGCCACGAACATAATCGCAGTTGCCGTCGAGCAAGTTGTCTAAGGCCCCGGCCTTGATTAATGCTTCCATGGCGCGTTTATTTAGCGCCGAAGTATCAACTCGCTGGCAAATATCCAGCAGACTGCTAAAAAGCCCCTGCGCTCTGGCAGCGAGAATGGCGCCAACCGGCCCCTCGCCTAGCCCCTTTATTGCCCCGAGTCCATAGACAATCTGGCCGACATCATTCACGGTAAAACTGAACTGCCCCATGTTTATGTCTGGTGGTATGATTTGCAGCTTCATAGATCGGCATTCTTCAATCAGGGTTACCACCTTATCGGTGTTTTGCATATCAGCCGATAGAACTGCCGCCATAAAAAACGCGGGGTAATGGGTTTTTAGCCAAGCCGTTTGATAAGACACCAAGGCATAAGCTGCAGAGTGTGACTTGTTAAAACCATAGCCGGCAAACTTCTCCATCAAATCAAAGATGGACTCAGCCAAGTCGGCGTCGACCCCCCTAGCCTGCGCACCTGATACAAATAACGCGCGCTGCTTGCCCATCTCTGCTGGGTTTTTCTTACCCATTGCCTTGCGCAGAATATCAGCTCCACCAAGGGTATAGTTGGCCAACACTTGGGCGATTTGCATTACCTGTTCTTGGTACAGGATTACCCCGTAGGTATTGCCCAGCACCGGCTCCAATTCAGGGTGAGGAAATTCAACCTTAGTGCGCCCGTGTTTGCGATCTATAAAGTCATCCACCATGCCCGACTGCAGCGGCCCAGGTCGAAACAGCGCCACCAGTGCGATGATGTCTTCAAATGAGTCTGGTACCTGCCGCTTGATCAGCTCTTTCATGCCGCGGGATTCAAGTTGAAACACCGCGGTGGTTTCGCCACGCTGCATCAGCCGATAGACCTCGGCATCCGCCAACGGCAAATCGTTTATATCCAGCGCTGTTTCGCCTTCAGCCTTGCGCCCATTAATCATCTTTACGGCCCAGTCGATGATTGTCAGGGTACGAAGACCTAGGAAATCGAATTTCACCAAGCCTGCCGTTTCAACATCATTTTTGTCAAACTGAGTTACTAAACCCTGACCGTCTTCGTCGCAATAAAGCGGCGTAAAATCCGTCAGCTTTGTTGGCGCGATAACTACGCCACCCGCATGTTTGCCAACATTCCGAGTAATACCCTCTAGTTTGTAAGCCATCTCCATGATTTCTTGGGCATCTTCATCGCTGTCAACAAACTCACCTAGCAGCGGCTCTTCTTCAAAGGCTTTTTTTAGCGTCATGCCAGGTTCAAACGGAATTAGCTTTGATAATTTATCCGCTAATGAATAGGGCTTACCTTGAACCCGCGCCACATCGCGCACAACTGCCTTAGCAGCCATAGTGCCAAATGTAATTATTTGAGACACCGCCTCTTTACCATATAGGTCCGCGACATGTTGAATCACTTTATCTCGGCCATCCATGCAAAAATCCACATCAAAATCCGGCATCGAAACTCGCTCTGGATTCAGAAACCGCTCAAACAGCAAGTCGTATTTCAACGGATCAAGGTCGGTTATATTCAGTGCATAGGCAACAATAGAGCCTGCGCCAGAGCCTCGCCCCGGCCCCACCGGGATGCCGTTGTCTTTAGCCCACTGAATGAATTCCATCACGATTAAAAAGTAGCCAGCAAAGCCCATCTGGTTGATGATTGTAAGCTCAATGTCTAGTCGTTCGTGGTAGGCCTTGGTAAGTTCCAAATCATCCGCAGCGCCGGGAAATAAGACCTGCAGACGTTTCTGCAAACCTTGATTGGAAACCTGGGAAAGAAAATCTTCAAGCTTAACCCCCGCAGGAGTTGGGTAATTGGGTAAACACGGGGTCCCCAACGCCAGCTCTAAATTGCAGCGTTTCGCGATTTCCCAAGCATTGGCTATGGCCTCTGGAATATCGACGAAAAGCTCGGCCATTTCCTGTTGGTTTTTTAGGTATTGTTGGTCTGTATAAGTCCGCGGCCTGCGTGGGTCGTCTAAGGTGCGACGATCGTTGATACAGACCCGCACTTCATGGGCTTCGAAGTCGTCTTGATCTAAAAACCTAACGTCGTTAGTCGCGACAACCGGGCACTCACTGGCACTGGCTAGTTTCAATGCTGCAGCGATATAGGCCTCTTCATTGGCTTTGCCTACTCGCTGTAGCTCCAGATAAAAACGATTGGGGAACAGTGTTTGCCAATGGGCCAGACAACGCTGAGCTGCCGCCTCCTCTCCTTCTAGCAGTAACTGACCCACGTCCCCAAATTGGGCGCCGGACAGCGCTAGCAGACCGTCCGTGCGACCGACTAACTTTTCTAAACTCAAGGTAGCTTCGCCCAAGCCCGCATTGTTGGTATAAATCTCGGAGATGAGCTGAGTCAGGTTTAAATAACCGGCTTGATTTTGAACCAACAAAACTAGCGGTGTAACCGCGCCAGTGACTGTATTGACTACCCGAACATCGCAGCCGCACAGCGGTTTGATGCCTTTTGTAAGGGAGCGGCTATAAAATTTAATGAGGCCAAACAGGTTTGCTAGGTCAGTGATAGCAACCGTGGGCATGTCTATTTCGATTAATCGATCGATAAGCGGCGGGATAGTAACCAGACCATCCCTAATCGAAAACTCGGTGTGCAGCCGCAGATGAGCGAAACCGGCTGTTTGGGAAGAATCAGGCATTCGGACCAGTTATTTGTATGAAGAATTGAAGTGGCAATATACCACTTTTCAAGTCGATGTTGAGCCTAACAGTCTAGCCACCGGCGAAAAACTCTTGCGATGAATTGGGGAAATGCCAAGGCGCAGCAGCGCTGCCAAGTGGGCCGGAGTCGGATAGCCCTTATGCTGAGCGAAACCATAGCCAGGATAAACTAGCTCTAAGGCCTTCATCTCGTTGTCTCTAGTCACCTTGGCGAGAACCGAGGCCGCCGCGATAGCAGGGACTAAAGAATCCCCTTTCACAACGGTTTCACAGCTGTAGCTCCATTGCGGCCTCCGGTTTCCATCAACATAGACGAATGCTGGGGTATCGCTCAGTGCGTCTACCGCTCTGGTCATCGCCAGTAAGCTCGCCTGCAGAATGTTGAGCGTATCTATCTCGGCGACGGAGGCCCTAGCAATGGCAAAACAGCGAGCCTTTTGAACTATCTGTTCGAAGCATGCGCTGCGCGCTGATTCACTGAGTTTTTTTGAGTCCCGCAGCCCAATGATGGGCTTGGCGGGGTCCAATATTACTGCCGCCGCAACCACATCTCCGGCCAAGGGCCCGCGTCCAACTTCATCGGTGCCAGCGGCGCTAAGATCAAACCTTAGCGACGCTGCAGCAAAGTGATCTGCAGCGAATTCAGGCTTAATCACTGCCAAGCATCTCCAGGATTGCGTCAACCGCTTGCCCCGAAGCATTCAAGCGCAGCATGCGGTGGATATCATCAAACTTCGTCAGCATCGACTCACTTGCCTTGCCACCTTCGGCGAAGCTGAGAATTTCATCCGTAAGGGCTTCGACCGTGACCGCGTCCTGCATGTATTCAGGAACGATGCGCTCGCCTGCTAACAAGTTGGGCAGCCCTACGCTTGGAATTTTGACCATTTTTGAGGCAAAGAAATAGGTGAGGCTTGCCAATTTGTAGCAGATAATCATCGGCCTTCGCAGCAGCAATGCTTCTAAGGTTGCCGTACCTGATGCCATCAGGACGAAATCAGCAGCACTCATGGCTAGATGGGAGCTATCAACTAACTGGAAGTTATCCCCATCAAGCAGGCCAATCTGTTTGAGCTTTTGACTAATCAACAACCGAGACTGGGCGCTGCTACAGGGAATGACAAATTTTAACTTGGCGTTTTGCGCCAAGGCTTGAATCGCTGCCGCAAAAAACACCGGCGCCAACCGATTAATTTCTCCGGCTCGGCTTCCAGGCATAAGCGCGACAACCATTGCGCTAGGGGCTAGACCCAATTCAGCTCGGCTTTGAGGCTTACGGTCTTCAAAGCCAATTTGATCAGCCAAAGGGTGGCCAACAAATTTAGCGGGGATGCCGTGATCAGCATAGATCTGAGTCTCAAACGGAAACAAGGTCAGCATCAGGTCGACCGCTTTCTTGATTGAGAATATGCGCTTTTCTCGATAGGCCCAAACACTGGGGCTGACATAGTGAACTGTTTTGATATTGGCCTGGCGCAGTTCTTTTTCTAAGCGCAGATTGAATGCAGGTGCATCGATGCCTATGAAGGCATCTGGAGGTTTTTTAATGAAGTGCTGCATCAGCTTAGCTTTCATGCGAAACAGCTCAGGAAGACGCCCTAAGGGTTCAACAAAGCCCATCACTGACAGCCTATCCAGCTCGAAAAGACTTTCACAGCCTGCTTCGATCATTGCAGCACCGCCAATGCCTGAGAACTTTGCCGCGGGATAACGCTGGCGCATTTCTCGGATCAGACTGGCACCGAGTATATCGCCAGACTTTTCGCCTGCGACAATACCAAAGGTAAGAGAATCAGCCATGGATTAGAAGGCGCGTCCTAACGCTTAGCGATGAATGCCTTTGGTGGATGAATTCAGCGATTGCAGCAGAGTTTTTAGTTCCGGGCAGCCCGCTTCCAATTCACTAATTTGCTCTATGGCGTCAGCAATTGAGAGTTGCCGTTTGTACAAAATCTTAAACGCCTGGCGGATAGTTTTAACCGCCGCAGGTTCAAAGCCTCTGCGCTCTAAGCCGATGGTATTCACGCTACGAACCGCCGCCGGCTGTCCGCTGACGATTACAAAAGCGGGAACGTCGTGGTCGATGTGAGTCATTCCGCCAACCATCGCGTGGGCGCCAATTTTTATAAACTGATTCACCCCAGCATAGCCTCCGAGTATTGCCCAGTCGTCAACTTCAACGTGGCCAGAAATACCCGCATTATTGGCGAATACGGTATTTGAGCCGACTATGCAATCGTGAGCCACATGCACGTAAGGCATCAATAAATTATTGCTACCAATTCGCGTAAAACTGCCGCCCACTTGAGTACCGCGGTGAAGAGTAACCCCTTCTCTAAATATGTTGTTATCGCCTATTTCGAGCCATGCATCTTCACCTGCAAACTTTTTGTCGGCAGGCTCTTCACCAACAGAACTGAATTGAAAGAAACGATTGGCTTTGCCAATTTTTGTATTCGCGCGAATGACTACATGTGAATCAACCACAGTGTCTTTGCCTATCGTGACATTGGGACCGATAAGGCTCCACGGCCCAATAGTTACACCTTCGTCGATTTGGGCACTTGGATGGATTCGCGCGCTAGAATCAATCGACATCCACTTTCCTCTCAGCACACATGATTGTCATGCTCCCGACCAATTCATCCCCTACCGACGCTCGCGCATCGAACTTATAAATTCCGCGCCGGTTAGTCACTATTTCAGCTTTAAGGGTTAAGCAGTCACCAGGCACTACTGGCCGCCTTAGTCTTACGTTATCAGCACCAACGAAATAATAAAGATAACCATCTTTGGGTTTCTTTTCTTGGCTTTTAAAACCTAGTACACCTGCCGCCTGAGCGAGCGCCTCAATAATCAGCACGCCGGGCATGATTGGCTGGTGGGGAAAATGACCTTCAAAGAACGGCTCATTCACAGTGACGTTCTTATAGGCAACAATGGATTTTCCGATTTCCAATTCAACCACTCTATCGACCAACAAAAACGGATATCGCTGGGGTAAATATTCTTTTATTTCTTCTATGGTCAGTAACATTATTTTTCTCTAGTTTACGTGAATTACTTTTCACGAGAGTAACTCTTAACCTTTGTCGATGGAGTTTTGCTCCAGCTGTTTGACTCGCTTGGCGATGCTATCTAGCTGCTGGAAGCGAACTATGGCACGTTTCCAATCTGCAGTTTTCATATGCCCTGTACCACTGGAGTACATCGCCGGCTCAGTGATGGACTTGCTCACAAGACTCATTGCGCTGACCTGTGTTTTATCGGCAATACTAATATGGCCCACGGCACCAGAGCCGCCGCCCATAATGCAATACTTGCCAATAGTCACACTGCCAGCTAAAGCGGCGCAGCCACAGATGATCGAATGATCACCGACAATGCAGTTATGCCCTATTTGCACTTGGTTATCGATTTTCACGCCGTCACCAATGATGGTGTCTTCTAACGCACCGCGATCGATTGTCGTGCCAGCACCAATATCGACGTTGTTGCCAATAAGCACGCCACCAAGCTGGTAGATTTTAATTGATTTTTTACCATCAAACGCGAACCCAAAGCCATCCGCACCGATAACGCTGCCGCTGTGGATAGTCACATTCTCACCTAGCCTTACTTTATGATACAGCGTCACTGCGGGACTAATGACACAGCCAGCACCAATAACACAATCATGACCAATGTAGCTGTTGGCTCCGATGGAGGTATTTGCTCCGATAACCACGCCGCTCTCTACTACTGCATTGTCGCCGATCTTAACTCCAGCACTTAATTGTACCGAGGGGTCAACTGTCGCCGAAGGTGCGACTCCTGGCTTTGCCTTAGGGGTGAAGGCAAACAGTGCAGTAGCTTTAGCAAACGCCACGTAAGGCGCTTCGCTGAGCAACTTGCCAACTTTGCATGACTTGGAAAACTTGGGAGAAAGTATTACTGCGGAGGCGGAAGTTTCAACTAACTGATCAATATAGACTATGTTGCTGAGGAAGCTAATTTCCCCGGCGCCTGCATTCTTAAGGGTGCCTATACCAAATATTTGTGTATCGGCATCGCCCTGCAGCTCTAAATCAAGGGCCGAGGACAGTTCGCCAAGTGTATATGATTTTTTAAGTGTCACCTGGCGCCTACCCTAGGGTTTGACTCTCTATTGTGCTGCTTTGCGTGTGTTCTCATTCAGCTTAGCTGTTACCTTTGCGGTAATATCCAGCACTGGCGCAAAATAAGGTGCCGAGTCAGCATTCAAGATCAAATCAAAACCACCTTCAGCAACTACATCTGTTACTGCGGCGGCTAGATCACGCTGTTTAGCCTGCACAAATTCTTGGTTCTTTGCCTGAATAGCTTGCTGGATTCGCTCGCCTATTAGCTGCAGCTGCACGTTAAGATCTTGCGCCTCGGTGTTCATGCGGCGCTTTTCTTCGGCGCTCATAACGGCTTCGTTTTGCTGAAAGTTGTCGCGAAGCGTTGTCAACTGTTCGGTCAGGGCCGTTGCTCTTGCTTCATCGGCGCTGAATTCGCTCTCGAGTTCGGCCTGAATGACTGCCGCTGCCTCTGAATTGAACAATGCTTGAATCGCATTGATGACCCCAATTTTAGTATCCTGAGCAAACGCGCCTTGAGAGACCAACGCTGCTGTAATAAGGATTGCAAAACTCTTCAATATTTTCACTTTAACTCTCCAAAACCACTCATTTGCTGCCTCGATACCATCAAAGCATTGTTAATAAAAAACCTTTTCACTAGAAACCCTGACCAACCGTAAAGTCAAACTGCCTTATGTCATCGCCTTCTTTGCCAAAGGGCTGTGCTAAATAAAACGTTAGCGGGCCAAAGGGTGACAGATAGGTCACACTGATTCCCGCCGAGTATCGAATCTCGCCAAGATCAAAGTCAGTACAATTCTGCAGTAAACTCTGCCTCTCCGAACAGGTTGACGAAAAAACGTTGCCGGCGTCGATAAAGAAAGCCGAGCGCACCTGATTCTTATTCGGTATGAAAGGCAATGGAAACAGTAGTTCCAATGTCGTTGTAGCCAATATGTTACCACCAAAACTATCAAAATCCTCGTCTAGAAAGAAGTTTTGTACAGCCAACGCCAGCTCAGGATTGCCATCGGCATCTTCCACCACATTGCCTAGATCATCAAAAATAGCCGTGGTCTGATAGCCAACCTGATTCGCGACTACCGCCGAGCCATCTTCACGGCGGATAATTTCGCCATTCTCGTCGCGTTCTAGAGCAATGCCACGTTCGGTCAGGTAGCGAGCACCCGGCGTGCTGCGGGGTCCTAAACTGTTTTCTTGGAAGCCTCTAATCTGGCCACCGCCTTGGATTAAACCACCGGCAAAGAAATTGTTAAAAAACGGCAGCTCATCAGTATTGCCGTAGCCGATACCGTAACCGAGATTAGCACGCAGTGCGACCACCCAGTCTTGATTTCGGGTCAACGGCCAGTAAGCTTGACCGGTATAGTTCAGGCGGGCGTACTGCAAATCGCTGCCGGGCAAGGTGACCTCAAGCCCTATAGCGTGGGATGAACCGTCAGTTGCCAGTTGCCCTCTATTTAAAGTACTGCGGAACCAGTTCCCGGTGATGGTGAAGTTATCAAAGGTATCGCCAAATTTATCCACAAACCCAGGATCGGAGTTTTGACGCAGTTGATCAGGCCGTAAATCGGCCACATTACCCAACACAGAATCAACCACCGGACCATCAAATGGATTGGGGTTGGCCGGCGTAATAACAAAGCTGTCGATTCCAGGGAAAAGTGTCGGGCTGGAGAGAATTTCCTGCACAGAACCGATGCCTGCGCTGAGCTCAGTATGGGTAAACCCAAGATCAAAACCTAGCACCATGATCTCACTTAGGGGGTAGCTAAAGCTGGCCGTGGCGCCATAGGATGAGGTGTTAAAGTTGGACACGTTAAAAGGCGAATCAACGCTCTGGGCAAAGATATTGAAACCCCGACTCACACCATCAGGTGTAAAGTAAGGATCCACATAGCGCAGGTTGAGACCTTGCTGGAAGCGCGAGCGATTGACCCCCACCCCTACAGTTCGCCCGGTCCCCAAAAAGTTCTGCGCCTGCAGGCTGGAACTAAGGAAGAAGTTACCGCCACCGCCGGTGCCTACTTGAAAACTTATAGCACCAAAATTTTGCTCAGCAACATCAAAGTTAACGTCCACCTGATCGTCAGTACCTGCAACCTCAACGGTGTCAGATTCGACTGTTTCAAAATAACCCAGTCTTTGCAGACGTACTTTAGACTGCTCAATTTGTAAGCTGGAAGCCGGTGCACTTTCTAACTGGCGCATCTCGCGGCGCAATACATCATCAGCGGTGGCTAAATTACCGGCAAAATCGATTCGATTTACGTAGGTGCGCTTGCCCGGCTCAATAAAGAATGTCACTTCTACAGTTTCATCCTCTTCGTTCACTTCTGGCACACCGGTGGCCTCTGCAAAGGCATAACCAAGATTACCTAAAAACTGAACCATGATTTCTTCCGTTCCGGTTACCAGACCTTGGGAATAAATCTGCCCTGGCCTGACGAACACGGCCGCCCTCAGCAGCGCTTCGGCATCGACCAAATCGCCGGCGAGATCGACCTTGCTAACCACAAACTGACTACCCTCAGACACATCGATGGTGATATACACTTCTTTGCGATCTGGGGTAATAGAGATAGGCGTGGAGTCGATGTTGAATTCGACGTAGCCATTGTCTAAGTAAAACGATTCAAGCCGCTCAAGGTCTCCAGTGAACTGTTCTCTAGAGTAGCGATCCTTGCGGCTCATTATCATGTACCAAGGCTTGGTACCTAGCTCAAATAAAGCCAGCAAGTCTTCTTCGGCAAAGGCCGAATTACCCACGATGTTGATGTTGCGAATCCGGGACTCTTCGCCTTCATTGACGATGAGCTTGATCGACACTCGGTTTCGAGGCAACTCCTCTACTTCAATATCAACCGCAGCACCGTAGCGCCCGCGGCCGGAATAGACTTCTTGAATGCCTTGCCTAATCGCCTCAAGGGCGGCACGGGTGAAAATTTGACCCTCGGCGATATCCGCAGAGGCCATATTCTCAATGATATCCTCCGTTTTAAGGACGCTGTTGCCTTCAACAGTAATCTCGGCCACCGACGGCCGCTCAAGCACAGTGACAATAAGAATATTGCCTTCTCTAGAAACTTCGATCTCGTCAAAATAGTCAGAGCTCGCCAATTCTTTAATGATTAACGCAGGAGTACGAGAATCGATAGTGTCCCCGATACCCACCGGCAACAGGTTATAAATTATGCCCGGCGAGATACGTTGGTAGCCATCAACAATAATGTCGGCAACCGTGAAATCTTGAGCGTGCAGAAAATTTGGCAGGCCTGCAGCCAGTAAAAACCCAAAAACAATCTTCTTCATTCAGTTATCTTATTTTAAGCAGAATCACAGTCTAATGTTGGCGGCAGGCAAGAGAATGTTGTGAATTAAAGTAGTCTACTGACATCGTTATATACGGCAAGCACCATCACACCAGAGATTAGAAGTAACCCCAGCTGCAAACCAAACGCCTGAATACGCTCAGGTACCGGCCTGCGAATGACTGCTTCAATTGCGTAGTACAACAAATGTCCCCCATCTAACACTGGTATTGGCAGTAAATTCATTACCCCTAAAGAGATACTAAGCAGCGCCAAAAACCCTAAATAAACTTCTAAGCCATAGCTTGCAGTGTCGCCTGCAACTTGGGCGATTGTAATAGGGCCGTTAATGTTTTTTACGGAAATTAGCCCAACAACCATTTTTTTCACTGACGCCAGAACGAAGACCGATTTGTTCCAAGTCTCTTGGACTGCTGGCGCGATTGCCTCTATAGGCCCGTAACGCACCTCGCGTAGCATATCGGCTGGCACTAGCTCAGTAATGCTCAGCTGGGCAGTCGAAGCGCCAATACTGCCCATCGCAATGCCCGACTCTGCAACGACCCGAGCTGGAGTTATCAGCAATGCCACCTCTCGGCTCTGTCGTTTGACCACCACATCCAAGTCGAGTTCCGGATTGGCGCGAATTAGTTCGACCCAATGGCGCCAGCCGCGAACAGCCTCGCCGTTGACGCTGATCACCTCGTCCCCAACTAACATGCCGGCAGCTTCTGCCCGACCGCCGGGCAACAGCCCAGCGATATTGGCGGGGATTTCAATCTGTACAAGGCCAATATCAGCCACTGGATTCGGCGCCGTATCATCGCTCAGCCAACCAGCGATAGGTACCTCCACATCTGTTATAGCGCCGCCTCGAGCTGGATTGATGGTAAGCGTCAAATTGCCCGTCTCACCCATTCTGCCCAGCATCTGCAGAGTGACTTGCTGCCAGATTATGGTTTCTTCACCGTCAACCGCTAAAATTTCGTCGCCTTTAACTAGCCCGGCCCGATCAGCGGGTGAGTCTGGAATGACGCCATTGACCACCGGCGCTATGCCCGACAGGCCGTAGCCAACGTTAATCAGCCAAAATACAAATATCGCTAACAAAAAATTGGCAACCGGACCCGCCGCTACTATCGCCATGCGCTGCCAAAGGGGTTTATAGGCAAAAGAAAGATGACGCTGACTGGCTGGCAGCGGTGCTGAGCTGGCCACCGTCGTGTCCTCTTGTCCGAGCATTTTAACGTAGCCACCTAGGGGAATCGGCGCTATCACGTATTCAACACCGTCTTTGCCTACCCAGGTCTTAACCGCTTTGCCGAAGCCAATAGAGAATCGCAGCACTTTCACGCCACAGCGCCGCGCCACCCAAAAGTGGCCGAATTCATGGATAGTCACCAAAATGCCCAGCGTCACCAGCAGTGCCAGCACATTTGTCACTAATTCAATAATCATTTAGACACCTAGGTCGGGTTTCAAATACATTGCAAGAGCTCAAATTTTACCTTTTAAAATCAGATTGTTAGCATAATTTCGAGCCTTTTGATCAGCTTCACGAATAATAGCGAGACTTGATGCGGGTTCACAAGGGATTTTGTTTAAAACCCTGTCAATCAGCCGACTAATCTCCAAAAAGCTTAGCTTATGACTAAGGAACGCCGAAACAGCTATTTCATTCGCTGCATTGAGCAAAGTTGGCGCCGTACCGCCAGCGTTCGCGGCAGCGATACCAAACCCTAAGCAAGGAAATTTCACTAGATCGGGCTCTAAAAACTCTAGTGCCCCTACTTTGGCTAAATCCAACACCTCTGCGCCGGAGTCTATCCGCTGCGGGAACGCTAGGCCGTAGGCGATAGGCACCCGCATATCAGCGACGCCTAACTGGGCCAGCACCGAGCCGTCTACATAGTACACGAAAGAATGGACGATGCTTTGCGGATGAATAATCACTTCAATACGGTTGGGCTCCAAAGCAAACAGCAGGCTTGCTTCAATAAATTCCAAACCTTTGTTCATCAAAGTGGCTGAATCAACCGAGATCTTATTTCCCATTGACCAGGTGGGATGCTTACAGGCTTGTTCCGGAGTAATGGTCGCGAAGTCCGCCAGCGCCGTATGTAAGAATGGACCACCACTGGCCGTTAGGACAATTTTTTTAACTGCTGTGGTTTGGCTTGCGCTGCCCAATACGGCAGAGCTTGGTAGACACTGGAAAATAGCGCTATGTTCGCTATCAATCGGCACTAATAAAGCGCCAGATTTATGCGCCGCCTGCAGCAAAAGGTTGCCGCTCATCACTAACGCTTCTTTGTTTGCCAGCAAAAGTTTTTTACCGCTGCTTGCCGCACTCAGAGTAGATTCGAGCCCTGCTGACCCAACGATAGCGGCCATCACGATATCCACTTCTGCCGCACTGGCTATTTGATTTAAAGCATCCGCACCTTCGAGAACCTGTGTTGCACTGCCTGCGGCGAGCAATCGGCTGGCCAACTCTTTGCCGCCACCGTCTCCTGACACAACAGCAAGCGTCGGCTCAAACTCCAGACACTGGGCGTACAGCCTATCTATATTCTGATGGGCCGATAATGCGAAGACTGCGTAGTCAGCGTTACCCTTAATCACCGCTAGTGTGCTTTCGCCGATCGAGCCAGTTGAGCCTAGTATCGCGACTAGCTTTACGGCTGTGGATTCAGTCATCTCAGATGACTCCAAGCAGCACAGTGGTCATAGCAAGAACAAAAATGGGTGTTGCTGCAATCAAACCATCCACTCGGTCTAATATTCCACCATGGCCAGGAAGAATCTTACCGCTATCTTTAAGTTGTTGATTACGCTTAAGCATGCTTTCTAACAAATCGCCAATCACACTAAAGAACGCAAGAGCTAACGAGGTAACGGCAAGTAGGGCAAACTGAATTACGCTTAAATCATAGAAATAAGTCTTTAGCACCCAGGTGAACGCCAGCATTATGAGCAAGCTCAACCCCACTCCGCCCCAAACTCCTTCCCAGGTTTTATTGGGACTTAACTCGACTGAGAGTTTAGTTTTGCCCAGTGTCTTGCCGGAAAAATAAGCGCCAACATCAACCGCCGCCACTAAGATCACCAAGCCTAACACTAAGATACCCGACGGCTCGAAGTACTTAAGCTGGACTACTCCAACCCAAGTAGGAAGCAGTGCGAAAATTCCCATAGCAGCAATTTTAGATTCTTTGTTCCACAGGGATTTTCGAGCCGGGTAATCAATAACCAAAAATGCGGCGCACACCCAAAACAAAAGCCCTAGAGTTGATACAACGACAACTCTATCGACATACAGACTAGATTTATCCGGCTGCACCCCTAGAAAGACTCCACTTGTCAGCAGCAATATTGCTAGGCTCGCTAGATAACCTAGCTTCGAGGCAAGAGACTCCAGCCCAATAAAGGCGACCCATTCCCAAGCCGCAAGCAAAACCACGACACCTATAAACAACGAAAACGAAAACGGCGTTAGGTAGACGCATGCTAGAGCAAGCACAATTAAAAGGACAACGGCGGTAACTATGCGCTGCAGCAACATCAGTCATTACCCTTACATAGCTGCCTGCCAAAGCGCCGTTGGCGAGATGAGTAATCGGCTAAAGCTGCAGAAAATTCTTTGTCACCAAATTCCGGCCAAAAACAATCCGTAAAATAAAGTTCGGTATAGGCAAATTGCCACAAAAGAAAATTACTAATGCGGTACTCACCACCGGTGCGAATACACAAATCAGGGTCTGGGCTATCGCTAAGACTCAGCTGCGTAGAAAAGTCATCAACTGTAATAGCGTCAGGGCTACGTTGCCCGCTGGCAATTTCATGGCCAAGACGTTTTACCGCCTCTACCATGTCCCAGCGACCACCATAATCTGCGGCGACGCTTACAGTAACTCCAGTATTGCTTGCCGTAAGCTCTTCAACTTCTGACATTAAGGTCGTAAGTTTTTGCGAAAAGGAAGCCCGGTTACCAATAAAACGAATTCGCACGTTTTTTTCGTGGAACTGAGCAATCTCGTTGCGCTGAAGCACTGACAAAAACAGTGCCATGAGGCCTTTGACCTCATCAGTTGGACGTAGCCAGTTCTCGCTGCTGAACGCGAATAGAGTAAGGTAAGAAATTTTATTGTCTATACAGAAGTTGACCGCATCGCGCGCAGCTTCGGCACCTTTGCGGTGGCCGAATTTTGACACTTGGCCCTGGCTTTTAGCCCATCTATTGTTGCCATCCATAATGATGGCTACGTGCTTCGGCAAGGTAAGTTGCGTGTCAGATATCATTATTTTTGGTGACTACAATTGACCTTGCCGAATCTTGCTCGGCAACGCACTGAATTAGATAGAAAGCAAATCGGCTTCTTTGACTTGATAAGCCGCTTCTATAGCTGCGACGAACTGATCAGTTAATTTTTGTATATTCTCTTCAGCGCGTCTTTGCTCGTCTTCACTTATCTCTTTTTCTTTCTCTAAATCTTTGAAGTCAGAGTTGGCGTCTCTGCGAATGTTTCGAATAGCTACCCGCGCGTTCTCAGATTCGTTTCTTGCCTGTTTGGTGTATTCTTTTCGAGTCTCTTCTGTCAACGGCGGCATAGGTACACGAATAGTATCGCCATTATTGGATGGGTTGAGACCCAAATCAGATTTCATAATGGCTTTCTCGATGTCGCCTATTATGTTTTTTTCCCACGGCGATATGATCAACGAGCGCCCTTCTTCAACATTGACATTGGCTAGCTGATTAAGCGGCGTGTCAGAACCGTAGTAAGACACCATAATACTGTCCAGCAAACTCGGGTGCGCGCGCCCTGTGCGTATTTTCTTAAATGCGTCTTCTAGTGCATTGACGCTTTTTTGCATGCGATCTGCTGCATCCTCAATAATCTCATCAATCATACTTACTGTCCTCTGTCTCAGACCTGATAGGTACGTATCTATTGGATAAGCGTGCCATCAGCATCGCCTAAAATATTCTCCAATAATGCCCCTGGTTTATTCATATTGAAAACCTTGATGGGAACATTGTGGTCACGGCTTAAACAAATTGCGGTGAGATCCATCACCCCAAGTTTTTTCTCGATTACATCATCATAGGTAAGCGTGGCAAATTTGACTGCATCTGGATGAGTTTGGGGGTCCGCCGAGTAAACACCGTCAACTTTGGTTGCTTTGAGAATTAAATCGGCATCAATCTCGATACCTCGTAAGCAAGCGGCTGAATCGGTTGTAAAAAATGGGTTGCCGGTACCCGCAGAAAAGATAACTACGTCGCCGGCATTGAGATGACGTATTGCTGTGCGTCTATCATAATGCTCAACAACCCCACTCATTTGAATGGCTGACATTACTCGAGTTGGTATGTTGGCCCGCTCTAAGGCATCTCGCATAGCGAGAGCATTCATAACAGTGGCCAACATACCCATGTGATCGCCGGTGACTCGTTCCATGCCTGCAGCGCTTAGCGCCGCGCCCCGAAACAAATTACCACCGCCGATCACCATGCCTACTTGAACACCCAAACCCACTAGTTGACCTACCTCAACCGCCATGCGGTCGAGCACTTTTGGGTCGATGCCAAAGTCGGCATCACCGGTTAAGGCTTCACCGCTTAGTTTGAGTAATATACGATTGTATTTACGTTCTCTTTTAGGCATGTTTTTTCTCGAATAGGTTGCGATTACGCTCCGCCTTTAGCCTGAGCGGCGACTTCGGCGGCAAAATCGACTTCTTCTTTCTCGATACCCTCGCCCACTTCGAAGCGAACGAAGCTAACAATATCCGCACCCGCATCCTTAAGCAAATCAGAAATCCGCGTGTCTGGATTCTTAACAAATGGCTGATCCATCAAGCTTACTTCCGCCACAAACTTTTGCAGTCTGCCGCTAATCATTTTCTCGATAATTTCCTCAGGCTTGCCGCTTTCTCGAGCCTGGGCCGAGTAAATTTCAGATTCTTTAGCCAACACTTCTTCTGGTACATCTTCGGCACGAATCACCATTGGGTTGATCGCAGCAATATGCATGGCGATATCTCTCGCCAAGCTTTCATCACCACCTTGCAGGGCGATAATGACTGCGATTTTGCCATTGCTGTGCACGTAAGTATCAACAATGCCTTTATCGGCATTTTCGAACACCAAGCGATCAACGCGGCGCAGGTTGATGTTTTCACCTATTTTTTGCACCAGCTTTTCGCGCTCATCTTCCAATCCTGCTGCAAGTAAAGTGACAACATCGGCATCTGGACTGGCATAGGCCGCTTCCAGAGCGCTGTGCGCAAAGCGCAAGAAGTTATCATCGCGAGCCGCAAAATCAGTTTCGCTGTTGACTTCAACAATCACACCGTAGTTGCCGTCTTCAGCAATTTTAGTAACGACAACTCCTTCTGATGCTACGCGGCTAGCTTTCTTTGCCGCTTTTAGTCCGCTTGCCTTGCGCAGATCTTCAATCGCTTTGTCTATATCGCCGTCTGCCGCAGACAGCGCATTTTTGCAATCCATCATGCCCAGACCCGTTCGCTCGCGCAATTCTTTAACCATGCCCGCAGTAATATTCGCCATGTTATGCCTCTTTCCTAATTTCGACGTACTCGTGGTATCGCCTTACTAATTTCTTTAGAAAAAGGGGGCTATTAGCCCCCTTCTATTTACCTCTAATTACCCACCTTGCAGTGCAAGGGGTAATGCGCGTAGAAGGCAGCGTTATGCCTTAACCTGCGCGTCGCCATCAGCTGCAGGCGCTTTCTCAGCTGGCGCAGCTTCTTTTGCTGGAGTCGCCTGCGGTGCCGGAGCCGCTTCTTTTACTGGTGCCGCTTCAGCAGCAGGCGCCACGTCCACGTCATCCACTTCAACAAACTCACTGTCACCGCCAGTAGCATTGCGATTCTTGCCTTCTAGGCAGGCATCAGCAACAGCGCTGGCATACAGAGCGATGGCGCGAATTGCGTCATCGTTACCCGGGATGACGAAATCAATGCCGTCTGGGTTACTGTTGGTATCAACAACCCCAATTACCGGAATTCTGAGGTTATTGGCTTCAGTGATCGCGATGCGCTCATGATCAACGTCGATAACGAACAGGGCATCAGGCAAGCCGCCCATCTCCTTAATTCCACCAATACTGCGCTCTAATTTCTCTTTAGAGCGCGAGCGCATAAGCGCTTCTTTCTTGGTCAAACGGCCAAAAGTGCCGTCTTTTTCCTGCTGCTCAAGCTCTTGAAGCTTTTTTATCGAGCCGCGGATTGTTTTGTAGTTAGTCAGCATGCCACCTAACCAACGGTGATTTACATAGGGCATGCCTGCTCTTTCAGCTTGTTCTCTGACGATCTTCGCCGCTGCGCGCTTGGTGCCAACAAAAAGGATCTTCTTCTTGCGGTCGGCCATAGTAGCGATTGCATCTAAAGCATCGTTCATTGCAGGAACGGTGTGCTCTAAATTAATGATGTGGATTTTGTTTCTGGCACCGAAGATGTACGGCTCCATTTTTGGGTTCCAGTAACGGCACTGGTGCCCGAAGTGAACTCCTGCACGGAGCATCTCTTTCATACTTACAGTCATGTGATTTCCTTGGTTGGGTTAAGCCTCCATACATCCCATGAATCAACCCCGGCTCTGCGCAGTGCGCTGGTCGAGGCACCCAGATTATGGTTGCCGATGTATGTGCGACATTTATTAACTAACTTATTGAATTAGAAGGTTTTGTAGTTCCCAATTCAGCTCTCGCCAAGCAGTTGTGTCAAATTTTAATTCAGCAGACCGCTTATGGCGCGCAGCTTTATACCACAATCGTTGGCCAACTGAAAGTGGCGCCAGTATTGAAAATACGCCACAAGCCTGTCACTTAGCACCCTGCGCCCTGTTATTGGGGGTCTGCGTGATTTACAATAGCCGCCTTTTGAAGCACCACTAATTAACTAGGTTCCCAACAGGCAGCTATGACAATTTACATTAAATCTCTGGAAGAAATCGACAAGATGCGTGTCGCCGGCAAATTAGCCGCCCAAGTACTGGAGATGATTGGACCCTATGTTCAGCCGGGGGTTAGCACCGGTGAACTCGACAAGATATGCCACGACTACATAACGGGGGTACAAAACGCTATCCCGGCTCCTCTCAATTACAATGGCTTCCCTAAATCAATCTGCACCTCAGTGAACCACGTGATCTGCCACGGCATTCCTAGTGACGGCAAGACTCTGAAGGCTGGCGATATAATCAATATCGACGTAACCGTCATAAAAGATGGCTACCACGGCGACACCAGCAAGATGTTCTGTGTTGGCGAGGTGCCCCACCATGCTACGCGGCTCATTCGCATTTCTCAGGAATGTCTGTATAAGGCCATCGAGTTAGTCAAGCCTGGCGTCACCCTTGGGGATATTGGTCACGTCATTCAACAGCACGCGGAAGCCCATAACTATTCCGTGGTGCGCGAGTATTGCGGCCACGGCATTGGCAAAATCTTTCACGAAGAGCCTCAGGTGCTGCACTACGGTCGTCCAAACACCGGCACCCAGATCGTCGAGGGCATGACATTTACCATCGAGCCGATGCTAAACGCTGGCACTCGGTTCACCAAGCTGTCCAGCAAAGATGGCTGGACAGTCACCACTAAAGATCGCCGCCTGTCTGCTCAGTGGGAACACACACTGGCGGTCAATGCTACTGGGGTAGAAGTACTCACGAAGCGCGAAGATGAAACTCTGTGATTTTTAAATCCGAGCCGCCAATACAAATTCAGCCCACCAGCGCCCCAGAAGATTGCTTTTCACTAATAGACTCCCGCGCGTTGTCAGACGCGATAGCTAAGCCCGGAGCCAACTTTGCTGAGGTTCTTAGCCATGCTCTGCAACAGGCGGGGGATAAGTTGGATGACAAATACCGGCAGAACCTTAAAATCAACGACATTGTGGCCAGTAGAGCCAATGTCGC
Source organism: uncultured Pseudohongiella sp. (assembly GCA_964352445.1). Lineage (GTDB taxonomy): Bacteria > Pseudomonadota > Gammaproteobacteria > Pseudomonadales > Pseudohongiellaceae > UBA9145. The sequence goes on along the minus strand of CAYGSO010000005.1, from coordinate 27,112 downwards.
CGACCAAATCCTAAGCCTTGCTTGGAAAACTCAAATCTGGCCAAACAGTGATCAAATTAGTTTAATCGCTGTCGGCGGCTATGGCCGCGGCGAGTTATTGCCCCACTCTGACATCGATCTGTTAGTGCTCACTCAAAAAGATTCCGGCGATAGCTATAAAGAACAGGTTAGCTGTTTTGTTGCCCTGCTTTGGGATATAGGCTTAGAAGTAGGCATGAGTGTTCGCTCAATTAAACAGTGTGTCAAAGAGTCGCAGAACGACATTACTGTGGCGACTGCGCTCATGGAGTCTCGCACGCTCGTGGGAGACCCAGCCCTTCACCAAGAAATGATGCGCGCCACCTTGGATCGCAAGGTTTGGCCAATAAAAACCTTTGTCAAAGCCAAGCTAGATGAGCAAGCCGCGCGGCACGAAAAGTATCATGATGTTGACTACGCCCTCGAGCCCAATGTTAAAACCTCTCCAGGCGGTTTGAGAGACATTCAAACCATTGCATGGGTTAGCAAACGTCACTTCGGCGCCACTTCTTTTCGTGATTTGGTTGAATTAGGTTTTCTTAAAAAATCAGAAGAGACCATGATTAATCGGGGCCAGCAATTCCTTTGGCGAATCCGGTATGGCTTACATCTTCTAGCACAGCGCTGCGAGGACCGCTTGCTCTTCGACAAACAGCGCGAACTTGCCCAGATGTTTGGCTATGAAGATGACTCGAAGAGTCTCGGCGTTGAAAAGCTAATGAAACAATATTATCGGGCCGTGGGGAACTTGAGGGAACTCAATGATGTGCTTCTGCAGTACTTCAACGAGGTGATAATAAGAGCCGGCGAACGCGAAATCATTAAAGACATCAACAGCCGGTTTCAAATCAGAAATGATTATATAGAAGTAAAGTACCTCAACGTGTTTCAGCGCACGCCATCAGCCATGTTGGAAATATTCGTGCTCATGGCACAAGATGAATCGATTCAAGGCGTGCGTGCGTCAACCATTCGATTAATACGTGAAAGTCGTCACTTAATTGACGATGAATATCGAAAAGACATCAGAAATGTCAGTTTGTTTATGGAGTTACTGCGTTCACCCTATGAACTCACCGCACAGCTTCGACGCATGGCGCGGTATGGCGTATTAGGCCGTTATCTGCCTGAATTTGGCAAGATTGCCGGACAAATGCAGCATGATCTATTCCATATTTATTCTGTGGATGCCCATACCCTGCAGGTGGTCGAAAACATGCGGCGATTTTTACTGCCCCAAGCCAAAGAAGATTTCCCACTTGCTGCCCAGGTTGTTAATAAGCTGCCAAAGATTGAACTAATTTATATTGCCGGCCTCTACCACGACATCGCTAAAGGCCGCGGCGGCGATCACTCTGAGCTTGGTAAAGTAGATGCCACCGAGTTTTGCCAGCGCCACCGCCTCAGCGATTGGGATACCAAGCTTGTCTCTTGGCTTGTCGAGAAGCATCTATTCATGTCAATGACAGCCCAACGCAAAGACATTTCAGACCCTGCCGTGATTCATGACTTTGCTGTGCTGATGGGAGACTCTCTACATCTGGACTACCTTTATGTAATGACCGTGGCTGATATTTGCGCAACAAATCCGAGTTTGTGGAATTCTTGGCGCAGCTCTTTATTACACCAGCTGTATACCAACACTAAGCGCGCATTCTCAATGGGGCTGGAGAACACGGTTAACCGCGATGAACGAATCGCCGATACAAAAGCACTGGCGTTTCAGCAGCTGCTAATTAAGGGGCTAAGTGCTAGCAAGATTAATGAAGTTTGGGAAAACACAGCGGCCGAGTATTTCGTTCGCGAGTCTGTTAAAAATATCGTTTGGCACAGTGAGGCAATTGCTTCTCATACAGAGGCTGGCCCGTTAATTTCAGTTCGAGAAATAGCGGATAGCAATGGCGAGGTTGGCGCTACGCAAGTTTTCATCTGCACTCCCAATGCTGACTTTCTATTTGCCAACAGCGCCGCTGCATTCGAGAAATTAAATCTGAACATTCATGGCGCAAGGATATTCACCTCTAACAATGACTATTGCATGGACACCTATGCGGTATTGGAAGATAACGGTCTGCCAGTGGGCAACAACCCAAGACGCAGAACGGAAATTGTGGCGCTGCTAAGTGAGTATTTACGCAGTCCTAACAAACCTATTAAACCGCCAACGTTTCGCCAGAGTAGAAAAGACAAATACTTTGCCAAACCTGTCCAAGTTGCTATCACCAACAGCGAAGGCAAAAATTATTCAACCCTTGAAGTCAACTGTCCAGACCAGCCCGGTATTCTGGCCTGCGTCGGGCAAGTTTTTGCGGACTACTCGATTAATTTGAAAGACGCCAGAATTACGACCCTTGGGGAGAGAGTTGAAGACTTATTCTTTATCACCGATGAAACTGGCAAGCCAATCGCCGGTACTGAACTGATGGAGCAATTGCGGGAAGATGTAGAAACTAAACTCGAAGATCATTTAAACCCCTAACGCGCGCAGTTAGTAGAATTGAAATTAGGAGTAAAACTATGCTGACACTCTATGGCATAAGCAATTGCGATACGGTTAAAAAAGCCAAGCAATGGCTTGATAATAACAACCTTGACTACAGCTTTCATGATTACAAAAAACAGGGTTGCCCTACTTCTCTCGTGCAAGAATTTGCTGAACACTTTAGCCTAGAACAACTTATCAATAGGCGAGGCACTACCTGGCGCAATTTAGATAGTCAGGCGAAGGAAAACCTTGGCACTGACTCAGCCATCACGCTAATGAGCGAAAACCCCTCTCTTATTAAGAGGCCTATAGTTCACGGCAATAACCAATGGCTGATCGGTTTTGCTGCAGCCGACTATGCCACCTTAATTCAGTCTTAAAATCCGCTTCGTCTACAGGAGATAAGCAAGCAATGAGCAACTTACACAGCTTTGCCATAGGTATTGCCAGCAAAAATTCAAAACATGAAGTCATAGAAGTTTTCTATCCTGCTCCCCGCCTCGCCCCCAGCCAAAGCATTCAACATGCACTGAGTGAGGTGCTCGGACTTGAGTCAAGTAAGACTGTCGCAGAGCTAATATCAGCTGACGCCGCAAAACAACTCGCCGCTAAATTTCAGTCCGTTACAGACTCTGATCTGTCGAGCGAAGTTAGCTTGCTGCAATCGGCAAATCCTAGTTTATTTGTTTGTGCCATAGCTGAAGATTCTGCCCCCCAATCTATCGCAGAGGTATTCCTCAAGCTGCAATTGCTCTCTCACCGGTTAGTCAAACCTCATGGCATCAATTTAGAGGGAATGTTTGGCCTGTTAAAAAACCTTGCCTGGACCAATAAAGGCCCCATAGAGCTGGACGATTTACCAGCAGCGCAGCTCAAAGCGAGACTCAATGGCGAATTACTGAGTGTTAACTCGGTTGATAAATTCCCGTGTATGACAAATTACGTTGTGCCATCTGGTGTGAGAATTGCTGATACTGCCAGAGTACGCTTGGGTGCTTATATCGGCGCAGGTACAACTGTAATGCATGAAGGCTTTGTTAATTTCAATGCAGGCACAATCGGTCCAGCCATGATTGAGGGACGGATATCAGCGGGAGTCTTGGTTGGTGCTAATAGCGATTTAGGCGGCGGCTGCAGCACCATGGGCACCTTGTCCGGAGGTGGCAAAGAAATAATCTCCGTGGGCGAGCATTGCCTAATCGGCGCAAATGCCGGCATCGGTTTTCCATTAGCCGATGGCTGCATCGTTGAGGCAGGCCTTTATGTCACAGCTGGCACCAAAGTTAAGGTATTGGATAGCAATGGCAGTTTAGTGGCCACCAAGAAAGCCAAGGAGCTGTCTAAGCAGGGCGATCTTTTATTTAGGCGCAATTCGATTAATGGCGCCGTAGAGTGCGTCCCGCTAAAGACGTCCATTAGCCTTAACGAAGAGCTTCATGCCCACAATTAGACTTACAAGGAACGCAACATTATGAGCGCTGCCCTCCAACTGGCAAAACAGCTTATCAACCTGCCATCAATTTCACCCCACGACGGCGGCTGTCAGGACCTAATTGCCCAGCGACTAAGTAAACTCGGTTTTACGATTAAGCCCATGCCTTTCGAAGACGTCAGCAACCTGTGGGCCACTGCAGGCGAGCACGGCCCGCTGCTGGTGTTTGCCGGCCACACTGATGTCGTACCCACCGGACCAGTCTCTGAGTGGCGACACCCGCCCTTCACTGCCACTGAAGAAGGCGAGTTTCTTTATGGTCGTGGTGCGGCGGACATGAAAAGCAGCTTGGCTGCCATGATAACTGCCGTAGAAAGGCTGGTTGCCAAGCGGCCTCTTAAAGCCCGACTGGGTTTTTTAATCACCAGCGATGAAGAAGCTAAAGCCATCAACGGCACCCGGCGTGTCATGAGCGAATTTACCCAGCAAGGGGTAAGTATCGACTACTGCTTAGTAGGGGAACCGAGCAGCACCGAGACAGTGGGCGACACCATTAAGATAGGCCGGCGCGGCTCCCTCAATGGCAGGCTTACTATTATTGGAGTGAAGGGGCATGTTGCCTACCCGCAATTGGCCTTGAATCCTATCCACAAAGCTATGCCTGCCTTAGCTGAGTTAATCGATGTCCACTGGGATCAAGGGAATCAATACTTTCCTCCTACCAGCTTCCAAATATCAAATATTCAAGGCGGGGTTGGCGCAAACAATGTAATTCCAGAAACGCTGACTTTAGACTTCAATTTACGTTTCTCCACCGAGTTAACTGCTGATGAGATTCGAGCAAAAGTAGAGTCGATTCTGGCAGCTCACGACGTGCAATACCGCATCGACTGGCACCTTTCCGGCGAGCCCTTCATTACCAGCAAGACTGACTTTATTGATATTGTTAGTGAATCCGTAAATCAGGTGCAGGGGTTTCATCCCCAGCGATCAACCAGCGGCGGCACTTCTGATGGCCGCTTTATCGCGCCAACTGGAACACAGGTAGTGGAACTAGGACCCTGCAACGCGACTATTCACAAGGTCAATGAGCGAGTGCGCATTAGTGATATTGAAAAACTAGAGCAAATTTATTTCGAGATACTCGATAAATTGGTGTGAGCTGAATTACGCCGTTAAATACACATCAAATCTTGCGCTGCTGCCCTTATACACAATCTCAGGCTTCCTGTTGGCAAAAGGCGGCGCGTTTTTGGGGCGCTTAACGACCACTCTGCGCCTCGCCAAGGCCAATCCATGCGCAAGCAAGGACTCTTCGTTGTCTTCGCTGCCTAGAAGCCTCTGCAGCCGCTCTATGTCCCGCTTCGCTTTGCTCTTACGATTCGGCGACTGATACATAGGATCAAGATAGACTACATCAAACCTTTGCTGTGTCGGCGAAAGCTCTAAAAAGTCTGCCAACAGCAAGCTCATCGGGTTTTCTGCAAATTCGTCAGCACCCCATTGCTGAAGTCGCTCCAAACCATCGTGCAAAAGCGCAAACACTATTTTTGACTTTTCAACCATCTGCACCTTGCAACCGGCCATAGCCATCAAATATGCATCTTTTCCCAGTCCAGCCATAGCATCCAACACCGTGGGTCTCGGGAGCTTTTTCAAACCTAGAGCTTTGATAAGATTTTGTTTAAGCAAAGCGTCGCTAGAGCGCGACTCAAGTGCGGCGTTGGAAAAGTCCACCACTGTAGGTTTGCTGTTACTGGCTTGGGCATCACAAAGCACCAGCCCTTTTGGCGTAAGCTGCAGATAAAACGACCAGTCAAAGTGATTTAATTCTCCGCCGGAAACAATCGATACAGCTAAAAATTCAGCAAGCTGCTGCTCTTGCTCGGTTATAACCGCGTCTGAGCTAAGCAGTACAATAGGCAATGAGAGTTTCACGTTAAGTAAACTATTCCTAAGGCGCCGCCGAGAACAACTCGGTAAATGACAAAAGGTAAAAAGCCTATGCGTTCTATCAGCCGCAGAAACCAATGGATACAGGCCAAAGCAACCAACCCTGAAAGCCCAATCCCATAGGCCAATTGAAGCCAGTCCACAGTGGATGGTTCCTCCTGAAGCAGCTGTACAGTCTTGAGAACCCCACTCGCAAAGATGATTGGCATAGACAGTAAGAATGAAAATTTAGCCGCGTCGCGTTTATTGAGGTGACAAAATAACGCCGCCGTCATCGTCACCCCAGATCTAGAAGTGCCCGGAATTAACGCTAAGGCTTGAGCAAACCCAATAAGCAGCGCCTGTCGCCAGCTTAAACTAGCTAAATCTATCCGACCGCTGCTTTGCTTCTGAGCTAAAAGCATTAAAAGTGCAAAAACCACTGAGCTGATTGCGATCACTGGAAGTGCCCTTGCATAGATCTCCACAGCGTCTTGCAGCAAGATACCTGCAAGACCTGCAGGAATAGTAGCAAGCAATATTAGCCAGGCTAGGTTTGCATCGGCACTGGGCTTGCCGCCAGAAACCTGCACCAACCAAGCCTTGGTCATTGCCTGTACCGTCTGACGATAGAAAAACAGCACCGCTAAAAATGTCCCTACATGAACCGCCACGTCAAAAGATAAGCCTTGGTCTGGCCAGCCCCACAACGCTGAAGGAAAGATTAGGTGCGCAGATGAAGAGATTGGCAAAAATTCAGTGAGCCCCTGAATAATTGCTAATACACTAACTTGAAAGTAATCTAGGTTCATTCTTAGTGATTTTTAAGACAGGTAGTCTAATTCCTCTTTGACATAATTTGGTATTAAGTCCTCAGGCTTAAGCACCTGATTTGCAGCTAAACGCATTAGGGCCACGTCACATAAATCTTTAAGATTAACTTGAATATCCTGGCAATTAGGACTCACTGAGCTCATTTGAGCCACAAGCAGAGCCTCATCCCAACCATCTCCAGCCAGTAACCAGCTGTCTAAATCAACAATAGCATTCAGAGCTGGCCCTTGTGCTTGATGGCTTATGACTTTCTCATTTCCCTGCAGTTTTACTCCTAGATCATGACAAATTCTATATTGAGCCCAATATGACTCATGATCTCTGGCTGAGATACATACTATGGCGCCGCTTTTGTTGGAGTGTTTGAGGTGAGAGTAGGCGACCAGAGCAATGTTCGACAATCCAATGACAGGGAGTGACGAGGCTGCGGCTAAGCCTTGAGCTATACCGATACCTATTCGAAGCCCGGTAAAAGAACCTGGCCCAGCTGTGATAACGATCGCGCTAAGTTCATGAAGCACTAAATCAGCTTGAGACAAAAGGGAATCAATTAACCCCAAAACTTCTTGGGCAGCCTGACGGGGTGTCCCAGTTTCAAGCTGACTCCACAGACCGGAATTGAATAGCCCGACGCTGCAAATACTTGAAGAAGTATCAATCACTAATAGCTTAGGCATGCCTAATAATCTCTATTTTGTCGAAGCCAATAAACAAAAAATCCTCGACTAAAGCTGGTTAGTCGAGGATTTCTGTCGAGTTCAGAGCGCAAGTATCACTTGAAAGCGGGACAAGTGATACATGCCTGGCTAAAGTTACTCTGCTCAGTACTAAGGTTTACTTCTTTTTGCTTGCAACCTTTTTCTTAGCTGGAGCTTTCTTTTTTGCAGCTGGCTTCTTAGCTGGGGCTTTTTTCTTTGCCGGTGCTTTCTTAGCCGCTACTTTCTTCTTTGCTGGCGCTTTTTTAACGGCAGCTTTTTTAACTACCTTCTTCTTAGCTACCACTTTTTTCTTAGCTGGCGCTTTTTTAACGGCAGCTTTTTTAACTCCCTTCTTCTTAGCCGCCACTTTTTTCTTAGCTGGCGCTTTCTTAGCTGCTACTTTTTTCTTCGCGGGGGCTTTCTTCGCTCCTTTCTTCTTAGCTGG
>CAYGSO010000005.1:0-19258 GCA_964352445.1 uncultured Pseudohongiella sp. | reverse complement strand
TGTTTTTTTTTTGCTTGTTTTTTCTTTGCTGGTGCTTTTTTTTATGCCGTTTTCTTGTTAGCTGGGGCTTTCTTAGCTACCTTTTTCTTGGCGAGAGCTTTTTTCTTAGCGGCAGGCTTTGCCACTTTCACCGATGCTTTCTTAGTAGCAGCCGCTTTTACTTTAGCTGCTTTTTTCTTAGCTGGCGCTTTCTTTTTAGCAGGAGCCTTCTTGGTTGCTGCTTTTTTGGCTGCTTTTGCTTTAGCTGTTGCTTTTTTAGCTGCTGCACGGGCTTTAGCAGCCGCTTTTTTGGCTGCCGCCTTTTCCTTTATTGCTGCTTTCTTCGCGGCTACTCGCGCTGCAGCTGCTTCCTTCTTGGCTTGCTTCGCAGCTTTAGTTGCCGCTGCTTTCTCTACTTTCTTCTTCCACTTAGCAGTAAACGCTGCAACTGCTTTCTTCATATCAGCTTCAGCTTTAGCGGCAGCAGCTTCCTTCGCAGCGGCAGCCTTGGCTACCATTTCTGCAGCTTTAGCCTTGGCTTTTGCAGTTTTCAGTTTGGCGTTTATTGCAGAATTCGATGCAGCGGCTTTTTTAACTGCATTTTGAGAGGTAACTGCAGCACGCTTTGCCGCTGCTGTCTTCACTTTGTCAGCTGCTTTCTTGGCAGCTGCTGCTTGCTTTTTCGCTGCAGCAAGAGTTTTGCTGGCAACTTTACTGCCGCTTACCAGCTTTGATAATTCTGCGTTCGCCTTATCTAAGGCTGGGCTACTAACTTTACTAGCAGCTGCTTTTTTCTTGGCAGGTGCTTTCTTTTTCGCTTTAACTTTAGCCATACTCGTTTTTCTCCTAGGTTATGAATCGTACCCGCTTAGTTCTCAATTATTGTTACTACAACTACTGTGCCGGAACATACCACAAAATCTAACCAGCGAATAGTAAACAACTTTTGAAATGGTTTAAATAAAAGTCCATTTTATTTAATCAAAAATGACACCCACTATTGCGTGGTGTCACCCTCTATTTCGCTTGGTTGTTCAAAAACTTTAAGATGTTGTAAGTTTTTTTTGATCAAAGTGGTTTTAACTCGATTCAATAACAACGAATTCAAGCTCGCTACTTGGGTATTTTGACTGAATTAAAGCCTGATTTAGAATTGTAAATTGATCAATTTAGATGAGGAAGAGGCAAACCGGAGTACGAATGACGAGCATAAAAAAACCCGAGCATTTGCTCGGGTTTTTTAACGGCCTAACTAAGTTTGGCGCTTATCGCTGCTTTGATTTCATCAACTGGCGCTACGCCGGCGATTTTGAGCACTTTAACGCCGCCCTGAGATGCTTCTATATCTTTATAGAAATCTACCAATGGCTCTGTTTGTTCATGATAGACAGCCAAACGATTGCGTATTGTTTCCTCTTTATCGTCCTCGCGCTGAATAAGCTCTTCACCCGTTGCATCATCTTTGCCTGCTATTTTAGGGGGACTGTAAGTCACGTGATAGATTCTGCCAGAATCGGGATGAACACGACGACCGCTCAGTCGATTAACAATCTCCTCATCTGGCACATCAATTTCCAATACCACATCAATGGCGACTCCCGCATCGATCATCGATTGGGCTTGAGGAATCGTGCGAGGAAATCCATCAAACAAAAAGCCACTTTCACAATCCGCCTCTGCTATGCGCTCTTTAACGATGGCAATAATGATTTCATCGGTCACCAATCCCCCAGAAGCCATTACTTGCTCTACCTGTAGCCCTAATTCAGTCTTATTCTTAACCGCCGCACGCAGCATGTCCCCTGTTGAAATTTGTGGAATACCAAATTTCTCGGTAACAAATTGCGCCTGTGTGCCTTTGCCTGCGCCCGGTGCTCCTAGCAGTATAATTCTCATAACCAACTCCCATTTATAATCTAAATTTTTAAGCTACAGCCCAGCATCTTTCGCTAAGGCCCATAATTGATCTAATTCTTGGCTGGTGGCCTGTGATATCGAGGCATTCCTAGTAGCTAATGTCGACTCAACCCATTTAACCCTGTTAATAAACTTATTGTTTGAAGATCTTAGTGAGGCTTCAGCATCAACCCCAGCATGACGCGCAATATTCACCGCAGAAAACAGCACATCACCTAGCTCATCGGTTATCGCGTCATTATCTCCAAGCTCTAAGGCAAGCTCAAACTCCGCTATTTCTTCCTTTAGTTTAGCAACAACCGGCGCTATTGCCTGCCAATCAAAACCTTCACGTGCTGCTTTGGTCTGCAATTTTTCTGCTCGCTGTAAGGCTGGCATGTGAACAGGCACGGAATCGAAGAGACTTGCTGAGGATTTTAACTGTTCGCAGGTGTTAGGTTCGAGGGGTGTCAGCGCGAGCTTTTTCTCACGCTTGAGCTCTCTTTCGCGTTGTTTTATTGACTCCCAGTTTTGCGCGACCTGATCGGTGCTAATATTCGTTTGCCGACCAAAGTTCTCAATTTTTCCTTCTGGGAAGACATGGGGATGGCGTCTGATTAACTTATCGGTAATAGCTTTCGCAACGCCTTCAAAATCAAATTGATTTTGCTCTTTAGCAATTTGGGCATAAAACACCACCTGAAACAGCAAATCCCCTAGCTCTTCCTCTATTTCAACAATGTCTTCACTGTCTATGGCTTCAACAACCTCATAGACCTCTTCGAGCGTATAGGCGATCAAAGATTTAGTCGATTGTTGCAGATCCCAGGGGCAACCGAAGTTTGGGTCCCGCAGCATCGCCATAACATCCAGTAGTTGGTCGAGGGCTGTTTTGTCCTCGAAACTGCTGGGTTTAGTTGGATTTTTCATCAACACTCTGTCGTTAGAAAGTGACGCCTGTTACAGCGCGTCTAAATTAGGCCACATGATAGCCTGTCACTTACACAATTCAAACACAGCCATAGATTCGACATGGGTTGTGTGGGGAAACATATCCATCACACCTGCGGCCTCAAGCCTATAGCCATGGTCGAGCAGTAACGCAGTATCCCTCGCCAACGTGGCTGGGTTGCAGGACACATAGACTATTCGCTGGGCTTTTAGTGCTGCAACCTCGGCGATTATTTCGCCTGCACCGGAGCGCGGCGGATCTAGTAAAATTTTGCTGTATTTTTTGCCGTACCATGGAAGCTGGGCAATCGGCTCCATCAAATTAGCCGCATAAAACTCAGCATTTTCGATAGTATTGAGACCTGCGTTTTCATAACCTCGAGCGACCATTTCTGCGCTTCCCTCAACCCCTACTACTTGGCCACAACCCCGTGCCATAGCGAGGGTAAAATTACCCAATCCACAAAACAAATCCAGCACCACATCGTCGCTGTGCAACTGGAGCTTTTGCAAGGCTTGGCTGACTATTAGGCGGTTTATCTTGGCATTGATTTGAGTAAAGTCCATTGGATGAAAATTAAGCTGCAAATCGAATTCAGGCAAAAAGTAGTGCAGTCGTTCAACGCCATCGTTTGGCGTGAGTTTGATGACTGTCTCAATGCCTCCTGATTGCAGATAAATATCAACCCCATGGGCAACACCAAATTCAGCGAGCGCCGCTGAATCAGCATCGCTGAGGGCTTCGAGATGCCTAAAAACCAGAGCAACATGGTTGTGATCCAGATCCACCGACGATTTATCTCCTGCAGCAACTTCGATTTGTGGCAGGACTCGATTGCCGTCAAGCTTGGCAATCATTAGCCGCAGAGGCTCTATAAGACAGGCTACCTCTTGAATGAGCACCGAACAGTTATCCATTTCAGTAATGAAACTGCTGTATTTTTCCCGGAAGCCCACCAGCACGCCGCCTTTTTTTGGCACTAATCGCACACCAAGGCGAGCTTTACGGCGATAGGCTTCAGTGTCGCCTAATAATGGCTGTAGTAGCTCAAACTCATCCTGCGCTAAACCGGTTTCTTTGGTCATTAACTCCAGCAGCACCGACTGCTTAAACAGAATTTGCTCATTGCTTGCCCAATGCTGAAGAGAACAGCCACCGCACTGGTCGGTAAATTTACATTTAGGCTCCACTCTTTGCTCAGAAGGCTCACGTATAGCTGTTGCTTTGAACTCATCAAACGCGCTGTGTTTGCGCACCCATTGCGCGGTTACTGCTTCACCACTTAGCGCTCCAGCGACAAAGGCTACTTTACCTTCTCTGCGAGCAATTCCTCGGCCTTCATGATTGATACCCGTGATTTCAAGTTCCACAGCTTCTGCAGGCAGTTTTTGCCTGCGCATTCTTCTCTTGCTCAATGTGTTTTATCCTTTGATTATTTATCGGGCAGCTTACGCGTAGTGATTCTACCCTAGGGAATTAGTTAAGCCTGCCCGGACCCTTAGGAGTGAGGCTCGCTAAACACTCCGGTCGATAGATACCGATCTCCCCGATCGCAAATAATTGCGACGATGGTTGCGTTGTGAACTTCTTTTGCCAACTGCAGCGCTGCATAAACTGACCCGCCCGATGAAACCCCGCAAAAAATACCTTCCTCACTGGCCAAAGCGCGCATTGTGTTTTCTGCATCTAACTGATCGACATCAATGATCCTATCGACTCGCTCTGGTTGGAAAATTTTGGGCATGTACTCAGTGGGCCAACGCCGGATGCCGGGAATACGCGAGCCCTCTTTAGGCTGCAAACCGATTATCTGAATTTCTGGATTTTGCTCTTTCAGAAAGCGAGAGACTCCCATAATCGTGCCGGTGGTCCCCATGGAACTTACAAAATGTGTCACTTGGCCTTTTGTGTCGCGCCAAATTTCAGGGCCGGTGGTGACGTAATGAGCATTTGGATTATCGGCGTTAGCGAATTGGTTAAGCACTTTACCTTCCCCGTTCGCCTCCATAGCCAACGCGAGATCCCTCGCGCCTTCCATACCTTCGGTCTCAGATACAGAAATCAGCTTTGCTCCATAGGCGCTCATAGAGGCCTTTCTTTCTGCGCTCATGTTGCTGGGCATGATCAGCGTCATTTTATAGCCTTTAACCGCGGCCACCATTGCCAAGGCTATTCCGGTGTTGCCGCTGGTGGCTTCAATCAGAGTGTCGCCGGGGCGAATATCGCCACGCAGCTCGGCTTGCTGAATCATACTAAGCGCCGGCCTGTCCTTTACAGATCCGGCTGGATTGTTGCCTTCCAATTTACCTAAGATGGTATTCGATGAATTGCGTATTAAGCGCTGGAGCTTAACAACAGGAGTATTCCCTATTTGTGATTCAATAGTGTGATAGGACATAGGTGTGCGCACGTTAGGAGAGTGATGGGCAATATATCATTGATTCTCCAGTCGGTTAAAGCAGCTTTAGCTAGGCTAGTTGTTTGAACAGAGCACGACTGGCAAGCGGTTTATCTCCTAGGTGGCGCGCTAGCGCTTTTCTTAACAGCTGTTTTGTTGCCAATGCAGCCGCCGGGTCAGAGAAATCCAAATTACGCAAAGCAATGATGTGCTCTCCGGTTAAAACAGCATTCGAATCTTGCCCGGCGCCATCTTCTGTTAACACTTTTTCAAACCCTACATCTGGAATGAACCGATAGCGACTTTCAGGGTTCAGAGGCAAGTCTGAATCACATTCCGTATTTAAATTTAAGCCGTAGCCCAGCTCGCCCAAAAGCTGCAATTCAAACCCCCTTAGCGCAGGCTCAACTGCGTTATCGCCGCGCAGCGACAGCAAGGTTTCCTGATACACGTTATAAAGCTGTTTGTGTTCAACATGATTGTGGAGCAGTCGAATTAAAAGCTCATTGATATACATTCCGCTGAATAGTCTACTGCCCTTTAAGTTTAGAGAGCCGACACTGGCTTCGGCTGATATCAAGGTTTTTAAATCACTACGACCGGAGAACGAAACCAGCAGCGGCTGAAAAGGATGGATTATCCCGCGGTATTTAGATTTTGCGCTGCGAGCACCTCTGGCAACGACTTTGACCCTGCCATAATCTAAACAAAAGCAATCTAACAGCAGGCTCGTGTTACGAAATGCTTGCCGATGCAATACATAGGCAGGCTGCAACAGCACTTTGGTATCCATTGTTAGGTATCTATATAGCCAAGACTTTGCAGAGCCCGCTCGTCATCAGCCCAACCGGATTTTACTTTTACCCAAAGGTTAAGCATCACTTTAGTATCAAAGCTGCGCTCCATGTCTTCCCGCGCCGATGTGCCAATAGATTTAAGTCGTTCACCTTCATGCCCTACCACGATGCGTTTCTGCCCGCGCTTATCAACTAGAATCAGACCATGAATGTGCAGGGTCTTGCCTTCTTGCTGAAACCGTTCGATCTCTACGGTAACTTCATAGGGCAGCTCATCCCCTAGCTGCCGAGTCACTTTTTCGCGAATCAGCTCGGCCGCTAAAAACCGCGAGCTGCGGTCAGTAACCTGATCATCTGGAAACAGAAAAGGCCCCTGGGGCAAATACACTTTAACCAAGTCCTCTAGGGTATCGAGGTTATGACCGCCTAGTGCCGTCACCGGTACTATTTCTTTGAAGTCATATTTGCCTGCCAAGTGTTCAATGTGGGGCAATAGGCTTTGCTTATCTTTTACCAGATCGATCTTATTGATCAGTAACAGCACCGGCGTTGTAGAATCTTTCAGCAGAGAAAGGACTAACTCGTCACCTTCATTCCATGTCAATCTATCGACCACAAACAGTATTGCATCGACATCCTTAACCACCGCAGCCACGGTGTCATTCATCACTCGGTTTAGGGCTTTGCTGACATTGCCATGCAGCCCCGGCGTATCTACGAATAGGCACTGATAGTCTTCGCCAGTCGCGATGCCTAATATGCGATGTCTGGTTGTTTGCGGCTTGCGGGAGGTAATACTGATCTTTTGCTTGAGCAAATGATTGAGCAAAGTAGATTTACCTACATTTGGCCTGCCCACAATAGCCACGTAGCCGCAGCGGGTAGTCTCTTGGCTTGCTGAACTCATGAAGCCTCTCCAGAAGGTTTGTCTATGGTTTGCTGTAATTTTTCTATCATTTTCTGTGCTGCCTGCTGCTGCGCAATCCGCTTGCTGGCACCCTGACCGGTTTCAGACGTTTCCTGGGAGGGAAGTGCGCAGGCTATAGTGAATAATTGGTTGTGAGCCTCCCCAGACACTTCTAAGACCTTATACACAGGCAATGGCAAGCCCTTGGCCTGCATTAATTCCTGCAGCTGAGTTTTAGGGTCTTTGCGCTGAATACCGGCTGCCTGGTCTTTGATTTTGATTAGCACGGCAGCCCAGTCATAGACCTGTCTGCGACTGGCATCCAGGCCGCCATCAAGATAAATGGCCGCTATGATGGCCTCGACTGCATCAGCCAAAATGGAGTCCCGCTCGGCGCCGCCGCTGCTGCGCTCACCGCTGCCTAACTGTAGGTATTCACCGAGCTTGAGCTGCTTGGCAATAAATGCCAGCGAAGAGCGCTTAACTAGGCTCGCTCGCATGCGGCTAAGCTCGCCCTCAGCGGCCTCGGGAAAGTTCTCGTACAAATAGTCCGCAATCAAAAAGCCCAACACAGAATCGCCAAGGAATTCCAACCGCTCATTGTGATCTTTTGCGGCACTGCGATGGGTTAACGCCCTAGCGAGAAGTTCGGGACGAACAAAGGAATGGGTAAGCGCCTGCTGCAGGAGCTGTGAGGCGTCTGACATTTATGGCAAAACTGTTTCGAACTTTGCAACCACATCAAGATTCAGAAACAGTTCTTTGCGGCGCTCGTAAGAGATAGTTATAGTGGGATTACCGTCCTTTTTCGTCATCGTTATGCTGCGAGTATCAAAATCTTGGACATTGTTAATGCGCAGGTTGTCCCCAACTTTGTTGCGCAGCTCTGTCACCGTTAGATTTGCAGCTTCACCGCTCTCAATGAGGACGTTGCAATAGTCGGTGACAATTGAGTTTTCTACATACAGTGGAACTACTTTGAAGCCCACACTCAAACCGCCACCAATCATGATAAACAGCAACAAAAAGCCCATCTTAGAAAAGCCGTGTTGTTTAACTGAGCTTGAGAAAGTCTTATGTTTCATATTATTACCTACTAATCTACTTCAGTTTATCGCAACAATTCGCGACAACATTAATGTTAGTTATCTAGCGGGATAAAAATACAGTTTCTATCACAGTTTTCTAACGAATCAGTTGATTGCGAGAAAAAGTGGGCAGATTGAAGCCTGGGTCTTTGTGCATCCACACCGCGAATGCCTTGCCTACTATCTGAGTTTCAGGAACCGTACCCCAAACTCTTGAGTCTTCGCTGTTGTCGCGGTTGTCACCCATCATGAAATAGTGATCGTTTGGCACCACCCATGTAGTGCGTGCCCTGTTTCTTCCCGCCACATCAATAAACTGAGCCGGATGATCTATGCCGCCGAGAGTTTCAGTATAAAGCGTGCCATCGAGGTCACCAACCGCGGTATCCACCGAAATCGTCTCTACAAACTGCTTTGCAATTAGCTCACCATTAATATAGAGGTTTTTATCCTCGTAACGAATAATATCCCCAGGCAAGCCCACTACTCTCTTAATATAATACTGGTCAACATGAGGCGGAATAAACACCATCACTTCGCCTCGCTCGGGCAAATCCACCTCCATAATCTTGGTGCCTATTACGGGCAATCTAACGCCGTAAGCAAATTTATTGACTAAAATAAAATCGCCAACTTCTAAGGTTGGAATCATAGAGCCGGTGGGAATTTGAAACGGCTCAACCAAGAATGACCGCAGTGTTAGCACAATTAGCAGCACCGGAAAAAACGATTTGGCGTATTCAATCGCCAACGGTTCTTGCGCCAGAGCGGCGACTTCTCGTTCCACTTCTTCAGGATTTTTATTGCCAGCATTGCGGGCTTTATAATCCTCAATTGCCGCCAACCGCGTTTTCTTTATGAGCAGGCTGTCTAGCAGCCACAGTGCACCACAAAACGCCACCAAACAGAGTAAAACCAGCGAAAAATCGATATCCATTTTTAACTATCCACCTTGAGTACGGCTAGAAAGGCCTCTTGGGGTACTTCGATATTACCAACTTTCTTCATGCGCTTCTTGCCGGCTTTTTGCTTCTCTAACAGCTTCTTCTTGCGCGAGATATCGCCCCCGTAACATTTTGCGGTGACATTTTTCCGCAGCGCTTTTACCGTCTGCCGTGCGACAATTTGACCACCAATGGCGGCCTGTATTGCCACATCGTACATTTGCCTTGGTATCAGTTCTTTCATTTTTTCGACTAACAATCGACCCTTATTGTGGGCATGCTCGCGGTATACAATCAGCGCTAGCGCATCGACTCGATCGCCGTTAATTAGGACGTCCAAGCGCACCAATTTAGATTCTTGAAAACGCACAAAATGATAGTCTAGCGAGGCGTAACCTCGGCTTACTGACTTCAGTTTATCAAAAAAATCCATGACGACTTCATTCATTGGCAGCTCGTAATTTAACGACACTTGCGAACCAATAAACTGCATATCTTTCTGGATTCCGCGCTTTTCAACACACAGAGTAATCACACTGCCCAAATATTGCTGCGGCACGAGTATGTTAGCTAACACGATGGGCTCACGCATTTCTTCGATGGACGCAACTGCCGGCAGCCTTGAAGGACTGTCTACTTTGACCACATCGCCGTTGCTCATTAACACTTCATAAACCACCGTTGGCGCCGTGGTTATCAGATCTAAATCATACTCTCGCTCTAACCGCTCCTGAATAATTTCCATGTGCAGCATACCCAAGAAACCACAGCGAAAACCAAACCCTAAGGCGTCGGAATTCTCAGGCTCATACTGCAGCGAGGCATCGTTCAAGGTGAGTTTGCTCAGAGCATCGCGAAAGCTTTCGAAGTCATCGGAGGAGACTGGAAACAAGCCCGCATAAACCTGTGGCTGAATCCGCCGAAACCCAGCCAAGGCCGGTGTGTCGGGTGTTTTAAACAGCGTAATAGTGTCACCAACAGGAGCACCTAGAATATCCTTGATGCCCGCAACGATAAAGCCAACCTCGCCAGCAGCAAGCTGCTCGGTTTCTACCCGCTTAGGGGTAAACACACCCACGTTGTCGACCACATGGGGTTTGCCGAGGGTTTTCGCGATTATCTTATCGCCTTTGCGCAACGTGCCAGCCTTAACTCTTACCAACGACACCACACCCAAGTAGTTGTCGAACCAAGAGTCAATGATAAGGGCCTGCAGATTGGCGTCTCGATCCCCCACCGGTGGCGGAATCTTGAGAATAATTTGCTCCAAAATATCGTGAATACCCAAGCCTGATTTTGCACTGGCTTCTACCGCTTCACTGGCATCGATACCAATGATTTCCTCAATTTCTTTGCGCACACGCGCCGGTTCTGCTTGGGGCAAATCCATTTTATTAAGCACCGGGATAACTTCCAGCCCCTGCTCTATCGCGGTGTAGCAGGTAGCAACAGACTGCGCTTCGACCCCTTGTCCGGCATCGACAACCAACAATGCGCCTTCGCAAGCTGCAAGTGAGCGTGAGACCTCGTAGGTAAAATCGACGTGACCCGGGGTATCGATGAAATTTAGCTGGTAGCGCCGGCCATCCTTTGCCTGATAATAAAGCGTGACGCTTTGCGCCTTGATGGTTATCCCGCGCTCTCGTTCGATATCGAGAGTATCGAGAATTTGGCTATTCATTTCCCGGGCAGTTAAACCACCGCACTCTTGAATGAAGCGATCAGCGAGGGTCGATTTACCGTGGTCAATGTGGGCAATGATGGAGAAATTTCTAATATGGCTTAAGTCGGTCACTGAGAGGCGTCAAATTGGGCACCTTGTAGGGCGCACTGTGGTCTTGAGTAGGAAAAATCAGGGCGCAAGTCTACAGTAAATAAGGCGATTTGTCAGAAAAGCTGCAGCAGGCGATTTAAAAAATAGGCCGCCGCCGCAGTGCCGGCACGGCACTGCGGCCCTAGGGTATAAGCTCCAAGGCAAGAGTGTAAGCTTGCCCTTGGCGCATGATGCGCACAGAGACGAAACCTGATTCAGGCAAGCTACTGGCTATAGCCGCGAATTCCTCAGTGGAATTTAGCTCTTGGCGATTGAGTGCAACAATGACATCGCCTTCTAGCAGCCCGGCGTCTCGGCCCGGCCCTGCTGTAACTTCGGCAATGCTCACTCCGCTAATACCGGTGATGCGGCGCGTCTCGTCATCGAGCTCAGTCACTCGAAACCCCAGCGGATTGCGATTTTCGCGGACTATTTCGGGTTCATTGCGCGCGATGTCGTTGGTTGGCGAGCTTCCGAGCACCACCGTCAGGTTTTCTAAATCGCCATCACGGTATACAGTTAGGCCCGCGGCTGTGCCCGGACGATACTGCCCAACATAGAATGGCAGATCGGTAAAATGCCCAATTGGATGGGAATTGAATTCTACAATAATGTCTTCATCTTCGACCCCTGCGGCAGCGGCTGGACTGCCTGGCTGCACTTCATCCACAAACGCCCCGCGAGGTCGCTCCATGCCAAAAATCGCCGCTAGCGCATAGTCTACCTCGCGCATTCGCACCCCTAATAAGCCCCGCTCAACCCGGCCTGAATCGCGCAGTTGAGCCACCACATTAATGGCGACGTTGCTGGGTATAGAAAAAGAAATACCGTTTGAACCACCTGTGCTGGAGAGGATTTGAGAGTTTATGCCAATCACCTCACCCTCAAGATTAAACAGTGGACCGCCTGAATTGCCTTGATTGATGGCGACATCGGTTTGAATAAAAGACATGTAATTGTAGGTAGAACGCCCCGGTACGGACCTGCCTTTGGCACTGACAATGCCAGCGGCCGCAGAAAACTCGAGCCCAAAAGGCGAGCCGATTGCCAGCACCCACTCACCCACACGCAGAGCATCTGAGTCGCCGAATGAGGTGAACGGCAGGCCTTGCATATCAATTTTAAGTAACGCCAGATCGGAGGGCTCGTCTAAACCGATAACTTGGGCATCAAACACGCGGCGATCGTTAAGGTTCACCTGTATTTCATCGGCGCCCTCGACTACGTGATTATTGGTGATCACATAACCATCTGCAGAGATAATGAAGCCAGAGCCCACTGCCCCGCGCTGGCGCTGCTGGGGGGAGTCTCGCAAATTAGGCTCTTCGCCTGGATTCAATCGCCGCAGTAGCTCTTCGATCTCACCGTCTGGGGCAATCGAGCGGGGCTGCACCGAGCGCGTCGTAGTAATCTCAACAATGCTGGGCGCATTCTTCTCAACTAGGTCGACAAAGTTAGGCAAGCCTGCTGCTGCAAAAGCGGTAATTGGGCTCAAAGCTAACAGGCCCGCGCTCACCCCAAGGATTCGCACTGTTTTAGATAGGATTCTTAAAATACAGCTGGAAAAGAAAAATGTAGTCATTGCCACTCTCTCAATAGGCTGCATTGTGGTGTAGAGGTGGATTGACAACGCAGTGATCTGGAAGCAGCTTACTTTAGCACACTGTAAATGAAAGCCAAGGCAAGAAACGCAGGACCTTAGCGGCCGCTTAAACTTTCACGCAGGCCCGATGGGGCGTTCCGAGGGGGGGTCACTAAAAGCCTGATAATTATGGCTTTTCTTGAAGTCTGTTAACTAATCGATACAAAGGTGAATCTTGAATGTGCTCTAGCCGGACCGGCTCATCGTCGTCGATAGCTGTGGCTTGGATGTAATCACGCAGCCTTTTCTCTGCCTGAGGATCCATAATTATCGGTTCACTAGTGGCTACAATCGTTGCCTGTGATGGCCCGCTACGATCACCAGCGACCAAGGGCGCTTCAGATCCTGGACTGGTGAATTGGTCCATTGAAACCAAGAAAGCCAGTGCAACCGAAGCCGCGATTGCCATTTTTGCCGCTGTTTTTTGCCAATCGGATAAATTGGCTAGCACGGCGCTGAATCCGTTCGCGCGTTGAAGAGGCGCCTCACCTGCTAACTGCTCTGCCACGCTTGCGGCAAAGCCTGGCGAAGCCACGATAACTTCTGAGTGGAGCACTGCCTGCGCGTGATTGTATCGAGCCCAAGTTTGCAATGCCTCGGGGTCTGACTCACTGCGGCGAAGAACCCTGCGAAGCTCAAGCTCATCTGTCTCACCGTCCAGTAACGCAGATAATGACTCGTTTTCAAATTCGCTCATGTCTTACTTCTCCTGAAGGCTTTCTACACTGCCTTACATGAAACTATATTTAATTATTTCAACCTATTACAGCGACAGTTTGACAAAATTATTTAACTGCAATATCTAACTTAACTGTTCGCGCACTTTCTTATCAATGGCTTCGCGCGCCCTGAAAATCCTTGACCTTACGGTGCCCACGGGACAATCCATTATTTCGGTAATATCCTCATAGCTCAGCCCCGAAAACTCACGCAGGGTAAATGCTGTTCTCAAATCTTCAGGCAACTGAGCGATCGCAAGATCTATTGCCTGTTTCAACTTTTGAGTGGCAAGCGTGCCCTCTGGGCTCTCAATTTCACGCAGTAGACTGCCAACATCGCTAGCCTCAGCCTCTTCGAAATCTACGTCGCTAGCTGGTGGTCGCCTATTGCGTGACACCAAATAATTCTTAGCAGTATTAACCGCAATTCGGTACAGCCAAGTGTAAAAGGCGCTATCGCCCCTAAACAAGTTCAAGGCCCTGTAGGCCTTTATGAACGCCTCTTGGCTTACGTCTTCAGCTTCCTGCGGGTCGTGAACAAACCGACTCACTAGAGCTAAAACCCTATGCTGATAGCGCACCACTAAAAAGTTAAATGCGTTTTTATTACCATCCAAGACCCTGTCAACTAATTGTTGATCGGTATCTTCCTTCATCTGTTCCAACTCCCTTAATACTGGGCTTCTTGTCTGACTGTAATCGGAACAGTGTCATCCATACGTATAGGTAGACACTCAAGCTATCTAAAAGTTCTCAGAATCCTTAAAATTATGTCACTTTTATGGCAGTGAGCCTGCTCTAGCGATTGGAGACAATTATTCCTTGCTAAGTGGCCAATTCTGGGGGCAAAAAACCCTTCGACGCAATCTCTTTTAGTGGCTCAGATTAGGATACTCTGTCTGGGCTAGGTAACAAGCCAGATATAAAGCCACAGCACACTTATCAACTAGTTCTAAATTGAGCAAATTACCCCTATGACCCAAGCAAGCAAAACCATAGCCCAGCACACTGATGTCTTGATAATTGGTAGCGGCGCCGCCGGATTAACCTTAGCCCTGCGCACCGCTGATTTTGCAAAGGTAACGGTACTAAGCAAAGGCGATTTAAAGGAAGGTGCAACCTATTACGCTCAGGGCGGCATCGCCGCGGTGCTTGATGAGGCAGACAGCATTGAATCTCATGTCAAAGACACGATGGTTGCTGGGGTTGGCCTGTGCCATAAAGAGATAGTGGAGCATGTGGTTGCTAATAGCTCTAAAGCGGTCGAGTGGCTGGTTCAACAAGGCGTCCCCTTCACTACCAAAACCACGTCAAAAAGCGCGGCATCAACCGCCACGGATGAGGCTGAGTTATTAAGCTCGCTGCATCTCACCCAAGAAGGTGGCCACAGCCATAGACGGATCATTCACGCCACCGACGCCACCGGCAAAGCAGTGTTCGAAGCGCTGCAAGCCAAAGCTGCGGCTCACCCTAATATTACCCTGCTGTCGAATTCAACCGCCGTTGACCTAGTCATTCAAAACCCCGCAGACACCGGCGACAAGCGCTGCGTGGGTATTTATGCGTTAAATCAAGATACTTCAGAAGTTGAAGCCATTGGCGCTCGGTTTGTCGCTCTTGCCACTGGCGGCGCCAGCAAGACGTACCTGTATACGACCAACCCAGACGGGGCTAGCGGCGACGGTATTGCGATGGCTTGGCGGGCAGGCTGCAGGGTGGCGAATATGGAATTTAATCAGTTTCACCCTACTTGCCTGTATCATCCCCATGCTAAGTCGTTTCTAATTACCGAAGCCCTGCGCGGCGAAGGCGCCATTTTGGAAAGACCGGACGGTACTGCCTTTATGGCTGACTTTGACAGCCGTGCAGAGCTAGCACCGCGAGACATTGTCGCGCGCGCCATCGACCACGAAATGAAGCGGCTTGGCTGCGACTGTGTCTATTTAAATATTAGCCACAAGCCAGCTGAGTTCATAAAAGAGCACTTCCCCACTATTTACGCCAGGTGTCTTACATTTGGTATCGACATTACCACCGACAGAATTCCGGTAGTTCCCGCGGCTCATTACACCTGCGGCGGCGTAATGGTCAATAAATTTGGTGAGACCGACATCCCGGGACTGTTTGCCATTGGCGAAACCAGCTTTACTGGGCTACATGGCGCCAATCGCATGGCAAGCAATTCCCTGCTTGAGTGTTTTGTGATTGCTTTTAGCGCGGCCGAGCTGATCAAGCAGCAGATAGATTCGATTCAAGCAGTGCAAGAAATTCGGCAGTGGGATGAAAGCCGAGTGACTGACTCCGATGATGAAGTACTTGTCTCCCATAACTGGGATGAGATAAGACGCTTTATGTGGGATTTTGTTGGCATTGTTCGCAACAATAAGCGCTTAAACCGAGCCCAGCGCCGAATAAAACTGCTTCGAGAAGAGGTGCGTGATTACTATGTGACGCACAAGGTAACCAACGACAATTTAGAGCTGAGAAACCTTGCCTTGGTCTCGGAATTGATCATAGCCTGTGCCATAGCAAGAAAAGAAAGTAGAGGCTTACACTTTACCTTGGATTACCCCGACATGACCCAAAACCCTGTAGATACAATTTTAGACCCGAACAAACTCAGTTAACTGTTAGTGGGTTGTATTCATTAGCAAGCAAACACCTTAGCTGCCTTTGTTCGAAATGGGTAATTATCCCCGGATAAAACCACAGCCAAAAGACTTGACCAAAGGCAGGAGAATAGCCGTCTAGGCAGCGAAGTTTTAATACCAGCAGCGGACCGCCACAGAAATGAACCGCTACCTCAACCGGCAGCCACTCTTGATCAACCTCAATGGCGCAGGCGGTAGCCGAAAGGTTAAGTCTTGTCACAGCAGTCTCTAGGCGACGCTGTCGCCAGTGGCCCAGCGCAAGCCCGCCAACCCCCAGTGTCATGAATGCTTTGAGCAGCCAGTCAAGGGAGTTAAACCAACAGGCTACAGTGGCTAAACCAAAAACCGCCGTGCTCAAAAACACCGCGGCACTGTGCCTGTAAACACGAATAGAGAGCACTTAAGGCGGCCTGCTGAAAATAGTATCAGCTTAGTTCTTAGTTTTATTGTACGCCAAGACTTTGTCGATAATAGCCGCGAGGGATGCGTCTGTTGGCCGCGCCTGACCTAAAAGCCAAACCCAAAGGTCTTGGTCTTCTTGCTGAAGCAATTGACTGTAAAGACATTGATCTTCGTAAGTCAGGTGCTCAAACTGTTCTTGAGCGAATGGAACTAACAGCAAATCTAATTCAAGCATGCCGCGGCGGCTATGCCAGAATATCTCTTGCTTGTTAAACTTTTGCATAACAGTATGCCTTAGCTTGAAATTAAAAATAGGCTTGTGACTTAAAGCCTTCTGATCGCTAATTATGCGAGAAAATGCGTCGAGTAGCGACAACTGTCTGCCGTATAATCGGCTCACCGCCAGTGCGCTGAGAAACAATTCCTGCACAGACTTAAAACAGAGGATTTTATGAAGTATGTTCGTCTAGAGCGCTATGAATACGTCAAAGTTATTGGCGCTGATGCGCGCAAGTTTTTACAGGGGCAGGTGACCTGCAACATGGAGCGGGTGCAGGACTCGGTAAGCTTGGCTGGCGCTCTTTGCAATCTGAAAGGCCGGGTCGTCGCCGATTTTAGAGCCATAGCAGTCACCCACGGCATTGTTCTGCAAACCCAGCCAAGCATGGCTGAACGCATCGCTACAGTATTAAGCAAATACGCCGTTTTCTCTAAAGTGGAAATCACTGTTGGCAGTTTTGATAGCAGCGCTGTTGGCTGCATGGGCGAAGATACGCCTCATCAATTAAGCCAGCAGCTGGGTTGGCAAGAACCTCCCACCGGCAACGTGTTCACAAACCAAGACTTTATTATTGTGTCCCTCGATGCCAGCTCCCAGTGGGTTGAAATTTATCCACTTACTCCACAGGCCAGCCTCCAGATTAAAAGCTTAGAAATCAGTGCTGAGCAATGCCCCGTTGAGCTTTGGCATCGGGCCGAAATCGAAGCGGGAATCTTCCATGTTAGCGCCGAGCTAAGCGAAGAGTTTACACCCCAGCTGCTCAACTATGACATCTCAGGCGTCGTCGACTTTAAAAAGGGCTGCTACACTGGCCAAGAAATTGTCGCCCGCATGTTTTATCGCAGCACGCCCAAGAAGCGTCTGACCTTGCTAAGCAGCGCCCTTCCCATCGCCGCCGATGCTAATATAGAGTACACGGAAAACGACGCCACCTTCATCACCCCTGTGCTTGCGTTCAGCAATGCCAAAACCCCATTACAACAGGACAGCGTTTTACTGGCTATCGTGGGCACCGAGGCGGCGCAATCATCGACCCCACCAAAGCTTACAAATAATGAGCAAACTTCCTTACAATTCCTCACAATGCCCTATACTGAAATTAAGGAATAATTTACTCAAGCCGTGAGACAAACCCATGGGTGTCAGCGCCGAAGACATCGAACAAACCCTGTTAATCGCCATTGAAAACGACCAAATGGTACTGCCCACATTGCCTGAGATCGCACTTCAGGTGCGGGAGGCAGCTAGCGACCCTGACATCGACATTCGTTCTCTGCAGGAAATACTACTCACCGATGCCAGTCTGTCCGCTAGAATTGTGCGGGTTGCAAACAGCCCTTTGGTGCGCGGCTACAGCGCAATTGACAATTTGCCTGCGGCCTTAAGCCGGCTGGGAGTCACCTACAGCTGCAACTTAGCCATTGGGCTTGCTATGGAGCAAATGTTTCAGGCCACCAATGAGCTGCTAGATAAACGACTTCGCGAGGTTTGGGCCCACAGCACCGAGGTTGCTGCAATAGCCAGCGTATTAGCCCAGCATTTCACCGATTTAGAACCCGACAAGGCCACCCTTGCCGGCCTGACCCATCAAATCGGCACCCTGCCAATTCTCACCTACGTGGAAGAACATGAAGAACTACTGGCGCTAGAAAATCAGTCCCAGCTGGACCGGATCATTGCCCAAATAAGCCCTACAATTGGCCAAAAGATTCTCCAAGAATGGAAGTTTCCAGATGCTTTAGCCATGGTACCAATGGCCCACTTAGATATTTTGCGCGACAGCGAGGAAACCGACTATGCGGATGTGGTTATCGTGGCAAGGTTACAGAGTTACGGCTTTGCAAACGCACTGCTAACTGTGCCGCCTTGGAACTCGATTCCTGCCTTTAACAAGCTGGGTTTAGAAACAGACGAAGAAAGCCTAGAGCTAGGTGCCTATTCAGAACAGCTCGCGGTGGCTACGGAGCTTTTGCAGTAGGAAACACGCGCATTAAGCTAAGGGTTTAGCTTGCGCCTGTTGCCGGGCTTGAAATAGCGCCCCAAAGGCCTTGCATCATCGGGATGTTAATATTCTCAAGCATCTGTATTAGATCGATACGCTCTTCGATATCAACCACAGCCAGCTCTTCGTGCTCTAAAATATACTTATTTACCTTGATGGCATCCAGAACCGACACCATGCACAGAGATCCAGCAGCATCTCCTTTCAAGCTGCGATGCTTGAACGAGTCAACACCGTAAAAGGCAAGCCTTGCGATGGCTGCGGCACGGTCTTGAATACCCACGGCAAATTCCACCGGTACCAAGGCATCTGCCCTGGAGACTCGGCTTGCTAAAACGCGTTCAAATGCAAAAGGCTGTAACTGAACTACTTCACCCATGGAAAAACTCCTAAAAAATCTTCAGCCTGCCCGCGGCCGTGCTGCAACTACGGCATAATGATTGGGAGATTTCACAGCAACCCCACCATTCAAGTCAACACATTGAATTTTATAGAGAAAAATTAATGGAAATTGGGTGTTTCAATAACTGATAACTGGAAGTTTGTGGGGTGTTTCAATTTTGAAACGGGGTTTTAGTGGGGTATGTTTGAGAGTGAGAGGTGTGTTTGGTGCCCCGGAGAGGATTTGAACCTCTGACCTGCCCCTTAGGAGGGGGCCGCGCTATCCAGCTGTGCCACCGGGGCATGGTAGGAGAGTATACCTGCTCTATAGAGTCCTTTCGACTTGAAAAGGCACTAAACTTTTTAGTCAGCAAGAGTCCCTTTCGGACTCAAACGACAATACGAAA
>CAYGSO010000004.1:130277-161774 GCA_964352445.1 uncultured Pseudohongiella sp. | reverse complement strand
GCAGTTGCTCAGAGGAATACAAACCGCTGCTGATTCGGCTGTTGCGAATGGCGTTGTTGACGGATGCCTTAGCGTCTTCTAAACGAAAAGCAGACAGCTGCATTTGCGCTAATTGTGAGTAGGGCTCGATAAGGGTGTGGCTATAACCGCCATTTTCGTGCAGCAAATGCTCAATCAATGCCTGCAAGCGCTGCAGGTCGTTGTATTGATTTTCATCGTTCGCCCCGAGACTGTGACCGGCGCCGAGCGAAAAATGGATAGCAACTAAAAAAAATAAAACAATACGGTAGGGCGTTTCTGACGCACGTGACAACATATAAGCCTCACAACTTTGTTAACAATGAATTTTCGGTTTTTCAACTGCGCTACATTGTTATGATTGTGATGACTTTGTGGTCATTGTCTTTTGAGGTAGCAGGCCCGTTTGGTAAGACAGGCTTTCTTTCGTTGATCCAGCCTGGTTGGGCTGTTCTTACTCTCCCATAGACATTTGCAAAAGCTGTGCCAGTGTTTTGAGATAGAGAGCGAAAGCCTACCGGATGTCGAAACGCGTGGATTTCTCCCGTTGCTACCCAGTATTTTTCGGTTCGCAGCAGCTCGCTGCCGAGGTTTGATGCACTCAATTTGGCAAGGCTGCACAACTTTAAGGCGTAGCTTGCTCGCAGTGCTATTGCGGTTAACATGAAATTGATCGTGCAAAACAAAATAAAATGGAATCGTCAAAAGCGCCAATCTCGAAGAGTTTGCCATGAGTTCCAGAACGCTAAACTAAAGTGTCAGTTACGCTACCAAAAATCCAGCCGCTTACGTGCAAGCAATTTACCGAGCTTAGCAAGCGCGAGAGGTGCCTTTGACTGAATGAGTTTTAGCAAACTTTGGTGGCGCAAAGGCAGCTCCTTGGGAGAGCAGGTGTTGTGTCTGTTCGATATAAATGCCAGGTCAGAGAAAAAAATTTGGGGGTCAGGCTGCTAGTAAGATTTACTATAAAAGCAGCCCCCATCATAACCCGTATCCAGTTGCTGGCATTTGCTCTAGCCGCAATTACTGTTGTAAGACCAGTCTGTCATAGGGCGCATCTATCTGGTAGGCGTCAACGCCGGCCTCGCGCATGCGCTCTATATCGGCTGCGGCCCGAGCCATGTGTTCTTCTTGCGGGTAATGAAATACATTAATTGTTGGCACAACTAGCGCCCCACGTCTTTGCATTTGGGCGACTTCTTCATTACTGATGTATCGCGGCCAGTCGAACCAAACTTGCCCAGATAAATCCAGTAGTTCACCGGCCTTTACTCGTTCCCAATCCTCTTTGCTGACTCGCTGCATCACACTGTCTTTCAAATAGCGGCGAGTGTTTGCATGGCCAGAAATGGTAAGGGTTGCGCGGGTTAATCCGAATGTTTGCAGTAGCTCGGCAACTTTGTAGTAGAAGTCTTCGCGTTCCTGTCCGGTTTTAATATCCAGCATCACACCTAAGCCCAAGCGGCTAGCTTCGCTCAGGGATTCCTCCAAGGTCAAGACTGAAAACTCATCGCCTTCAAGGTAACGCAGACTTTTAACCTGTTCATAGGTCATTGATTCTATGCTGCCGCTTACACCAACATGTTCTTCTAATTCACTATCATGAAAGGCAATAGGGACGCCGTCGGAGGTTGCGCGCACATCAACCTCCACCATGGCATAGCCCCGCTGGGCAGCGAGGCGCAGCGCCGCTAATGAATTCTCGGGAATACCCTCGACTACTGCGCCGCCGCGGTGACCCACAATTATGGGAGAGTGGGCTTTAAGCGATTCGGGTGAATAAAGATCGATCAGTTCAGCCGATTGAACCACCAAGCTGACTGTTAGAGATACACATAGAATTATCGCGCGCATGCTGGTTAAACCTTTTTGCGGGGGTAAATTGGAGCTTAACTGGGCCAAGGGTCAGTAATGTGACACGAGTGAGCGAATCTAAGCGGCAAACTTTACCGCCGCGGTTTTGTGCTGCTTCTGTTCAAAGTACGTGGCAATACCGCCAGTGGTGGCGTAGGCACAGCAGCCTACTTACCCATTTTTCTCACACTTTATAGGCGCCAGGTCGACCTGATTCAACGACAAAAGACTGGGTGGTGGTGAAGATTGCGTCAGGGTTTAAGATTTCTGCATCGGGAATGGCGCGATGCTCAGTTAGCCACTGGCTTTGAGTGACGGTGCAAAGGGAATAGCCCCGCTCCTGAGTTTCGATGTAGCCAACATGGGGGTTTTGCTGCATTAGAACACGGTATGAGTCCATGTCCCCGCCGCTTGAGGTAATTGATGTGCCCACAAATTCCGAGGCCACGGTAGCCGATTCTGGATTGTCCCAGTCTTGCTTAACATCACTTACCCAATAGGCATGCACGTCACCACCGATAAACACAGGGTTGGCAACAGAGCTACCAACTAAGCGCTCGACTATTCTGTCACGGGATACCGGATAACCACCCCAGCCATCGGTGCTAAACAGAGTTTGCCCGTTCTCACCACGATTAAACTGAGAAAAAAGCGTTTGCTGGGCGATGACATTCCAAGTGGCTTGCGAGCTAGCAAGGTTGCGGTCTAGCCAACGGTGTTGCTGCTCCCCTAGCATGGTTCGGGAGGGATCGTAGAGTTCATTGCACAGCGCGGGGGTTACCGGTACCCCGCGACCGGCATAGTCACAGGGGTGGTCGCTGCGATATTGCCTGTCGTCAAGAATGTTAATTTCTAATAAATTGCCATAGTTGAGCTGCTGATACAGGCGCATATTTGCTCCTTGCGGGCGGGCACTAGAGCGCAGCGGCATCATTTCGTAATAGGCTTGATACGCGGCTGCCCGCCTATTAAGAAATGAGTCGATATCATCGAAATCTTGCGAATATTGGCCGGCGTAATTATTGTCCACTTCGTGGTCGTCCCAAGTAAACGCCCAGCATGTATGAGCATGAGCAGCCTGCAAGTTTTCGTCCAATCGATAGGTGGCGTAGCGCGCGCGGTATTGAGCTAGGGTTGTTGGCTCCGGCCCTTCGTGGCGACGAATCGCAAAGCGCCCTGGGTCGTTCTCATAGATATAGTCTCCCAGAAATACGATAAGGCGCGGGTCCTGTTCAACAAGGTCTCGATAGGCAGGAAAATAGCCTCTCTCATAGTGCTGACAAGACACATAAGCAAACTTTAATTCTTCCAAATCACTGCCAACTACGGGTGCGGTAATACCTCTGCCCACCCGAGAGTCGTAGTCCCCGATGGAAAACTTGTACCAGTACTGCCTATTGGGGCGCAAACCACGCAGCTCCACATGGACGCTGTGTCCCATTTCCGGCCGCGCGATTGCAGTGCCTGCCATCACCACATTAGACATGTTTTCCCGCTCTGCTACCTGCCAATTGACCAGCAAAGGCTCTGGGCTAACACCGTAGTCAGGCTCAGTAGGGTAAGGTGCGAGTCGGGTCCAAATAACAAAGCCATCGGAAAGCGGGTCGCCCGAGGCAACCCCTAGTTTAAAGGGATAGTCGGGCAAAATCGCTTGGGCCCTCGCGGCATTGCCAACCAAGCTAGGCAGTAGTGCAGCGCCTGCCAACATCGAGGACTGCTGCAGCAGTCTGCGGCGTGAAAAATTGGGTTTTTTACGGTTAAGCAAGTCTAGGTAGTGCATGATTTTCTCCTAACTATTCCATATTTCCACGTTGGCTTAACTTCCTAGCTTAAATAGTTGCCATGACAGCTTTATGACTTTGCTCTCGGGTAGTGCTGGAGTTTTTATAAAATGTATTGCGAGATTAAAAGAGTGCACTAGCCAGACTGCAGCATGGCAGCGAGTTATCACCAAGCCGAGCTGAGTTGATTAGCGCTAAACCTGAATGTAGCCGGAACACGATTGACCAAACAGCTTAGATAGGTCCTTCTTGAGCATCTGGATTTAATAGTCCGTCTGAGCAAACCAAGGGCAGTCTTACCCGCGCCGCGGCGTTTTCATCCTGGATGGCTAACTCTAGAGTGCAAACGTAAAGAGCGGGTGAGGGGAGGTTTGCAGCGGTTTCAATAGCATTGTGCTAATCAACATTAATCTGTTGAGGATCGGGGTTTAGCGCTTAAAGGGTTGGCAGAGCGGAGAAACTGCTGAGATCGTTTGACCTGAGCCCTTTAAGTCATGTCTAGTTCGAAAAGCGATAACAGAGTCTGAGCCGGTTAAACTTTTTGCCGGCTCAGACTCTAAAAAGTGTGGCGATAAAACCCAGCAGTGTTCTAAATTATCTGTGCCTAGTTTGCTCTTGACCTTGCTAATGGGGGCGGTCTTTGGTCTCCAGGTTGGAAACCGCCAGGTTCTAAATTGAACCTAAAAAGATACTGCACGCCTTCGATGTCCACCACTTTACCGGCGCGACTTGGAGGCTCGAATTCGAATCTCTCAGCGGCTCTAGTCGCGGTGCGGTCGAAAATCTGAGCAGGTTCGGCATCAACTATTTTGACCGAATTTTCTGCCACCAAGCCTTCTTTAGTCACAGTAAATTCTACCAGCACCCAGCCTTCTATCCCTTCTTGTGCTGCGACAGTAGGGTACTGGGGTGGCTCAGCTTTGGTGGGAAGGATTTCTCTATCGAGATCGCTTGAACCGAAAAGGTTGATGCCACTGCAGGCGCCTAGAACTAAAACACCTCCCATCGCCAGCGCGCCAATGAACTTCTTACTGACCTTGCCGATTAAGCCACCGTCTAAGATATTCTTAACCCGCAGTGACAGGCTGCCCGTGTCGAACATTAATTGAGCCAGCACAGGCGCTTGCTTATTGCTCAAACTCTCTCTAGCTAATCGCAGCAGGTCTTCGGCGTATTTTATGCCGTCTTTTCCGCAGCGCAGCACCGCCGCATCGCAGGCCTGTTCGGCAGCCGCGTCAACCCGGCTCTTGGCAAACCACACTAGCGGGTTTATCCAGAATAAGCCGCATAGGACGTGGCAGAACAACATTGTCAGCCAATCGAGACGCTTGATATGGCTAAGCTCATGAACTAACACATCCTCTATTGTGGACTCGGACCACTGCGCGGCAACCAAAGGCAAAACTACAACGGGCTTGACTAAGCCGAAAGACATGGGCGAAGCGACGCTGTCACTAAATTTAACAGTGACGGGGCGGGATATCTCCAGCGTTTTCAAAAGACCCTCTAGCTGGCACAGAATAGCTTGGTTCGCACAGTAAGAAGCGGCACTGTTGATGCGCCTTAGCGACAGCGCAGAAAACATCAACCGAGCCAACAGCAATAGGGCAACCAAGCAGTAGATTAAGCGCAGTATAAACAAACCGCTTTGGGGCGTGGTCTGTGCCGAACTCGCGGCAGCCGCGTTGATAGTAATAACGCTGACAGGTCCGCTGTACAAAAATTCAGCGTGGAATGAGGCTGCCAAAACCATAGCGAGAGGTATAAGTGCCACGCACAGCATGCAGTGCAGCCAAAGCAAGTGGGCGGCATTATTAGTAAGTTGGCGTCGAAATACCTGAGCAATTAGATAAGTAGCCCCAATAACTAGCGACGACTTCCACAACAGATCTAACAGGGTTTGCAACTCTGGCAAGTCGGCCAGCAGAGTTGAAACGGTATCGAGTAAAATGGGAGTATCCATTATTGTTTTCCTCGCTTCTTATTCGTAGTTGATTTTTTGTCGCTAATTTCCTTTTCTCTTTTCTTTTCCTGAATCAGGCTCTCCAGATGGGCCAGCTCCTCATCTGTTATCTCATGACTGTCCATATCTAGCAGAGAATTCACGGCCTGTAGCGGTGAGCCGGCGAAAAAGGTTTTCACGAGGTTCGACAGGGCTGACTTCGAGGCTGCTTTGCGCGCCACTAAGGGGTAATAAACGTATTTCAGGCCGCTTTCGCGGTGACTGATGTGGCCCTTATCCACCAGCTTCCTAAGCAGCGTTCGTACCGAGGAGTAACTGGGAGGGTCCTCGATATTTTCCATGACTTCCTTGGCACTGGCTTCGCCAAGTCGATAGATCACGTCCATCATCTGGCGTTCGCGCCGACTTAATTTATTCGCTTTGGTCATTGTTGAACCCTCTGAAACAGCTTAGGTAAAGCTTTATCTAATCTACTGTGTTAATTTGTTAGCACTATGTTAAAAAATTAACACATACAGAATTGTTGTCAACAATTATTTCATGGGATTAAACAGGGCCTCACGGATGCCGCCGATGAGCTCGAGAGCCATAACAGGGGCCAGCCCCCATTGGAAGTGTTCTGCTTTGTGCAGATATCTCGATAAGACCCTCCTTGCTTGGTTCTGCCGCGGACCGGAGTTAATGGGTATAACACTTGATGCGCACTGAGCAGCCACGCGAACAGATTAGTTAGGCTCCTAGGCCGTGTCGGCGGCTCATAAATCATTTCGACAATTGGAAAGTGCCTCTAGCTAGAAACGTATTTGTCCGCAGACAATGAAAGAGCTTAACCAGAGAGAATTGTTTATCGACCCTGTGGGCTTTAATTTCTATAGCGAATACTGAACTCTAAACCAGCACTGATCCGGCGCTTAAGTAGTTAACATGGCACCATGTAACAAAACCGAAATCAAATTGTCACCATTGTTTAATATTGATGACCCGTAGCTGTCACACATTGGCAAGATACTTAGCGTTTCTTCTTTAAAGGGCAGGGCTATGAAGTTACGAATTGCAATTCAAATGGCGATGGCGCCGATGATCTTAGGTTATGTGCCGGGGTCCTCAGCGCAGAGCAGTATTGAAGAGATAATTGTTAGTTCGCCAATTCGTGACAGTCAGGCAGCCGCTATTGAGGCGAAGCGAAATGCTTTTAATGTCAAGGATATAATTTCATCTGACGGCATAGGTCGCTTTCCTGACCAAAATCTGGCCGATTCTTTAGGGCGTTTACCGGGCTTAGCAATAGAAAGAGATCAGGGGCAGGCACGCTTTATTAATTTCCGCGGCTCCCCGTTTCGCTGGACGTCGATCGCATTTGACGGTATCGATGTGTTGGGCGCTGAAAACGGCAGAATACCGCGCTTCGATTCATTTCCTTCCGTGATCACTAGCTCGGTGGAAGCTAACAAGGCGATCACGCCCGATATGCCGGGCGAGGCGGTTGCTGGGTTTATAGACATCAAGACATTTAGCCCGTTTGACAAAGAAGGCTTTGGTCTTTCGTTGGAAGGTGGTGCAGGCACACAGCAACTGGGCGATGGCGATGTCGAGAAGTTGAACGGCCGACTGTCTTGGTCGAACGATGAATTTGGTGCTGTTGTGTACGGTTCACGCAATTCTCGCGAACAGACGACCGACAACCGCGAGTTCAATTTAGGGCTTGTTCCAGGTGGTTTGCAGGTTAATGAGTTGGACTTTCGTAGCTATGAGATTACTCGCGAGGATAACGCCTATGGTGGCTCGCTGGAGTATCGACCTAATGAGACCACTCGCCTATTCGCCTCAACTCTTTTTAGTGAGTTTACTGATTTTGAGCAGCGCAATCAGTTTGTGTTTGAGTTTTTAGATGACGATAACCCAGGCTTTGGCATCGCCGGCGTGCCCTTGGCACCTACCACAGGGTATCAACCCGTTGTTCTCGCCTCGCGCGCCCTTGAAGATGGCGAGTACAACAACTTTACCCGCACATCAACGTTGGGGGCTGACTTTGAATTGGCTGATTGGCGTATCGAAGCGAGACTAAATTACACCAAGACCGGCAACACAACGTTTCTGCCAATTCCTAGATCAGTAGGAGGGGCTATTGCTGCAAGCTATGATTTAACTGATGTCTTAAACCCGCAACTGAATCTATTTGAAGTAGGCACGCAAACGCCACTGGATATTAATAATGTTAACTACGCATTGGATCTGGGCATAGTTGTAAACTTTGGTTTGGACTCAGAGGCGACCAAGCTAAAGTTTGACGCTGAACGAGACATACAGATGTTCGGCCTGCCTTCAGTATTAAAGCTTGGCTTGAGTGTTGATCAACGGCAAGCAAGGGGCGGGCAGGCGCTGGCAGTGGGCGGTTTCCCAGGCAGTGTTGATATAGATACGTTTGTGACCCCCAAGCTCTGGAATTC
The DNA here is from genome assembly GCA_964352445.1 of uncultured Pseudohongiella sp. Classification (GTDB taxonomy): domain Bacteria; phylum Pseudomonadota; class Gammaproteobacteria; order Pseudomonadales; family Pseudohongiellaceae; genus UBA9145. The sequence continues at coordinate 153,711 of CAYGSO010000004.1, read as the reverse complement.
CGATTTTGATAACACTATTGGTGGGCCAATTTACGACAACCCAGGCCTTATCGAGGCTTGGGGGGCTGCGGTTGGCGGTATCAATGCGCCGTTTGATGCAGATTCACTAGTGGCAATCGATGAGGATATTAACGCGGCTTATGCAATGGTGAGCCATGACTTCGATTGGGGAAGCTTTATCTGGGGCGCAAGGATCGAGACTACGGACTATACCTCGGCCGGTCCTGACCTTGGTATCGCTTTCTCTGACGACTTTGTCAATGTCCTGCCGTCAGCTCATCTGAACTTCGACTTAAATGATGACGTTAAACTGCGGATTTCGGCGTCTACCGGCTTGTCGAGACCAACCTATCAGGAGTGGCGAGCGTCAGCCATTGTCGATCCGACCGACCGCACGGCAGTAGGGGGCAACCCGACACTAGATGCGGAAACGACCTGGGGGCTAGATGCATCGCTGGAATGGTATTTTGCACCGGCGAGCATTATGTCAGTCGCGGCGTTTCATAGAAGTATCGACGATGTCTTGTATGCCGATCGCGTCAATGTTGATGGCGGGATTTATGATCCATCCGAAGCAGGTAACATTTATGAGCTTACTGGGTTTGCCAACGGCAATGACGGTGAGTTAAACGGTCTAGAAATAAACTTTGTCGGTCAAGCGACTGATCTGCTGCCGGAGCCTTTCGACGGTTTCGGTGTGTCAGTCAACCTAACGTTTCTAGACAGTGAATTCACCACGCTTAACGGCAATTCGTTTTCGTTGCCAGGCACTTCCGATAGCATCACCAACGCGTCGCTGTTTTATGAAAAGTGGGGTCTGTCTGCGCGTATCAATTACATGTGGCGCGATGCTTGGCTCTCTACAACAGAAGCCGATGGCTTAGCAGAGTTTTGGGATGAACAGGAGCGAATGGACTTCTCGCTGCGCTACATTTTGCCCGAGGACTGGTTTAGTGGATCGCAAGTAACCCTGTTCGCCAATGTAAATAATTTAAATGATGACAGAGACCTGCGTTATGTAAATACCCCTGCTACTCCCAATCAATTTGAGGGTTTTGGTCGTTTCTATGTGCTTGGCGCAAGGTGGGATATCTAATGCGAAAACTTATAGTTCAACAGTGTATAGGAATGACTGTAAGTGTACTGTTTGCTCATACTGCATTCGCCGATATTGTCAAGGCAGATGCGGTGCGCACTATAGCCAACGATCAGAGCAGTTCCATTTTAATCCAGTGGGAGCTGAGTGAGCCAAGTGTCATGAGCCTGTATGCGTCAACGGACCCAGAGGCAGAAACTAGCGAAATGACGATGATTGCAGAAGGCATTACTGCAACTAGCTATGAGACTCTAAGCTACCCCGGGCAACGGGTTTACTTTACTTTAGCGCCGCTAAATTCTAACCAAACCAAGGTAAAAGTCGCTTCCCGATTGTTGCCCTTGGCAGGAGGGCGCAATTTTCGAGACATCGGTGGTTACGAAACTATGAGTGGCAAGCGTGTTAAGTGGGGTCAGGTCTACCGCTCAGGTGTAATGACTGGAATTACCGCTGAAGACTATAAGTTTTTAGAGCAGTTAGACGTAGGTACCATAATCGATTTTCGTTCTTCATTGGAACGTCAGTCAGAGCCGACAATTTGGGCGGCCGGAAACCCCAAGATGTTTGCTCGAGATTATGAAGACGAAGGTTCTGCAGCGTTGATGGGAGGGCTGTTTGATGAAGGCGCAACCGCAGCCACAATGCGAAACAACATGTCCGAGCTTTACTACGGCATTGCCTTACAGCAGGCCCCGGCTTACACAGTGATGTTCGATGATTTAGCGGCAGTGGATGACGGCCTCGTCTTCAACTGCTCTGCGGGTAAGGACAGAACCGGTATCGCCGCAGCTTTGCTGCTTACTGTGTTGGAAGTACCGCGAGAGACAATTGTCTATGACTATGCTCTGTCCGATGACTATGTAGACTTCATGAAAGAATTTACTTCAGCAGATATTGAGTCCAATGAGGCCTATGCATATCTTTCGCAGATCTCGCCTGAACTCTTAGCACCCTTAATGGCTTCCCATCCGCAGTACATAGAGGCAGCGTTAGGCTATCTAGACAGCGAGTATGGGTCTGTAATGAATTACATTCGTTCAGAGCTGCAAGTTACTGACTCAGAAATACGCGCAATCCGTGAGCGGTTGTTAGAGACAGTGCAATAGTCCATAGCCCAATACAGCTTTGCCGCAGGTCACAGTGACTGCGGCGGTTTTTGGCTAGCGGACAGAATTCAGCAGTATGGCGAAAGATTGATGTTTGATTATCAGTCAGGCTAATTCAGGCGCCACGCTTAAACTGGCCATGGTGATTCAGCCCCGGCTTTTTCTGTCACTTCACATTTTTTAAGTATTTTATCTGCTTGCCTTGGCAAAATATTGCCAGCGGATTTCACACCTGCTGCGAATTGGTCACTGTCTCTTTAAAACTTTAGCGTGTCACAAAAAAGACATCGTAGCTTAATCTCCCTGTCATGGATCTAAAGTACAGTGCCTCTCAATCAGTGGATATGTATTTTTACAGATAATAAAAAAATGCTGATTATTTCAGCCAGCCTTTCTTGGCTGAAAGAAAAACCTAATGCTTTGCTTGGTGTCATCAGCTAAATACCCCGCTGTGAGGATCCAGGGCGAAGAGTAATACATAGTGATTCAATACTGTTTGGGAGAACATAATGTCTAGTTCTATTTATTCCGCGAAAAAAATACCATGCTCTAAAGCGCTGTTTAAGCGCTCTGTTTTGAGTTTGTCTATCGCCCTGTGTTTAGTGCCAAGCTACGCTGCTGCACAAGATGATGCGAATGAGCTCAGTGCAACCAATCAAGAAGTTCTTGAAATTATTACTGTCGGCGCACGGCGCACATTCTCAGCCATGAGCACGAATCAATCTATGCTAGATCAGCAGAGCCCGATAACATCTATACTCTCTACAATCGATAATTTGCCGGGTGTGAACATTACGGAAGGCGACACCTTTGGATTCGACGATTGGTCAACCACAGTGAATCTGCGAGGTTACCAGACTAGTTTAGCCGAACAGCAAGTTGGAACTACCATTGATGGCTTTCCGAATGGCGACTCTAACTACGGCGGTGGTGCCAAGGCCAACCGCTACATCGACACCATGAATTCAGGTGGGGTGGAAGTAAACCAAGGCATTGCATCAATAGACACTCGAACCACAGAGTCGCTGGGCGGAACCCTAAATTTCACTACTAACAACCCACTTGAAACCGAGCGCCTGCGGGTGCAGGTAGTGCAAGGCGATTTTGAATCTCAACGCTACTACGGCCGCTATGATACAGGGCGTATTTTTAACGATTCAACGGTAGCTTGGGTGTCACTTAATCACAACGAGGCGACAGATTGGGTTGAAGGATCTGCCGAGAACGAGCGAGATCATTTTGCCGCAAAATTCATTACAGATATTAACGAAAACTATAGGCTCACAGGCTATTATGCCTATGATGATGTGCAAGAAGATAACTACCAACGTATAACCACCGCTGAATTTGCCGAAGATTCTGACTCCGATAGATTGATTGGCACTTTCACTGATGTGCCTTTTATCAATCAACTCTATCGCCGAGCTTGGTCGACCCTGAGGGAAAATCGGTTTGGTTATTTGAAGTTCGACGGCGCGCTTGATAATGGCTTGGAATTTTCGATTGGTTTGTATGACCATCAAATGGAAGGCCGCGGCGATTGGGTGCCACCGCAAATTGTAGACCTAGTTGATGACGCCGGTGGGCCAGAGTTTGAGGTTGCCGGCAATCTGCCTATCTTAGGCGGTGCGCCTATCGGTAATATCTATTTTGTTAACGCGGCCGGCGAGGCGCTATCGCCAGAGCCTGGTTGTGTCTCATCAATTACTTTTCCATACGGTGGTGCGGGTCCTCAGGCAGACCCATTGTGCTACGGCCCTGGAGCAATCCCACTTCAATCCTATCGCCATACCCATTACAGTCGAGATAGAACCGGTTGGACCGCAGACTTCGATTGGAGAGCCTCATTCGGCGAGATAGAAAACACGCTAAGCGGCGGTATTTGGCTGGAAGACTCCGAGAGATTGGAGTCAAGGGATTGGCACAAGCTCACCGATGCGAGAGTCGGTATTGAGTTTGATGAGGTGCCGTATTGGATTCAGTACGACCGAGACTTTAATCGCGACACGCAAATGATTTACCTACAGGACGAAATTAGGTTTGGCGATTTGGTAGTGACTATCGGCCTGCGTGAATTTGACGTAGACAACAATGAGATAGATGTCTTTGGCGTTGCGCCGCCAGAATCACTCAGCTCTAATACCGATACCTTGTTCAGCGGTGGGGCCAACTACGCCTTGCCAGTTGACGGCTTAGAGATGTTTTTTGGCTATTCAGAAAACGTCAAGCCACTGCTTGACACCATACTCGAACGGGAAGGCTCATCGACCTCTGACTTAGAGGCGGAGCAAGCTGAAAACCTAGAGTTAGGTTTAAGGTATACGTCGAGTAACTTGAACGCCAGTGCGGTGATTTTCCAGAACGAGTTTAACAATAGACTCGAATTCTTTGGTCCTCAATTGGCAGGCAATATTCCTGACTACACTATTGGCCTTGCGGGGCGTTTCGACAATGTCGGTGGTATTGAATCCGAAGGCTTTGAATTGGCCGTCAACTACGAGTTTAATGAAAACTGGTCGGTGTACGGATCATATACAGATACTGACGCTACCTATGTTGGCACGGGGCTTGGTGCAGCGGCCGATGCGGCTGTAGGGGTTGTCCCGGGCCGTCAGGTTGTTAACACTCCAGATAACATGTGGGTGCTGTCGGTAGATTGGACCCGCAATACGTATTTTGCTGGCCTTTCAACCAAGTACGTTGGCGATCGTTTTGTTGATCGAGCCAATACATTGCCGACAGAAGATTATACAGTGTCTGATTTGTATCTTGGTGTAGACGGCGCGGCTGTGAGTGATTTCCTGCAGGGGTTTGAATTTAGGCTGGTGGTTAATAACCTATTCGACGAATCTTATTTGGGCGGAATCTCAGGTTTCGGCGCATGGATCGGTGCGCCGCGCACTGCATCCTTTGCGATGACTGTTGATTTCTAACTAAACTCCGTACACTGAATGGACATAAATCTTGCACCCAGAGTGATTGGTGTGCGATCGGCAGAGGTCGTTTGTGATCTCTGCCGATTTTTTTTGGTAATCAACAATGAAAAAATGTGGCCGAATTGTACGAGCTGCCCTCGCTGTTTATTTAATAGCAGGTGGCACTTTTGTCTTTGCAGCAGAGAACGTGGTGCTTGTCACCCTCGATGGTCTGCGCTGGCAGGAGCTGTTCGCTGGGTTGGATGCTCGATTGACTGCCAGCGCCGAATACTCTCCCGGGCAGCAGGCGCTAATAGAGCGCTTTGGCTCTGAATCAGGCGAAGAGAGTGCCGCTAAAATGTTCCCGTTTCTACATTCGACTGTGTTTGAGCAGGGGAGTTATGTGGGAGATCTAAATCGCAACTCTTGCGCGCAAGTGGCTAACGACTGGTATTTTTCATACCCTGGTTACTCCGAAATATTGACCGGCACTGTAAATCCGACTATTAACTCCAACGCCAAAATGCCGAACCCAGAACAAAGTTTTATGGAATTGCTTGATGGCGTACCAGGCTTTGAAGGACGTTCTGCAGCGTTTGCGTCGTGGGATGTGTTTCCATTTATCTTCAATGTTGAACGCAGCGGTTTGCACGTAAATGCATTTGCAGTGGAGCAGAATCCTCAGTCGGATTTTGAGCGGCTTCTGAATACATTGTCTCGCGATACGCCGCCGCCATGGCCGACGGTTCGTAACGACTCTTTTACCCATCACTACGCTATGTCTTACTTTAAACGTGAGCTGCCAAGAGTGCTCTATGTCAGTTATGGTGAGACTGATGATTTCGCCCATGACGGAAAATACGATGAGTATGTTTTTGCTGCCAATCGCACAGACCGATTTATTGGCGAGCTTTGGGAGTTAATCCAAACGACTCCAAGCCACACAGACAACACTGTTCTGTTCGTTGCCGTAGACCATGGCCGAGGGTCTGACCCTATTGAGACGTGGCAGCATCACGCCAGTAAAACGTCTGTGTCTGGCTACATGTCTTCACTCTCGCAATATGAAAACGGCATTGAGGGCTCGGAGGCTGTCTGGATGGCAGCAATAGGCCCGGGGATAGCGACCAACGGACTTATAGCAACAGGCACCGATTGCCTCACCAACAATCGCATTGCGGCAACCCTGCTCCAATTGTTGGGGGTAGAGTATCAATCGCTCAACCCTGCTATGGGTGCGCCATTAGAGCAATTTTTAGAGTAAAGAGCAGGGGCGCTTTGATCCTGCCAAAAAGGCAGGGGCAGGGTAAACACAGCCATCTGGATTTTGTAATTGCGGGGACAAAGCGAGAGGTTTTCGGTTAAAATACTTCCGGAATAGCGTCTTCCTCCGCAACGCCTGAAGGACTTAATCTGTGAAACTGCTTGAAAAACTTGGCGAAAACCGCAAATTCTGGCTCGCTGGCATAATCTATCTGACCTCGATGGAAGCTATCGCGCTTTATTACCAATACGGCCCCGGTGAATGGTATCCCTGTGCTTTGTGTGTTCAGGTAAGAGCGTGGGTGCTTGGTGCCTTGTTCTTCGCAGTCCTTGGGTTGCTGGTCATAAAAAGCTTTTGGTGGCGCTGGATGTCCCTTAATCTCACGATTGCGCTTATGGCCGGGGCACTCTACACCAGCTATTACGCCTTTGGGGTGGAGCAGGGAACAGTAATCTCCACCTGTTCCATGGGTGCAGGTTTCCCTGAATTTATGCCGCTTGATCAATGGCTGCCTTTCTTTTTCGAAGCCCAAGGCATGTGCGGCCAATCTCCGGCTATGCCCCTTGGCCTGTCTATGGTCGAAGCACTGCTAGTCACGCTTTCACTGCCACTATTTGTGCTAATCGCGGTCTGGGTTGCTCATGTACGGAAGATCATAGCCAGCGAAGTCTGATTACATGGGAAAACCGGCAGTAAAGGTGTTACTTGCTAGTCGACAACTTAAGGGAATTGATCTTTTTTCCCGCGGTCTCGGGGCCGCAAGACACATAAAGCAGGCGAGCGTAAGCCGGCAAATAGCTTTTCGACCAAGGGGCTGTTGCTAGCTTGATGGGCTTCATGCGGTACTGTCTTGTTGGTGCCCCACCTTTGAGGATGGTCTTATGAGCGAGCGAAACTTCAGGCTTGGGCTGTATTTTGCAGCCGGGGGATTTACTTTAATTTTTTGCGCTCTTGTCATCCCGGCGCTCCTGGAGCGCCCCGATGTTGTTGGAGCCTTCGCAGCAGGTTTTGTTAATCCATTCGCAGCAGGCTATTCCTTAGACGTGTTTTTTTGTTGGTTTGTCCTAGCTCTATGGGTTTGGTTTGAGGCGCACACGCTGCAAATAAAACACGGCTGGCTTTGCTTGTTAATTGCAGTAGTGCCTGGCGTAGCTGTTGGGTTTGCGATCTACTTGCTGACGCGACATTCACAGCTGAGTGGTCGCTGTGAAAGTGCGGCGGGGTAATATTCTAAGAATCGGCTGCAAAGGGTTAGTTTAAGCAAAAAACTAGGCTCCAGCTCACTATCAAACAATGGAAAGTCGAAACAATAAATGGGTTCGCAGTGGACTCTAATAGCGGCAGTCATACCAAGTAGACAGTAGGCGCTAGCAATTGCAGATAGCCTGACTTTGGGCAGCCTGTAAAGGCATAACTCTGAAACTTATTAACCTGAGTGAATTGATCTTCAGCAGAACAGCTTAAGCGCCAGAACCGGCAGAGCGGAATCTCGCAAATAGTTAACGAATTTAACGGACTAGTGTTTGTTGGAGGGGTTTCGCAAATTAGTACTAAATCAGTGTTCCGTGTGGTCTTTTATTAAGGCGTTTGCCTGTCTTATGCCCCACAGATAGAAAACAAAAACAACCGCTAAACAAACAAAGCCCAGATTTACATGTCGGCTTATTAGTTGCTCCCAACTCCATCCATAGTCACTAATTAATTTAAAGGCATCGGTTGGTTCACCGCCGGATGTGCCGTAAGGAACGTTGGCACGATCACTCAAAGAACGCCACCATGTCATAAACATATCGGTAAATGCTGCCGAGCCTATGGCGACAAAACCCCAACGTAGCCCGCCACGATATAGCTGCGTTTCCTTGCCGAAATAGAACGATATCATCAGCAAACACGCCAGCACCATGCCGCCGCCATCGCCCCCGAACACAATATACATCTCAGCATCTCGTGGACTTAAACTAAAAGTACCGTAAGCCTGCAGGGCAAGCAGGCACCCCGCGAGTAAAATCCATACAATTTGTGGTTTGCGACGACCATAGTTAGCCAGACTGAGAATGGCAAAGAAAAGTAAACCGCTAGCGACTACTCCTCTATCCGTGGGGCTGATAGTTTGCCATAGGGTTGGGATCGCATCGAAGCCGCAGAACCACGCGACAGTAGCATGGCCTAGCTCATGCACGGGCATCCCAAACACAATCCGTTGCATGCCGGTAAATAGACCTGTCAGCTGTACAGCAAACCCAACCGCTAACATGGATGGAATCGCAATAATGCAGAGCTTTCTCTCAAGCACTGGATCTTCAACTGGGGCTGCGGCTTCTGAGGTTTCAATGGTAAATCCAGCAAGGCTGGCAGCAGCTGACTCTGTGGGCGCAATGTCTATCTGGGCCTTGCCGTAAGTTTTTATGGCCTCGGCTTTAGCATAGTCGGCGCCACAACTAGGGCAAATAGGTCCTTGCTGCTTAGGCTGCTCGCACCATGCACAGTTTGGTGAACTCTCCACTTAGTTACCCTTTCAAATCGCGACGTATTAGGACGTTCGTTACAGGCAGATAATTATTAATTGACTAGTGCCGGCTGAAACTTGGGAAACAGGCTAGTAACACTGCATCATCGCCATTATTAGTCGGCAATACTCGAAAAAAATTGAATGTGTTGATCGCGTCTCGGACCCTCTGAATTCTTGCTAGTTATTTCGGTGGCCACGAAGCTCGCGCTGTAGCTAGCGGCGATTATGTTTGGACTAGGTAAGATAGTTGGTTGGAGAATTGCAGTGAGAAAGCCGATAAGTTACTGCGCCGATGTTTTGTTGGTTAATGTCAGGGGCCGAGGATTTAAGTAAAGGCCCGGTTCTTAGTGCGCAGCGCGTCGAATCAACGTCGAACAATTGTCAGGCATGGATGCCGCCGGGCAAAGCCGTGGCGCGGCGGTGGTTGAAACTACTGTATTTTTACTGATCCCATTTATGTTCATAGAAAAACACCGTAAAGGCGCATTCGTTCCAGAAAATGCTCACATTTAGACCGCTCAAGCGCTTTGAAATGATTCTGACTCCAATCCTATTCAACTATTTTTCTCCTCAAAGCCGCCCGCATCAGCGATGTATGTGATTCTAAATATTTTTTTTGGCATTCAGCTCGGCAAAGCGGCGATAAAACCGGCACTGGTACATTTAGTGCTTTGAATTACCTGTCCCACAGCGGAAAACTGCAGGAAGGCTTAAAGAATTTATTGATTGAGCCTTCTAACTTAGTAACAACAACTAAAACTAGGAGCACAAGTATCATGAACAGAAAAAAGCTAATAGCTGGCTCGCTGCTTGTCGGTGGCACAGTATTTCTTGCTGGCTGCAGTGAAGAGCAAGTAACACCACCGGTTGCCGTTGAACGAAGTGTGGTTACAGAGGTGCCGGCCGAACCTGGTTTGGGCATACGGCCTGACGGCGATACTGTGCCCCAAATTGATATGGACCGAATTCATTCTCAGGAGCTGAAAGATGTCTTCGCTTACATAGACGACAATATTGATGAACATGTAGTCAATCTGCAGCGCTGGATCCAGCAGCCCAGCATTTCCAATACCGGTGAGGGTATTCAAGAGTCTGCCTACATGGTTAAAGGTTTTTTCGACCAGCTCGGCTGTCAGCAAACCCAAGTTTACGACGTTGGTATTACAGAATGGGGCCAGCAGGGGAATCCGGTTGTTTACGCTAACTGTGATGAAGGAGCTGAGCATACAATGGTTGTGTATTGGATGTATGACACCATGCCAGTGACTCAGCCTGACTTGTGGAAATCACCACCGTTTGAAGCAAGAATTGTGGAACAGTCGCCCTACAAAAAGGTGATTATTGGCAGAGGCGCGAATAATTCCAAAGGGCGACAAATGGCGTTTCTCAATACTGTGATGTCGATTAAAGCAGTCACTGGAAAACTTCCCATGAACCTTATCTTTGTCGCCGAAGGGGATGAAGAGCGTATGTCTATCGGCTACCGCAAATTTGTCCGTGAGCACCCAGAATTATTCGCTGAAGCAGATGTTATGTGGGGCGGAGGTTCATCTGAAGGTTGCGTGTTTGTCGAACTGATTACCAGTGGCGAAAGTTGGGGTCGTGGCCCTGTGTATTCAAATATTCACGGCGGCAGAAAGAGGGCGGTGGATGCCCCGGCATGGCGGCATATTCAGATGCTGTCAACGTTAGTAGATAAAACCGGTAATCAGGTATTGATTGATGGCTTCTATGATGACATTGAGCCATTAACTGAACAGGAAGAAGACTTTTTGCGAAAAAGTGCTGAGGGCATGAATGTTGAAGTTGCCGCGCGTAATCTTGGCGTAGCCCGATTCATTTCGGATGACCCCTTTGAAATCAGGAAAATGTCTCAGTATGGCACGTCCATGAACCTCGATGGTATTTGGGGCGGCAATATGTTTGAAGGCGGCTCTGGTGCTATCTTGCCTAATCGAATCGTATCAAAACACAATTTTCGATACGTACCGAACATGGATGGTATGGATATTGTCGATAAGCTGCGCAAGCATCTAGACAAAAATGGCTATGAGGACGTAGAAATCAATGTGGTGGGTGATGTGCCCTGGGCGAAAATGACCTATGACAACGATCTAGCCTATGCGGCGGCAGATATGAAAGAAATATTTGGTGTTGCAGGCAATGAGCCGGTGGAGCATGAGTCAATACTTGGTGGTTACTGGCCAGCCTATTTATTTGCCGGAGACGTGCTTGACATACCCATCGCCAATGGCCAAGTAGGTGGTGGCGGCAATTCTCACGCAGCCAATGAATACTTTGTGGTTGAAGGAGCTAACAACACCTACGGGATGGCTGGTATGGAGAAGTCCATAGCAACCGTGCTTTATGGTTATGTCGGTTTAAACGAGCCTGAGTAAGCTTCAGTAAGCTGGGATCATACGCAGGTCCACGTGTTCCCCTCAAGGCTTGGTCTTCACTAGCATTGCCAAATTTTTGCAGTGCGGTGAAGACCTTCCTTTACGCTTGTTTTTGAGGCTAGGGGTATTCTAGCCCCAGCTGTTCTAGATAGCTGTCGTAGCTTTTAGGGTCATAATAGAACTCCAACATTTTTGGTCGCATTTGCGCCATTATCTCCTTGTTTAAATGAATCGCTGGCATATCTTGCGATGTCAGTACCGGATCGTATTTTTCGGGCGCTTTCTGCACGTTGTCAAAATAGGCTCGGGCTTGGGCTAGCAGGTCTGGGTCTGTTAACAAGTCCAGTGTTGTTAAGGCGACTGCCTTGGCCGCGGCAACAGCGCCTTTGTGAGCAATAGGCGTAGCCATCGCCAAGGCAGAGGTGACATGGTGCCCTGTCATATTGGGTATGTTTGATGGGTAACCGATTGTGATTGTTGGCACGGTCCACATAATGTCGCCCACATCATCTGAGTAGCCCGCTCTTCGATCGCCGCGGGTCGCAGGGGTTGAAAGAGGCAAAACCTCTGTTGCTAGCGGGATTATCTGTACGTCGTTGCCTCGAACACTTCGCTGAGCCATTTCAGAAAAAGCGATGTCAGCGTCTGACCATTGTGGTAAGCCGATCATCTTTATATTTTTGTAGGCAGCTTCAGCGATGGGGCGGTTGCCATGATGCGGTGCCGCGTAACCCAGTACCTGGCGGTCAACCGTCGTTTCAGTTGCCATGGCGGCGGCAGTTGAAATGGTATTGCCTATTTCATAAAGCTCTCTCACAGCGGCGAAACTCTCTTCCCTAAAGTAGTACCAAACCGCCGCTTCTCCGGGCACGATGTTGGGCTGGCCACCACCATTGCTTATAACGTAGTGAGAGCGCTGACTAAGTGGTAGATGCTCCCTGCGCATATTCCAGGCATAGTTCATAAGCTCCACCGCATCTAACGCGCTGCGACCTTCCCAAGGCGCTCCGGCGCCATGGGAGGTTCTGCCGTGGAATGTGTATTCAACTGATACCATGCCATTGTTTCTAGAGTCGCCCCAGGAGGTGTTTAGATCTCTGCCGACATGGGTAAAGATTGTGGCATCCACATCATCGAACAAGCCGTCTCTGACGAAATAGGCTTTAGTGGCCAATAGCTCCTCGGCGATACCTGGCCACAGCATTAAGCGCCCTGGGATGCCATTAGCGATCATTGCATCCTTCACCGCGAGCGCTGCCACTACCATAGCCGGCATGCCAGAGTTATGACCTTCGCCATGGCCCGGCGCGCCTTCTACAAGGGGCACGATTTCCGTGGTTCCCGGTTTTTGGGACAGACCAAGTAAGGCATCGATATCACTACCTAGGGCTATCATTGGGCCACTGTCGCCCCAAGTTGCTTTCCAAGCAGTCGGAATGCCTGAAATTCCCATTTCTATTTCAAATCCATTGTCAGCCAAAATGGATGTTATATATTTGGAAGTTTCAAATTCCTGGAATCCAGGTTCTGCAAAGCTGAAAATTGAATCTACCATTTCTTGAACTAACTTGGTGCGAGATTCAACGCCAGCGCTCAATTGTTGCTTGAGGGGAGAAAGTTCCTGAGCAGACAAAATTCCAACTAGTAGGCTGCTAAAGGCCAGCACTAAAAGGGAAAGGGCCGCCGTGTGGCGGTGATGGCGGCTTGCAGTTTCTGCACTAAGGAAAGATTTACAAGTGTTCATTTGGAGGAACTCCGTTCGGTAGTAGAACTTATTTCCTCTTTTCAAGCAGATTATGTGCCAAAAGCTGAAGCGTAGGTTTCAGTAATTTTGTATTTTGGCTTTTTTGCGTTTGGCTTAGCCTTATTCGCGATGGCCGCAATTCTAGGGCAGAGCAAAAGTGCTAAGGCCTAAACCGACAGCAGGTGTTGACTAGCAACACGCACTTACACTCTATGTAGCTAGTTTCGATTAATTTAAAGGCTCAGCCCTTTGACTCGCCCTAATGCTCAAGGCAGTAGCGCTGTTTCGAACCAAGGGCAAGGGGCTTAGATGCCGCAACCTAAACTCTCGTTCAACATAAAAAAAGCCCGCCTCATGCTATCCACTCTGTTCCTAATGGAGAAAGCAAGCATTAGGTCGAGAACAAACCTGTGCCAAAACTTATGCCAACTGGCACGCACCAAACTGAGATTGAATCGAAGTCATCCAATGTGCGGCCTGCGGGGAGAGTCACCCGTAATGTGTTGTTTAAGAATCGCGTTCCTACCAGATTCCCGCTGACAGAAAAGCCGCCTCTGGATTCTCGAAACTCACCGCCTTTACCTAGATAAATTTGTGTGTCGATGCCGCCACCATCGAAGCTAAAGCCAGTAATCTCTATGGTGCAATCGTCGATAATTGTGGCTGTGCCTCGAATGTCATGAAAGAAATTGGTGAACTGCGCTTGCAGGCCGATTTTCGGGCTGGTTGATGTGCAAGCAGACTCCATCGCTTCTGGCGGCCCATCAGATGCCATTACAATATCGGACTCGGCGCCATTGGCGATAAAGGCGGCGATATCGATAAGCTCACTATCAGATAATCTGTTAGCGCCCCAGAAAGGCATCACTCCACCTGTTAGGCCTTGATAGGCGCTACTGTTCAATCGGCCGCTAGTTCTGACGCGTAAGGCAATAAGTTCTGCAGACAAGCCTCTGTTTGAAACTTGAGGGGCAAGTTGGGTGCCTGCGCCATCAAAGCCATGACACACGATACAGCGCCGATTGAACAGTGATTGCCCAGTAGAAACAGCGCCTCCTGCTAAATCCAACGGTGGCGGCACGATATCAATTTGAATAGGTTCGGCAACTTCCACGGTGCTTTGATCCAATAGCCAGTTCTGCAGATTTACCCAATCTTGATTGTCTGCTGTCAATGCTTCGCCGTTCATCCATTCGGTGACACAAATATTTACAGCATCTAAAAGGTTGTCAATGGCGCCATTTTTAAAGCTTTGACGTTTTGCAGCATTTTGCAGTTCATGCCCAGGGCGCCGCAGGCCATCCATAGCGACACCATCGGTTTCGCTGATAGCATGACAACTGGAACAGCTAAACGTGCTGGATGTAGTGAGTGCAGAGGTGAAGATGGCTGCACCGTCTCTTCCATTGGCCCTAACGGAATCCAACTGGGGTTCTAAACATACGGCGGCATCGCAGTTATTAGTAAGCGAAAATTTAAGGCTAAATAGATTTTGCTGAATGTTGATTTCAGGCACGAACAGCGAGTTCTCTTGAGGGTTGTAACTTGCCTCGGTCCGAGAGCTAGCCTGAACCGCTTGAAAATCTACCCCTGCCCAAATTAGGGGCGACTCACTTACCCGTTGAAAACGGCCTGAGACAGCCGATGTTGCGTCGAGCCGAATTATAGAGACTAGCAGTTCGCCGGATATAGGGTCGTATAGATTCTCAGCTCTGAGGCTAGTGCAAAATGCGAGGGCAATAAACGCTGTTATTATTGATATTGGAAAACTTGTTGATACTCGCACGATTTCTCCCTAGGCACCGACCCGATCAGGATACAAAAAAGGTTCACTTTTAGAAGACCGCGTGTTCAGGGATTTATTGCAGTAAATAGTAAATAGTAAAAAGTCAGTTAAAATTTGCTGTGCCTGGCTGGAACTGGGTTGTGCTAAGCCTTGATTGAAAGCAGTAGATGACAGGCCGGGTTTTTCGGCAGGGCTTTGGACTTTTAGAAAAAGTGTTCTAGTTTTAGGTTCAAATTAGGAGAAGGGCACTAGCAAAGCGCGCGATCTTGCCCTGAAAAAAAATACTCTGACATCGCAGTCCCAAGCTTGATCTATTCTACCCGACCTCTGCTAATGCCCGGTGGATGTCGCTGACAACGACTGAGCCCTCACCAACGGCCGAAGCAACGCGCTTAACCGAGCCGATTCTCACATCTCCGACAGCATATATTCGCGGCCAGCTAGTCTCATATCGGGTAGGCATCCTCTCTAGCTGCCAGCCCGCGCGAACCAAATCGATGTTTTCAATGTCTGTGCCTGTTTTTACGAAACCATTTTTATCGCAGCTCAAATTTTCCGGTAACCACTGAGTGAAAGGAGTGGCGCCAACAAACAAAAAGGCGAAAGGGACCTCGATGCGTTTTGTCGTCCCAGTTGTTTGGTTTTTAAATGTGATCGCGGCTAGGCGATCATCGGCAGAGGTTGAATTTTCTATGCCATGCAGACTTTCAATAGCGTTGCTAGGGTGGAGATGGATGTTTGGAGTTTCTTCTAAGCGCCTCACTAAATATTCAGACATGGTGTCGCGGATATTTTCCCGGCGGTAAACAACATGTACTGCCTTTGCGGTTTTACTGAGAAACACCGCACCTTGCCCAGCGGAGTTGCCTGCGCCCACAACGGCGACATGGGATCCGCTGCAAATTTGTGCTTCCATAGGAGTCGCGCCATAGTAGATGCCACGGCCCTCGAAGTTCTCCAAGTTGGGAATGGGCATACGTCTGTATTGGGCGCCGCTGGCAATAACAACGGCGCGGCATTTTAGTTTTCGAGTGTCAGCAAGAGTTATGCAATAAGTACCGTCGTCCTCTCGCGCTAGGTGACTAGCCTTTGCTGGAGTTGCCAGCCTGACTCCAAATTTTTGTGCCTGTACCGATGCTCGCTCGGCAAGTTCTCTACCAGATACCCCCAAAGGAAACCCTAGATAGTTCTCTATTTTTGAGGAAGTTCCTGCTTGCCCGCCGGGGCCCTCTGAGTCTAGCGTTAACACGCTTAAGCCTTCCGACGCAGCATAGACCGAGGCAGCAAGGCCAGCAGGCCCAGCACCTACCACAATCACGTCGGCTCTGCTGCCATCGGGAAGAAGGTCTAGGCCAAAGGCCTCGGACAATTCGGAGACGGTTGGTTTAGACAGAATTCTCGATGATCCTCGCAGCACCACCGGCAGCTGGTCTGAAGTAATCGCCCGTACATCCATTATTCGTCTAGCAAGTTCGTCGCTCTCGGGGCTCAACCAGGTATGGGGAACGCTGTGCTTGGCTAGTAAATCCCTTGCTGCAAATACGGTCCTGTCGTGGGCTTCGCCTATTACTATAACAGTGCCAAGCTGTGATTCTTGGGCAAATGTCCTGCGAGCAGTTAGGGTTCGGACAAAAATGTCAGACAACTCAGAGTTTTCTACCAGCAGACGCTGAAAACTCGCATGCTTGATATGGAGGACCTTGCCAGACTCAGCCATAGAGACGCAGGCGAGCGAAGTTTGCCCTGTGAGTACGCTAATGTCGCCGCTAAACTGTCCCGCCTCCATCCAGCCAACACGGTGGGGTTGATCGGTAGTGGCAATATGAATATCAATTTGTCCGGAAATAACAACTAAGCAGTCAACTTGCTGTTCACCCTCGGCTATAAGAGATGCGCCTTTTTCATGCACTATAACTTCGCCAAATGGGCTCAACTGATCAAGCTGCTGCTGGGAGAAGGTGTAATTGATGTCAGTCGAAGGTTGGGTCATTGGCTTGCTTCCATTTGGTTTGAAATAACTGCTGCATGCTGCGGGGGCTTCAATATTGAAAACCACGAAGATCTTAGAGGCTGCTTTGGCAAAAATAAAGTCACTTTTACTGACGTTGAGGCGCTTGCAGTTCAGCTCAATATGACACTTTGTGGCTCGGGGTCAAAGCGAGGGATTGCTCAGGTTAACAAGGTTTCAAAGTAGTTTCTACCTGCGGACAATTAGCTTGCTCGTTATAAATACTTGGCATTGGAGCGAGACCGGCATTACCACTAGCAGTTATACTGACTCCCTATTTCAATGACTCAGCAATAGGACATAGGATGAATCATTTTAAAAAGCAGTGCCTGCTGGCAGTTTTAACAATGGTGGCAAATTCGATCGTCGGCGCCCAAGTTGAACTTCCTCAAGAGTCTTCAAAGGTGCCTGAGCCAACTCGATTCGTTACCCAGCACAGCGGCAGATTTAATGGCGAGAGAATTCAATACGATGCGATTGCCGGCGAGACCTATTTGACTGACAAAGAGGGAGAACCCAAGGCTAGTATTTTCACCTTTAGCTACATCAAGAAAGATGCAGACTCGACGGCGTCCAGACCAGTAATCTTTATGTGGAACGGTGGCCCAGGCTCTGCATCCACTTGGCTGCATATGGGAGGCTATGGACCGAAACGTGTTGTAGTGCCATCAGATGCTGGGCATGCAGGGCTGCCACCTTATCCAATTGCTGATGCTCCAGAAACTATTCTTGATGTGTCTGATATGGTGTTTATTGATCCAGTTGGAACAGGCTTCTCAAGAGCCTTAGGCGATCATGAGGGCAAAGAATTCTGGGGGTTACAAGAAGACGCCAATTCCATGGCTGAGTTCATCCGCACTTGGATAACTGAAAATAAGCGTTGGAATTCTCCAAAGTTTTTATTAGGTGAGAGCTTTGGAACCACTAGAGCTGCTGCTGTGGCGAACATTTTGGAAGGTGATCTTTCAATCAGTCTGAACGGCATCGTATTTATTTCTCAAGCCTTGGACTATCAGGGATCGACCCCCTATGTGCGGGACAATATTATTTCCTACATTACCTACGTGCCGACCATGGCGGCAGCTGCGCTTTACCATGGCAAAGTTTCTCCAGTATCTGGGGATCTTGCGAGCTTTGTGCAGGAATCACGGGAGTTTGCAGTCGAGGAGTATTTGCCGGCTCTTTTTAAAGGCTCAACTATCAGCGATCAAGAATTTGCCCAAGTTCGCGATCGTCTTGCCTACTTTACTGGGCTGAGTCCCCAGTACATTGAGCGAGTAAACCTGCGGGTGCGTGGCGACCGCTTCAAGAAAGAATTGCTGCGCGATGCAGGATTAGCGGTTGGCTCATTGGATGCTCGCTACACGGCTGACGAGATAGACGATGTGGCATCAAACACGTCTAGGGATGCAGCCAGTGACAGTATTTCTGGCGCTTACCGCGCAGCGCTCATGAGCTATATGGCCAGTGATTTGGCAATCGATTGGGACCGTCTTTATATGGATCCGGCGGATTCTCAGCTTAGCCCTAACTGGCGCTGGCGCACGGTGCCAGATGGCTCTTCTTGGGAGCCAAAATACGTGAACACTGCTCACGATCTCTCCGAGGCGCTGCGAATTAATCCGGCATTAAAAGTGCTCATTGCCTCTGGTTACTACGATATGGTTACGCCTTTCTTTGATGCACAGTACACCCTAAACCGCCATGATATCCAGCCGGAGCGCCTGCAGTTTGAATACTATGAAGGCGGTCACATGATGTATGTTAACGAGCCCTCTAGGCTGAAACTTTTAGCAGACACCCGCCGATTCATCATTGAGCAAACACAGTGATTGATGTAAACCAACTAGAGCTAAAGATTCAGGCCTATGACTCAATCGATTGAAATACCTGACGGGTTCGAGCCTCACTTTAAAAAAAGCTCTTTGACCGACCCTTGGGAGCCGATTTACTCGCGGAAGCTAGAGGATCGAGTGCAGATAGGTCTGGTTACAAGCCAGGCCCATACTAATTCTAGAGGTTTGGTGCATGGTGGCCTTATTTCTGCACTCGCTGATAATGCCATGGGGCTGTCTTGCGCGATTCAATATGAAGTTCCACGGAACATACTTACTATGAATCTATCCGTTGATTTTGTTTCTGCGGCGGGGCTTGGGCAGTGGCTGCTTTTCGACTCCAGCTTTACAAAATTAGGTAGCAATGTGTGCTTTGCACAATGCTTCGTGTTGGCTAATGAAAAAATTGTGGCTCGAGCTAGTGGGGTGTTCAAATCCTAGCAGCGACCACATCCGCTTAACCAGTCTATGTGTGATTATTAGAACTGTCACTTTGAGAACATTCAAACAATGTAGCTTGCGAACTCATTGGGGCAGTGTGAGTATAAAATATACGGTTCATTGCTGAAGTCTCGCCACCGTTTCAGCAGGCCCATGGGTTAATTTAGTCAAATAGGCTTAAGCCAAACTCATCATCCGATTCTTGCGCTCTTTCATCCTTTGCGCCAGATGACTTATCAGAATAGCTACTAGCCCAAGCTTTAGAAAATTCAATAATTTTAGCTTTGAATTGATCTTTTACAGGGTCAAGATTGCCGGAATTCATGCACAGGCTTAAGTCAGCATAATTGATAAAAACGGCGTTATCTTTTGAGGTGTACAACAAATTCTCTTCCCTGCTGGCGCTTCCGTCGGCTGCATTGCCATCGATCTTTACCTGAGAAACTGTTGAACCAGCCATTCCATTTAGGCCCGGAACTGCCTGTAAATGAGGAGTGTCAACGCCGCCGTGTGCGGCACCACCTAAATCTATGTGCATTGCTAAATCCCACATGAAAGTAAACGAATACTCCTTGCCGTTGTCAGTTATTGTGGAATATACCAAAGCAAAAGCTTTTTGGTAGGCGCTTTTAATGGAGTTGCTGCCATTGTTTTGATTGGCACACCAGTTCGCAATTTCTAGCTTTTGCTCGTCAGTATAATTACCTGAAGTAGGCAAAAATTTTGTGTTTTTGACATCATCTATAGAATTGTAAACTACCCTCTGCACTAAGCCTTGGGTACTATTTTTGCTTTGTAGAGGCTGCTGTTGCTCGGCGGCGAGGGGGGTATCAATTATTGCCTGGGATTGATCAGTTGTTTTAGCTAGTGCTAGGCTGGAGTCAAACGGGGAAGCACTAGGCTGGCTAGCTGCACTGAGGATATTGCTCTGTTCTAGCAGCTTTCTTTGTGCGTTAGCCTCTGGGCGATTATCTGCCAACTGATAGGTGGTATCACGGCTGCTTTGGCTGGAGTATTCACTGTGCGCAGCAGACTGGCCTTGAGACTCTTGGGTTTTATCAGTTTGTGTTTTCATTTTTCCCCACTCACAGGGCAATGAGAGTATAAGAAGTAGCAAAACCATGTCAATCGCAGCGCAAAGCACAATAGGGTGAAAAATTGCACTGTCTTTGTATAGGCATGCCTCTGAATTTCGACCTATAACAAGCACGCTGGCAGCTACAGCATGAGACGATTGCCTGCGCACCAAAATGCGGGCTTGGAAAGGTTAACTACACTGCTCTGAAAATGCGTTACAAGGCAAGCTGCTTAGACTGGACTTCCCCGCGAGACACAGATAGTTTTAGTCTTGCCCGTATGAGGCACAAAAAATGAAGCAATCAAAATGTCAAAGCATCGTTTTATCTGGAGAGCAGTATGAACCAACGTCGAGAATTTCTTAAGTTTTTAGCAGCCAGCCCACTGCTCACCAACTATTCAGCTTTTGCTCAAGAAGTCGAACAAACAATAGGGCAGCGCATCACGGATCCGACAGAAGTAATCAATGTGTTTGAAATGGAAGCTATCGCCCGAGAGAAAATACCGCCCGCGCATTTGGGCTATCTGACGACTGGGGTGGATAGCGATCTAACCTTGCGAGCCAATCGCGCTGGATTCTCGCGGTTTCAGATACGGCCTCGACGCTTAGTCGATGTTAGTCAGACGGACACTCGAGTTAGCGTTTTGGGCTCTCAGGCCAGTTCTCCCATTTTTCTGTGCCCAGTGGGCAGCCAGGGCGCCTATCATGCCGATGCGGAGTTAGGTACGGCCCGGGCAGCGGCGGCGAAAGACCACCATATGGTTTTGTCAACACAGTCATCGACTTCGGTCGAGCAGGTGGCCCAAGCCAGAGGCGCACCTATCTGGCATCAACTGTATTCAACAGATCGCTGGGAATACACTGTTCAAATGCTAAAACGAGCCGAGGCGGCCGGCTGTTCGGCGGTCTGTTTGACCATCGACCTGCCCGGGGGGCGCAACACCGAAACCAGTCAGCTGCTTAGCCGCGAGGATACCCGTAACTGCTCTTCCTGCCATACTGGCCAGGCCAAGCCTATGTTCGAAGGCTTAGATATGCGCGGGGTTGGATTAACAGATTCGGCTATGACCTGGGCTGTTATTCCCCGCATGAAAGAAGTGACTGATATGCAGATAGTTATCAAAGGCGTTGAAGTAGGCGCCGATGCCGCTCTCGCCGTGCAGTACGGCGCGGATGCGATTTGGGTTTCCAATCATGGCGGTCGAGCCACCGAAACCGGCCTTGGTACCATCGAGGTTTTGCCAGAAATAGTCGCCGCTGTTAATGGCCGCATTCCTATTATTGTAGATGGCGGCTTTCGCCGCGGCACAGACATATACAAAGCCTTGGCGATGGGGGCATCTGCGGTTGGTATTGGGCGGCCCTATTGCTTTGGCTTGGGAGCGTTCGGGCAAGCCGGTGTAGAAAGAGTGCTTGATCTACTGAACCGCGAGCTGCTCATCACGATGCGAGGCAGCGGCACGCCAACCATCGCGTCAATAGGGCCTGATTATGTGCAAGATGCAGGCTACCGAGTTCCCCGCGGCAGACTCGGAGTAGACCTTTACTGACTATTATGAAACTTGGGGCAAGGCAGCGTCGTTGCTTGATTGCCGTCTTTAAAAGATGCTGCTAGGAACAAAAAGGGATAGCTCTACATTTGGTGAAAAATGATTTGCTGCCCAATTAACACCCTATAGTCGAACAATTGTCTGCACATAGAAGTAGTGGGCGTCACCTTTGTCGACAAGATCCATATAGGCGCCAGCATCAAGCCATGTATAGCCGGCTTCGAGTGTGAGGCTTCTTTGACGCAGATGCCAGCGAGCTCGCGTTTCTAGCTGGGTGCCAACATGGTCTTCTCCTAAGTTGCCAGGATGTTGAAAGCGAGTGGTGCGCCATCCCTGTTCCTGCGCTGCTAGTGAGTAATCCTGTAGCTTAATGAATGCATCGATGTTGGCAGCCGGTTGCAGGTTCAGCAGTAGCCCTGGGGTATTAATGTTATTGCGCACAAAGGCTCGATAAATTCCGGTGGGGCCGTATTCTGGGCGGGGCACTCCGTAGAGAGAATCGAAACTATTGCTCTCGTTATCTAATGGATTTTTGTCACCGCTAGCATAGTCGTAGATAAAGTTTAGTCGAGGTCGCCAGGGCAGATCGAAACTGTATCCTGCTTCTAGATGAAAGAACCGAGCTTTGTGATCTCGCTGGGGTGAAAACTCATCCCGTGCAGGTGCGTCTCCGAATTGGATCAACGCTTCAGCTTCGTAGTGCCATTGGGATAGGGTAGGCCTGCGGTAAAAGCGAACCCCTGTACTGAGGATGTCAAAACGCTGTCTTTTATCCAGCTCTTGACGATTTTCTTCTAGTCCGTACAGATAGGTTTCAAAAAAGTCCGGACTTCCAGGCAGTTTAGTCTCAAAAAAAGCGCCCCAGAAACGAGTGTCACCAGGCTCATTATCTAGCCGTTGTCGGTTATCCAGTGGGTCCCCATCAAAGCGCCTGTTAGTAGGTAGCGTATAAAACAATTCATAACCAGTATCGCCGTCTCTCAGCTTGGCATGTACTCCAGAGAATGCATTAATGGTGTTGCGAAAGCGGTTGCGAGCAACCCAGCGCCGCGCGCCTTGGTCCATAGAGAAGCGACCAATCTTAACAAAGCCCTCGTCATCGTCGCTCAAAAGAGCGGTGAAGGGTAGGGTTATATTGGCCTGCAGAATGTCTAGCGGATTGGTGATTGTGCCGTCTAGCGGCGTGCCGCTGTCGCTGAAATAGGTGCGCATATCGGCGACCTCAGCTGTTAGTGAGAAACCCTCAAAAGTAGCTTCCGTCTTAAGAATGTGGCGAAGCTCTAGAGCCTGATCACCGCCTTCGAGGCCCGCTCGAAACTGCCCGTCTAAAAATTGCATACGACTTTGCTGCTCAAAACTGACGGAAAGCCAATCAGGGCTGCTCTGCTCGTTGTCCTGAGCCAAACTTGCTGAGCAAATCGAAAGACAGAAGGGTATTGGGCTGAGCTTAAGGAAAAACAGGGATAACGGGAATTTGTTAGGTTGAATATCTGGCATAATTGTTGAGTTGATCGATGGGATTTGTAGTATGTAAGCCTAGCTCATAAGGGGTTATAATCACGATCCCATAACTTAACACTCCGTGTGTCTAAAGCCCACCTCTTCAGGCTTAAAGCCTCTAAATTGATGTTGAAGCTAGGCCGAGCTGCAAACAGTCACAACAACAGCACCAAGTAGCGACTGTTAGCATAAAGACCAGCGGG
>CAYGSO010000004.1:0-130177 GCA_964352445.1 uncultured Pseudohongiella sp. | reverse complement strand
CAAACAGTCACAACAACAGCACCAAGTAGCGACTGTTAGCATAAAGACCAGCGGGATATTGATGGTTAACTAGTATGCGGAATTATCAAACGTCCAACCCATAATCCACCAGCGCTGGTCATCGAAAAAAGTTATAGAATTGAACTCGCCGGTAGATGGCTCTCCGGCTTCGGTCAGAGCGGAAGTATAGCTACTTCAAACGTGGGCCATGTTGCCTGATCTGCTGACCACGCGCCCAACTTCTTTTTTATAGAAGCCTTGAGATCTAGGCAAAATTTCGCTGTGATAGCCTGTGAGTGTCATGACCGTCACCGTCGGGGCATCGTTTGAGTCTTTGCCGGCAATCGAAACCCACGTGTTGGGGTGATGTAAAAAGCAGTCTCTGGAGGCATCGACGGTTGCCCCAGTGGGCCCAGAAACCACCGCGTAGTAAGCATTGATAATGCTGCCAGGGATTGTAAATTGCCTTTGGCACCAAGCGTAACAAACGCTTGAAACCTTATCCATTTTTGGCGATTAGTGAAATATCCCGCCCCAGAACCCCAATTACTTGCTCTGACGGGCGAGATACTCCAGCGTCTATTTCTTAGACTTTTTTGGTTTTTTTGTCTTTTTTGGTTTTTTAGGTTTTTTTAGTTTTACAAGAGTTGCTGACCAGTTGTCGAGGTTTACGGGTCTATCAGAATTTCTGAAGGACGTGCCTAGCTGGGGTATTCCTGCATGAGCAGCGCCATCGGGAGCCCATGGAAATACGCCTAGCTTATCAATAATAAGGAACCCGCCTTCCGAGCCAAACGGACAGTCGCCACCACTGCCATTGACTCCACTGAACCCTAAAGGGCAAATCCAGAAGTCGAGATTAGCACCTGATAAGCTCATGGTCGGAGGAAGCGCTGGGTCGGATCCCCTTAGGCCGACGTAACCGCCGTTTATCACATAGGGTATACCAGCGAGATTTGCTTCACGCAGGCCGATGACCTCAATAGTGTCGTTATCATCAAGTAGAAAACCATCGACAACACCTGCCAATACATCTCCTGGATTTCCAGATGGGTTGGCATCGAACTTATATGAAAAAGACATGCGTACGGTGTCAAGTTGCTCAACCTGCCAATTGGATAGATTTATTGGTCGGTCGGAGTCTCTGTAGCTAGCACCAAGTTCTGGTATACCGGCGTGGGCGACTCCATCAGCTGCCCATGTAAAAACATCCAACGTGTCGATTAACATAAATCCACCATCTACCCCAAATGGGCAGTCGCCGCCGCCAGTATTGGTGTTTACGCCCGTAAACCCTTGCACACAGACCCAAAAGTCAAGCGTTTCACCTGATATACTCATTCGCACAGGGTCGCCAAAATTCGCTGCTCGAATCCCGATGAAGTTTGATATGGCATAAGGGATGCCTGCTAGCGAAGCAGAGACAATCGTCTTAATAACAATGGTATCGCGGTCCTTCTGCAGCTCTCCATCGACTATCCCTGTGAGCTCGTGCCCGGCTGTTCCGTTTGGTATGCCATCGAAGGTGTAGGAGAATGAGTACAGCTCAGCATTGGCTGTCAAAGCAGGCAGCATAAGTATTAAGGTCCAAAGGTATTTTTGGAGACGTCTCATAGAAATAGTCCTCAGTAGGTCAGTTTAAGTTCCTTATTCGCTTCAACGGAATCAAACGCATATTCGAATAAGACGGTATTTTTTGGTTGTATTAGCAGTACAAATTAAAGTCCTGAGATAATAGCCAATGGTGTTGAATATCATATGGTTTGACTCAGGCGATGGGGTTCGGAGTTTTCAATGCATGCTTGGTGAATACTGTTGCTTGGCTTTTAACAAGGCATCAATTTTCCCTCCGGCTTTTAGCTTGCCGTAGATGCTTTTAAGGTGGGTGTGTACTGTATTGGGTGTTATGTTGAGCTCAGTGCCAATACATTTGTACGATTGCCCTAGCTCTATGCCTCGGAATACTTCTTTTTCTCGTCTTGTCAGAATATCCAGAGTAGGTGCCACGCATTCCGCAAAGGCGTTCTGCGCTAGGTGCAAGCACGCCGTTGGGTGAAATAGCGCGCCGCCTTGATCCATTTGATGCAGAGCAGATGCGATAGCGCTGGGGCTATCACCATATAGAAGAAACCCAGTGGCGCCAGATTTTACAGCCGATAGTACTGTGTCTTTATCACAAGAATCGGCGAGGACAAGAATTTTGAGTTTCGGTTGCAATAGCCGCGCTTTAAAAAGCTTCTTTTCATCACTGCCGTTGGTCAATGAAAATGGAGCAATTAGAAGGTCATAGTGAAGCCTTTTTAATTCCGTAAAACTGCTCGTGAGACTATTGGTTGTGAATAATGTGTTCGATGCACACTTACTGAATAGCTCACTAATCAACTCTTCAGTCTCGAGTCCTAGGTCACCTACTGCCAGAATGTTCATGATTTACCTCGCGTTACTCTATAATTTGCCAAAGCTTTCTGGACAAACCTTTAAGTTGAGTTAGTTGTATCAAATGGCGTGCCAATTTTGGCTTGCCCTACTAAAAACGTAATAAACTCATTCAATTCATGAAGTTGGAATAATAATCAGGTAGGGTCAGGAAGGTTGCCGGTCATTGGGTTTGGAAAATGCTGTCTTATAAATTGGAAATTTCCAATATTATGGAATGATATGCGCTGCATTTGATTAGAGGTTTTACAACGTCGCTAATGAACGGTTAAAAAGTAATGGTTTGTTGCTTGGCTAAAACCAAAAAGTATGGGCATAATTGTTTGATCGCGCTGTAATCAATCTTCATTCTCGGTTTGTCTTCTGCAGCGAAAAAATAATAATCAGGTGATAACAAAAAGGAGCGCGCAATGGCTTTTGGTGACAGCACTGAATCTGTATTTGAAAAACTACTTGCCACCGATTTCTGTTCAGATGATCTGGCAAAGATTAACCAAGCTGGCGCAGATGTTGGTAAGGTTCGATTGATAGAGTGCAAGCTCTGGGTAGACTTTTGCCAGGCTACAGGTCCGATACCAGTTGCTGATGCCTGTATCAAGGCTGCTAGGGGGTCTTATTTGTCTAACGTTGCAAAATTTTCAGTCAATGAAAATTTCCTCAGTCTTATGAAGCTTAGTCAATTCTGCGCCACTAAAGCTGGTGCTGCCTCTGGAATTGCGGCACACCTTGGTGATGAGTTGATTACAGAATGCGTCTTCAAAGCTGCCTGTGAAGAGGTTGGTGGCAACGCCAATACCAGCAAGGCAACGACCATGGTGCCGATCTGTAGGTAGCTCAAAGCAGACGATCTGTAAGCAAATTGAGTTTAGGCTAAGAGAATCTTCCCCATGGTTTTTGGTTTTAACGAAGCATAGCGTATGCTGGAAAAAGAGTTACGACTTAGTCAGCTCATCACGCTTGTTGCCTATGTTCAACTGCTAATTAGTATCGCTGTATTAGCGCCTATTTTGCTTATTATTCCGGATAGAGGAGACCTAGTCCCTGATATTATTCGGTTGCTCATCTGTGTTGCTTACGGCGGCGCCGCGGTATTTTTAAACCTAGCGATACGGGAGCGATTTAGCATCCACTTAGCCGCTGCGTTTTTGTTGTCTGCGGTAAGTTACTCTAATGCCTTTGTGGACGCTGCAAAGAGCCTTGTGAACCCTTTCCTATTAGACGTTCTTGAGCTTATCTCAGCACTCTCCATTGAAGCATTTATCGCGTTTGAGACTTGGCTGTTTTTTTTGACGTATTTCGACTCGCTTTCTGGTTGGCGGAAACGCGCTGTTTTAAGCTTGAAAAACCTGTCACTTGTTGCTGCGATATTTCTTGTCATAGTCAATGCAGCCCCCTCGATAGCTGTAGAGTTGGGGCTCGATAATTTTCTTTCTAGCGCCCAAAGTAATTTCTATCAAACGCTAATTTATTTACCTATGCTGCCGTTTTTGCCAGCTATTACCCTGATGTATTTTATTGCTCCAGACAGCGAATTACGCAAGGTGGGGGTGTTGATTCTAGGTTTTGGCCTCAGTCTGCCAGCGATATTAATAATACTTGCTTCTGCACTAGTCCCCGGCGTGCAAAATTTTGTAACCCAGCCGCTGCCATCGGCCTTCTTTATTATCTTTCTAAATATTTTGCTTTTGTTAGTGCCTGTAGTTGTCACTTATGCGCTTATTGTATTTGGCCATGAAAGCTATGAGGGTGCCTTGAGCAATAAGGTGCTTTACCGTATGGCTTTGGTTTTGGTGTATGCAATCCTAGTCATACCTTTTACCGGTCTAGTTTGGTACCTTTATTCAATGCGTTCATTGACGCTCGCAGAGATAGTGGCTGACCAACGATTTGTCCTGCTTTTTACTTGTGCGGCAATATTTATTGGAGTTTGGGTGAACCGGACGCGCCTCGGTAAGCACTTGGCTAAATTGTTCTACCGTAGCCCTTATGATTTGGAGTCTGTGTACAGCAAGCTAATTAATTCAGCCAACGGATCTGCAAATATCCCTGCATTACTCAATAATCTTAGCCAACTATTGCAGCTGCATCTGCAGCCAATAAAAGCGATACCTGTTATCAACGATCCTTTTCTCAAGCAGCTAGTGGGAAATACCCAAACTCCCAGCGAATTTTCCCTAGCCACTGAGACCTATACCGCTCTGACGTCTTCGATTGATACCTATTACATGAGTAACACCGCCAATGAGCCTAGAGTATCCATCTTGTTTCGGAATAAAGCCCATGAGGTGGTTGCCGCGATCCTGCTGGACGAGAAGCGTAGTGGGGAAAACTATGATGTCGCGGACAAAGAGTTTTTCGCAAGATTTCAAGAAACCGTGCAGCCTCTGTTCCACCACCTTCTCAATATTAACGAATGTCGACACCACGATTTTTTAATGCCGTTTGAGGCGGCGCGGGAGTGCCTTAAATGCCAGAGTCTTTATTCACCTCAGCAAAAACTGTGTGCATCCTGCAACAGTGAACTCGACTTAGCCTCGGCACCCTTTAGGTTAAAGGATAAATATCACTTGATTGGTCGAATTGGCATCGGTGCTTTTGGTCACGTATACCTTGGCACAGACCAAACCCTTGCAAGGAAGGTAGCGGTCAAATGCCTACCTAAGACTGCATCGGATTCTGATAGAGATTTTCTGAAACGTGAAGCGTTGATGATGGCAGCTATCTCTCATCCTAATCTCGCTGTTGTATATGGTGTTGAGTTCTGGCATGACAGGCCACTCCTTATCGTAGAGTATTTGCCCGGTGGCACTCTCAAAGATTTAGATACGACCCAGATTAATAGTCACATGGCCCTGCAAGTTATACGCGGCCTTTGCGAGGTTATTGATCACACCCACAGCAAAGGTGTACTACATCTCGATATCAAACCCAGTAATATCGGGTTATCTCAATCCCATGAAGTAAAACTTTTGGATTTCGGTACAGCTCATTTCTTGAAGTCGATACCGAGGCTTGCTAACCATCCGTTGAATGGCAACATGAGCGTAGCTGATGCTTTTAAGACTAGCGTTAACAAAGATATTGTAGGTACTCCCATGTATATGTCGCCAGAGGCACACAAAGGACATCTACCTGACGTTCGGTTCGACCTATGGAGTGTTTCCGTTGTGATTGTTGAGCTGCTGACACACAGACATCCATTTCAGCACCCGACTTGGGGCGAGTCACAACTTTCGATTTTACAGGGGCAGCCTAATCTGCCGCCTTGGGTGTCTGAGTGTTTCAGAGATCTGGTAGTGAACACGCTGCTCGCCCCTGACTATTCGGACCGACCTGAGTCTGCAAGGGAAATTGCCTCTCTTGTAGATAGCGCTTGGTCTACTCAATGACCGGGGCATGGATTCCGGTGGTTGTAACCTGCAATGAAACCACCCTAACTCGGGAAAAGGTCCGCTTGATTCTGAATCAGAGTTATCGGCGTTTTGTGGACACTTCCAGCTATTGGAGGCGGCTCGGAAACCGGGTGGTTTTATTTGAGCGAATTGGCGTATTTGCGTGTCAGGTAGATACCGCTACTCTCAAACATCTGCGGCTGCTGCAATTCCAAGGCAAGATCATCTCAGTTGAAATGACAAGACCTACGCTTAGCAATCCAACCGTTGTAAAAGAGATTGGAAGCAGTATTAATAGCTCGCCAAATTTCATGGAAGAATCTACTCTTAATAGCAGACTTTGGATGGAAAACCTTCACTGGAACGCTGCTATGTTAGGGGTGGCAGACTTTTGGCAGCAAGGCTTTACTGGCAAAGGAGTTAACGTCGCCCTAATAGATGGCGGCGTTAGTTTCTACGATCTCGCTGGGGGAGTCTCTTTTCAAGCGTTTCCTTACGATAGGGATACGACAATGAGTGGCCACGGCACGATGTGTGCATCTATTATTAAGTCGCCTAAAAATTCAAAATACCCCGGCATCGCCCCAGACTGTAATTTGTATTCGGTGAAAGTTCTGACGACCGAATCGATTACTACTCCAGACAAGCTCCTCGCAGCTTTGCAGTGGTGCGTTGATAATGAAATCCATGTGGTTTGTTGCTCAGTGGGAATGCAGACTCAACAGTGTATAGAAGCATTTAGGCGTATGGGTGTGTTTTTGAAGCAAGCTGGCATTACCTGCCTGCTTGGGGCAGGTAACGAGTCGAGCGACACAGTCATTGAGCCGGTCTCGTGCGGCGAGTATTGGGCGGTTGGGGCCGTGACTAAGTCTGGCAGGCCTTGGCAAAGCAACAGCCTCAGTAATGCGTCATCTAACCTAGCCAAAGGAATTCGGTTGTTAGCGCCAGGGGTTAATGTTCCTGTCGTAGATAGGTCAAACACATGGCAATTTGATCTCAGTAGCGGTAGCTTTGCAGCGGCCCACGCAGCTGGAATGATTGCTTTAATTAAACAGCGCTTGGGGCCATTGGACGCTGGTGAGCTTGATTCTGCTATTATGTCAATGACCCAGCGAGTGCTGAATGTTCCGCTCCAGCAACAGGGCTTTGGTTTGATTCAGGCGAAACCGAATTAAACTTTCTTTGCTTTATCAATGCCAAGCTCGTTCATCAGGTTGTAAGCGTGAGATTTCGAAATTTGCAGACGCTTTGCAGTATTGGCAATGTTTCCCTCGTTAGCCGCCAATATTTTTTCAAACAGACTCTTTTGAAAATCCCGTGTTGCGTCCTGAAAAGACCCGTCGCCTGAGAGTGCAACAGCGTCCGAATCTATTGGCTGTGTCGAATTCGGTCGTTTCAAGCCATGGCGGGGCAGCACTATCTCACTTTGCTCAATTGTTGCTTGGATACAGGCACGCTCAATATAATTTTCTAGTTCACGGACATTTCCAGGCCAATTCATTGTCGAGCATTGCTGCAAAAAGTCATCAGAAAGCACCAACTGCTTTAGGCCATGTTTCACACATTTCAAATGGCAAAAGTGGTCGGCTAGTTCAGGTATGTCACTGGATCTTGCGTTAAGGCTCGGAACGGCAATAGGGAAGACGTTGATTCGATAGTATAAGTCCTCTCTGAACTTTCCTTGCTGGACTAGTTGTTCTAATGACTTGTTGGTTGCAAAGACTATCCGCACATCTGTTTTTACACTGGTGTCAGAGCCAATAGGAAAGAATTCACCTGATTGCAAAAACTGAAGAAATTTTGCTTGGGCATCGAGGCTGAGCTCCGTTATTTCGTCCAAGAACAAAGTGCCACCATCAATAGCTCTTATCTTACCCTTTCTATCTTGGGCAGAATTAAAGGCGCCTTTGGACGTGCCAAACAGCTCGCTTTCGATTAATGTATCTGGGATGGCTCCACAGTTAATCTCCGCGAAGCCACAATTGGAGCGTTTGCTGTTCAAGTGAATGACCCGAGCTAGCTGGGTTTTACCCGCGCCTGAGTCACCGGTTAGCAATACGCTGACATCGAGCGGTGCAATAGTACAGACGGTTTTTAGCAAATTGCAAGAGGTCTCACTGCTGCCAACTATGCCATTGAGCCGATACTTTTTTCTAAGCAAATGCGCCTTGTCCGCATCATTTTCGTTCTCATTGTCTAGTAGTATTTGATCCAGCAATGGCACAACATAATCTGCGAAAAGGTGGGCATCAAGGAGGATTTTGTCTGAGTCGGCTTTAAACTCCGAATCACCCTGTAGATAGACCACCCCTTCCACCTTATCGCCCTTAAAAGGCGCGCAAATTACCGCCTCAATATTGGAGAGACGCACGCTCTCCATGCCATTGAACCTTGGATCGAGAAAGGCGGTACTGGTCGAGATAGGAATGCCTTTCTTTATCGCCTCGGCAATGATTCCAGTCGAAAAATAATTCTGCACATCTTTAACTTCCTCATCCGTTACTAGAAACGACTGGTGCAGGGTTTTTCCCGCAAAATTTCTGATTTCCAAGTAGCCAAATCGAGCCACTGACAATTCTACTAAAGTTGAGAGTATTTCCTGCAGCTGTTGCCTAATAGGCTTATGGCTGGCGCCTAAGCCGGAGAGTCGATCATAAAACAGTTTTTGCAGACCTAGCTGCAGGCGTAGAGCGTTCATTGTTGTTGGACCACTGAGAGACGAATTTAAGTGCTTGTTAAACTTACTGTAAAACCACAGCAGAAGGAAGACTTCGACGCAGCTGTGGCCTATCATATTGACGCCGCTTAAGAAGGGCGGCGCCGCGACCTATTTGGGCCACATAGAATTTCCCATGCTGGCACGTGTTACTCTTTTTTTGCATAGCTTCACTGCGGTAATGGCTCTAATTTCTGAATAGGGTTTACGGCTGTGACTACTATTGAGTTAGCTTGTATAGATACAGGGCGAATTTGCCCGGATACCGAATGTTACAGGCTCTGTGGAACGCGAATCAATGGATGTAGCAGCGCTACGGGGCTGGTAATGGTATGACTGGTTTCGCAAACCGCATCTAATTTTGAGCCTATATACCCAATGTTGGTGATTGTGCCAAATTGTCGAATTTGCTAATTTATCGTAAATAAAAGTTTTGACAGGACTTCATATGACGCCTAACTCAATGTTAAGGGCCTTAATCAAGCCACTTATCTCTTGTGCCTTTTTAACACTGCTAGCGAGTCCTGTCTCTGCCCAAGAGGTTCCTGTGCTTGACAGCCCATCTAGCCTTTCCGGTGCACCTACCTCGGCTAGATTTGCAGCAGGATCAAAACTATCTAATAGCAACTTTGAGACATTTTTTGAGTCCAGTGAACAGGTAGAACTAATAGCAAGAGTTACCCCACAGTCAAATCACGTTGGCGGTGGCGGCACGATCTATTTATTGGCCATTGTTGGAGGTAAGTCCTACACCTTAGGGGCTGACGGCAACTGGACGGATTTTGACGGCACGATTTCGGGGTTAGGAAAAGCCAAAGTTATCGATTCTCTGAGTTCTACCAACGATCTATCCGCTAATAACCTGACTGAGCTAACGGGCCGATCTGGAGTAGCCAAAGTGAACGGTCAAGTAAGTTTTAATGTATTTGTCGCTTACAGCTCGTCCATCAATAGTAATGAGCTTTACTTCAGCGGCGTGCCCCATTCGTTTGCAGTGGCAACAGGCCAAGCGCTGTCTGCGACCCACCTGTACAGCGACGGTATTGAACAGCAGATTGTGCAAGCACGCTGTATTAACTGCCATGTTGGCGGGGGAATAGCCGGTTCAACTGGATTGGTGTTTTCACGCACGGGCGATGACACAGCGGCTGTCAATTTTCAGGCCTTTGATAGCTTCGCTGGGGCAAATAACGAAATGCTTAATTACGTGCTCACTAAAGCGAGCGGTGGCCTGGCCCATGGTGGTGGTCCCCAGCTAGCCACAGGTGGTGCAGATTACAACAAGCTGCAAAACTTCCTCGACGTGCTTGTAAACGGCGGTAGCACGACAACCGTTACAACTCAAGCAAGCTTTTTTACCGGCGTTTCAGAGTTAAGCCCACGGGATACATTGCGCCGCGCCGCCATTATTTTTGCCGGCCGAGCACCTAGCGCAGCGGAATATGGGGCGGTCGAAAGTGGTAGCGAAGCTGCACTGAGATCGAGTATTCGCGCGTTAATGAAAGGAGATAACTTTCACGAGTTCTTGTTGGAGGGTGCTAATGACCGATTGTTGGTTCGGGGCACAAATGACAATACATTTCTTGATGGCGGAGGGGTGTTTCCAAACTATTCGAACATGGATGTTGAGCTTCAGTTGGCCGCCCGTGCCCAAGGCAGAAATTGGAACTTTGATCTTGGTCGCTTCAATAGAGGCATAGATAGGGGCCTGAAGGATTCGCCCCTAGAACTGATCGCCTATGTTGTTGAGAATGAAAAGCCGTATAGCGAGGTCTTGACGGCGGATTATATGATGACAAACTCAATTGCTGCCTATGCTATGAACGCCACGGGTGTCTTCCCGGACCCAGAAAACTACGGCGATTTTCAACCAATAAAACTGGATAAGTATTACGCGTGGAGCAAAGAATTAGTCAGACAGCAAGAGGTCGAAGTTCAGCGTGACAGGGTTTTGAACCCGGGCTCAGTTTTCTATGCATACCCGCACGCTGGAATTCTCAATACCCAAGCCTATTTGTTTCGCTATCCGACCACCGCAACTAATCGCAATAGAGCGCGTTCACGCTGGACTTTTTTGCACTTCCTTGACACAGACATCGAGGCATCGGCACCACGAACCACTGACCCGGTCGCTCTTGCCGATAATAATAACCCTACACTTTACAACCCTAGCTGCACTGTCTGCCACACCGCGATGGACCCGCTAGCGGGTGCCTTCCAAAACTATGGCGAAGAAGGGCACTTTAAGGTAAATGGTAGCGACTCGCTGGACAATTTCTATAAATATCCTAACGGCGGCAAGACTGAGTATCAGCCCGGCGATACTTGGTATAGAGACATGCGAGTTCCAGGCTTGTTTGAAGCCAAAGCCCCCAGTTCGGACAACAGCTTGCAATGGGCTGCTCAACAAATCGTACAAGATCCAAGGTTTGCCCGTGCAACGGTTAAATTTTGGTGGCCTTCAGTGATCGGCGCCGAGCTTTTAACTCAGCCACAAGTTCAGTCTGATGCTAACTACGACGCAAGATTAATGGCGTACGATGCCCAAGTGACAACCATCCAGTCGTTGGCAGAAGGCTTTGTAAATGGCGGGATGAATCTAAAAGATCTGTTAGTCGAAATGACGATGACCTCTTGGTTCAGGGCCAATGGCGTTGACGATGGCTCGCTAGACACGGTGGAGTCTCAGGCCCATGCGCTGGCAAACCTAGGCAGCGAGCGGCTCTTAACTCCAGAGCAATTAGCCCGCAAAACCACCAGCCTTACAGGTTTTACTTGGCACAACGGCTACGCTTTCGAGAATAATGAGCAACAGTCTGGCCTCAAAAACCAGTACCAGCTGTATTATGGGGGAATTGACTCAGCTGGGGTAACCAAGCGGGCGCGAGATATGACCGCGTTAATGAGCACGGTAGCCACGACCCATGCCAGCGAGGCTGCCTGCCCGATAGTGCTTCGGGAATTTGGTTTGAATGACGGTACTAGAGCATTGTTCAACGGCATTGATTCCCTGGTTTCTCCGCTTACTGAAGGCTTTGATAATTTCACTCTCAATACCAGTAAAAATCAGACTTTCACGACCTCTACCGCCAGAGTGAATTTAACTACGACGCCTAAGAATCTTTATGTCTCGATAAACAATGGGTTCTGTGATTGGAATGAATCTACGCGGCAATGCGACTCCAATTCGCGCATCGAAGTTCAGAGCCTCGAGATTACTTACCCTAACGGAACTGTGCAGAATATAAAGCCCAACTCTACTAACAGCACGCTGTCGCCTGAATGCGCTTGGTATCATGGCAATGGCGTTGGTCTGTGCAATGCAAGCAAGGTCTCCTTTCCGTTCTCTCCTACTGTGCCCGGTGAATACAAACTCGCGGCCAAGGTGTGGCCCGTGCTCGAAGGTAACGAACACCCATTAACGAAAACTGTAAGCCTCTCAATAGGCGCAGAATCGGCGCTGGATGCCAGACTTGGATCAGCATTAGGGGCGGCGCAAATCAAACAAAAAATAGTTGAACTTTTTAGTCGCTTGCATGGCGAAGATTATCAACCTGATAGTGGAGAAGTAGAACAGGTATATCAGTTGTTTGTAGAAAGCTGGGAGGATGTGAGGAGTCTGCCAAATTCGGGCCAATACGCGAACATCAATTGGGGCCCTAATATCTCATGTGATTCGTGGAAGGACTATGCCTTAGGGGTGGGCTTGCCCACTGATATTATGCCTTATGAGGAAGGGTACAATTCAACTCATGACTACTATTTTATCAACCAAACACAGGAAATGAACCAGTATTGGGCGAGCGTGGGCACCGATCCGCAGTTTTCAAAAAGGGCGTGGATAACGGTTGTGTTCTATATGTTGTCTGATTACAACTATCTTTATGAGTGAGAAATAAATTCATGAATAGAAGAAATTTCATTCAAAAACTTGTCCTTGCCGCAGGCTGGGGTGGGGCAGGTTTGACAGCGCCCGGGGCATTGTTCGCGCAAACCGGATACAGTGGCAAGCTGCTATTCAATCTGCAGCTAGATGGGGGTATGGATGTTACGAGCTTTTGTGACCCTAAAACCAACCAAGTGGGCGAGGATGAAATTAATATTTGGGCGCGCACTCAAGATATAAAAACCGCAGGGAATATTAATTACGCACCCTTTGCAACCAACAGCAATCTGTTTGAAAAATACCATCAGAGTATGCTGGTTATAAACGGCGTAGATGCACAAACCAATTCACACAGCGTTGGGGTGGTACATAACTGGAGTGGCAGAAATTCAGATGGCTATCCATCACTTACAGCACTTCATGCAGCCACCCATGCGCCAACTTTACCGCTTTCTTACCTGAACTTTGGTGGTTTTGGCAATACTGAAGATATGGTGAGAAGCTCGCGTATTAGTGAAATACGACAAATCCAAAATATTCTGTTTCCCAATAGTCAGCAGTGGAACCCTGACATGGGCTACCATCGGCCGTCAGACTTCGAGCGGGTAAAAGCTCTTCAGTTAAAGTCAGCGCAGGATTTGGCTGCCAAATCAAACATTCCCGCGGGGCAGAAAAAGAGTCGGCGTTTTTTCGCAGAAGCCTTGGCCCAAGCGGATGGACTCAGCGCCTTTGCGAATTCTATTCCTGGCGAAGATCAGCTGCAGCAACCCAAAGAATTGTCACAACGCTACAGGTCAAATTTGCATCAGCAGATGCAAATAAGTCTGCTGGCTATGAAGTCAGGCGTGACTGTGGCTGCAGATTTATTTGAATCAGGATTTGATACCCATGAGGAACACGATGCAGACCACGCGTTACTGCTAACCAATGTTAATGATGCTATCGACTATTTTTGGACCTATGCGGCAGAACTTGGCTTAGCAGATCGGGTTATGTTGGTGATAGGTTCTGATTTTGGCAGAACACCGAAGTATAACTCTGGTGCTGGAAAAGATCATTGGCCTATAGGTAGCTATATAGTGATGGAGCGCAATGCACCCTACACCAATCGAGTGTTTGGTGAGACCGATGGCGGCCACAACAGTTACCCAATCAATCTAAAAACAGGCAAACAAGACTATACCAATGGGGCGACGATACATCCCAAGCATGTCCACCTTGCGCTAAGGAAGCAATTGGGGCTCCATGGCAATTCCTTTAGCAGCCCGTTTCCGTTTAACAATACAGAAGAATTCGCTTTTTTCACGGGTTAAACTGCCACAATCGAAAGTAGCCTTCAGCTAGTTGTCGAGTCGGGGAATACATTAAGGCAGCAGAAGGCTGCGGCCAGAGCATAGCAAGAATAACGCGATGCCTTTACCCTGCTAAACCTAAACAGGGTAGAATTAGATGCTAAGCTAGCAAAAAACGAAAAAATCTAACGATCAAAAAGCGTCAGCTTATGTCGTGTTTTCACCGAGCGACTCTTGGCGGTTGTTAATTTTCTGCTTGATCTAGCATCGCAGTTATTTCTACATCTCTAAACGCGTCGCCGTCGGCCTGTGGCTGAAAATTACTTTTCGCTAAAGCAAGTGCCATTCGTGCGGTTACAATTGCGCTAGCCAATTCACCTTCTCTGTCGCCATGATCGCGATCCCTTGCGTTGCTAAGCGCTGCTCGAGCTTGTGTAATCAACTCTGCTAGGCCATCGATTTGTTCTTGCCCGGCTTCGATATTTTCTAACGCATTAGCCACATTCCCGATTCTTCCGATCATAGGGTCCATAGCGCCAAGGTTCAGCCTCGGAATGTTGTTCATTAGCTGAATGCTAGCTTGAAATTGGTTGGCGTCAATCTTATTAGTTGGGTTAGTTTCAGAAAGCTCTTGATTGCCCATTAGCTGGATGCCCTGTTCTATCGGTGCGGCAATTGCCCTTCTGTCCGCAATCTCAACAGTTTGATGTTGGGCTGATGACTTTCGGTCAAGAGATGCAGCAGTCACGCTTTGTGACAAGTTGCTGGACTCAAAGTTAGTCTTTCGCTTCATGAAATTACGTCAACCTGAGTAACAAAGCACGATTGCTTTGTTGATGTAAAAGGGCCGGCTTCACAAGTAGATGCAGTCCTGTATCAAAAAAAAGCGCAGTTGATTAAAAAACTTTATTTCTATCCAGATGTATTGGCATAGGAGTTCGCTTAGTAGACATTGCATGCCTGTTCGACGATGCTATCACTATGCGTAGAAATAATCCCAAAAGTCAGGCTATCAGTGATCACGGGCAGCAAGTAGCACAGTGGGCGGAGTATTAGGTACCGAAGCTGATACATTTATACAAGACAATAGGCCGCAGGCAGAGAGACAGCGTGCTCAGCAGCTTACCATCCAACGCTACCTTGATGCTGGTCAGCAACAACAAGCCGCGCCGCTGCTAGTGGCAGCTTCCGCTTCACCTGTGGTGTTACAGCGAAGAAGTAAATCGGAACTAGAAACTGATGTTGAAGGCTGGCAATCAGAGGTAGCGAAAACACTCATGGCTGGTGTTCTCGACGCCGGCAATCCATCTGACGCGGCGGCTCAGGTGTACAGTAATCTGTTCGCCTACGCGTCGAACTGGCAATACAGAGCGGGGCATGGGAGCAGCAATTGAGTCGGTCTCATCGAAGGGGCTAGCACGGTTGGTAAGTGTGAAACGTACCATAATGCGTTTAAGTACATGCTAGAAACCTAAGTTATTCCGCTTACTGTGGACTATGCTCCTTTTGCTGGGGGTTTTGAGATAGAGAACGGCTAAGAACTGACTCAAACTCGGTTTGTTACTAGGCCCAATTTGGCACTGCTGGGTAATAGTAGCGGGTATAACGTAAGCCAAGAGTTAGATGGGCAGACCGGTGCAACCTCTGCTGCCGCCTATTATCTATTCAGCTCCCATTGGCAGCTGCTGGTTAACGGCACCACCATGATCCGCTTTTTCAAGGGGTGGCAGATGCTTTGCAGTAGACGCTTACCAAGGTGTCTGACTCTTACTACCGGTCCGATGAAGTGGGTGTTGCCTTTGTCGCCAACAGCGAGGGGGCCTACTTCGGGCGGAGAGTTTCTGGGGCAGTTTGTATTGGATCGCAATGCAAACAATCTGGACTAGGCGGTAAAGCGCGCCGATGAGCTGGTTTTTGTGCAAACTGCCATGAAACGAACCCGAGATGAAATGATGGCAGCAAAGACCGAGTGGGACGATGTTATAACTTGGTGGACAGGCAAGACCGATTGGCATGAGCGCATTAAAACGGATCATGCGGAACCGTGGGTTGATAGACTGCAAGCTGTGCGCGACAGGCAGCCAGCGTGCCCTGGAGAGAGCCGATTAACGAAAATGACAGCTGACGTCTCCACTCCTATCTTCCAAGATACGAGATATTTTTCGGGCGTGGCGAAGCGAGCTATGGAGGCTTTAATTGAGACCGATGAGACAAGCGAAATGGGCGCTCACTTAACGAGTGCTATCAACGCGCTCAACGAAGCGCATGAGAGACCAATTATTAATGAAATGTGACAATTGGCGTAAAGTAAAGTAACCAGACTTGGTAATAGCAAAAGAGGCACCTAGTCAAAAGGCCAAAACTAAGTTAGTTGTCACCTCGCCCTAAAATTTGATCAAAACTCCCTATATGGCACTTGTCATACTTGGGAAAAACCCGAAGAGCTACTAGCAGTGCGTTGTGATAAAAATCGAAAATCTTTTCGTGAATTGAGGGTTGTGCTAATGAGGCAACAGGGGGCTGGCGTCGGTGCAGCCTTCTGCTAAAGCAAGTCGTATTGCTGTCCTGAATCATAACGACCAAGTTCATTGAAACGAATCATTGCGCTTAACTCTTCAATATATTTGTCACCACGCTCAGAATAGGATTCCAAGCCTGATATCACTTTTAAGCCAGTAATGGGCTGGTCCTGCTGGCGCAGGCTTGCACGTATTGACCTTAAATCGGCATATGCAGGATGATGGTTTAGGTTGTGCATGTACTTTTCTACTGACTCTTGGGCTGATTCAAACTCAGCCACCTCATGGCTAGCGCCATTTTCTCGTGCCTTAGGCACTAACCCACAGCCTTCTTCGTAGCACCAGTGACCATAAAAGTTGTTACCCTGAGTGGCGAAGCGAGACGTACCCCACGCGCTCTCATTGGCAGCTTGGGCTAAAGCCAAGGAAGGGGGCACGATGTCTATTCGTTTAAGCAATAAATTCCAGTCATCAGGGTTCTCTATAGAGAAGTCTTCTACCTCATAATGCTCTGCTAGCTTTCTAGCCTTGAGCCGCTCAAAAAAGGAAAGCTGATCACGATTATCGTTTAATTCCGAAAGCTCTTGGCGCACTGTTAGCAGTTCTTCATTGTGCTGTTTAATCAGAGGTAGGAAATAGGAAAAAAATGCAGCTTTACGTTCGTCCCCAGCTTTAAAATCCGTGAAGTCTGGAGTGGCTTCATGGCTAAAAAAGATCAATGTCGAAAATGCCAAAAAGGCTGCGGTAGTTAAAGCTATCTTATTTACTTCAAATGCAAATGACCTAGCCCGCAACGCTAGCCGCGAAATTTTATGTTTGAGTCGTCTAATCAGCATTTTCATTGGCTCTCAAGATAGCAAATGAACAATCAGATAGTAATGCGTTAGGTCACGTTTTGGTTTTTTGGTGAAAAAAGCCATAAAGCGTGTGTTCACGGGGATCTAGTTAACTTTTCTCGATAGCGATCCTTGGAAGCCAGCTAAGTGGTTTTTTAAGCAATGAAAGCAATAGCTGTAACCAAGTTGCCTGGGATAGTATTTGGCGAGAGAACTAAATAACTCTTACATTTAGTGGGCTTTACCTAGATTCGATCAATGAAGTAAGTTCAGTCAATTCAATAGCTTCAGGAATGCCTCGGATGTTGTGGTCGCCTTTTGATACCGCTGTTACAAAATTTGAAGGCAATGCTTCATAAAAATCTTTAGTAACCAAAAGTTTTGAATGAAGCTTTCGATTCAGCCCTTCTAGCCGAGCGGCCACATTCACCGTGTTTCCCAGAACCGTGTATTCACAGCGACCAGCAGAACCAATTTCACCAGCGATTACTTCGCCGTAATTTATAGCGATCCCCACTCCCATGCCTTTTGATGCCAGAGATTGGTTGGTGTTTCGAAGAATTTCAAAGCCAGCTCTAGTGGCAGCGACCTTAGGGTCTTCGTCGTAATCGAAGAGTCCAAAAATCGCCATAAAGCCGTCGCCGAGAAATTTGTTCAGCACGCCTTGTTGCTGATTAATCGCTTCGTCTGCGTTATCGAAGAAGGAATTTACTAAATTGGCTACTTCTTCAGCGCTGTGGCTATTGGCAAATTTTGTGAAATTTCGAATGTCCCCAAACATAACAGCGACATTTCGCTTCTCTGTTGTGAGTAAACCCTGGTTGTCGTCTCTCAAGGCGTCAGCAACTTGACTCGATACATAGCGTCCGAGACTTTGATGCAGGCGCATCTCTTGGCGAGCCGTAGCAATAAAATTGTAGAGTTCATTGCGTAAACTTCTAGCTGAATAGCTGCCGGCCGCGCCTAGCCCCATAAGGACGACAACTTTCATAAAAGTAACCTCCCAGTCTAAGGAGGGTACCTGAGTCAATAGCTCTGGCGACATATCGGCTGCGGAGCGGCTAACCCAAATATATATTGCAAGGAATTGAGTGGCGGCGAGAGCTCCTGCAAAGATCCCCATGAACGGGCGAAGTCGAAAAGAGGTAACAATAATCACTAATCCGTATGCTATAGGTGGCATTGAACTGAGCGCGTATTGAGCACCATAGGCTTGGGTATCTAGGTATATAGCGCCTGATACTACGCTTAACTGCAGCAGCGTGTTGATGTAGGCGACCAACGGATGGTAGCGGTTTGTGTGAATATAGAAATATATTGCAGTGAATGAGGGCACTGAAATAGCCACGAGAAGGCTAATATCTCGCCGCAATGAGTTTTGAAAATCGGTCTCCAACATGAAAAATGTGTAGGTGATAAGAATGACTACAATCCATAGCAGGCAGGCGAACTTCTCAGCTCTTGCCTCGCGAGAAAGCATTTCACTGTTGAATCTTTCTTCGATAGAGGGAAGTGGGGCGGCAATTAGTTTATTGTTGATATTCACACTATAACCTTTGAACGCTAATAGAATTTAGTTTACAAGGAGTGCTCTACAACGGCGACACCTTATTGATCTAGTGAGTGAGTATTAAAAAGACAGCGACAGAATAACAGAGTGCAGTTTGAGACTTAGTTCACTGTTTGAATATTCACCAGCGAGTAAATCACTATTAATCACTCGGGTGTCTGAGCCAACGCTGTACCGGTAGGCAAAGTCTACTTTGGCTCCAGCCACCGGAAAATCAAACCCTAAGCTGTACACAGTATCAAGGATTGCGCCAGTTAATGGGGTCAACGTAGAACGAGGAGGGGGTACGTTGCTGTTTTCTAAGCCAGCTCTAAAGGTTCGACCACGTTTGGTGGTGTAAACAGTGCCAACGTGCACTGCTCGCTGATTGTCCCAATTCAAAGGTGCGGTATCTTCTATGAAATCATCACCCACTAATCTATTTAGTTCTTGGTTTGATCCGTTCGTGAGACGGATTGGAAGTGTATCAAATGACTTTTGCCACCCAATTGAATCGTATTGCACCCCTAGCTGTAGTCGATCTGAGGCCTGCCATGTTAAGCCCGCAATAAGAGTTGTAGGTAATGCTGTTTTTACATTGGCATTGTAGGCAAACGCTTGAGGTATCCCTAAACCGAGCTGAGCTAGGTCGCCAATAAGTTCGCCGTTGGCAGAAAAGCTCACTTCAGGATTGTAAGCAATATTGAACTGCCAATCGCTATTTAGTTGATAGTTAATACCTACGCTTGTTGTAAGTGCGAAATCATCAGCATCAAGGTCAGCTAGAATCTTGAATCCTCTGAGGGTAGGGCTGGATTGGAATATATAGGGCGCTTTCAGCTGGTTGCGATTGTAGGCAACCCCCATTGAAGCGCCGATTGAGAGTGCATTGGAGATTCGGTAAGCAACGCCCGCGGAAAGTTTTACCACTACAAATTCAGATCTGTGAGTTTGATGTCCATAACTCACGCCACTGGCGCCAATTGGGTCAGCAAATTGAAAGTCAGCGCGCATTGCTGATAGCACATTGGCGCCTGCGCCCCATGTCCAAGGGGTGTCTGCTACTCGTCTTGACAACGCAAACTCTGGAAAAATTCCTGGGCCTGAGTCGGCAGCCACAGTTTCGCCCAAACTGCTGGTGAATTCTGAGTCTACTAGCAAGGCTGCAACGCTTACTTGATTGCTGTTTTCCAAGCTGGCCAGATACGCTGGATTACTCGAAAGTGATGTCAAGGCATCTTGGCTTAGTCCAGTGACACCGCCGCTTCCCATTGTTGCCGCACTACTGCCAGAACGGATTAAGTCTGTAGCTAGAATGGATTGGCTTGCGCAAAGCAAAGTTGCTACGGTTAATTTTTTTATCATAAATTTACTCAAAGTAAGAGCTGGCAAGCCTTCCAACTATAACACTAGGAGTAGGCGGCATAAATACACTGCGATTCTTGACCTTGTAGCCATTACACTTCGCCAAAACTTCGCTGTTATGAGTCTGTGCTTGTAGGGTTATTTAGAGACCTTGAAGGTTTGATGCTGCAATAGATGCGAAGTGTGAAAAAACGTCTCTAGGCGGCGCG
Organism: uncultured Pseudohongiella sp.; assembly: GCA_964352445.1. Lineage (GTDB taxonomy): Bacteria > Pseudomonadota > Gammaproteobacteria > Pseudomonadales > Pseudohongiellaceae > UBA9145. The sequence goes on along the minus strand of CAYGSO010000004.1, from coordinate 109,977 downwards.
GGTGAGGCTATTGGGTTAAATCTTGATAGCTTTTTCCGCATCTTTAAAAAGGCAATGCACGAGATACGGCTTTGGAAAATTTGTCGAAGAAATTTTTAAATTCAGCTTTGAAAGGCCATTGCTCGTCAAGCAAGGTTTCTTTTTAAATTGCTTGTTTGTCACAGCGCTAATTGCGCTGGGTCTTATCGCAGAAAATAAAAATTGAGCTGGCTCTCAATTCAACGAGTTGACTTTGACTGATGATCCGTTAAGTGATGCTGTCTTTGTATAAAGTATGACATCAGTGTCGCGCTGCGAATGTAAAAACTCTGCTATCAATTGGCGGTTTGAACGCAATTCAAATTTTCCATTCTCGGTATTCTTTTTTATTGTTGGTCGATACTCGCAGGTCTTAACCCTTTAAACGCTTCAAGTATCCGAGTCCTATTCAATAACTTACCAGAGGATTTGTTGTTTGGATCGTTTGTGCAGTCTTGGCGATAGAGGAGGTCAAAATCAGCGTGAGTAAGTACAGCATTTTAGTCTACTCGCTGCGCTAGGTTAACTACTCCCGCCATATAACCGCTGATTATTTAATCGTCTAAGCTGCTCAGCTCGGAAGCCGGCTTTAAATACTGATCGAACCACGCAAGCCAGCGCTCCAGCCGGTCCTTTTGAAAAGTCGGACGACGGATGCCATGGTGCTCGTCGGGATAGACTACTAGCTGAGTTTCGAGGCCTAGGCGCTTCATGGCAATGTACATCTGCTCGGAGTTGTTAATAGGGACATTCCAATCAACTTCTCCACCCATCCACAGGGTGGGTGTAGTAATGTTTTCGACTCGGTTGAAAGGAGATAGATCGGCCCATAATTGGGGGTTTTCCCAAGGCAATCCAAACTCAAGCTCATACATCAACTGGTATTGATCGTGACCATAATTCGATGCCACTAAACCAAGGCTGGCGCCGGACATTGCTGCTTTGAAGCGCTGGGTTCGGGTAATAACGTGGTTAGTTAAAATGCCGCCATAGGACCAACCGCCGACGCCGGTACGCTGGGGGTCGACTATGCCAATGTCGGTACCGTGGTCGATAGCCGCCATTACGTCATCAAAATCTTTCTCGCCCCAAGCCGCCACGGTGCCGTGAGCGAAGTCACTGCCATAGCCAGTTGAGCCGCGAGGGTTGGGTAAAATTACGGCATAGCCATTGGCCGCAAAAAGCTGAGCGGTGCTATTGTAGCCATAGTCAAATTAAGACGCCGGGCCGCCATGAAGCCAAAGTATAGTTGGGTAGCGTACGCCTTCTTCATAGCCTAAGGGTTTGACTAAAAATGCCTCAACCGGAGTTCCGTCGGCACTGTTAAAACGCAGCTTTTCTACGGCTGCTGATGCGACATCTGCTAGTGCTTCATCGCTCACATAAGTTAGCCGTGTTAGTTCGCCGTCAGCATAGGAATAGAGTTCATTCGGTAGGGATGAATTAGCCATTGAGATTACTGTGTTGTCGCCGCCCATGGCGAAATCTTGGACACTGACATCGCCACCAACTTCTCGAACCACATCGCCTCCACGGGCTCTGACTTTAGCAAGGTGGTCCATGCCGCTGTCTTCAAGACGAAAATAGATGTCCCGGCCATCGCTAGAATACTCTGGGCTAGATACATTCCTATCTAAGTTGGGTGTCAAGACCCTGCGTTGGTCCGCGCCAATTTCAGTGACTGCCAAATACTTAGTGGGGGTTAGTGCGGAGCCGCCGACGTCGGGGCCAGTCGAGGTGACATAAGCTATGCTTTTGCTGTCGGGGCTAAATGCTGGAGAGAAGTCACGCCCAGGATGTGACGTAACTTGAGTCAGCACAGGCTCTTCATCGTCAACATTGACAGTAAATATATCGGTTCCGTAGTTTAGATCAGGATCTTCCGAACGGTCGCTCACAAAAGCGATAGACAGGCTATCGGGGCTCCATACGGGGGCAGAGTCATCGTAATCACCGAACGTGAGCTGGGTAGTGCTTTCATCATTTGGCGTGAACACGTAAATATGAGTGCGGCGACGGTCTAGGTAACCGCTATAGTCACGTTTGAACTGCATGCGATCAATCACATAAGGGGCTGGTTTGTCATCGTCCTTTGTGTCTTTGGTTAAATCCGCTGGCTTGGGGTCAGTTAGCACCAATAACAGCTTGCTGCTGTCCGGCGACCAGTCATAATCGCCAATGCTTTGCTTCACATCGGTTAGCGCTATGGCTTCACCGCCTTTGCGGTTTAAGCTCCAAATCTGAGTTTTTGCGTCCTTGCCTTTGCTGGCTTTGAACGTTAGAAACCTGCCATCAGGGCTCCATTTTGGGTCGCTTGCGGAGGTATCAATGGCCGTCATAGCAACTGGCTCCCCACCCCCGCTTGCAACCATAAAAATCTGGGAGTTGCGTTTGTCTTCTTCCATATCAAGGGAGCTAACAACATAGGCTACCCATTCACCATCTGGGCTTACCTGCGGCCGAGATACGGACTTAAGGGACATAAGATGGTCGACAGTCAGAGGATAGGGCTCAGTCTGCGAGTAGCCTAGCAGCGGCAGAAAAGTTGATAAAAAGACCAAGACTTTTATGGAGCGGCTGATTCTCATGGCTAGGGTTTCCTGTCGAAGTCGCGGCAAGCCTCTGAATGGTGAAGCTAAGGCTAATAGGGCTTACTGCCTATAAAGTTTGCGTTACTTTAGCTTTAGTTGGATCACATTTCTAGCCGGATGGATAATCTATCCCGTAGGCTGACAGACTCTAATAGCGCGCTGAGATGTGTTAGAGCTAACTAGGTGGCCACTAAATAAGCGAAACATGCTTGTTGTTATGACAGGGTGCTTGATATAGTCATCAAGCCCAATTTGAAGTAGCTGATCATCACTATGAGTGAATTCATACCCCCTAATGCCGAAAGACTAGAGCGCGTAAAAGCGTCTGATATCAAGATCGGCATGTATATGGCTTACCCGGATCGGCCTTGGTTGGAAACCCGATTTGTATTTCAAGGGATTTTACTGAGCACTCAAAAGCAGGTCGGTGAAGTGCGAGGCGAGTGTCAGCATATTTTTGTTGACAGGCAAAAAAGTAAGATTATTCAAACTGCGCGGGAACCGGTTCCAACCGATGGCATAGCTTCGCCGTTTCTAAAAAGTATAGAAAAAGAATTTGCAGCGGCTAGGGTCGCTCACGAAGATGCGCGCAGCCAAATAAAAGAAAACATGAAGCGTATGGTCGAAGGCGATGGTATTAATGTCACGCGAATTCGTAGCTCGGTAAAATCATGTGTTAAAAGCATTGTCTCTAATCCCAACGCACTTTTATGGCTAGGCAGACTTAGGTCTAAAGATAACTACATCGCCGAGCACTGTTTGAATGTAGGCATACTTGCTATCGCATTTGGGCGGCATCTTGGGTTGGGAGCAGATGAATTAGAAACCTTAGGCATGTGCGGGATGTTACACGATGTAGGCAAATTAAAAGTTGATCAGAAAATTCTTGACAAACCTGCTCGCCTGACTGAAGAAGAGTTTACTCAGATCAAAGATCATTGCCGCATTGGTAAGGACATTCTTTCGCAGGATGAGAGTATTCCGAAGGCAGTGATAGAGGCAGCCTTTGGCCACCACGAACGCATGGATGGGTCTGGCTATCCCAGAGGTTTGTCTGCTGAAACCCTTAGCCTTTATACCCGGATGATTTCTATTGTCGATACCTATGACGCGATAACAACTAATCGTTGTTACGACAACTCTAGGCCGGCGACAGAAGCTATGAAAATTTTGTTTAGCTGCAGAAGCACCCAGTTTGAGCCGATTTTGGTAGAAAAGTTTATTGAATGCTTAGGCATTTATCCAACCGGCTCGTTGGTTGAACTGCGCAGCAGCGAAGTTGCGGTAGTTATAGACTCCAATAAAAATAGCCGGTTGAAGCCTAAAGTGAGCATTATTCTCGACGAAGAGAAAAGGTTCCGCACACCGCTTATTGTTGATACGTCCTCCCAGACTAGTGAAGCCAGTGGACGGGTTATAAAGCGTGTGCTGGATGAAAATGATTATCCAATTGATCTCGACCGAGTTTTTGCCTTTTTTAAAGAGCAAAATGGCCCCAACGGCGTGCAGTTCGCAGACCTCACCGAAAACTAGGGTGTAACCTGCGTGCACTGCTTGCCAATTTCAATCAACACTTCCTCGCGTTTTATAGAATCCATTTTGCCTTTTATGCAGTCGGCATTAATTGGGTTTGAAGCCCAATCCACTGCTAAAAAATCCGAATCGAATAGCGTTACGTATAGCAGCTAACAACTCAAGCAATTGAAGGCCTTGTTGCTGCTCAAACTTGCAGCCCACGGTATTCCATCAAAAAATACTGCAAAGGTTCTTTGCGGCAGGGCACATGGCATGATTTACCTTAAAGCATTATTTTTTCTCAGTCTTGTTATTTTAGCTGCCTGCCAGTCGAGTACTAGTTTCGGCCCTATTCGCACAGCGCAGTACGTTGATTTGTCGAAGTTTGCCGGTGACTGGTATGTCATTGGGAATATTCCAACTTTTATAGAAACAGACGCTTACAATGCAGTGGAAAGCTATGGGGAAGCCGTCGATGGCAAGGTGGCGACTACATTTACTTTTAACAAGGGCAGCCTTACTGGGCCGCTCAAGACCTACACGCCGACGGGCTTTGTAACAGACGGCACTGGCAATGCAGTGTGGGGTATGCAATTTATTTGGCCCATCAAAGCCGAGTATCGAGTAGTGTATATTAGCGATAACTACGATATGACCATCATCGGCCGAACTAAGCGCGACTATGTGTGGTTAATGGCTAGGCAGCCTGATCTGTCCGAGACCGACTACAACGCAATGCTGAAGATTATTGAGGACGAGGGCTATGATCTGAGCAAAGTTCGACGCGTGCCTCACTCAGCAAACCAATAGGCCCTTTAAACTGCGCTTTTAGTTGCGGTACACTCTCATCTCGAAACTATCTCAACGGCTCAGAATCAAACGTGACCGCAAACCTTAAACGCCCAGAAATTCCCATCCCAGTGCAAATGCAAAATCTGCCAATAACACAGGCCGGCTATCTCAAGCCTTGGTTTGTAAAAGGCGACGATTTCCGGGTTACTGATGGCGATAAAGCGGGCCTTTCGGTGATGAAAAAAGCCTGCTGGATTTGTGGCAATGCTTTTACCACGCCGCTGTATGCCATGGTTGGCGATGCCACTAGCGCGGTGGTTAGAATCTATAAAGAACCGCCTTGTCACAAAGAGTGCGCGGAGTACGCTATGCAGGTTTGCCCGTTTATTCTCTACCCAAATGCGAAGCGAAGAACCGCGGGCTTAGACTATGAAGACACATTGGACCATTCCAATGAGGGCGCTAAAATTGTTGTAAAACCGGATAACCCCGGGGAGTTTTTTATCACCCTGGTGTCAGATTTTACTTACCATCATGAGCATCAGGTAACTGCGTTTGATAAGCAAGTTATTCTGGAGCAACAGCATTGGATAGGCGGGATCAGGCAGGCGAGCCTGCCTGATCCAATATTGAGTCCAGATAAAATACCCCAAGAACTCAAAGATAGGATCTAATCGAGGGTTGGTTTGTCTCTGGGCGTATGCAGAAGAACCCAGAGAACCGGTTCTCGCTTTTTGCCAGCAAATAGTGAGCTAGCGAGCAGGGGTTCTGGGCTGGGTATGGATTATTTCTAGAGATGAATATACGGCGTCAACGTATTTCACTATGTAGACTTTGTCATAAACTCGCTCGTCAAGATCGTCGAAGTTCTCGCCAGTCAATGCGTTGACTAGCTTGGGGATGGTGTTGGAGTGACCCACAACCAGTGCTGTGCCAGACAAGCTTTTTAGCGTGTCAGCAAAGTCTTTGGGGTTGCCCGCAGCGTACTCTTCTATGTCCAAGTTGTGCAGTAACGCGGCTGGTGCTGCGGTGTTTTTGGTTCTGACAAATGGCGTTGAATAAACATGGGTAAGGGCGCTGCCTTGCAATAGCTTGGCAAAGCCCTGCGCTCGTTCCTTGCCGACCTCGGTTAAATCCGAGCCTCGCGAGGAGTCAATTTTCTCGGCGTGCCTGACTAAATAAAGTGTTGTCACATCCTGCGGCAGGGCAAGCGCTGGCAACGCTAAACTGCAGATAAAAATTAGTAATTTAAGCATTGGAACTCCATGGTTTTTAGTTAACTGGGTGGCATAAAGTTGGCAGCGCTACTCGCTTAGTATGTCATCGCAATGGGGTTCCGATTCAAACCTTTCAACTGACGACAATAACTAGCTCGGTTGAATGATACCGATGGCTATACCATTACTGCCAAGGAAGCTGGCTTACAAATATTTTTTAATCCAACTCGTGCATGGAGCGGCAAACACTGATTTTTTAGTTTGATTCGGGCGCTGTTCGCTGGCTTAAATCGGATTGATCGTCAGGGGCGGTTTGCTCAGTCGTGACAGTGCTAGACTCTATAGTTGCTGCAGCGCCAGCACTTGGCTTGTCAGTGTTTACACTACTGCGCGCTGCCTGTGTATCAAATGCTGGCACGGATTCCAAAACAGGGGTGATAAAGACGCCATCGGGATTGACGCTTTGTTCATTGGATTGAGCTTCTGTTACTGAAGAGTCTCCAGTAATTGGTCGATCCACCGTATTGGGCGCGGCTGTTTCTTGTGGGATAGCACTCACCACCTGCTCAACAGTTTCGTCTTCGGTTAGCGTGTTAATTGTTGCAGAACTCGGGCTGGGTGGAGGCTCAAGTTCGTTAGACTGGCTACCCAGGGACAGGCCGAGCCAGGTTATCGCGACCATGACTATTGTTGCTAAGATGCTCGCGGAAGGCTGCTTTAACAAAAACAGGTTTGCCAACCTTGGTCTGGTATTGGGCATGTCATCTGACGCCTCGAGCCATGCCTCGCCTACAGGCAGACCGTTATTGCAGACGCCATAGACACGTATAGCGCGGTCGATGTTCTTCAGCCGCTTTTCGCCAAGGAAGCTGGTTGCGATGGTTTTGTTGCTGCTCAAGGTATCAAAGACCTGGCCCGAGATAGCTATACCGCCAGGCTCAGCCACTGATTCGATTCGCGCCGCGATGTTAACACCGTCGCCAAAAACATCGGAATTGGCGAAGACAATGTCTCCTAAGTGAATACCAATGCGCACTTTGAACTGGACCAATTGAGAGAGTTGGCTTTGAATTTCAATGGCGCAAAGCACTGCCCGGCTGGCGCTTGAAAAGCTCGATAAAGTGCCGTCGCCCATTTCCTTAAGCCACTGCCCGCCGTACTCAATGATAATGGGCTGGAGTATTTCGCGCTGCTTCACCACAGTGGCCAAAGCCGTATTTTCATCGGCGGCCATCATGCTGGAATAGCCAACGATGTCGGTGAACACAATTGCTGCTAAACGCCTATCTTCCATTGCTTTGTGTCTATTTTGAGGGTGACGGTTTGTCGAGTGTCTGCGCAGTGCAAAAGAATACCAGATAAATTCCGCAAGAATGCGTTAGTCAACACATTCCAGTGCATCGATAGCTTTTCAATTACAGGCAGAGATAGGCGCATCGGCATTATTCATCTAAGGGCACAACGATGGGGATTGGGTTTTTGTCACTGACAAAAATGGCTTCGGCGCCGTAAAACTTTGGATTTGGGTGTATAACCGTAAGTTCATCTGCGGTTTCCCGTACGCGATTGCTCAAAGTCGTGTCAGCACACCGAAGATCTAGCGCGGGGCCATCACCACTGCTAAGTTGCTGGCCGATCTCGGCGAATACCGACAGGCATTGGATAAGTTCAGCCTGGGTTTGCTCAAGCTGCACAATCGTGGCATCCCGAGGAATAATAGGCGGTTGATTATAGTCATAAAGGCCCCAAGCCAGCCCACCTACACAAAAAGAGTAAAAACCAAGGCGGATTCCTTGCAAGGTTTTTTGGCTTCTGTCAGGTCGCGAGAACGGGGCCTCTTCGGACAGCGCTACTATGTCAGCAGGTTTTGCTGAGCCTAGTTTTGCCGTGGTGGCTTTGACCAGTTTGTCGGTTTCGTAGTTTTTGTAACAGGCTTCGCAATAGATTTGGGAGTCGGCAAAGGTTGCGCACATCCCACACAGACAATTGCTGCAGCTGGCGCATTGGCCGATAGCGGCGACGAGAGGGTGGTTGGCGCAATGTTGGCTTGTGGTCATAGGTCTGCGCTGGCGTTAGCAATACCCGGCGGCTAAGCACGAGCCGCCCACCTGCCACTGGATTGGCGGGGTGACGTTCAAGGCTCTCAGGATATAGCTTTGGGAGGCTAATTCGCTGCCATCATTGCCCCAAAATACCCAGATCGAGCCCTGTACGACACCTGTAAACTGAAGCGGCGAGCCATCACTGAGTTGAGCACCAAATTGGAAGCCGGGTACTCCAAGGGTTCCTGAGTACATATCTCGTGTCGTTCTAAACAAGCCCCGAGTGGCGGCGACCTCGATTGCCGCTCTGTATTGGCTTGTGGCAAGAATCGCTTCGGCAAACCGCGCGCGGTCGGTATAGCGCACGAATGCCGGCACAGCGACGCTCATAAGCAAGCCAATGACCGCTGTCACAGTCATCAACTCAATTAGAGTAAAGCCTTTTGCATGGATGGTCTTCATTGGTTAAGGTGAGTTGCCCCGTTTGTGGATCATAGTATATCTGGCAGCCGTTGTTGCAATGCGGCAGAACGGGCAAAAATAGGGGCGATAAAACACTGTTAACGCTCTTTCTATCTTAAAATGGCGATTTTAAACAGTAGCTTATGCTTTAAACCTCCAGCAAGGTGTGTAGTTCTTGTAGTCTAGCTTCATGCGCTTTTGAGCAACGAAAGACTCTAGCAGCTGTTCTAGCTCGCCCATGATCGCAGGAGAACCCTGCATTTGGTAAGGGCCATGCTTACGAATTTCTTCGACCCCAAACGCCTTCACATTGCCGGCTACAATGCCAGAAAATGCCATTCTCAGATTTGAAGCCAGCTGGTATGCCGACACTTCGTCGGTTAACTCAAGTGCCGCCATATTTTCATGGGTTGGCATAAACGGCGCCTGCAGCTCAGATGGAATGAACAGCTCCCAATTAAACCCATAGGCGGCGCCGGTTTGCATGCGGTGTTTACGTTGAGTGATAACATGGGATTTGGCCCGTCGAGCCACCTCTTCGGCATTACCAATTATTATTTCGTAATGGCTGGTAGCCTCATCGCCAAGGGTGTTTCTGATAAATCGGTCCATGCTTAAAAAGTAGTCGCCGTCGTGCTCTGAGGCAGCCAAAACCAGGCCATAGGGGTGACCGACATTTTTTTCGTGCATTAAGATGCTGAGAATATAAAGCAGCTCCTCGGCGGTGCCAGCGCCACCTGGGAAAACAACAATGCAGTGAGCAAGGCGGACAAAAGCTTCTAGGCGCTTTTCGATGTCAGGCAGTATAACCAGTTCGGTCACGATCGGGTTGGGCGCCTCGGCAGCAATAATGCCTGGCTCGGTTATACCAATATAGCGCCTTAACTCTTGCTGCTGCTTAGCATGGCCAATGGCCGCTCCCTTCATAGGGCCTTTCATTGCGCCTGGGCCACACCCGGTAGCAATGTTCAGGCCGCGAAGTCCGAGCTGATAGCCAACCTCTTTAGTGAAATCATACTCGTCACGTCCGATAGAGTGGCCGCCCCAGCAAACCACTAAGTCGGGTCGAATATTTGGGCGCACAACATTGGCGTTGCGCAGAATATCAAACACGGCGTCTGTGATACCCCGTCGACTCGCCAAGTCATAGCTGCCACCAATAGAATGGTTGACGTACACTATGTCTCTGAGTACTGAAAACAGATGTTCCTGGATACCGCGAATCATATTGCCGTCTACAAAGGCCGAGGCAGGGGCATTCGTCACTGACATTATGGGCCCCCTTGATTGGGGCGTTACGTCAATTTCAAAGTCTTGAAACTTCTCCAGCAGCTTGGTGACATCGTCCTCGTAGTTGCCAGTATTGAGCACCGCCAGTGCGCATTCCCTGAATAGTGATCTCACCTCGTCTTGGGATGACATAAGGCCCTGTATCTCCCTAGCTGAAAGCAAGTTGAGAGTTCGCATAGGGCGGAGGTTGCTGCGGGATATTTTGTCCATAAATTCTGATTTAACCAGCTGGTTGTTGCATTCGGTGGGCATTATAAGCCGTATTCCTAACCCAGTGGGCCTCTAATCATGAATTGCAGGCAATCGTTATATAAATTACTATATAACGAAGTTTTCATTTGTATTTGAAACAACGACTTACGAGAGCAATGTGAAGCATCCTAGATTCTACTTTAACGGTGTTGCGGCCCTGTTGCTTGGGCTAGCGCTGGCAACCCAGAGCATGGCTGAGCAAGTTAACCTGGCTGTCGCCTCAAATTTCATGCAGCCTATGGCCGTGCTGCAGGCAGCTTTCGAGCAGCAAAGTGGGCACCGGCTTGTGGTCTCTTATGGATCCTCTGGGCGGCTGTATGCCCAAATTGTAAACGGTGCCCCTTTCGATCTGTTTCTCTCAGCCGATGCGGCTAAACCACAGGCTTTAGACGGTGCGGGGCTTACTCTAACCGAGCCAAGAGTTTATGCCACTGGGCAGCTCGTATTATGGAGTCGAGATTCCGGGGTCAGTATCGATGGCCTGGATGCTCTGCAAAACCCAAAAGTGACTAAAATAGCCATGGCGAATCCTCGCATAGCACCCTATGGATTGGCAGCAAGGCAGGTGTTGGACAACGCCAAAATCTACGGGGCGGTTCAGGGCAAACTAGTGCTGGGTGAGAATATTTCTCAGGCCTATCAATTTGCCTATACGCGAAGTGCCCAAGTGGGCTTCGTCGCACTTTCACAGGTGATTGCGGCAGTGCCGGAAACAGACTACTGGATCGTGCCGCCGCAGCTACATGAACCAATTCAACAAAGTGCGGTTATGCTGAACCGGGCAGAGGGCAATTCAGCGGCGATGCAGTTCTTTGAGTTCTTGTTTAGCGATGCAGCCGAGAAACTGATTACGGGCTTTGGTTATGTTACCGCCAGCAATACCAAGGGCAATTTGTAGTGGATATTTTCTCGCAGTCAGATCTACAGGCTATTGCGCTGACGCTGCGCTTGGCGGCAACTGTCACGATTATTCTGCTCTTAGTAGGCACTCCCATCGCCTGGTGGTTGGCCCGCACCCAGTCCGCGCTGAGAGGTTTCTTCAGTGCGTTGGTGGCTCTGCCTTTAGTTCTGCCGCCAACGGTGCTGGGGTTCTATTTACTGCTGCTGATGAGTCCTGATGGGGCGCTGGGAAAAGTAGTCAGTTGGTTGGGGTTGCCGTCATTGGCATTCACTTTTTCAGGCTTAGTAGTGGGCTCGGTATTTTACTCACTGCCTTTTGTGGTGCAGCCCATTCAAAATGCGTTTGTGGCGCTGGGAAACAGGCCACTTGAGCAAGCCGCGACTCTAGGTTTAAATCCTTGGCAGGCTTTTCTCTGGGTCGTTCTGCCAATGGCCAAGCCAGGATTCTTGACTGCGGCCGTGTTGGGTTTCGCCCACACGGTTGGTGAATTTGGCGTAGTGCTAATGATCGGCGGCAGCATACCGGGCCAGACTCGGGTTATATCGGTCCAAATCTATGACCACGTTGAAGCCTTAGACTATAGCCAGGCCCACACCCTTGCGGCGGCCATGGTAGTTTTTTCATTTCTGGTCCTATTACTAGTTTATTCCACTGGAAGTAACAAAAACCTCTTAAGGTTTAGCAATGACAGATAGAGCCAGTAATAGTGCAGCAGATGCCGTACCTGCCGCGTCAGACACTCTGCGAGTGCGAGTCAAACATGCTCCTTCAAAGGCTTCGAGTTTTCGACTCGATGTTGATCTTAGCTTGCCTAGCACAGGAGTGACGATGATCTACGGGGCATCTGGCTCAGGCAAAACAACCCTGCTTAGGTGCGTTGCGGGGCTAGAGCGAGCAAAGCACGCTGAGATTAAGATAGGTCACAAGCTTTGGCAGTCGTCTGATTTTTTCCTACCCACTCATAAGCGCAGCCTTGGCTTTGTGTTTCAAGAGGCGAGTCTGTTGCCTTTTATGACGGCAGAGAAAAATTTGGCGCTGGCTAGCGGTAAGGCAACCAATTCCGCGGCCAAAGATTTTTACGATGAAGTTGTGGCGCTAATGGGTATTCAGCGTCAACTCCCGCAGAAAGCCAGTCAACTCTCTGGAGGAGAACGGCAGCGAGTAGCAATCGCTCGCGCCTTGTTACTAAGGCCCAGTGTATTGCTGCTGGATGAGCCTTTGGCTTCCTTAGACAAAAGCCGAAGAGAGGAAATTATGCCGTATTTGGATAAGCTCCAAGCGCATACTAAAATTCCTATTTTATATGTCACCCATTCCGATGATGAGGTCCTGAGACTGGCCAATCACTTAGTGGTGTTAGAGCAGGGGGCCTGTGTGGCGGCAGGGTCAGTGGAAGACGTTGTCGCCGATTTAAATTTACCGTTCTCGAGTTTTTCAGATCGCAGCGCCGTATTTTCGGCTCAACTGACCAAGCGAGAGACCTCATGGGGTCTGCTGTTAGCCGAATTTGATGGCGGTGTGCTCTGGCTGGCAGACAATTCAAACCAAGTGGGGCAATCTATAAGGCTGCGTATAAAGGCATCGGATGTCAGTATTGCCCTAACTGATCATCACGACAGCAGCATTTTGAATCGATTACCGGCTACTGTTATTGGTATCGAGAGTGATAGCAGCAGCTGGATGAGTTTGGTCAGGCTACAGGTGGGGCAAACTATCCTTTTGGCCCGGGTTTCCAATTGGTCATTGCAGCGATTGAACCTGCAGCTTGGGCTGGGGGTTTGGGCGCAGTTAAAAGCAGTGGCGGTTGCTCGTTAGTCAGAGAGTAGAATGACGCTTGAAGCCTTGAAAAAAGCAATCACAGGGTCCTCAGCCTGAAGTTCTAATTCTTTAGCACTAGTATTGGTAATAATACAGCAAAGGGTTTTTTCATTGCCGATGTCGATAATCACTTCGCTGTTCACATCCCCTTTTATCAAACGCACTATCTCTCCTTCAAGGTTATTGCGTGCACTGGTCTTCAGCCCGAGGTGTTTGCTGAGCAGTATCCAAGAAGACTTGATCAAAGCGATTACAAAATCGCCTACCTCTAAGTCCATTTCAAGCCGGCTGGTGTTAGTAACAACAGCGACTATCTGCACACAGTTGCCTAAGTCGATTGAGATTTCAGAATCGATTTTTCCCACCACAATGCAAGCGATACGACCTCTTAGCTGATTGCGAGCACTGGAGCTCAGTACAGGACTAGAACTGGGTGATTTGGAGGTCTGTTTGGTGTCCAGTTCACCGCCCATTTGCTGCAGCAGCTGACTGTGCTCGCGCTGTAGCGCAATGAACTGGGAAATGAAGCGTTCGGCGGCTTCGGTAAGCACAGTGCCTCCCCCTTTGGCCCCACCGGCTGAACGCTTGACTAAGGGCTGGATTGACAGATTGTTCATGCCCTCAATTCGATCCCAGGCCGTTTTATAGCTGATGCCTACTGCCTTCGCGGCCTTGGTTATTGAACCAGCCCTGTGGATCGCCTGCAGGAGCAGTATTTGCTGTTCAGAAAAACGGCCAAATTCTTCACTTTGCAGTGCAAGGGTTCCTGTGATGACGGTCTTTTTTGGCGGGTTCATTATAACGACACTAAACGGCAACAATCATTGCCAAGCAGTTTAGCGCATTAGGGCTGGGTTGGGGGCTGGCAAGGGATAAATAAAGACAGTTGAGGGAGCCGCGGTAGTCCCTATTTCCCCAAAGCGCTTGGTTGGCGGGTATCGAAAAAGCGCCTAAGCGCACTGAGTTGTCGCAACTGGTCGATTGTGCGCGAGTTAATGGGTTTTAATGTGAGGTTTAGAATCAGCGGCTCGGCCTCAACTTTGGCTAGGTCTTCAGCAGTTTGAGTTGCAGAAACCATGACAACGATTGGGTACTGCCGATGCAGCTGGCACAGCTCTTTAAAGCGCGCCATGAACCCCCAGCCATCCAATACCGGCATGTTGATGTCGAGGAAGATCACATCTGGCCAACCCTTAACAGAGGCTTCGGTGGAAAGCTTGGTTAGGTAGTCGATGGCTTCCTGGCCGTTGACTTTGGTGACGAAATTGGAACAAAAGTCCTCATCTTTCAAATAGGCATGCATTAAAAATTGGCTCGATTTATCGTCATCAATAGACAATACCAGAGGGACCATAAATACATTCTGCCTGTTAGGTTGGGGGCGTTGCTAACAAAAAAGGAAAAATCACTGTGATTTGCCGCAAAGTTATCACTATGACTGGGCGATTTCCTTGACCTAGTTCGCATTAAAGGCAGTTTTTGGGTGACTTTTAGGTAATAGATAGGCTAGCCGGGGGTGATGCAGTGCAGTCGACTAGATTGGACTTCGGTGGGGCTGGTTCGCGTTTAATTATTGCAGTTCAAGCTTATGATCTATCTGCGGGGTTGAGACGTTGGCGCCGAGTCATTATCAATTTGCTGAGTAAGGGGCAGGTTCGCCTCTCCAAGGTTGAACTCATGCAGTGAATTCAACACAGTTTTCACATCTTCAAGATCTTGCTTTATCAGATCAACTGCATTGGCTGCCTCGATAGTTGCTTGGCTTACTAAATCCTGGAAAGAATGCAGGCTTAGAATATCGCTGTGGATACGGTCCAAGTTGGTCAGGGCTTGATGCTGGGAACCCAAGCCTGCTAGCAGTTTAGATTCTGTTGTTTCATCAGTTTCGAGAGAGTCCAGCATCAGAATGGGTTGGGTAGAGACTAATACGCTCAGTGCCTCGCAGTGGCGGCTCGAAGAATCAATGACTGGCTTTAATGTCTGCAGCTTGTCTGCTATTTGCGCGGAGGAATTGGTGGTTAGCTGTTTTACATAGGCGAGTAAATTGGTTTTTGGCTTGATACTGAGTTTGTCAGTCGGCTGCGACATTGTGTTATCGCTTAACAGCATTAACCTTGCGTTGATTTTTGCAATCAGCTCGTCTGCACGTTTCAGCTCCTTGCTGGCGGGGGTTACTGCATTTTGAGTGGCAATAGGGTCTCCACAATGGCGCCCTGCAGAGCTTTTAGCTAGGTCTTTTGGGTTCAGTTTTTTCATAACAAGCCGCTCCGCCGCTGTGATTCAGCTGTAAATTCGCAATAGGACAGTCGTTGGCACCGAATTGCAATTGCCTGAAGCTAAGCTGGGGCTGTTGATGTTTAGGCGGTGCCCTAATTTAGGTATAGCACACGGTTGGGTGTAGGTTGGGAGGAATTCAGGAAAACCGAATCCGCAGGCAAAAACTTTCGTGGGTATGACTCCAAAAGCGGTGGGCGCAATCCCATTGGGCCTGCAGGCGTGAGTACTTAGAGGCTGAACGCTAACACGGGCGGGTTTCGTGCGTGGGTCAACGTCGTCGCTGACAGCAAATTTATCAAGCTGCCAGAGACGATGCTGAGTGCCGAGCCCAGGAGCAGGCCTAGCGAGGTATGTACTGCTTTCTTACAATATGGTCTGGATTCGCATCCGATCTAGGAATCAGCTTTTGCGGGCGGCCGGCTTGATTGTCGGTGCCATACAGATTGCCGTCATCGTCTACCGACATAGAATGCATCTCGATCCAAAAATCCGGGCCTTCAACCGGCAGATACCATGAATACTCGCGGCTGCCGTCTAGGTTGAACTGGACTATCTTTGGCGGGTTAAGGTCTGTAACCCATGCATTATCCTCACTGACATAGATGTCCAGCGGCAGTCCTAGATCACCCCAGGTGGTTTGATACTCGTAGCTTGGGTATTCAGCGGATGTCTTGCTCGCCACTTGCTTGAATACTTTGACGTCTTTGTTGTCCCGATCTAATGCATAAAGCATCTCATCAGGGCCGAAGGCTAAGCTGTGAATGCTCGTGAACTGATGGGGCTCAGTGCCCGCTTCACCAAACTCGGAGTGGTAGGAGCCATCGGCATTGCGCACCACAATCCGGTGATTGTCACCTAGGCCATCGCCGATAAGGAATTTGCCGTCAGGTAGAAAAACAATATCTTGTGGCAAGGAGTAATGGGTTTCATCTTTGGCCGTGATGTTCTTTTCACCGAGGGTCATGACTAGGCGTTCGCCGTCATTGGAGAACACATAGATAATGTGGCCAGTTTCATCGATGACCCAGATTTTCTTTTCTGGATCATAGGGATTTTGGGTAATCCGGTGGGGCCCTGGGCCGTCGGTGCCGGCAAACAAATGGTCCCACTGATCCCACACATCGATGACTTCGCCATCGCTGTTAATGATATAGATGCAGTTGCGCCAAACCCTGCCACGGCCTCTCAATACATTCCAACCCATAGAACCGGCGAAATTAGTGTACTCATCCGGCAACGGATTTGGTAATTCGGTCTCACCGCGCTGCAAAAGGAAAATGCGCTCTTTTGATTCTACAAAAACACTGGAATTACCGCCCCAAGTAAAGCCTTCTTCAGCAAACGGTTGCATCCACTGCTGGGTTGTATATTCGTAGGGGCTGGGGCCTATGACACCGGTGTCCTGTGCCAATGAGGTGTGGCCAACCAGCAACGCTGTCGCGGCGCTTATCCATAACTTACTGTTTTTCATCTGTTTCTCCCCAAGAAGGGTTGTTGTTTTTGTTTGCTAGGCAGAGAAGTTAGCACGGCCCTTGGTTTAGTTAAAGAATGCCCGAAGTTTGCGCTGAAGGATAGGCGAAACCTGCCTTTGGGCGCTAGAATGATCCGCTCAATTTACAGTCACACTTCTAGGGAGAATGGTATGTCAGGTTTAGTTATTAAGTTAGTTGGTTTGGTGGGTTTTAGCCTGTTGGCAGCGAGCATTGCAAGTGCTGACGTGACCCGATACCCATTGCCGGGAGGCTCCACTTTTCCCATTGCCCAAGCGGTAGAAGTCACTGCGGGCAGCATCGTCTTCTTAAGCGGTGCAACCCCGGCACCAGCCGATGCAAGCGCGACGGTAGGACAGCCAGCTTATTACGGCGACACAAAGACTCAAACGATTTCGGTACTCAATCGTATTAAGCAGAATCTTGAGGGTATGGGTTTAGAAATGGGCAGCATTATCAAGCTGCAGGTTTTTCTTGTGGGCGACCCAGCCAACAACAATCAAATGGACTTTGCCGGCTTCATGGAAGGCTATACGCAATTCTTTGGGACCGAGCAGCAGCCAAACCTGCCATCACGCTCCGCGTTTCAGATCGCCTCACTGGTGTCGCCACTGATGTTTGTGGAGATAGAAGCCACAGCGGTGCGCGATTAGCGCGCTGCACTATCTGTTGCATGGGTCGTAAGCCCTAGGGCTAGTTCTTTGCCTCTACTCCAGCCTAAGTCTTATGGGGTTGGCGTAAAACCACAGGTCCTGCCACGGGTTTTCACCTCTTGGGTCTGGGGTGGGTTCTAGTTCAGCAGTGTTAGTGCCTCTAACTCGGATATAGCTATCGACTGTCAGTTCAGGCAGTTGGTAGCTTATCTCTCGGTAGGGGCCATCTTGAGAGAATTGCTGCGCAGAAAAACGAGCTAAAACTTCGGTGCTTGGGTGTTTGTCAGTGGTCTTATCTGTAGCCCGATTGCCGATTTCGCCGATGATCAAGTCGACTCTTGCCACGCTAGGGTTGTCGCCATTGTGATTATTGGTGTTTGGGTCTAGATATCGAATCGTGACCATGAGGTTATCGCTAGTCTCAAGAAGCGCCTCTTCACCAATGGCTGCGTTGAGGGATTGGCTTGGGTCCCAGACAGTGACATACAGCTCGCTAATCAAATCGCCGGTGGTGACAAAGACATGGCCGCCGCGAATACCGGCCATAATTGAGTCATGATTTTTCTCGGACCAGACGTAGGTTTTTGAAAACTCCCCCGGCCAAAAATCAGAGCCTCCTTCAGTGAAATGGACATGGGAGTCAGAATTGGCGGTAATCCACCAATCCCTGCCTTCGCCTAACATTGAATCCCAAAACCCACCTAAGGTCGCAGTAAGCTGATCAAACCCACCCAGAGTAGGGTAGCGGCCATAGCCGCCCCGAGCACCGTCCATATCGGCAGTGCCATCTGGATTTAACGTGCCCGCCTGATGGCCGGGCGCCCCGGCCATGCCCACTGCCACATTAGGCGCGGTATCGTTCCAATCTCTCAATTCACTAGGAGTATCTAAGCCGTAGACTCCTAATTCTGGCGCCGAGCGAGAAGGGTGGTTGGCGATAAGAAGAGGTGGCGGCGTAAGTACTTTCATAGCAGCAAGTGCCTCGAGCATACGCGGTTCGCTATCCCATGATGGGTCTGCTGGCCATGGCTCGTGTTTCGCAAAGCGGGATTCGATGGCGACTAGTTTGTCAGCCTCATCGTCAGTAAATGGAATGATAAGGCTAGAATGATCGGCACCCGGGGTGTCAAACTCCATGCCGTAAAATTGCACTACCTCGGGCACCACCATGCGAGACTGCAGCAGCTCTGGGTAAGCCATTTCAAAGTTCACTTTGCTGTGGTTGGGGCCGCCATGATCTGTTGCCACCATCCAGCTTAAGCCAAAATACTTTGCCATCAGCGCATTCATATGAATTGGATAGATTGCATCTCCGCCAATGATCGGGCTCGGCGGATCCATATCGCGGTTCCAGCCAACGCTAAAGCGGCTGTGAATGTGATGATCGCCAGCATGCCAAGCGAAATCTTCTTGGGCTTTGGCGGACGCTGTTAAAAGCGCCAAACTAATTAAGGTAAGCGCGAAACTAGGTGGTTTTTGCTGCATGATTTTTCTCAATGGCGATGGTTTAGTAAGGGGCAATTAAGCTTCCTGTACCCCGGGCTTTCCTGCCTCGGTTACGAATGTTTTGCGGGTGCTGATAGCAGCCCCAGGCTCGGTAATCAAGGGCAGCACTTTATAATCTGAGCGCCAAAGCGAAGGGGTCACTGTGGCGCTAATATAGCCGCGCTGCCCATTGTAAAATTTAACATGGGGATTGTTGGAAAGCAGAGCTTGGCCGTAGTCAGTCATATCGGCACCATCGCCGCCGGAGGTGATAGAGGTGCCAACGAATTCGGAGCCAATGATTTTTGAATTCTGATTGTCGAAATCTAGCTTTAAGTCTGCTGCCCAGTTGGAATGAATATCACCGGTAAGCACAACCGGGTTAGGTGTGCCAACTGCCGCCATATGCTCGAGTAGCTGTTGCCGCTCGGCAGGATAGCCATCCCAAACATCCATTGGCCAGAGCTCTTCGCCGCTATCGCTTTGGGAGCGCAGGCTCGCCATCATAATTTGCTGAGCCAGAACATTCCACGTTGTATCAGCCGTTGCTAAGCTGTCGAACAGCCAAGATTTTTGCGCTTGACCCAGTAAGGTTCTGTTGGGGTTTTGATGCTCTGCGCAGCTAGGCTTTCGGCCATCACCACAGGCTTGATCGCTGCGGTATTGCCTCGTGTCTAGAACGCTCATTTCTAGTAAGTTGCCAAAACGCAGGCGCCTATGGATAGGCATTGAGGGCCCATCTCGACCTATGGGAAGCCGTATCGGCATAAACTCATAAAAGGCTTGGTAGGCCGCGGTGCGCCTCATTAGCAGCTGTTCGGGCGTCTGATCGTCCTCGGCTATGCTGCCGGCGTAATTGTTATCTACTTCATGGTCATCCCAAGTCACTACCCATGGGGCGCTGGCATGGGCTAACTGCAGGTCTGGGTCAGACTTGTAAGTGCCATATCTAGCTCGATAGTCCTCGAGAGTTTTTATTTCTGGGCCTTCATGGGCGCGAACTCGCACTTCTCCCCAGCTGCTTTCATAAATGTAGTCGCCTAAATGGACGATAAGATCACTGTTCTCTTCAGCCATATGTCTATAGGCGGTGTAGTAGCCGTGTTCGTATTGCTGACACGAGGCAATGGCAAAACGAAACTCATCTACGCTGGCGTTAGCCGCTGGCGCGGTTTTGGTTCGCCCTGTGGGGCTGGTGACGCCGCCGATATGCCAGCGATAGAAATACTCGGTGCCAGGATTGAGGCCGCGAACTTCTGCGTGGGCAGAGTGACCAAGTTCGGCGGGGGCCACTATAGTGCCGCGGCGCAAGATACGGGTAAATGATTCACTGTCGGATATCTCATAATCTACATCCAGTGCATCGTTTTGAGCGCCAGCCTCACTCAAAGCTTCTCGTGCTAAACGGGTCCACAGAACGACTGAATCTGGGGTAGGGTCACCAGAGGCAACGCCCAAGTAAAAAGGGTTTGCAGCTAGGCGAGTCAAACGCCGGGATGCGCCAAACAATAGGCTAGAGATTCCGCCCATGGCAATAGCCCCAGTAAGCAGGGTGCTAGCTTTAAGAAGTTTTCGTCTGGATAGGGATGAGTTTTGAAGCTGCTGCCAAGGGTTAAGGGGATTCACTTTCTAGCCTCCGAGTGGGGTTCTTATGATGGCCTTAAGTGTAAATAGAAATTATGTCCAAAGCATTACGGTGGAGGTGCCAAGAGCTATGAAACAGGGGCAATAAAAAAGGGGTGGTAAGCTATGCTTACCACCCCTTTTCAATAGCGTTTCAACTTAGCTCATTACAGGCTGAAGTCAACTCGACCGTAGTAGTAACCGCCTTCCCAAGGCTGCGGAGAGCCTGAGTGGTAGATACGACCACGAGTGTTTGCCTGATCCAGACGCACTTCGTCCGGATACTCATCAAAGGCATTACGCGCACCGACAGTGAAGCGTAGGCTATCGTTGAACTGATAGGCGCCTTCTAAGTCGACGAACAGAGTAGACCCGAAAGTCTGCGAGTCGAATACCGACCCATCGATAGATGCGCCAGCTGGTGGACGCTGTGCCAAGCCGTATTCACCGAACCAACGACCGCGAGCCACGAACGTGAAGTCGCTAAACCTGTGAACCGCTGTTGCAATTGCGTTGCTTTCCAGAACTCCTTCCTCGAAGTTGAACTGAGAGAAAGGCGAGAAGAACGCGCTTACATTGCCGTCTAGCTGCTGCTCGTTCCAGTTGTAGGCAAACGAGAAATCAGTTGCATGGCCGTTGCCCCAGTCGTAATCGTAGGTTGCAACAATGTCGATACCGGTATTGGTTGTATCGAAGCTATTCTCATACCAGTTCAGTTCACCCAGTGATTCTGGGTTTGGTACGTTGTTCGCTACCAATAGCTGGAAGTTCGCAAAGCCCGCGGCGTTAGCCGGGTCATTGGACACTGGACGGTTGGTTACTGAGTTAACGCGACCTTCGATTTCAATCTGATACCAGTCGACGGTTAGTGTTACGCCCGCAATGTCAGCAGTAAAACCAAGGGTAAGGTTCACAGTATCCTCAGCATCGAGGGGCTGTGCGCCTAATGCGGCGGCGGCTGCACTTGTTGGTGGGAATAAACCCACGTTAATGGGCGCGCCGAAAGGAAGAATAGTTCGGATATTGGTGGTGAACTGCTGTCCTGGCGTCGGAGCACGGAAGCCAGTACCTGCTGAACCACGAATCGCGAATTCATCTGTTATGTAGTAACGAGCGGCAATCTTACCCACAGTGGCATCGCCGAAGTCAGAGTAGTCTTCGTAGCGAAGAGCAGCCTGGACTAGAAGCTTGTCGGTCACGTCAGCCGATATATCTATGTAGGCAGCGACTGAGTCTCGCTCATTCACACTGGCTGCAGCCGGGCTAAAGCCTGGAAAGCCGTCCGAGCCTACGCCCCAACCTGTGTAAACTGGGTCAGACGAGTCGGCGCAGTTAAGGGTTGAGCCATTGTTGATAACTGCCTGTCCCGCTAGGGTTGTAGTCATATCATCTGCGCAGAAGCCAAACGGATCAGGACTCGCCCATGGGCCCGGTGTGAAAGAGGCACTGTCCTGTGCTTCCACAATTTCAAAGCTCTCTTCGAAGAAACTGGCGCCAAATGCCAAAGTCACTGGGCTAGCTAGGCCGTCCACATCGAAATTCTTAGAGAAATCAGCTTGGTACTGGTTTTCTTGGTTGATTTGATCGCCCACGTCCATATCGGTTGGTGAGAATGGTCCAAGAGACGGGTTCCAAGTGTTGAACAGACGGTACTCGATTTCGCTGCTGCCAAAACGGGCACTTAAATCCCAGATCAAGCCGCCTTCGGTCTCGCCGCGAACACCACCCACTGCAGAGTAGTCGGTAACGCGACCTTCAAAGCGTGGAGTGTAGCCGGAGACGTAGTCGGGGCCAACGCCCTGATTGTTTTGTAATCCCCAGACGCTGCCGTCGGCAAGACGACGGTCACGTCTAACGTTGCCAGTGCCTGGATGACGGTAGTTAAATGGGCCGTCACCTAGGCTTTCAGAGAAATTAGCAAAGCCATAGAGTTCAGTGCCGCCACCAAGATCATAGCCGGTATTCAAAAACACGCGGAATGCTTCGTTATTAGGCTGGCCCCAAGGCTGCACTGTGTCGCCGTCCACTTGAACGCGGCGCAGGTTTGCTTGGAATTCAGGAGTCAACGCCCGTGCACCTACTACAGAGGTAGGGTCAAACTCAGGTCTAGTAGGGTCTATACAAGGGTTAGTACCGCCACAGTATTGGAGATTTCGTTCTACGAATTCGACGTCAGAATATTCGGCAGAGAGGTTCATAAAACCATTTTCGCCAATCGCAAAGCCGCCGTTTACCTGCACAGTCTGCTGAAAGCCATCGCCTTCAAACTGCTCACCGGAGTCGTAGGTGAAGGTTAAACCGTCTGTGGCTTCTTTCAGGTTAAAGTTGATTACACCGGCAATGGCATCTGAACCGTATTGAGATGAGGCGCCGTCACGCAGTACTTCGATGCTGCCAATCGCCACTGATGGAATAGTAGCAACGTCAGGTCCCTGATCGCCAGAGCCTGGCTGCAGTAGGGCCGAACGATGACGGCGCTTACCGTTGACTAGGGTCAGTGTGTATTGTGGAGGCAGTCCACGCAGGTTGAACTGACGGATAAAGGTTGCGCCGTCGGCGATAGGTGAGCGTGGATTTTGGAAAGAGGGCACCAGTGACTGAATAATGTCGCCAGTTTCGACGAACGATACAGCTTCTATAGTATCGGTATCGAAAGTGTCGATTGCGACAGGCGCGTCGGTCACAGTTCTGGGTCGACCACGCAGACCTGTGACAACGACTTCCTCGACCTCGGCTTGTTGCGCCAATGCCGCAGGCGCGACACTAGCCATACCTCCGGCACTAAGAATAGCTATCGCTAACAAGTGCTTGGGATGCTTTTTAAACTTTATAGACATATAGATTTGCTCCTAGATTTTTTAGGGATCTAACTTGTGGGTTCGTTAGGAACATAGCAAATCTCGTGCCACTGCTACTTTATCGTCGCTCTTTGTAGTATTTCTTTTCTTTATTAATAGCTTACGTCTAATAGCCGAAAAATTGATGTCGCTTAAATTCGACGATAAGCCTTATTTTGGTGAGGCTAGTGCACAGATGCGATGCATATGCACTTTTTCAATGCGCGGGCCCATAAGAAAAACAGCAGCACGGCCTTTGCGCTGCATTATGTGGCGAGTATTCAATTAAAAGTAGCAGTTACAACTCTTTTCTTGCTCATTATGGTAGCGGGATTTCTTCGCTATCGTTCGCTATTGCACCAAAGAAGGTTTTTTGGGCCGTTTTAGTGCGCAATTGCTCTAGCCAAAAGACGCCATCGAAAGGGGCACTATTACCGCGAGTGCCAACAAAATCGATATCACCGTCATGATCCAAATCTCGGGCGATGAATTTGTCGAACATGCCGCGTTTGCGCCTGGAAATATCATGGCGGATCCACGGTTCAGATATTGTGCCTGGGTTAGCGAACCAGCCTAGCCTGCCTAGAGCATCATTTAGATTCAGTTCGGCATCATCGCCGAGCCTTGAACCTTGGCTGTAACTGCCAACCATGACATCAATATACCCGTCACCGTTTATATCTCCCAATTCTATACCAGTGACGCTATCTGGTAAAAACGTTCCAATTGGGTGGGAGTTCCATGTATGGTCGATATCAACAGGTTGTTCGATCCAACTTATGTCTTGACCGCCTCTGCTAATAATGTCCAATCGACCGTCACCACTTAAGTCGGCATAGGCAAAATTAAAACCAGACATGGGGGGACCATTGATGCCAATGGCGTGCTCAATAAAAGAAAAATGGCCGGGACTGCTGCGGTTTTCAAAAAAGGCAATTCGATTCTCACCTCGGCTGCCGATGACTATGTCAAGATCGCCGTCGCCATCTAAATCGATAGGCTCTGCATTTTGTGGAATGCTGTAACTGCCTAAAACTATTTCTCGCCAGTTCTCAGCTAGCAATGGATCTTGCGCGAAAGTAAATAGTGAGACCGGAGTTGAACGCGAGTAGTCTTCTGGACCGGGCCGCTGTGCGCCTTTGTTGGCGGCAATAATTTCACTGAAGCCATCGCCGTCAAGATCTGCCGCAAATACGCGGATATAGGAGCCAGTGCCTTTTGTCATCGGCAGTATTAGCCGGGGCCAATATTCGGTTCTGCTGTTTTTCCCGCCTGGGTTTTGCAAATAGATTATGTGGGACAACTCAGCTGCAACTAGCACATCAAGATGGCCGTCGTTGTTTAGGTCCACTAACGCCGCATCTTCTGGAGCGGGCGCATCGACTCCTTCAGCCAAGGTGATATTGAACCATTGATCAATATCGGCAGAAGCGAAGGCGATGCGCACATGGCCTTCTAAACTTGGCCGATAATCAGGGTCGAAGCTTGCGGAGTCATATTCCGAATCGGACTCGTGGACGGAGACGATATCTTCGAAACCATCACCATCGATATCTCCCATGACCAAGCCGTCACTGCCACTGAGCGGGAACCCTGCAACTTCTGGTGAATCAATAATATGTTCTCGCCAGCTAATGTATTCACCTGCCTCGGTTTGGGCCGCAGAATTAGTATCACCTACGGGCAATTGGCTGTGCGCAGGCAGGCTGAAGGCAGTGCTCAAGGCCGCTGCTGCTAGGAGAACGGTTATATTCGCAGTTGGGTAGATATTCATGTGGGAGTCGCCATAATTTGCAGGATCGCGGGTGTGATCGGGAGTGCCCCGTAATCCAGTCAGAACATTATTGTGCCGGTAAAAGCTGCTACAGTCGACACCGCAAACCTGAAACGATAGCATCCATGGTCCTAAGGAGATACAGCCATGAAGCACTTACTGTTTTTGATTATTTTAGTCTTTGCCTATGGTGTCCAAGCGCAGACCGATTTGCCGTCTGTTGATGAGTTAAATCCAGGCTGGAATACTGTGGCGACCGATGGGGTATGCAGCTCAGGAACCCCATTTCAGTTCTACGTAAAAGACTCTCCAAGCAGCGATGACTTGCTGATATTTTTCAACGGCGGCGGTGCCTGCTGGTTCGGTCAAGCCTGTGATCTTGCAAGCCAGCCAAACATCCATTCTCCTTTTGCCGATATGCCTCAGAATAATCCTGCGCTGATGGCTGGTATCTTTGATTTTGACAATGCCCTTAATCCATTTGCTGAGTTTGATATGGTCTATCTGCCTTACTGCACAGGCGATGTCCATATTGGCGGCGGTCCAGCCAACTACAGTTTTAACAATGCCGCCGGTGCAGTAACTACCATCACTACTTTTCACAATGGCTTTGAAAACACCATGCAGGTGCTGCAGTGGAGTTACGAAAACTACAGCGCGCCAACTAGGGTGGTGGTAACGGGAAGCAGTGCAGGGGCGATTGGGGCTTCTTTTTATTCAGGAATGGTCGCCGAGCATTTTCCGCAAACACCTGTATTGCTGTTAGGGGATGGGGCAGGAGGCTATGGATCACCGCTGCTGTGGCGCACCCATAGCGCTTGGAAAACTGCGTCTATTTTACCCGATTGGCCAGAGTATTTAGGTAAAACCGATATGAATCTGACGTTTGAGGACTATTACATCGCCAGCGCCAACCACAGCCCAAACCTTACTATCTCCCAGTACAATACGGCCAATGATCAAACCCAAATTATGTTTACTCAGGTGATTGGGGATCCAGCTGGAAGTTTTAGCTTGCCCCTCAGGCTGCTAAATAATTACCTGCGTATCGAAAGCGCAGTGGATGACTTTTATAGCTATACCGCCGGTGGCAATGTGCATACTATTTTGCAGGATGAAAACTTTTACCAATACGAAGTTGAGAACGTTAAATTTGTCGACTGGATTCATGAGCTGGTAGCTGGAGTTAAACCCGCTGATGTTAGCTGTGTCCGAGAAGTGGCGGGCTGCGCGGAAGCTCCTAGTGTCGGCAAATGAGCCCAGTGCAGAATGGGACCAAGCTTAAGCAGCAGGTTTAACACAATATTTAGTCAATTAAATGTGAAAGCAACTAGCAGGGTTAACAATGTCTAAGTCATTTTATGGTTCAAGAATTTTAGCGAGGGTATTTCTACTGTGTACCCTTTTGGTGTTGCCATTGGGGTTTGTCGCAGCGGCTGATGGTCTCAAGTTAACGGCGCTAGATCGTTACGTGAGTGCTGAGGATAATCACTACAAATACTCAGTGCTAAACAAAGTAGAAGGAGAAGGCTACAGCACTTTTATCGTGGAAATGACTTCCCAGCAGTGGCTCACAGAAGCAGAAGTTAACCTGCCAATTTGGGAGCACTTTATGGTGGTGACTATTCCCGATGAGGTGGTAAGCGACATTGGCTTTTTGTACATCGATGGCGGCAGCAAGAGTAATCAAGCTCCCAGTGCCGCGCCCGCAGCGGATGTGAATCGGGCCCTGTTGACCGGCACTGTAGTGACAACCCTTTACATGGTGCCGAACCAGCCCCTAGAGTTTGTCGGGGACAGCGCCGGTGGGCGGTCTGAAGATGGCATTATTGCTTATACTTGGGACAAGTTTTTTCGAACCGGTGACGAAAAATGGCCGCTGCGGCTGCCCATGACCAAGAGCGCCGTGCGGGCTATGGACACAGTGACGGACCTGCTTGCCAGTGAGGCAGGTGGCAATCTTGAGGTTGACCAATTTGTGGTTGCCGGTGGTTCTAAGCGCGGCTGGACAACGTGGACTACCGCCATTGTTGACGCCCGCGTGGTGGCGATAGCGCCTATCGTGATCGATGTGCTCAATGTGGGTGAATCATTCAAGCATCACTTCTCAGTGTATGGCTCCTATTCGCCAGCGGTTATGGACTACGTGTTGGCAGGCAATATTAATTGGAACGGCACCGAGCAGTGGGATGCCCTAATGGATATTGTTGAGCCGTTTGAGTACCGAGATCGCTTAACTCTGCCCAAGTTTTTGTTGAACTCAACCGGCGATGAGTTTTTCCTGCCGGACTCGTGGCGTTTTTATTGGGATGAGCTGGTGGGTGAAAAACACATGCGCTATGTGCCTAACTCCAATCACTCCATGGCCGGGACTGATGTGACCGAGAGTGTCGATGCTTGGTATCACGGGCTAGTTCACAATGTTTCTATGCCCAGATATGCATGGGACATCGATGACGAGGGAGTTATCACGCTGCTCTCCCAAACTAAGCCGACTCAAGTCTTGTTGTGGCAGGCCACTAACCCCGAGAAACGAAACTTTATGCAGGCAGTGATAGGTAAAGCCTATGCCAGCACACCTGTGGTTGAGATAGAGCCAGGTATGTACCAGGTCAAGGTCGATCCGCCGGAAACAGGCTATACGGCTTACTATCTAGAGGCAGAATACCCAAGCGGGCTAAGTATTCCGTTTAAGTTTAGCTCCGGCGTGAAAGTGGTACCTGATGTTACCGAGCATCAATGGCAAATGGCGCCGAATCGCTCGCGGCAACGCTAGGCAGTGGGCAGAATAATGCCGCTTTAAGCTGCACTTGCCGCGCTGTTTCAAAACCACCTTTCGATGGCTAAGAGGTGATGTTGCGCCTGCACAAGGGCCAAGCTGTGACGGGGTTATCTTTCCTGCGCTATTTTCTGCGTTGGAGTGTGAATCAGTTAGCTTAGACAAATCCCGATCCAATCTACTATAGACTCCTCACACGGCTTATTGCAGCTGTTGGACTACAGGAGAGCGGTTATGGGTTGGCGCATTAGAGCAGGTTTGGCCCTGGGGCTGATATTGGGGTCAATGGTGGGCGCAGCGCAGGCGCAGCGATCAACGCTCACCAATGATCTGTTGGTGGTGCCGCGAATTGATGTCGCTCAGCTGGGGGCTTTAGAGCTGAGCTTTCGGGTTGCATTTGAAGGTGAATACCTGCTCTACCTAGAGGGCATATCTGAAACCTCACTCAACATCCAAAACTCTGGCGTGTTTGACCCACAGCAGCAGACCCTCGAACTAGATGAGGTTATGCTAGAGTCAGGCGACGCTTTCTCGCTTCAGCTAAGTCTAGTATCTAGCGATGATGGCTATATCTTTCGCATTACCGAGGCCTTGCCGCTAAGCTCCGGTGAGCCTCAACCCGCTGCTTCACCACAACCTTCAGATCAAGCGAAAGTCGTCTACACCGCCCAGTGCAGCAATTGCCATGGCGCTAGCGGCAGTGGGACTAGCGTTGGGCCATCGCTGATCGCCTGTGCTAACTGCGGTTCGGCTTCAGGTTTAGCCCAGTATATTGCTGCGACAATGCCTCTGGGTCAGTCTGCTACTTGCGATGCTGTGTGTGCCGCTGACTTAAGCGCCTATATTTTAGCGGTGTTTAATGGGTCCAATTCCCAAGTAGTGACGCAGACAGTGGGCCTGCTGCAGATACTTGATGCCAACGCCACCTTGAACAAAGCCACGAAACAGCTAGCAAGCCGCAACCCTGTGTTGGAAGAGCTGCAGCTAGTGTCCAATCTGGGCGTCACCGGTCTTACCGTTGCCATCAATAATATGATGGAACAGCCGGCATTTTATGAGCGCCTAACAGAGATTTTCAATGACTATTTTCTCACCGACAAATACCACTCTAGAAACGGCTCCGAGGCAGCGATTAGCCTGCTCAGCAGCAGTGATTACCCCAACCGCCGCTGGTTTGATCCAGGCAGCAGCAACAGGCCGGATAACTACAGCGAGATCAGGGAGAAGACCAACAACTCAGTGGCCCGTGAGCCACTAGAACTTATCAATTATATCGTAAAAAATAACCGGCCCTTCACCGAGATAGTGACTGCCGATTATATTATGGTCTCGCCTTACTCAGCTAAGACCTACGGGGTTGAGGGATTGCCATTTTCATCCGAAACAGCGGATGAATTCTTACCGGCTGTTTTACAAGACATCCCCCATGCTGGAATTCTAACCTCTCCCATGTTTCTCAATCGCTACCCGACGACGTCCACCAATCGCAATCGGGGACGTTCAAGAGTGGTGTTCGATCTGCTATTGGACACCGATGTGCTGGCCATAGAAGGGGTGCGACCTGGTAATGCTGTCGATATAACCACGCCGATCCCTACCATTAACAATCCAGAATGTTCCAAGTGCCACACCATACTGGATCCGGTAGCCTCGCTGTTCCAAAACTGGGACTCTAAGGGTCGCTTCAGGCCGGCGCGGCTTAGCCGAAACGGATGGTATGCAGACATGGAGGCGAGAGGTTTTAGCGGTGAGGCAATGCCGCTGGCCGGAAATGTTGATAGTTCATTGCAGTGGCTGGGCGCAAAAATCGCTGCCGACCCCAAATTTCCTCGCGCCATAACCCGCATCTTAGTCAACGGTTTGACCGGCAAAGAACCCATTGATTCGCCCAACGAAGCAACGGCAACGCCGGCGGAAATTGATGCATTTATTGCGGAGCGGTCAATACTCAATGCCATGCAAGCGAAGTTTGTCGCGGACAACTACAATCTAAAAACTTTGGTGAGGGAAATTCTGCTGAGCCCTTATTGGCGTGCAGCGGGTTTGACGGCAGATGCCGATAGTCTTTCCCATGCCCAGACCGGATCAAGTTATCTTTTATCGCCAGAGCAATTGGATAGAAAAATAGAATCGCTGTTTGGGTTCACCTGGCGCGGCTCACTAGATAGCTACTATAAAGACAAAAATAATTCTTACACCTCGAAACTCAACCGAACTTTTCATCAGATCTATGGCGGTATAGATTCAGATAGCGTCACTACCCGCCTTAAATCCCCTAATGGGCTGATGGGTGCAATGCAGATTAGATTGGCCAACGAGCTGGCATGTTATGCGGTGCCTCGAGATTTATGGAAACCCGAAGGGCAGCGCAACTTGTTTTTATTCGTGGACATAGAGGACTCGCCGTACAACGAGGCGGGTAATCTGGACGAGTCTGTGCTAGCGCTCATTGGCCAAAATATTCAGTATCTGCACGCCTATTTGTTGGGAGAATTTTTGGCCCTTGACTCGCCAGAGATCGAAATTTCACAGCAGCTATTTATGACAGCGATTAATCGCGGGCGGCAAATTATCTTGAACAGCGGCGGTGATTGGTCAGCAGTGCGCTTGCCGGATCTATGTGATGTTACCCGAGACTTTGCTGGCAACGATTTGCGTAAGGTGGAAGGCGAAGATCTGAGTCTTACACAGGACAGGCAATATGTGATTAGAGCCTGGATGGCAGTTGTTGCCTATCTGCTCGCTGACTACAAATTCTTTTACAATTAATCCGCTAAGTATCAAGGAGGCAATACACTATGTATAGACGTCAATTTTTAAGATACTTAGGTGGCAGCGGGTTAGGTTTGGCTTTGCCAATGTCATTAGGCTACGCACAAGGTGCTTCCCCTGATCGTTTTTGGATTACTGTCAATGCCGGTGGTGGCTGGGATCCAACCTACTTTATTGACCCAAAAGGGGATATGCCGCGCTTGGATGGAAGGGGACCGGTCAACAGATATTCAACTTCGGCGATAAGTACAGCTGGAAATATCGTGTTTCCTACTTCTTACCCCACGGACATCAATCCGCCCGATGCAAATTCTGCTGGGCATTTTGCAAACTTCTTCCCTAAGCACGCGCAAAATCTGTTGGTAATAAACGGAATAGATACCCAAACTAATAATCATGACGCGGGGTCTAGATTCGTTTGGAGCGGAAAAATTGAAGAAGGATATCCAAGCTTCGGCGCCCTTGCAGCTGCGGCAACAGCGCCAGGTGAACCGCTTTCCTATATCAGTAATGGAGGCTATGACAACACCGCCTCTTTAGTGGCGCCAGCGCGAATCGGCGGAGGCGATGTGTTTCAGCAATTAGCATACCCCAACGCCACGCGGCCATGGGAAGAAGAGGAAGAGCGTCGAGGAGAGTATTTTCATGAAGCTGTGTATGCAGAAATTCAAGCGGCAAGACAGGCGAGACTGCAGCGGACTATGAGCTCATCTTCGCTGCCATTGAAACAGGCTCAGTTAGCTGAAGTGATGCTGGCAAGAACCGGCGATAATAATTTGAATCGGCTGGTTAAGCTTTTGCCTAGTCGCGTATCGAGCGGTTTGCAGGGTCAGGCCGAGGTGGCAATTGCGGCGTTCGCTAGCGGTGTTGCAGTGAGTGCAAACATGCATATGGGGGGCTTCGACACCCACGGCAATCATGATCAAAATCACGCTAACCGGCTAACTCAACTGCTGAGTGGGATCGACCATCTCTGGCAGCAGATTGAAATGAATAATCTTCAAGAAAAGGTAACTGTGCTGGTAGGCTCGGATTTTGGCCGCACACCTTTTTATAACGACGGCAATGGTAAAGACCACTGGAACGTTACAAGCATGATGGCGATGGGCGCTGGAGTGCGAGGCAATAGAGTGATAGGTGGCACTGACGACCATGTTGAAGCACTGAAAATAGACCCTGTATCGCTGGCGCTGAATCCCAATGGGATTACCCTAACACCAGAACACATTCATGTGGCGCTTCGGCAAATGGCCGGGGTGAATTCAGATCTATCCGGCAGATTCGGAATTCCTGAGTCTTATATCAATCTGTTTGGATAGTCGACGTTTGGTAAATTGGGTTTTTTTCCATGATTGACATGAGCTCATTGGGGCTCATGTAGGCGCCTCCCGGGCTCGGGCTGCTGGCAGCGGTTGCTGGGTTAGATGTTGGTTTGCTGCGCACGAAGAGCGCATGGTCATAGCGTTGCCAGCCCAAGCCATAGTGAATCAATCGAGTGTCTGTGGCTCTCTCGAAGCCGACGCGACAAGTGCTAAGCTGACATGCGGCGTCTGCAAGAATTCCGAAGAATGAACGTTCAAGGTAGTACACTGTATGAGCCAGCTCGTGTCCTATGATGCCGATTTGCGCATTGAAGGGCTGGTTTTTCAGCAGCAGGGCCTGTCTGGAGCCTTCTAGTTCCGTGTCAATAATCACTTTGTATTCTCGATTGCCCGCGGATCGCAACATGCTTGACCAATGGGGTCTGGATGACAGAGGAATTCCTACATCGGCTAGGATAAAGCGTATCCGGATGTTTTTCAGTTCCGGGTAATGACTCAGAGCAATTAGAGTTTGTAGTTCATACCCCGGTGGTAGAGTTTTATTGTTGCCATACTCTTCAAGTAGCCTTGGGTACGCGCTTAGGCTTGCCGCCTCAGTGTATTCGCGGACTGCAGAGAACTCGCTGGCAGCCGCTGCGGGCCCCAAGACCAGGGCCACGACTAGGTTCAACCTGCTGGCAAAAATAATTAGCTGTTTGTACCAAATAGTCATTATTGATAGTAGATCGGCTAGCATCGCTCACAGGTGTTCTATACTTAGGTAAATTACAGCTGTTAAATTACCACCGAAGCGCAAAAATGTGTATTAGTTCAAAACTTCGGTCTGTTTTACCTGTAATAATCAATGCTAGCTTTCTAAAGCTAATAGGATATTGAGACTAGCCCCCGTGTCAGGATAGTTGTTATGAATAATGAGCGTCGAAATTACCCAAGAGTAGCTTTGGAGACAGAAGCCAACCTTGTCGTCTGCGGTGTAGTGCGCAGTGCTACTGTGCTCAATCTTTCTCCGACGGGCCTGCAAATGCAATGTCGACGTCAGATCGTGGAGCGAATGGCTGAGCAGAAGCGTGACTGCGGGATGTATCCGGATTTTGATCTTGAGTTTAGTCTGCCCGCGATTGAGCCAGCTAAAACTAGGGTAAAGTCTTCCTGCAGCGTGGCTCATTGCAGGAGGCTTAGCCAAAATACTTACCATCTGGATCTGAATTTTGTGAATTTGTCCGAATCAGATCAAAAGCGCCTGTCTGAGTTCATTCACCACACCGCCACCGCCCAATAGCGGATAAGCGCGTAATGGCCTGACAGTAAGCTGAAAATGAGTTGTCAACTTCACTTTATCAATGGCATCCATGGTTTCTCATTGTTGGGCTAATCCTTTATCATAGGCCCATGTCAAAAATTGCCCTCCTTTTAGTATTACTAGCCTTTAACCAGCTCGCCTATAGCCAAGACCAGCTCGCTCAACTTTCTTTCAGTCAATGGATCGAAGAGCTGCGGGAAGAGGCTAGGGCCCTTGGTATTAGCCCACAAACCCTCTCTGTACTGGACTCCATTGAACCGGTTGAGCGAGTGCTAGAGCTCGACAATAGCCAACCCGAGTTTGTGCAGACGTTTACCCGTTATATAGGGCTACGGGTTACCGCTGATCAGATCACTAGAGGTCGCGGTCTGCTCGCTCAGCACAGTGTGCTGTTACAGCAGGTACAACAGCGCTATGGGGTGCAGCCCCATTATTTAGCCGCATTTTGGGCTATCGAGAGTAATTTTGGTCGAGCTACTGGCGGCTTTGGCGTAATTGAGGCGTTAGCGACACTCGCCTATGATCCGCGCCGGGCCGAGTTCTTTCGCAAAGAGTTACTAACCGCACTGCAAATTCTAGACGACGGTCATATTGCCCCCGAACGCATGAGTGGGTCGTGGGCCGGTGCTATGGGGCAGCTGCAGTTTCTGCCCTCCGTTTTTTATAGCTACGGTGTCGATGGCGACAATGATGGTCGTATCGATATTTGGAACAGCTTACCCGATGTATTTCATTCTGCAGCTAATTTTCTGTCAAATTCAGGCTGGCAGGGCGATGAGCGCTGGGGCCGAGAAATACTGCTTCCCGCTGATTTCGATTTCGCGCTGAGCGGCACTGGTACTCGAAAATCGCTGCAGCAGTGGCGAGATTTAGGGCTAAAAACTGTGGCCGGCGAGGCAATACCGGTGGCTGATATGCAGGCCTCGGTTATATTGCCTGCAGGTGCCAAAGGGCCCGCCTTTTTAGGCTATGCTAACTACCGAGCGACCCTAGCCTATAACCCATCAACGTTTTATGCGCTTACAGTGGGAACTCTAGCCGATCAGTTTGCTGGTGGCCCAGCCATTGCCAATATGCCGGTAAATGAAACCGCTATGAGCATTGCTGATGTGGCTCAACTGCAGTCATTGCTTAACGCCCGTGGGTTTGATTCAGGTGAACCGGACGGCAGAGTGGGGCGTATGACTCGAGCGGCGGTACGTTCTTATCAGCAATCGGCTGGCTTACCAATGGATGGCTACGCGTCCATGGAATTATTAGAAGCGCTGCGCTTGCAGCCGTAAATCGAGCAGTATCTACATACATCTTACGTTCTAGAGAGACTATGAATACCACACAAGATCAGGCCTTAATCCGTTACCGCCGTATGGCGATCATTACATTGGCGGCAGTCTATTTTTTGATTTTGGTCGGTGCAACAGTGCGTGCATCCGGTGCCGGAATGGGCTGCCCAGATTGGCCAACCTGTTTCGGTCAGTGGATACCTCCCACCAGCGAATCCCAGCTGCCGGCTAATTATCAAGAGGTCTATGCTGAGCTCGGGTATGCCGACACCCAATTTAATGTCGTGAAAACTTGGACCGAGTACATGAATCGCTTGATTGGTGTGACTATAGGGTTCCTAATCTTCTTGACGGCGGTTTTGTCTTGGAAGACCCGTGCATTCGATAAAAACATAGTTGTGGCCTCAGTGGCTGCATTCTTAATGGTTGGGTTTCAAGGCTGGCTGGGCTCAAAAGTCGTGAGCTCTAATTTGCAGCCGGGCATGATTACTGTGCACATGCTGGTGGCTTTGGCCATCGTCGCGACCTTGCTGTATGCCTTGGCGCAATCCAGAAGGGGCCTGATGGAAGCGCAGCCGGTACACAGTATAGATCCACGCTTCGAGACCTGGCTTTACATCGTCTTGGTGTTAACGGTGCTGCAAGTGGCTATGGGCACCCAAGTGCGTGAAATGACAGACTTTATCCGTGATTCCCAGGGCGAGGAGCTTCGCTCCAGCTGGATAGAAGCAATGCCGTGGTTCTTCTATGTACACCGCAGTTTTTCTGCCATCGTGCTGTTCTCTAATCTTTGGCTTGTGCGTTTGCTTATTAATTCACTCGGTTGGCAGCACACCCTAACTCGCCTAACCCTAGCGATGATTGCGGTGATCGGCGCCGCTGTTTTATCTGGCGCAACCCTTGGCCATTTAGGGATGCCGGCATTGGTACAGCCCACCCATTTGTTGTCTGCCTCATTGTTGTTTGGCCTGCAGTTTCTTATTTGGATGAGCTACCGGCACTCTCGAAGCGGGAAGCTTGACTTGTCAAAGCGGGGGAGAAATCAAATCGGTACTGCCTCAGGTCAGCTGGCCAAGGCATAACAGCTGTGGCCAAGACTTCGAACAACGAAGCGCGAAGGAATTAGACATTTGAATGGCCGCAGCAATAAAGAGTTCGATTTAATCGTCTTTGGAGCGACTAGTTTCGTCGGCAAAATTCTCTGTAATTACTTGGTTAACGAGTACCGAGAGCCGAATCTCACTTGGGCTATTGCAGGGCGCAGCGAAGCGAAGCTAAATCAGCTTAAGCAAAGTTTAGGCGCCAGAGCCGCGAATTTGCCCCTGCTACTGGCCGATTCAAGTGACGAAGCAAGCCTGGCAAGTCTTTGTTCTAAAACTTCAGTAATTATTTCTACCGTCGGGCCCTATGCGCTGTATGGTGAGCTGCTGGTTAAATGCTGTGCCCAGTCAGGCACCGACTACTGCGATTTGACCGGTGAGCCCCAATGGATAGGTCGAATGATCCAGCGCTATGAGGCTGCTGCTAAAAACAGCGGCGCCCGACTCGTCCACAGCTGTGGTTTTGACTCTATCCCGTCTGACTTGGGCGTGATGTTTCTCCAAAACCAGGCAATGAAGCGCTTTGGCAGCTATTGCCCCAAGGTAAAAATGCGAGTGATGAAGTCCCGCGGCGGCGCATCCGGCGGGACTATTGCTAGCGGCATTAACTTGTTCAAAGAACAAGCAAAAGACCCAGCACTGCGGGCCGAGATGCAGGATTACTATTCAATTTGCCCTAGAGATCATGAGTTTTCGGTCCAGCAGCACACGGTTGAGTTGGAATATGACGAAGACTTCAATGCTTGGGCGGGGCCGTTCATTATGGCGGCAATTAATACCCGCATTGTGCTGCGCTCTAATGCGATCAGGCCAGGAGGCCATTACAGCGCAGAGTTTCGCTATGACGAAGGCACACTTACAGGTTCCGGGGCCAGGGGTCGCAAGCTTGCAAAGCGTTTAGCATTCGGCACTCGAATTGCCCCTAAGCTGTTGGCTAGCGGATTTGTCAGCAGTGTTTTGACTAAATTTGTCTTGCCAAAGCCCGGTGAAGGGCCATCGCCTAGGGAGCAACGAGAGGGCTTTTACGACCTGCGCTTCATAGGGGTTACTCAGTCAAACCAAAAGATTCGGGTTAAGGTTACTGGAGATCGCGATCCAGGCTATGGCTCAACTGCAAAAATGCTGGCTCAAGCGGCTTTGTCTTTACACCGCGACGTGGATAAGAATGCGGTAGCAGGCGGGTTTTGGACCCCAGCCACGGTGTTTGATGAAAAGCTTTTAGAGCGCTTGAGAAATTTTGCCGGGATGAGTTTTGAGCTGGACAGTGAGCCGTAACATCGTAGCGGCTTAAGCGAGTACCAACCGCGAAAATAGCGACGCTTTTTAATACGCAGCGCTAACAGTAAAATCACTCTGCGCGCAGTTGGCGCACTCAAGCCAAAGCCCTTGTTAGATCCTTTGTCGAACGTCTGCTGGAATCCAAGCTGTTCAATGAGCGCAGGCTTTATTTTCCTGTAACCCTTTTAAAACATGGACGTCTAATCACTGAGGCCTATGCTGAAGTTAGTAGTCTTCAAGCATTGGGTTTCTGCGCTTTGTTTGCATCATGGCTCGACCCTCTCGGGTCATGGTGCAAACATTTTATCCAATTCCAGCATGAGCTTCTTAGCCCCCTGATCAGATGTCAAAAACTCAGGATCGCGGTAGAATTATCGCTAAAAACCCAACCGCGGTAATCACCCATGAGTAATTTTTGGCCTCACCTGCGCAAGTTTTTGGTCTTCCAGTTTAAACTCTACCTAGACGCGCTGCGGGATCTATTGCTTTCTGTACTGTCGCTGTTTGCTTTCGTGCTTGATGCGCTGCTTAATCTGTCGGGGCCTGACAGTTTGTTTGAACGAGTGTTGGCTTTTGGAAGGCGTACTGAAAAAACCATTAACTTGTTCAACCAGCATGATGACGATATTGATCCACACAGTGTCGACAGTATTTTGCAAGACGTAGAGAGACGGGCGGGGGAAACGCTCAAAAAGTCGAAGTCAAACAAACCCTGAGTCGAAGCCCAAGAGCTGCTTAATGGCTCCTACCTTGTAGCACCAAACAGCAAAAAAAAACGGCGATGATCGCTCACCGCCGTTTTCTTAACTACTTAGCGATAACTGCTACCACTGCCACAGTAATCTTGCGTACCACCTGCGACCGCGGGCATCGAACACCGTTGGGTTGAACTCGTTACGTCTAAACAACGGGATGTCCGCATCAGTCAGGTCAATAATACCTGCCGTGAAGTTGGACGTTCCCCAGTTGCTGTTAGACCACTCGTGCCGGTAGTTGTATTGAATATCCCAAGTGTTGTAACTATCTACTTTGGATCTGGCAAAAGCGATATCTGCTGGATCTTCGTTAGGATTATTTACAAACTCATTGTGGCCCAGCACATCGAAAGACCCCGTGTGGCGGTTGAATATGCTCACGCCGTGGTTGTTTCGATTCCAGTTGAAGCTGATGTTGCCGCGGTTATCAGGCACTTCCCGCACGAGAGGCGAGTCACCGTCTGTACCGGCAGCATCAAAGCGACCGCTTTCCTGCAGACCAAGTTCAAGGCCAGGTATATCATTAACCTGAAATTCATCGGTGTGGGTGTAGTCCACCGCGAAACGGAAGTTACCCCAATCGTTGCTGAAAGTGTAGCCGAAATTCACGTCGATCCCTTGAACTACAATGTTGCCGTTATTCACGGCGGGCACGACAATAGTAATGAGTGAGGCATCGGTGTCGGTCTGATCTCGCTGTAGACCCGGTACCTGATACAGCGCCGGATTGACTACACAGTTTAAGCGCTCGTTAGAATTGGTGCCGAACTGAGCAGCAATTGCATTAGGGTCGCAGGCGACCGCTAAACCATCGGGACCGCGCGCATCCAAAGGCAAAGAGTCGTTAAGGATGTAGTTGCTCGGATCATTAACCAAGGTATTGAACACGGCAATTTCCGGATCCACCGCGGCGCGAGGGCTTAATGGCAGCACTCGATCCTGGACGTCAAAGCGCCAAACATCGGCGCCTAGGCTTAAACCGTCCAGTGCGCCGCCGGGCGTCCACTGCACACCGATGTTG
The DNA here is from genome assembly GCA_964352445.1 of uncultured Pseudohongiella sp. Lineage (GTDB taxonomy): Bacteria > Pseudomonadota > Gammaproteobacteria > Pseudomonadales > Pseudohongiellaceae > UBA9145. Next base: position 71,330 of record CAYGSO010000004.1, on the reverse strand, counting down.
TAGGTGTCTGCAGTTTCATTGCCTAAATTAGGATTGCCCTGACCGGCTGTGAAAAACGAGTTAGAAAGCCCGTTTTCATTAGTTGGCGGCAATAATCCGGCGCGAACAGACTGGTTTCGAAGCGGGTCGATAATGGTGCCACCGAAGGCTTCGAAGGCTTGGTTAACGACACCTATATTGGGCGCTCGGAAAGACTGCGAGTAAGAACCTCGGACCAACAACTCATCGATTGGACGCCAGCTCATCGCCACCTTTGGCGAGAGGGCGCTGCCGATGTTGCCGCCGTAGTCTTCCCAGCGCAGTGCAACCTGTGTCTCTATATTGTCAATGAAAGGCAATGACAGTTCGAGGAAGGCTGCGTTAACACTGCGAGAATCTTCAAAGTTGAAGATACAGCGGGCACATTCAAGGTTGTTGGTAATTTGATCGATAAACTGATTCGGCGCACCAAACAGTCCAGGCTCATAGCCCGAGATTACCGTTAAGCTGTCGTTTATAGACGGCGCGATGCTGGAAGCATCACGTTCGCGGCGCTGAACGCCGGTCGCAAACTGAGCCGTACCGCCGCTCATCTCAAACAGCTCGCCAGACACGACCGCATCGAACACCATAAGCTGATTGCGCTTGTCGGCGCGGTTGATTCTGGTGGTCATCCAATCTAGCAGTTCTGGATCGTTGGCCACGCTTGGATCAGTCAACGCGGTCAAAAACGGGTTGTAAAACATACAGCCGTCTTGGCCTTGGTTCGTGGAAGTGAGTGCCTGTGAATAGCTTTCACGAGTATTGAGCACGTAGCCTGGGAATACTTCTGCAAACAGTCCTGCAGTTGGTGCGAACGCAGGAACTGCGAGAAAATTTACATTTGGGCTGCCGTTAGGCGTACAGTTTGGGCCGCCAAGGCCGTTGATCGCCAGCTCAGTGCGATCGCGAATCAACGTTGCCGTTTCTTGCTCAATGCTCGATTCGCTCCAAGACAGACTTACATCGTAGCGTAAAGTGCTGTCGTTAAAACCCATACCGTCGAGTTCGCCCCGCAGACCCGCCTGAACGGCCGAGGTTTGGTTAGTGGTAATTAGGTCTTCGTTGCTGCGGGGCCATCCGGTTCGAACAGCATTGCCGTTAGTGAAGAAACCTTCGCCAAAACCGCCGTTGGCCAAAGTGTTAGGATTGTTGCCTACAGTCCCAATAGGTGCGTTACCTGCTAGCGCCGATAGACTTCCCAGTGCCGAGGGTGGCAGGAAAAGGTGAAAACTGCGAGAGAATGCTGTGCCGTCCCATTCTCTGACGGTTTCTAGGTCAGAGTACTGAAAGAAAGAGTAGAATTCGGCCGCATCGCTAAACGTGTGTTCGAAAGTTCCCGCCGCGCTGAACCGTTCTTGACCCAGAGCGATGAACTCATTGGCGAGGTTATCTTCAACGCAGTCGCCGTTACGACGGCCTAGGTTCGAGAAGCGGTTGTCCACAAAAAACTGACCCGAATTGCCGGCTAAAGACTCACACAGCGGGTCTGAGAAGATAAGACCGGCGGTGCCACCCACTGATTCGCCCAAAGCAATTCGCTCTTGGGTCTGCTGTCCGCTAAGGGGCAGGTCTAGATAGGCGGGATTGAAACCGCCACCTAACGGTGAGTTGAGGTCGAAGCTGCCCACATTGCCGGTGGAAATAGTGCGTTCGGGATCAAAATACTGAGAGTCTCGCAGTGACACTGGGTCTCTCTCGAAGTATTCGCCTGATAGCACAAGTCGGGTATCGCCGTCATTGAAGCTAGTGCCCCAGATACCGCTGAAAGTTTGCTCGTAAGTGCCACCTGATTCCTCGATGCCTTGCTGATCAACAAAAAGCTCGGCGCCTTCAAAATCGGTACGCATGATCAGGTTAACTACCCCTGCGACTGCGTCTGAGCCGTAAAGTGCGGAGCCGCCATCGGTCAGCACTTCCACCCGCTCGGTCATCACTAGAGGAATAGTGTTAAGGTCGACAAATTCTTGGCCGGAGGAGCTAACCACGGCGGCCGGTACGAAACGTTTGCCATTGACGAGTGTTAAGGTTGAGTTTCCCCCTAGGTTTCTCAAGTTAACTGAGGCTGTGCCCTGTAACTGGCCGGCATCGGGTGAGCCGGCAACGTTGGAGTCCGACCCCTGATTCACTTCTAGGTTGCGAATTAAGTCCCAAACATTCGAGGCTCCCTGTTCCTGAATCGAATCGCGGTCGATAACAGTGACAGGTGAAGGTGCGTCTTGTGGCGTGCCACGGATAAACGAGCCCGTGACCAATACTTCTTCGATATCAGAATCTTGTGCTATTACGGGAAAGGCCAATCCTGTACTGGCAATCATCACTGCCAGACTTAAGCCTTTTCGCTTGCACGGAACGTTTCTGCGCATTGTTTATCTCCCTTGATGTGGTTTTTATAAATTCTTTTTAACCGCTTTTCCAGACCAAGATTGACAGATAAATCACACTACTGTCCAGGGCGCTCAGACGCGATTACGGCGAGTATAGTGGCATAATTTCCTACGTGCAACGGCATTCGAACCAACGTTCGGTAGGCTGGGTAAAAAGGTAACACCTTGAAAAGCTGTCATTTTTTTGAAATGTAGCCAGCGCTGAAGAAACTGATTGAAAACCCGATATAGAGCGCCCGCAACTTCGTTTTTTTCGGCTGTAAATGCGCTAAGGCGCCAATTCGACTTCTTCATTTAAACGGTAGTTTTAGCTTGTTGTGTTTAGCGTCCATTCTTTGTATTTTGCAGAATCTTCAGTTAAGGTCGATGCCGTGTAATGGCCCAGCGGCCCAATTCTCAGGAACTCCCTGTGCCCAATCCAGTTCTGCTATTTACTGCTCAGATAGTCGCAATTCTATCGGTGTTTCTGCTTGCTGCAGGTTACCTAAAGACTGAACCGCGAGCTGCGAGCGCAAAAGTATTCGCTATCATGGCCGTGTTCATCGGTTTCTATCTCATCAGCGGAATGAGTGGTAGCAATATCGATCCTCTATTTCGCCTCGATTTGAGCGATTGGCAAATAGTGATCTCGGCCGGTATCAACTCTATATCGGGTTTGTTCATGCTTTATTGCTTTCTGATCTTCCAAGAGAATCAGCGATTTCCGTTCCCGTTTGCGGTGGCATTCGGTCTGCAGGTAGCTATAGATTTCGGTTTGACTATTCTCGCAGTGTTTGAGTCCGAGCTGTCCGCTGATGCTTTTACAGTGCTGCTGGCCACGAGCATGGATGTATTGCAGTTGGTTTTTGTCGCCCTAGCGATGTATTGGACTGTCAAAGGCTGGCGGGCTGATTTAGTAGATGATCGCCGCGTCTTGCGCTGGTTTATTATTGGCGTTCAGGGTGCGCTAATTTTCAGCGTGGTATTTGTTGAAAACTTTTTGCTCTCAGGTGACTCTCGCGATGACGGCCAGGCTCAGGCAATTATCGTTTATGCCATAGCGCTGTTGGCTCTGGGAATGCTGCTGGTGGCGCTGCGGTTCGACTACGTGTCGTTGACCGCAGTTATCCGCAAAGTGACAGAACTAGCCGAAGAGCCAGCGAGTACCAATGCTGCTGTATTCGATATAGACGGGTTCAACAAAGCTTTCCGCGATGAACAGCTGTACAGGGAAGCAGGTCTGACTATCGCCGTGTTGGCAGGGAAGTTAAACCTGCCCGAATACCGACTGCGGGCTTTTATCCACAAGCAGTTAGGCTTTAGAAATTTCAATGCCATGCTGCACAAATACCGCATCGAAGATGCCGCCTGCGCCCTTGCCGATAAGCGCAATTCAGGCCTTCCAGTGCTTACTATTGCGTTGACTGTGGGCTATCAATCAATTACTCCGTTTAACAATGCCTTTAGGGAGCTAATGGGAGTAACTCCTTCAGAATACCGTAAAAAGCAATTAGCCAGCTAAGTGTGGCGTCGAAGTGGTCTGTATTTGACTTGTATCAATGTCATTGGTCCTGTGGCGCTAGTTTGCTGTGGACTATGGCTAGTAGGATGTTTATGCTTCCTGCACAAGAATGTGCCACTCAACATTCAATAAAACAGTGATCAGAGGGTTAGACGTGATAAACGAATTACTACTGCAGTTTGGCCATTGGATGGAGGCTCAGCAATACAGCCAAATGTTGGTGTCTGGGTACTATAGCTACAACTGGGTAGAAGCGATTCATGTCCTGACATTAATGGTTTCCATCGGCTCTTTATTTGTTATCGATTTCCGCATGATGGGGTGGCTGCTGCCCAATGTGCCGGCGACAACTATTGCCCATAGATTACACAAGCCAATGATTATCGGCTTCGTAATTATGTTTATTACTGGAGCACTGCTTGTCTATGCCAAACCAGTAGAGACTATTCAAAGCCTCTGGTTTCGAATAAAAATGATTTTGCTTGTATTGGCGTTTATAAACGCATGGGTATTCAATGCCAGGCTGAAAGCCGCCGCAGGCAGCTGGGACAACGATCCTGTGGCACCAAAAAACCTGAGAACTGGCGCAGTGATTTCTATCGTGCTGTGGTGCTGCGTTGTCACCATGGGCCGCTACATACCCTATGATTGGGTCGACTGCGCGAACACAACAAACACAACAATTTTATGGGCGGCGGGCTGCGTGGAGCAGCTAAGCGCACTTTAAGCCGTTCACAGATACCGCGGCCTTGATTACAATTAAGCGTGCTACTGGCGTCTAAACAAAACAGTTAGGAGTTTGCATGATCAGCACAATTTTAAATCAGTACAGAGCAACCGCTACCGTGGTTGCCGTGTTGCTTATCGTTCTTTTATTGGAATTATTTCAAGTAAGAAGCGCTATATATCCGAGTCTTTTGCCTGCTTTTGAATGGATAAAGTACTCAACACCCATCGGCGTAATTGGCACAACCTACGGCTCTGTTTATGCCACTGTAGAGGCTATGCACCTTATTTCAATGGCGACCATAGGCGGGATTGTATTAGCCACAGACCTGCGCCTGCTTAATGTGGTTTTGCGCGATATACCGTCAGAGGTAATCGTGGCTGGCACCTATAAAACCTTTAAGGTCGCGCTGCTTGTATCAATACTCACCGGCATCTTTTGCGCGGCCGGTGTGGCGGATAAAGTCTACTATATGCAGGTATTTTGGATAAAAATGTTGGTGTTGATATCCGGCGCAGCATTTATGATTTTTATTAAGCAGCCATTGCTTAGCGGGGTTTCCCACAGCGAAATCAACCCGTGGACCATTCGTCTCATGGCAATTACTTCACTACTAGTTTGGTTTACTGTCGCAGCAACAGGCCGCTGGATCGGCTTTAGCTAAGGGCGGCCAATACGGAGCAAAATGATGTCGAAATTAAAAAATTTAGGTGATAGAGAGCTTGCTGCGATCACCGCATCAGCGGTGATTCTGTTAGGGGTGGTCAGCCATTGGGTTATAGAGCTTATCTCTACAGTCGAATTACTTGAATTAGCCTATGGCTCATTCAAGTTTTTTAATAATCCCCTGGTATTTTGAATCTGATTTAGGTTGCTGGCTTGGCCGCGACCCTGCAATGTTTGAAGCCCGAATGTTTAAGCCCATAGTGCTTGAAACCCCAGTGTCTAGCAAAATTTAGCTGGGTTTTGACCCAGGTCAGCATACACGACTAAGCGCTTGCCGCAGCAGTTATGCCCTATGAGTAAAAGAGTTCAGATGGCTTGTTCAGTTATGCCCCTGCTAGAGATTTTTTTAGATAGTTTGAATTGAATGGGGGGCAGGTCGTAATCCTTTTTCGCGTAATCTGACGTACTAGTCATTACCCATAGCGCAACCCTGTGGCAGATTTAAGGGGCGGCAATGGCCCCGGACTGGCCTGTCGTGTAATCTTAAAACGGCTGCAGCTTAATTTGCTCTTTTGCAGCAGTGCGGTCAGGGTGTTAAAACCTTTTTAAAAACCAGTTTGACCAAACTTGAATAACTAAAGTACGCTAACTTCAGCGTTTAATAGCTAAGATTTTCTCCCGCGGTTTGATGGAGTTGAAATGAAAGCGACATTGATCTTTGCTTTTTTAGGCAGCTCCTTATTAGCGGCTGCTAATGGCCTTGCTCAGTCCAGTACTGCCAACCCAGAATCTTTAGCGCTTGCCCAGACGGCTGTGACCGAGTTGCAGAGCCGAGTCTCGGCCTACGACATGAGTTTAGTCGAGCCACTTAGTGCACTTGCGGATCAGCAAATCGGGTTTGGTGAATTAGAGCTGGCCCATCGGACCCTAGATCGTGCAATGCAAATTGTACGTATTAATCAAGGTCTGTTTACTCGCGCTCAGCACCCTTTACTCCACAAGAAGATAGACAACCTGATTGACCAAGGACACTGGGAGGACGCTCGAGCGCAATTAGCTCATTTAGTTTATCTTTACTCACGGGAGCAACAGATTGTCTCCCAAGAGCTCTTAGACGGCATCACGAAGCTTTCTGATGCGCATTTGCGTGGCATATCTCAAGACTCCTCCGAGTATCAAGGCTTTCATTTTTCCAGAGTCTCTGCGAGCAACCGAATAGCCCTCTCAATTGGCGAAGCACTTTGGGGCGAACATGACCCTCGGATGGTGCCGCTGATCTATCGAGTGCTGAGCCAGTTTAGTTTGGAATATGCGGCGATAAGTTTTGATGGAAGAACAGGGATAGAATTACGCACTGTGGTACCAGGCTCCAATTGGATCCGCGAGGTCTCGGAGATGAGGCAATACTATTTGCTGGTTGGCACTGATCTGATCGCGCGGCTAAAAGCTGTCTACTCTTCTGATGCCGCGTTTGATGCAGAAGCTATGGCCATGACAGATTTGTATCTTGCTGATTGGTTGAACCTGTTCAATCAAAATGAGGCGGCTTTAGCTGCTTACAGCCAAGCTTATGAAAATTTACTGGCGGCAAATGTAGATACCCAATTAATAGAACAATTTTTTGCGACCCCCAGAATACTGCCCGAACCGCAATTTTTTACTTCTCTAAGTCACGCCCTTGAGGGTCAAGCTGCGGGCATTAGTCCCGCGCTTAGTAGCCTTGAGCCAGAATCCAGCACTCAAGTTCAGCTGTTTTTCTCAGAATGGTCTGAGGCATTTCCCTATGTTCAACAACCGGTTAATTTAGCTGAGGCAGAGATCAACTCTAATGAGTTTGCCATATTCACGTTCAATATAGGTGGTTTTCCCGATATCGAACGCTTGCTGCAAGGGCGCAGGCCCGTGGGACTTGGCGTAGTTGAAAACTTAACGGCGCTTACGGAACTGCCAGACAGTAGCTATCAGAAGCGCAGGCTTCTAAAAAGGGTAGGATCGCTTCGCTTTCGCCCAAAGCTGGTGAGGGGCATTCCTCATGAGATTGATGCAACACTGATCTATGCCCTCGCGGCGAATTACTAGACATGCTGATGAGATGTTTTGCTAGCTTCGGCGACAGGTGCTGGACGCGTTTCGTGGCCACTTTTTATCAAGCGGTAGGTTGCCCTCGCGGCGCTGCTGCAGCGGCTTCATTTTTTTATTTAGTAAGCTTGAGTTATGATTCTGTTAAGCAATTAATTTGTAGCTGGATGCGTTAAAGGTTTGCCAGCTTACTGCCGATTGTCATAGTAAGGCTGCTGAGCTCTTGTTCTAGAGTCAGTGTAAATCCACCACCCTGTAGGAGGATAATTCTAAGCTATAGCATCATCACTTTTTTTCTATTCCACTGACGCATTGATTTTCAAGAGGTCTCATTGCCTATGAGCGAAGTAAAACTTGTCGAAGCAAATCAGCAGCCAATCGATCAGCACTCTCAAGCAGATCCTATTTTTTACGTCCTGGACACCAACGTCCTCATCCACGACCCAACCTCCATACACAGTTTCGACGAACATCATGTCGTCATTCCGATAACGGTGCTTGAAGAATTAGACTCGCTAAAGAGTGGTAGGCAATCGATCGCAGCAGACTGCCGTCAAGCGATTCGCGAACTTGATCGAATCTTAGGCAGAGCCAGCCCAACCGAAGTTGAAAACGGCGTGCGAATTGCCTCGATGAATGGCGCTGATTCCAGCGGCATCATTTCAGTCCTAATGACCGAAATTCCCGACAACTTAATCAAGCTGCCTACACATCTAAACGACAACAAGATCCTGAACGATGTTGGCTATCTGAAACATCGCTACCCAAATCGAAAAGTAGTGCTGGTGACAAAGGACATAAATGTCAGGTTAAAAGCGCGAGGCTGTGGTATCGATTCACAGGACTACCATACCGATCAACTGCTGAGCGACATTGAACAGCTGAACACTGGCTACATCGGGTTCGAAGGCAGTTTTTGGGATCAAGTCGAAAATGTAAAGACCCAGCAGATCAATGGCCAAACCTTTCATACCGTTGCCAAGGCGCTGTTTTCACAAACGGTATACCCTAACCAATTTGTCTATGATGAAGCTGAGTTTTTAGGCCGCATTGTCTCTATCGACGGCGAGTTTCTTACGCTGCTTCACCTTGATTTGGCAAATTTATTGCAAACCGAAACCTGGGGATTAAAACCAAGGGATGTGCATCAAGCGATGGCGATGAACCTGCTCATGGATCCTGATATTCACTTGGTTAATCTAACCGGTGCTGCAGGTTCTGGAAAAACCATATTAGCCCTGGCTGCGGCTATTGAGCAGACCGTGCCAAACAAAATTTATAGACGCATCATTGTAACCAGAAGCACGCAAGGCTTGGATGAAGATATCGGTTTTCTGCCAGGCACCGAAGAGGAAAAAATGGAGCCTTGGCTAGGCGCCATAACTGACAATCTCGAAGCCCTGCATTGGGAAGATGACAACTGCAGCAGCAGTGTTGAGTATGTTCTGGATAAAGTGCCGTTAATGTTTAAGTCCCTTAACTACATTCGCGGGCGGTCGTTTCAGAGTAGCTTAATCATAATTGACGAGTCGCAGAATCTCACGCCCCATCAAATAAAGACGATAGTTACGAGGGCTGGAAATGGCTCTAAAGTAATTTGCTTGGGTAACCTAGCACAAATTGATACGCCGTATTTAACGCCAACAAGCTCTGGCCTAACTTACCTTACCGAGCGCTTTAAGTCCTTTGAAGGAGGGGGCAATGTGCTGCTGCAAGGGGTTCCTCGATCTGCATTGGCCCGGTTTGCCGAAGAGCATTTATAAACCCTGAAAGCCGGCAGTTCTCTATTCCCAGAGGATGGGGGCTGCCAGCTTTAATTTATTAGGCATTTAGAATATTAATAAAACCCGGCTGTCCACGGCGCTTTTGCACTATGGCAATTTAGCTGCCATCGTTGAAAACATTTTGCTCCATCGTTGCCGATGGGTTTTCGGAGCAAGGCTTGCCGACAACGTGAGCAGGCACACCGACCACGGTGGTGTGGGGAGCTACATCATTTAGTACGACGCTGCCTGCGCCAATTTTGGCGCCTACTCCAATCTCTATATTGCCCAAGACTTTGGCGCCGGTTGAAATAAGAACCCCAGAACGGATTTTAGGGTGTCTGTCGCCTTGTTCATTGCCAGTTCCGCCAAGGGTCACTTGTTGCAATATTGACACATTGTCTTCGATCACCGTTGTCTCGCCGATAACTATGCCGGTTGCATGATCAAACATGATGCCGCGGCCCATGACGCAGGCAGGGTGTATGTCAACACCAAAGACTTCTGAGTTGCGGCTTTGAATAAAAAGCGCCAAATCTACTCGGCCTTTGCGCCATAAGTAGTGAGCTAGGCGGTGGACCTCAATCGCCTGAAAACCCTTCAGGAAAAGAATAACAGAAAGGTAAGAATTGCATGCAGCATCGCGCTCGAACACCGCCTTAATATCACAACTAGCGTGTTCAATGATCTCTGGCGAATCACTAAACGCAGTATCAAACAGTTCTCGCACGGTGACTGCGGGCATCACACCGTCGGATAGCTTATTGGCCAGAATGAAACTAAGTGAGGAGGCTAAACTCTTGTGATTGAGGACGCAGGCATAGACATAGCTTGCTAATAGGGGTTCCTCTTGTAAGGTTTTTTGCGCTTCTAGTCTTAGTTGTTGCCAGAGTTCTTCGGTCATACTGCTTCTCGGCGTCAGAGTGGGGATATGATTATATAGCTTGAAACCAGACTTACAAACACTCTCCCGCTGATTAGGCGCCAAACAGTCTTTGCTTTAATAATTTCTCTCGCTCGATTGAATCGGTGTCGTTAATCGCTCGGTGTATATGAGTTTCTGTGATCGTATGGTCACCAAGGCCGAATGCAGCAATCATTGCTTTGTGACTTAAAATATTGATCAATCGTGGAATGCCTCCGCTGGCCAAAAACAGTGCATCGCTTGCTTTGTCGACGAACAAGGAACTGCCGTTATAACCAGCCTTGGTTAAGCGAAAATCTACATAGGCTTGGACGCTAGCCCTATCCAAAGGAGGCAAAGTGTAGGTAAAGCTGACGTTTGCGCGCAGCTGATGCAGCATCGGTTGGTCTAGCAATGTGCTTAACTCGGGTTGGCCAAACAAGATAATCTGTAGGCTGGCCGCACTATCGATAAGAGTCGTAAGCAGATTCAGGGCCGCAAGGGTTTCCTCAGGCATGGCTTGAGCTTCGTCTATGAACAATATCACTTTACGATTTCTTTCGTGTTCATACACTAATGCATTGGATATGAGTCTAATTTGCTGTTTGTAGCTCAGTGATTCATCGTGCTGCAGCTGCAGTTCTTGGCTTAGCATATGCATCATGCCTTGCTCGCTAAGCACAGGGTGAGGAATGTAGGCTGTAAGGTAACGATCTTGGAAAGGATCCAAAGCGAGAAGAGTTTTACGGCATAACAGCGTTTTCCCAGTGCCAACTTCACCGTTGATGACTGCAAATTTCCCATCACCTTCTAGGGCTTTTAAAAGCTGTTCAAATGCACTTTGGTGCGCCGGCAGCTTGAAAAAGTATCGCGTGTTTGGCGTTAGGGAAAACGGATGCTGGCTAAGGCCGAAATGGGCTAGATACATTAGTTGCTCAATGGCGTAGTAAACAAAAATCAGTGTGGCCTAATTAATAGCCGCCTTTTTCAAGATCTCTTTTGTCTTCGCTAGCTCTGACTCCAGCGATACCCGTGTTTCCGGCTCAATAGTTGGATTGGATAAAACGAAATAGGCTGTCCGTACTACTTCTCGCCAGCGAGGTATTTTTGGTAATTGTTCCAATCTTAAGTAGCGATCAAAAGTACGCGTACGTAATCGCCCATCGTCTATGCTAACTGCCCAAATATTGCTTTCCTCAGCGAGTTCAATTTTGGATTTTTGAGTGGTAACTTCCCAAGTATGCAGCGCCGAGCGCATCAAGGTTACTAATTGTTGGCGGTACTCACCCTCATCGCTAACGCTCGGCAGTTCGCTGTCGATGTACTCAACCAGCTCTTCAATTCCGGAAAGTTTGTCGAGCATAGCGGGATGATTTATTAGCTCATCCGGGGACATAACACTTAAGCGGGTGCCGACACGGCGAATATTTTGCTGCGCCTGACCAAGCACGCTAACAAGTTCAACAGTATCAATCACTGTAGCTGATCTTACAGCCGCGTCTAACGGAGTAGAATCTTCAAGAAACAGGACGCCAACTCCTTCTTCTGATCCAAACAGCTTTAACTTGCTTGAAAACGTGATGAGTGTGCTGTTGGTCTTGCTGGCATTGTTGTAGGGGTAAACGACTTCGATGTCGAATCCTAAAGTAACTGGAGCGCTGTTGCCTGCATTGGTTTGCAATGGCTCTTCGCCTAGCTCCCAATTCACAATTGCCTCGCGAATCGCCTCGTTACTGTCTGAGTCGCTCAGCAAAGAGCTAACACTTTTCTCAAGCAAGGACACTTTGTCAGTGCCAAGAAGTTCGGCGGCTCTCTCGTTTAGGCTAAATATTTTCCCGGGCAGTTCAAAGGCGATAAAGCCCACTTGAATAGTTTCCAAAACCTGTTGTAGGCGAAGCCGAGATGAGCGTAACTCGCTATCGGCTTCCACATAATTTTCGATCTGAGAGCGCAGCTTCACATTGTCTTCACTGATGCGATGAAGAAGCGACAGCCTGAGTTGGTTCTGCACTCTCGATTTTAGCTCTTCGCTGTGGAAGGGTTTTGCCAAATAGTCGTTGGCCCCAGTTTTAAATCCCTGTGTTAAATCTTCAAGATGATTTTTGGCAGTAACAAGAATTACCGGAAGCTCAATTTGATTGTATTTCTGCCTTATCTTTTGGCACACATCATAACCGTTTAATCCTGGCATCATTAGGTCTAGCAGGACGAGGTCTGGTTTTGACTCTTCGATCGAGGTCAACGCGTCTAAGCCGTTGGAGCACTTCACAACCGTATACTCTTCTAACTGCTGGCCCATGACTACCCGGTTTATTTCGTCATCATCTACCACAAGTATGGTGGTTTCCTGCTCGCTGCGAAGTGTTGGAGTCGGGTTGGCCTGATTGGCTTTTTGTAAGTAGTCAGCGCGGCGAATCATCTGGCGCTGGATAGTGGTGTCTTTTACAGCTCGAGTTTGATCGAGGGAAATTCTAAGATCAAAACTGAACTCGGACCCGAGATCGAGTTCGCTGCTTAGTCTAAGCTTGCTCTTATGCATCTCGACCATGCGTTTAGCCAGAGGCAGTCCTAAGCCAATTCCAGTTGCGTTCATTTGCTGTGAGGGCAGCTTTTCAAATGTTTTAAAGATAGTCTCGTGATCAGTTTTGTGTATGCCAATGCCGGTATCTCTGACAGAAACTGTGATGTTGTAATCTGAGCTAGGTTTCGCAGAAATCACAACTTCGCCGGCATAGGTGAATTTGATGGCATTGGAAGTAAGGTTGACAAGAACCTGCTGCAGCCTGTCCTCGTCTCCAGATACTAAAGCCAAGTCGGGGTCGATATCGCTACGCAGGATGACTTTCTTATCCCCTAGTAAAGGGTTGCAAACGGCGATAACTAAGGTTACTAAGCTGTGTAGATCTACGGGTTTAAATTTAACATAAGCCGCAGATTCTTTCGCACTGGAGAAGTCTAAAAGGTCATTGACAAGTTTAGTTAGTCTGTCGCCGCTGGTTTGAATAAGCTCCAAATTTTGGGTAATTAATTCGACGTTTTGAGTGTCTTTATCAAACTCAATAAGCGCCGCTTTCGCGAGGCCGTTAATACCGAAAAGCGGGGTCCGCAGTTCATGTGATACGTTCGCGAGCAGATCGTCCTTAATCTCCTCTGAGCGAATGAAATTATTAATAGCCAGACGCTGAGCGTCTTCTTTTTCTTGCTTGATTTGATTGTAGCGGAACGACAGGCTTAGGGATAAAAGTAGCGCTTGTGCGATGAGGCCCAAATTATAGGCATTGGTAGTGAACTGATTGTTTGGAAAAGCCGGCCAAAGCTGCAGCAGCATAAGAATTATGACGCCGGCGAGAAACACGCCGATTGCAGCCATATGCACTATCGCTGTCACATTGCCACGGCGTATTGCATCGATATTAGTGTAGAAAGCGACCGGTATTGCCACTATGAGAAGGCTGACGAATAGGTATTGAAATATTTTTTCGTTAGGCGCAAAAGTTAAGCCAATGACTACTACAAAACCTATAAGCAAACCTAGCACGAGCTTGTCGAGCCTGGGGTTGTGTTCCCACAGGCGTAACAGGGAGCGCTGGAACAATAGCGCTGTAATGACCAATGCCGGATAAATGTTTCGTTCGGCCATATCAACCAAGTAGTAACTGCTGTTGATCTCGGAAAGTAAATACCGCAGGTGTTTGGAATCCAAAAATATAAACAGGGCCTGGGCAGAGATTGCTAACACATAGTAGACATAACTAGACTCGCGGATTGAGACGAACAAAAATAAGTTATAAAAAATCATCGCCAGTAAGATGCCATACTGCAGGCCCAAGAACAGATCGGCGCTGGTGCTCTTAGCGCTGAACTGGTCAGGCTGCCAAAGGGTGATTGGCAGCCTTAGGGGTCGTGCGCTGGTGACCCTAAGGTAAAAGTTATTGCCAAAACTTTCATCGACGACGAGGGCAAAGCCGCGACTCAATGTTTTGATTTCCCGGTCTGAGGTCAATGTTCCAAGGGTATAAATTAGGGAGCTTTGATTGGCATCATCGACACTGAAAACTTGGATCCCGCCCCTGGCAATTCCGGCGACTAATTTAGGTGGGCCAAATTCTAGAACTCGAGTGGCACCGGGTTCTAATTCGCTCCAGTCAAGCTCGAACCGTATCCAGTAAGCGGAACTTGTAATGCCAAAGTGAAGAATGTCACGACTATTGGGAAGAAAGTTGACGGCAAACTGCGCAGCCAAGACATCGTCTATAGTTAGAGATTCTGATTTATCTTCGTAATACTCTGTGGTCCCAGCAATCGATTGAGGTTCATCAGAATCTAGGACAGTGATAGACTGACCTGATGCCAACGGCGCAATAGCCAGTAATAACACCACCAGAATGACTTCAGCGGTAAGTTTAACGGTCATTGGCATTTTGCGATGGCGTTCTTGCTGCAGCATTGAGTCAAAAGGTCTCGATTTTATTGGCCTTGGGGGCCGAGAGTAAGGCACTGCGGAACATTCTAGCCTCTGCTTAGCGCCATAACAATCAAAGACTTAGGCTAGTTCGGGGATTAATTGTCTACTGTGTCGCAGTCTTCTTATCTAAGGCATTAAGCCTTGGCAGGAGATAGATCTACTTTTGAATACACTTAAGCGTCCTTAAAGACTCTGCAGCAGGAAATAAATGAAAAATTTGGCTCATCATCTGCGATATTTTTGCTCCGTTTGGCTGATTCTTTGGTCCTTTGCCTGTGCCGGCGCAGAAGAAACCAGTCAGTATCAAAACTGGTTAGAGCTGGCTGCCGCTGATCAGACCTTTGCCGACAGATCGGCTGCCATTGGCAGAACCCGGGCCTTTTTAGAATTCCTTGGCGAAGGTTCGGTGGTGTTCAGGGATGGTCCGGTTGATGCGTTGGAGCTCTACAGTTCAGAAGAATTTCAGGCTAGTGCTAGCGAAATCAGCTGGAAAGCTCACTATATCGACGTCTCGAGAGCAGGGGATCTTGGATTGTCTGCTGGCCCTTTGACAATTATCAATCCTTCAGGTGACTCTGACCAGAATGTATTTGGTCACTTAATCTCAATATGGCGCAAAGCCTCGGGCAAGTGGCAGTTGATGTCTGATATTGTAGTGAGTATTCCGGGCTATTTAAGTTTAGATGTGGAGTCAAATTTTGCCGACACCGTGCCGGTGCTCGATGAAACGGCTCACCCAGTTCTGGCCATGAATCAAAATAATACCTTGCAGAGTCTTATTGATGCGGACAATCTGTTTGGTCGATCCATAAATTTTCGCGGTGGGCAACGGGCTTTGCTGCGCTATGGCCTAGAGAATTCGAGGGTTTATTTGCCAGGCATGGCACCGGCTGTGGGAGCGGAGTCGGCAAGCTCGGTTTACGGTGCATTTTTGGACAACCAGTTATCTACAACTAATCCGGTAAGCCTGACTTTCATCGGAGGGTATCTTTCGCAGTCTAAGGAAATGGGCTATACCTACGGCACTATGGAAGCTGACACCGATGATGATGAGGCCGGCTTTGTGACCGACTATCTTCGATTGTGGCGATTTTCAAATTCCAACGAATGGCGTATCGCAGTTGAAGTGCTTAGCCCTCACTGATCCTGCTTTGACTATACTAGGGAGCCAGCTCGATTACTCGTTTACCGTAGTGAGCGGTTTCGCCATTACCACCGACTATTTCAAGCTCTATTTCGTGGCGTCCTGCTGATAAGTCTGCGGTTTCGAGTACTGAATTGAATCCCAACATTGGAGTATTCGGATCGCTGTTGGTTTGGGCTGAATAAACCTCCGCGACATCAGGCCGATTAGCCCCGTAGCTGACGGTTTGTGTGCTTTGTCCATCGACTAGAAGCCGAATTTCAACAATCCCGATATCTTGTTTGAATGCCCAGCCGCTGACATTGATGGCGCCCCTGTGGTTGGAGTTTGGCTGGGGGGCGTCTAACCAAGCTCTAGCAGGATAGGGGCACACATCAGCCGCAGTATCGCTGTCGCGTTTTCCTAGTAGGGTGCCGGTATACACACTGAATGTTTTATCCCCGGCAAAGAAACGCAGAGTCGAATCCCAGGACAAAATGCTGCTCATTGCGCACATGCGGGCAATGACAGCGGTTTTTTCCTCGATGTTGAGGGTGCTATCTTCAGTCAAAAATAAGAAAGCGGAACTTGGTAGCAAGGCTAGGCCAACTGCGTCTTTTTGCCATAGATGGAGCTGGGTGATGCGACCATCGCTCACGGCCTTTTTTTCATCGATGGTGAAAGTGTTATGACTAAGCCCTGCAAATTCAATTTGAGCGGCCGTGTAGTAGTTGTCGGTGACTATAATCGGCTTTGCGTCATATTTTGCTAAACGCGTTTCAAGTGCCTGGTTGAACTCTTGCCAACCTGCCATTTTATTGGACAAGACATCTCTACCAAGTAGCGTTTGTAGCGAATCTTGAAATGCCTGTGAGCCGATTCCAATAAAAGCCGTAAGGGTGCCAAGAAAGCCAATAAGAGGAATGCCTTTCATAATTAAAGGTCTGGTGTTGGAATGCCAGCTCTTTTCGGCGTAGTTTGCCGCTTGTCTTAAGGTGTCAGGTAAAACAACCAGTAACGGGAAGTAGCCTGACAACGGCCAGTGTATTGATGTGCTGTTGCCATCGCTCCAAGGAGCAAGGATCATGTATACCAAAAGGTGGGTCGCCGAGAAGTAAAACAGGAAGCTCGCCTTGGTGTCGCCGCGGCGGGTTTGCTTGAATAAATAAATCAAGGTATAGATTAGCAATGCGTAGAGCGGTGGGGTCACCAGTCCGGCCTGCTTAAACACATGGAGTAAGCCGTTGGTTTGGAATTGCCACGGATGCCGATCCACGAAATAGAAGCTCGCACTGCTGAGATCGTGCTGAAGATTGAACCAGATAATGGGCGCAAGGCCCGTGGTCGCGATAGTAAAAGCGAGCCAGAGCTTTTTGTTATACCACTGCCGTCGTTGACTGTGGCATAAACTCAAAAACAAAACGGCAGAAACTGGATAGAGAATAAATCGGTAGTGGGTGGAGAATCCAAGTGCAACAAAGAAGCCGGTTAAAATCCACATGCCAGTGCTGTCGGTGCGCAGTGAGCGCTCGAAACAACCGATGGCAAGGAGGCCGAAAAAAAGCAGCGGCACGTCAGGCACAGCGAGCAAACCCAAAAAGCCTCCTAGGGGCAAGCACACACTGAATAAGGCTGATTCTATTGCTTTTTGCTTGGTGGTCAGGGGCAGGGCGATCCAGAAGACTAGCAGTGGAATAAGACTTCCCAAGAGGATGAAAATGCTGCGAAGCGCCAAGCTACTACCTGGATTCAGGCTTGACCCTAGCCCTGCAAGTAGGGCGGTTATAAAAGGCAGGTCGCTGTAAGCGATAGCGGGTTTGGTTGCGGCAAGCCAGTAAAATACTTCGTCGCTGTATAAGTCGAGCACTGCGCCAAAATACAGTTTGCTGATGACGCAAATAATAACAGCGGGGAGAATAAACCCCTGCAACGAGAACTCGCTGTCTTGCGTAGTTTGGCCTAACAAGTGGAGTCCCACTACTAAATCTGTATGGCGTGAATCAGGTTCTTCGGCACCATCTTAACCGCAATGCGCTTTAGATTGAGTATAAAAAGAATCAGTATAGAAAGCATCGACACAATCCATACTGCGGAAAACATGGGATGGCTGGCAAACGTTCCAAGCTGATATAAGCAAGTGGCAACAATATAAGCTAAGCCCGTACACCAGCTGAAAACAAGCAGGGTCCAACGCCATCCGGCCTCTTTGTTAATTGCCCCCAACACGGCGACACAGGGTGCATAAAGAAGAACAAAAACTAAGTAGCAAAACGCCGCAAATGGAGTATTGAAGAGCAAGGCCATATTGGTGAGGGTGCTGTCGGTAACGCCTTGCTCGGCAGTTACAACTGAGATGTCAGTCACTTCGCCGATCGACAGTTTTAGGGGGTCGGTTAGGGCGCTGCTGAGCGCCATAAATTCGGTGCCAATACTGCCAAGGGCTTCCTTCGCGGCAGCTATCAAATCCGGCGGGCCGCTCTCGCCAGCACCTTCATTGCTTGTATAAAGTGCGTCCAGCGTGCCGACGATCGCCTCTTTGGCGAACATGCCGGTAAACAAGCCAACTGTTGCCGGCCAGTTGTCGTTGGCGATGCCCATGGGTGCAAACACGGGGGTCATAGACTTGCCGATGACGCTTAGAACAGATTGTTCCGAATCTTCATTGCCAAATGTAAAGTCTGTGCTCACTGAATTTAAAAAGCTCAGCACAATGACTACTCCAACGATAGTCTTGCCCGCTCGCAGGACGAATCCGCGCAGGCGAAACCAAGTGGTTAACAAAAGATTTCTAACCACCGGGACGTGGTAGGCAGGCATTTCTTGAAACGACGGTGTTAGCTCATCTTTGAACAGCTGTTTTCTAAAAATCCACCCGGTGAAAACCGCCAAGCCGATACCAAGCAAATACAAACCAAACACGATGTTTTGACCATTGCTTTGGAAGAACGCCGCGGCGAAGAGTGCGTACACGGTAAGCCTAGCGCCGCATGACATGAAGGGCGCCATCGCTATGGTCATGAGGCGGTCGCTGTCTCTGCCGAGAGTCCGAGCTGCCATAACTGCAGGTACATTGCAGCCAAAGCCGACAATAAGTGGAACGAAAGCGTTGCCTGGTAGGCCAATGCCGGCCATTAATCGGTCTACCACGAAGGCAGCTCTGGACATGTAGCCAGAATCCTCTAGCGCCGCTAAACATAAATACAGGAAGCCAATCACAGGAATAAAAGTCGCGACTAGAGTGATACCGCCACCCAGCCCTTGGGCAATAAGCGTGACGATAACCGGGTGAAACGACAGGCTCTCTAGGGCCCATGCCACGCCGTCGACTAGCACGGCAGCAAACAAAATATCAAAAAAGTCGATAAAAACCGCACCCAGATTGATGGCAAACGTGAAGACTAAGTAAATCATCCCTAAAAATACCGGCACGCCTAGCCAGCGATTTAATACAAAAGCGTCGATTCGCTCGGAGAGGTTGTCGTGTGTAGGGGAAACCTCGACAACCCCTTGGGCCAACTGCCGCGACTTATGGTAGCGGCGCAGAATTGGGTCTTGGGCAATATCTGTGTCGCGGGGCTCATCGAGCGCCTGTGCGGGAGCCGCGGTAGCGGTTGCCGCTGCGCTGGGGAGTTGCTGCGACGCTTCAATTGCCGCTTTTAACTGTGCCAGCCCCGCTTTTCGAGAAGCTGTCATCGGGATGACTGGCACTGCCAAATGTTTAGCAAGGGTGCCTTCGTCAATAGTGACGCCTTGTTGAAGCGCCACATCTAGCATGTTCACAACCACAATGATGGGAACGTGAGTCTCCAGTAGCTGCTGGGTCAGGATGAGGCTGCGCTCTAAATTAGTCCCGTCGGTGAGATTAATTATTAAATCTATGGCTTCATTCTTTAAATAATCTCGAGCGATCTGTTCATCGATGCCTAAGTATTCTTGCTCTAAGGAGTAGATACCCGGCAGATCAACAATTTCGAAATCTTCGCCGGCAATTGAAAGTTGACCACTTTTTCTCTCTACCGTGACTCCTGGCCAATTGCCTACTTTTTGCCGGGCCCCAGTCAGCAGATTGAACAGGGTGGTTTTACCGCAATTAGGATTGCCAAGCAGTGCAATGCGTTTCATCTTATTGAATTTCCACGGAAATGATGGTGGCTTCTGATTTGCGGATGCTGATAAAGCTGCCGCCTACTTTGAGCTGCATAGGATCTCCTAAAGGCGCAATACGTAATACTTCAACTATTGCGCCAGGAATAACCCCCAGCGCAAACAGCCTAGACCGCAGTTCAGAGAACTCTTTGCTGATCTCTATCACTAAGCAGTGATTGCCTATACCAGCTAAATCTAGCGAGGTTTGTGTCATAAGGTGTTGTAACCAGTGAGGAAATGGTTTGCGCGGGCAGGGTAAATACCCGAGCGGTGCGAGAACTTAATGTATCAAATCTTAATGGTGTTGACAATCATTCTCATTTGCATTTAAATACCTGCAACTGGAGTTTACATTATGTACGTTTGCATCTGCCGACAAATTACCGACAATCAGATCCGCGACCTTTGCCGAGAGGGCGTAAGCACATTACATGACATCCGAGCTAAGCTTGGAGTTGCCAGTGAATGTGGTAAGTGCGGTAAGTTGGCCCAGTCTATTGTCAAAGAATTCAGCAAGAATGCGGGTTTTGTAAACGCAGGTTAACGTTTAAGTACCCTAGGTTACAGGCACTTTATGTAACGCGCTGTGATGTTCCAATCGCAGCTTAGATATACCAAGTTCCTCCGCTTCAATACTCTTTTCTTTTGCGCAGCCGTGCACGCCGTTAGTACTTCATACCGATTGAGAGACCAGCGCCCCGGATTTCTTTCAGCCAGTTGCTAATGGGATTGCTTATCATTTAGATTCACTATATTTATCAATAACTTAGGCATGTTTTGCTTGACAAATTATTTGAAAACTATAGAGTTTGGCGCATCTTTTATTGAAGGAATCTCGCTATGAAATCTGATCCAACTGTTATCAAACACCTGAACAAAGCACTGGCAAATGAGTTGGTCGCGATCAATCAATATTTTCTCCATTCACGCATGTATGAAGATTTCGGCTTGAGCAAGCTAGCTGAGAAAGAGTACGAGGAATCCATCGATGAGATGAAGCATGCCGATCAGTTGATTAAGCGCATCTTGTTTTTAGAAGGCTTACCCAATTTGCAAAGCTTGGGAAAACTTTTAATCGGCGAACATACCCGCGAAATGCTCGAATGCGACCTCAAACTTGAGATGATCGCTTGTCCAGATC
This sequence comes from uncultured Pseudohongiella sp., assembly GCA_964352445.1. Lineage (GTDB taxonomy): Bacteria > Pseudomonadota > Gammaproteobacteria > Pseudomonadales > Pseudohongiellaceae > UBA9145. The sequence continues at coordinate 50,410 of CAYGSO010000004.1, read as the reverse complement.
TAAAAGAAGGCATCGCTTACTGTGAATCTATTGCCGACTACGTAACTAAAGACTTGCTAAGCTCAATTTTAGAAAGCGAAGAAGATCATGTGGATTGGCTAGAAACCCAGCTTTCTCTTATTGATAAAGTTGGGCTCGAAAATTATCAGCAATCTATGATCTAGCTTTGATCCTCCAGCATGCCCTGCGTAAGTAGCAGCGCAGCAGAAAGCTAATCGAAGGTCATCTTCTGCGTGCAGTTGTCGATACTCTTTGAGAGTATTGGACTTAACTAAGTGAAGTCAGCGCGCTTCCAACTGCACCGAGTGACCTGTATGTATGCATGTATAGATTTAGGATCCAACAGTTTCCATCTGCTGGTAGGAGAGATGGTTGACGGTAAGATCCAAATCATCGAACGCTGCAGTGACAAAGTCCAGCTAGGCGAAGGCGCAAAGAAGACCGGAGTGATCTCCAAGGGTGCTTTTAATCGTGGCCTTGACTGCCTCACCAATTTCAAACAAATCCTTGACCAACATCCTATCGAACGCTATTGGGCCTTAGGTACCAATACTTTTCGAGTCACCTCTAATGCCGCTGAATTTATCGCTGCAGCCGCAGAGCTTGGAATTGAAATATCGATTATTTCCGGCATTCAAGAAGCGGTACTAATTTATGCCGGTGTAATCACGACTCTGCCAGAATTTAGTGGCAACCGGCTTATCATCGACATTGGCGGTGGAAGCACTGAAGTTATTATTGGCTGCGGTCAGGATCGGTTAATTACCGAGAGCATGGTCATTGGCTGCGTGACTTGGCGGGATACATTCTTTGCCAGTAATGACAGGGATGTATTAGATGAGGCAATGGATAAGGGGCTGCTCAAAGCGCGTGAGGTGTTTCTGGCTAATGCGCCGGCATTGAAACGGGCAGGGTGGCAGGAAGTGTATGCGTCGTCGGGTACGGTAAAAATGCTAGCAAGTATTTGCGAATCTGCTGGTGGCCCGAGCGGGATAATCGAGTATTCGAAATTAATGGAGCTGCGTCCTAGTTTTTTAGACTGTGTGGCAGACGGGGTTGAGTTGCCAGGCCTTAAAGAGCGCCGCTTAGACCTGCTGTTGTCAGGCTGGTGTATTATGGTTGGCTTAATGGAAGTCTACGGTATCAAAGCAATCAACTTTAGCCCAACAGCCCTGAGGGAAGGGATGCTGGATTTTATTGTTAAGAACAAAAAAACCATTGAGACTATGTCGAGCAGCGATTTGCCTGCCGTTTCTGTTGCTGAATCTTGAGCGTTAGTTAAGCCAGTTGGCGAAGCAGCAAAGACTGTACTGGCAAGTGTTCATGATCTTCAGGCACTCGCTCTGTGTACTCCCCATCTAGCTGCATCTCCCAGGTTTGAATGTCATCAGCAATGTAAAGTTCTAGGTCCGCCAAAATGCGCGCGGCTAGCTTCTTTTTTAAAATTGGGAAACACACTTCAATTCGATTTAACAGATTGCGCTCCATCCAGTCAGCGCTGGAGCAGTAAATTTGATGGCTGTTGTTTTGGAAATGGTACACTCTGGAATGCTCAAGAAAGCGCCCGATAACTGAGATTACCCTGATGTTTTCGCTGACAGAGGCAATACCTGGCTTAAGGCAGCAGGTCCCTCTCACGATAAGATCAATCTTCACTCCAGCCATAGATGCTCGATACAGCGCTTTGATTATTACAGGGTCTGTTAGGGCATTAATTTTGCCGATAATTCGAGCTGGCTTACCGGCTGCGCTGGCGGTGGCTTCTGCATCAATCATGCGCACTAGTGACTTGCTCAAGTTGAACGGTGCATGAATTAGCAGTTTAGGATGAATCTTCTTGCCCATGCCGGTAATTTGTTGAAACACTTTGTGGACATCGGCACAAATCACTTCATCGGCTGTTAGTAAACCATAGTCAGTATAAGTGAGAGAGTTTTTGCGGTGATAGTTGCCTGTGCCCAAATGGGCGTAGCGTTTGAGCTTGTTGCCCACTCGACGCACAATTAACAGCATTTTAGCGTGAGTTTTATACCCCATGACGCCGTAGACGACTACAGCGCCCGCTTCCTGCAGGATGCTCGCAAAATTCATGTTTTCTTTTTCATCAAAGCGAGCTCGTAATTCGATGACCACCGTTACCTCTTTGCCGTTTCGGGCAGCGTCCGCCAAGGCTTCTACCAACTCAGATGAGGCGTTTGTTCGATAAAGGGTCTGTTTTATAGACAAAACCGTTGGATCTTTGGCTGCTTGCCGGAGCCAATCGATAATTGGGATGAATGACTCAAAAGGGTGATGTAGCAATTGATCTTCTTTGTCTACCGCATAAAAAATATCGCTGTACTGATCTAAAACAGGAGGCAGGCCGGGGGAAAATTTTGGGAAGCGTAGGTCTGGCCTGTCGATCATTTTGTACAGAGCCATCAGGCGCTGCAGATTAACCGGGCCATCGAGTCTAAATAGTGCGTCTTCTTTCAGGTTGAAGCGCTCAAGTAAAAAGTTGGTCAGTTCACTGGGGCAATACTCACCAACTTCTAGCTTGGTTGCGGCGCCAAAACGGCGGCTATGAAGTTCACCCTGTAAAGCCGAAGCAACATCTTCTACTTCGACATTGGACATTTCTAAATCAGAGTTTCGGGTTACTCTGAATTGATGGCATTCGGTTACGGACATGCCGGGGAAAAATTGATCTACGTGGGCGTGAATAACCGATGACAGAAAAATAAAATTGTCGCCGCTGGGCATTATGCTTCTCGGCACCTTTATCAGCCGCGGCAGTGATCTGGGAGCGGGGACAATGGCTAGGCCGCTTTCTCTGCCAAAGGCATCTTTACCATCTAAGGAAAGAATAAAGTTCAGGCTTTTATTGACTAACCTGGGGAAAGGGTGAGCCGGATCAAGCCCGAGAGGGCTAACTACCGGCACCACTTGGTCGTGAAAATACTTTTCAGACCAAGTAATTAATTCGGCGCTCCATTCGTGGCGGGCGAGAAATCGAATATTTTCCTTGGCCAGTGAGGGAAACAGATCGTCGTTGAGAATTGCGTATTGCTCATCGAGGGCGGCGCGTACCTGTTCATGAAGGATTTTTAGCACTTGCTCTGGATACAGACCGTCGGCGCCGGGCCGCTGCCGGCCAAAATCCAACTGTTTGCGCAACCCCGAGACTCTTATCTCAAAAAACTCGTCCAAGTTTGAGCTAAAAATAAGCAGAAACATAAGCCGCTCAAGTAGCGGATATGCTGCATTTTTCGCTTGATGTAATACTCTCAGGTTAAATTTGAGATAGGATAACTCCCTATTTTCAAAGTAGTCACAGTTATCTAGATCGATAGCCGGGGTCGTTTCTGTGTTGCTGTTGTCAGTCGCTTTAGGCTCTTTTTCATTGGCGCTGGAGAGCTCGGATAAGGAATTCATTTTCTATTGCCACGAAGTGTTGTTGTGCGCTTTAACCGCTGTGCGCTGTAAATATTGAGTAGTAGCTGTGATCATTTGAAGTACCGGCAGTGTCAGGCCGGCATCATTCGCTGGCGGCTACATTTACGGCTGCTGATCAACATTTAACTCAAAAAGTTTAAGGATCATAGCATTTTAGACGTTTTCTTTAAACTGTCACATTAATGTAATATAAAGGCGTCACAGCATGTCTTTACCGATTACTTTAACCACCAGCGAGGAAAAAGCTTACTGTGCCAGTCAGAATTTTAGCCAAAGTGGGTGTCGTCTTTGCCTACAGCGCTTTTGTCGCTGGCTTTGGCTGGGCGCAAGAATCAATCGAAAATAACCAATATCAGCGAGTAGAGGGTATTTCGGGAACTCTCTCCAGTGCGGGTTCAGATACTCTGGCCAACCTAATGACTCTTTGGGCTACTGGGTTTAAACGGGAGTACCCCAACGTTATTATTCAAATTCAGGCGGCGGGGTCATCGACAGCGCCCCCAGCACTGACTGAGCAAACTGCAAGCATTGGCCCCATGAGCCGAGCCATGAAGGACAATGAGCTACAGGCATTTGAGTCCCGCTATGGCTACAAGCCCACAGCGATTCCAGTTGCTTTAGATTCCTTAGCCGTTTACGTTCATCGGGATAACCCTGTAGCAGGTTTGACCATCGCGCAGCTCGATGCAATTTTCTCAGCCACTTTTCGCTGCGGCACCAATGCGGCCGCAACTAGCTGGGGAGATTTAGGGGTTACTGGGTTTTGGGAAGGGCAAAAAATTCAGCTGTTTGGTAGAAATTCAGTGTCTGGCACTTATGGGTATTTTAAGGAAGTTGCGCTGTGCGGTGGCGATTTTAAGAACACCGTAAACGAGCAGCCGGGTTCCGGCTCTGTGGTTCAAGCTATCAGCAATTCGCTAAACGGAATTGGCTATTCAGGTATTGGCTATAGAACTTCTGGAGTGAAAGCAGTCCCTATTGCTTTAGACGAGGATACACCCTTTGTTGAGGCTAATTCAGTCAACTCCATGACAGGGGCTTACCCCCTTGCACGCTACCTGTTGGTTTACATCAACAAAGCACCTGGTGTCCCTGTGCCTGAGCTGGAAAGGGAGTTCATCCGCTATATTCTCTCGAGCAGCGGGCAGGCAAGCGTACTTAAAGACGGCTACATTCCTTTGCCTGAATCGGTGATTCTCTCGACTTTGGCAAACCTTCAGGAGTAGTCCGCGAGTAAAACGCGCCTAAAATAACCTACCATGCCAAACATTAAGCCTCGCGCTAAAAAAAATAGTACTCAACCTACAGACCGGCTTCTAGATATCCGTCATCGACGCCACTATTATGATCTGTTTGCGAGCAAGCTAATTTCTTTCAGCGCAATCGGGGTAATTTTGACGATTTCGCTGATATTCGTCTATTTGCTGTATGAGATTTTACCGCTGTTTAAATCAGCGACAGTCAATCAGTTATCAGAGTATCGAGTTCCTGAATTAGAAGAATCGACCCCGCTACATTGGGCATTGAACGAACGTGGCCTTTCTGCACTGCGATTGAGTTCATCCGGCAGTGCCTTATTGCTAAACACGCTTACCGGGGATGTGCTCAACATAGTGCCCTTGCCTATCGCCGTGGGCAGAACTGTTACCGCTTTTGCGTTAGACAACGACGAGTCGGGGATCTTCGCGCTGGGCTTGGATGATGGCAGTATCGTGGTGGCACAGTATTCATGGCAAGCAGACGTCTCAGGCGAAAATCAACAGCCAGAAGCCTCTGCAAAAATAGTCTCACTGTTTGAAGCCCCTCCCCAAGAAAATAGCCTGGGCGCGGTAGCAAGCTTAGCAATTAGATTCGTTGGCAATGCCTATCTAATAGCCGCCAGTCACGCTAATCAAGAATTTCAATTATTGCAGTTAGAGGTTCCAATTGTTGCACCACCTCAAAATGAAAATGAAGCATCAGCACCAACTCGTGTGTCTTTGGTAAAAGCGCTGAATACAACCATTGACACACCAGGCCAGCTATTCATCGGCGGTGACGGTAGATTTCTGATTCAAGTTTCCGATGGGGGGCTGGCGTCGCTGTTTGACATCAAGGGCACATTCGCCAAGCAATCTCTTGAACTGGTAAATCAGGCTAACTTAAGGGGCGGCGAAAGCGCAATCACCACTATCCGCTTCCTTGTTGGAGAGTTGTCTTTGCTGGTTGCAACAGATGAAGGAGCCATAGCGCAGTGGTTTGCCGTTCGAGGTGAAGATGGGGCTGAATTAGTCAAGATCAGAGAGTTTGAATTGGCAGCTGCGGCTATTGGCAGTACCGCATCAGAACAGCGGCGCAAAAACTTTGCCGCCACCGACAGCGCGGGAAATTTGGCGCTGTACAATACGACCGCCAACTCAACAGTTTTTAAGCAATCGCTGTTTGCAGCTCAGCCTAAAGCGTTAGTGATCTCGCCAAGAGGAACTCGACTTTTGGCCGAGCTTCCGAATAACAGTATTAGTTACTGGAGTGTCGACAACCCCCATCCCGAAGTGTCGTTCTCCGCGCTGTGGAATCGTGTTTGGTATGAAAGTTATCCCCAGCCTGATTACATCTGGCAGTCGTCTTCTGCGAGCAATGACTTTGAGCCAAAATTTTCACTTGTACCGCTTACTTTTGGCACATTAAAAGCGGCGTTCTACGCGATGTTGTTTGCTACCCCGCTTGCCATCTGCGCGGCTATCTATACGGGATACTTTATGGCGCCTGCACTGCGCAGATCAGTAAAGCCATTGATTGAATTAATGGAAGCACTGCCGACAGTCGTGCTGGGGTTTTTAGCGGGTTTGTGGCTGGCACCATTCGTCGAATCGAATTTGCTGGGCATACTTAGTCTGTTGCTATTTATGCCGCTTGGCATAGGTATTTGTAGTTTCCTGTGGTTTATTGCGCCCAAGCAGATTCGACTTTGGCTGTCAGATGGTTGGGAGGCCATATTACTCATTCCAATCATCCTAGCAATTGTCGCCATCTCTTTGGCCTTAGGGTCGCCTTTGGAATCTGTTTTCTTTGATGGCAGCCTGCAAGACTGGCTGAGTCAGCAGTACGGCATTAGCTACAATGAGCGTAACGCCATGATAGTAGGTTTTGCTATGGGCTTTGCTGTAATTCCTACGATTTACTCCATAGCAGAAGATGCGATTTTTAGCGTGCCAAAGCATCTAAGTGATGGCTCCTTAGCGTTGGGTGCTACAGCCTGGCAGTCGCTGTTCTATGTGGTGTTGCCTATGGCTAGCCCCGGCATTTTCAGCGCAGTGATGATTGGTTTAGGCCGTGCAGTTGGCGAGACCATGATCGTTCTTATGGCAACCGGAAATACGCCAGTAATCGATTTCAGTCTGTTCGAGGGAATGCGCACACTGGCTGCGAATATCGCGGTGGAAGTGCCAGAGTCTGAGGTTGGTAGCAGCCATTATCGGATTCTATTTCTAGCGGCAATGTGTCTGTTCCTATTCACATTTATAGTCAACACGCTGGCTGAGATAATTAGGCAAAGACTGAGACGGAAATATATAAATCTATGACTAGTCGCCTATTGAAATGGAGCAGCAGTGGCCTGCCTTGGATTTGGATAAGTGCCGCATGCGTCGCCACTAGCCTTCTAATGGTGGTTGGGATTATTGCGTTGCTAGCATTCAGATCGGCGAGTCATTTCTGGCCTGCTGAAGTTGTTCAGGCCAATTATTCGGCAGTATCTGATGCCGGCGACGTGTTGCAGGAAGAAGTAGTTGGAGAGTTGATTGATACTGAAACAGTCAGTGCGCAACAAGTTGCTGCAACCGGGATCCGGATAAATCCCGACGCAGATGTCGTGCAAAGGCAATTGCTTAAGCTTGGCAATCGAGACATTACGGGGACAGATTTCGTCTGGCTGATCAGCGATTTCTTAGTCGATATTCGCTATCCGATAGACTTAGTCACTCTGGAGCGAACCGAGTGGGGAAATTTCTACGGGTTTTTGATAAGTGTTTCGGAAAGCGGACAGACAGTCGCCGCTGAGGACTCGGCAGAGTTTAGCCAACTGTGGCAGGAGTTTAATACTCGCTTGTCCAAGGTTAGAGATATTCAGGATCAAATCGGTGAAATTGAAACAAGACAATTGGCGGATATCAACTATCGCATGCAGGTCTTGCTCGGTGAAGAAAAAAATCACCTAGAGGCGAGCGGGGCTAACGCTGTTGAATTGGCAGCGGTTTCGACGATGAGAAACGTGCTTGACTCTGAGTATGAGATACTCAGGCTGCGGCTGCTTAGTTTGGAAGAGCAAGCGGCGAAGTACTCAGCCGAGTTTATGGCAGCCAATGGTGATGCGGTGACCATTGCCCTGATTGATATTGTTAGGGCGTATCAGCCTAACAAGCTAACTCTAGCGGGCAAGCTCGATGTGTTTTTCTCGAGAATTGCAGAGTTCTTGACTGCCCAGCCGAGAGAGGCAAATACAGAGGGTGGAGTTTATCCCGCTATTTTTGGCACAGTCATGATGGTGCTGCTAATGTCGGTTATCGTGACGCCCTTGGGAGTGATCGCAGCGGTTTACTTGCGGGAATATGCCCGTCAAGGTTTTTTTACCCAGCTGGTTAGAATCGCTGTGAATAATCTGGCCGGGGTGCCTTCCATTGTATATGGGGTGTTCGGGCTTGGATTTTTTGTCTATTTCGTCGGCGCTGAGATTGATCAGGGTTTTTATAGCGACAATTTACCCTCGCCAACATTTGGCACACCGGGGCTGCTGTGGGCTTCTTTAACTCTGGCCTTGTTAACCGTGCCAGTTGTAATTGTCGCCACTGAAGAGGGATTGGCCAGAATCCCCGCTTCAGTGCGTGAGGGAAGCCTCGCACTGGGGGCTACAAAATTTGAGACTCTGTGGCGGGTGGTATTGCCTATGGCAAGCCCAGCGATGATGACTGGTTTAATTTTGGCGGTTGCTCGAGCGGCCGGTGAAGTTGCCCCACTTATGCTGGTAGGGGTTGTGAAACTTGCACCAAGTCTGCCGGTTGACCAATATTATCCCTATTTGCATTTGGACCAAAAATTTATGCATCTAGGCTTCCATATATATGACGTGGCCTTTCAAAGCCCCAATATCGACGCCGCGACGCCTTTAGTTTTTGCAACGGCATTCTTATTGGTAGCAGTAATTGCTACACTGAACATTGGCGCAGTAGCGCTACGCAATCATTTACGAGAAAAATATAAGTCATTAGATGTATAAGCTTAGTTGCCGTGAGTACTTATGAACGAACCGTCAAAAATAACTAGTGCGGCGCTGTCTGGCGATGAATCAAGCACTGCGCAACCGAAGCGCCTGTTGAAAAATCCAGCTGAAGGGCTTCCCAGTTGCCTGGCAGTAGAGAATTTGTCGTTAGTCTACACCTCCGGCAACAAAGCCTTGAACTCTATAAACTTGGCTATCCCTAAGCAGCAGGTCACTGCGTTTATTGGCCCCAGCGGCTGCGGGAAATCCAGTCTGCTACGTTGCTTTAACCGCTTGAATGATTTGATTGATGACTGTGTCATTAGCGGTTCGATAAAACTTGATGATGAGGATATCTATGCAAAATCAGTTGATGTTGCTGAGCTGAGACGCAGGGTGGGCATGGTATTTCAAAAACCTAACCCGTTTCCGAAATCAATTTATGAAAACGTGGCCTATGGACTTCGCATTCAAGGAATAAATTCTAAGAGACGGTTGGATGAAATAGTCGAAGATTCCCTGCAAGCGGCGGCATTGTGGGACGAAGTAAAAGATCGCTTGCATGAAAATGCGATGAGTCTTTCGGGCGGTCAACAGCAACGTTTAGTGATTGCGAGAACGATTGCAGTTGAGCCGGAAGTGTTATTGCTCGACGAACCGGCATCAGCCCTTGATCCAATTTCTACTTTAAAAATTGAAGAGCTAATTACGGAGTTAAAAGAGAGCTACACCATTGTTATCGTAACTCACAATATGCAGCAAGCCGCACGAGTGTCAGATTTTACAGCATTTCTAAATATGGGTGACATGGTTGAATTTGACACGACGGATCGGCTTTTTACTAATCCGTCGGAGAAACAAACCGAAGACTATATCACCGGTCGTTATGGCTAGAATGCTATTGACAGTATAGGACTAATTATTAAAGGAATGATTATGGGATCGCAGGCGGAAGGGCATAGCTTACACATTTCTCAACAATTCAATGCTGACCTTGAAGAAGTCAAAGGGCATATGATGGAAATGGGCGGAATGGTTGAGCGCCAGCTCGCTGACGCGCTGGAGGCTGTTATTTCAGCAGACAGTAGCTTAGGCGTGAAAGTTGGCAAAGACGATGACGAAATAGATTCCATGGAAATGCAGATAGACGAAGAGTGTAATTTGATTATTGCCAGGCGTCAGCCTGCCGCCAGTGATTTACGGCTGGTGCTCGCTATAATTAAAACTATTCGGGATTTGGAGCGCATAGGCGATGAGGCATCTAAGATCGCGAGGACGGCAGTTAAACTCTCCGAAGAAGGTGAGTTTCCCTCGCTGTTTGTCGAATTTAAGAATATTGGCAGCAAGGTTCAGAAAATGGTCAGCATGTCATTGGATGCCTTCGCTCGGTTTGATGCTGAAGCTGCAGCTGAAATTACTAAGGCCGATTTAGAAGTGGACATGGAATACAGAAGCGCAATGCGCTCAATGATCACCCATATGATGGAAGATCCGCGCAGCATAACCAGAGTGCTTAATATACTGTGGGCACTGCGTGCGCTAGAGCGAATCGGCGACCATGCCAACAATATCTCAGAACACGTAGTCTATCTTGTGAAAGGCAAAGACATCAGGCATGAAAAACCGGAGAAACCGGATAACTACATCGATTAGGCGCTATGTTTTTTATTAGCCATGGCTTTTACGGGCTAGGGTTTTTAAGGGCTGTGAAGAGCTTAGATGGCAGTGGTTTCTAACTGATGCTGATCGGATTTATCGACAGTACTGACGTCAATAACTTTCCGCGAGATAGGAATCTTGCAGATAAAATTGCTGCCGCGGCCAAGTTCACTTTCAATCTCCAACTCACCGTCATGTCTTGCCACAATGTGTTTCACAATGGCCAAACCAAGCCCGGTGCCGCCAGTTTCCGAAGAGCGGCTTGAGTCCACGCGGTAAAATCTCTCCGTGAGTCTCGGAATATGTTGAGACTCGATGCCAATGCCGTTATCAATCACCTCGATTAGAATGTGGCTTTTGTTTTCCGATGCTTTTACTACAATCACACCATCCTCAGGCGTGTACTTTGCGGAGTTAACAGCGAGATTTGAGATAGCGCTGTACAGCTCGCTGCGGGCGCCCTTTAACTTAAGCCCAGCAGGGCAGTCGATAATAAATTCATGGGAGCGCTTTTGAAAAATACTTTGGGTGTCATTTTTGATTTCAGCAAACAGTTTGTTGAGATCGATAACGTCCTGATGTTTTGTAAGGGTGCGGGTTTCCAATGTGGACAAAAGTAACAGGTCCCTGACGATGGCTTCCATGCGATTGGACTGCTGGTGCATCTGTATCATTGGTTTACGCCATCTTTCTTCAAGGCCGTCAATATTGTCTATAATCGCCTCCAAATAACCCTTGATCACAGTAATAGGAGTGCCCAATTCGTGGGATACATTGCCGACGAAGTCTTTGCGCATCAGCTCCAGCCTGTGCAGTTGAGTGATGTCTCTGACTATCATCAAGCGCTCGTGCTCGCCAAACAGGGCTATTTGATATTCGAGCATTTTACGGCTGTCACCAGGGGCGCTTATCTTTAAGGGGTCGTCGTAAATTTCCGTGTGGAAATACTCGGCAAATCTTGGGTTGCGGATTAAGTTGGTTACCGGCAGCTTGCGATCTTGCGGGTACTTCAGGCCCAACATTGATTCGCTTGCTCGGTTCCACCAGTCTAAGTTGTTCTGCTTGTCGATGACGATGACCGCCATTTCTAATGCAGCTGAAGACTCTTGGGCTTTATTGATGATGTTTTCTAGGTAGGCGCTGGCTTTACGCTCTTGTTTCTGAAGGCGGTAAATCCCGTCGAAAATGTCGCCCCACAAACCGAAGCTTTCAGGGGGTGCGGAATCTGAAGCCGAAGGCGCTTGTTCCAACCAGCTGTACATGCGGTATAGCTGATAGAGGTTGTGAGCCGAGTATATGAGCAGCGCGATGGTTAGAACGGGCGCCAATTGACCGCTCATTAGACCTACCGCTGCTACCGCTGCCAAAATCAGCAGTAAGCGTTTTATTTCCTTGCGCCAGTTTTGCAACAATTAAAGCCTATTCAGATGGATTTACAGGAAATTCAGCGAAGCTACAGCTAAACCCAAGCTTCTTTCGTCTTATCAGGGTAACAAAACAGTATTGTAATCTTATGACACTCCCATCGCTATGCCTTCTTTTTGTCCCTAAACCGGCTTTTGGCCCGGTTTAAGTGTCAAATAAGGGCATTTTGGGGTGGAAATCACACTTTATTGCATCTATCCGATGAGTATTTTGTAGCAACTGATATAATGCTGCCTCGTTACACCCACTGAAATTTTTTTGGAAAAAACTATGTCTATGCGTCGAACCATTCAATCCCTATTAGCGCTTTCACTGCCATTTGCTGTTGCAACATCAAATGGCGAGGAGGGCCAGTTCTACATCGCACCAGGCCTGCAATGGATGGAATTTGATAACACGGTTAACCTTGATAACGATACAGGCTACTTTCTGGGTCTAGGTTATGATTTTACTGACCGTCTGAGCGCGGAATTCAGCATCTTTGATTTGGATCCAGAGCTTCCTAACAACACTCAAGTTGAGATTGACCATTGGAAGGTTAATGCGCTTTACAGTTTTGATACCAAAATCGCTGGTTTTACACCCTTTATAGTAGGTGGGGTCGGCAATACGCGATTTGAAGCTAACAACGAAATGACATTTGACTACGGCGCTGGTTTGAAAATCGAGATCACTAAGAATCTAGAGTGGAGAACCGCTGTTCGAAACTACAACTACTTAGACCGTGATTTTGAAGATTCTGACTTTGGCATCGATTCTGCCTTGGTTTTTCGCTTCGGCGGCAAGGCCGCTCCTCGCACAGCGTCTCGTCCCGCCGCGCCAAGTGCTCCAGCAGCACCAGCGGCAGCACCAGTCCCAGCGAGAACCATCGCTGATGCTGACCAAGACGGCGTAGCCGATTCTGCCGACCGCTGCCCTGAAACGCCAAGAAACTACGCAGTGGATAGCTCTGGCTGCCCGATCCCAGTGGAAGAAGTTGCCCGAGTTGAGCTTGAAGTCTATTTCGACTTTGATCAATCCGATGTTAAGGCAGAGTATTTTGACGAAATCAAAGAAGTAACAGATTTCATGGCACAATACCCTGACGTCATCGTTGAGCTTGAAGGTCACACCGATTCACGCGGTGCCGAGGATTACAACCTAGCCTTGTCTGAGCGGCGAGCCGCTGCTGTAAGGCAAGTAATGATTAGCCGGTTCGGCATGGTCGGATCTCGAATCAGCAGCAAAGGATTTGGTGAATCTCAGCCGATTGCGTCCAATGACACAGAAGCGGGTCGTGCGGATAATCGTCGAGTAATGACTGTTATCATCAAAACCCTGCAGAACTATCGTCCTCGCTAGTTAAGTACCATGGGACGGCGACAAGTGTCGCCGTCCCATTTTCAGTTTCCCCGCAGTTTCCTGTTTTTTCTATTTAGGTAGTTTCGTTTTTCGTGATACCGCGCTCGCCTGACATCTGTGATGCTGCATTGCATTGGGATCCAATTACGGGCGGTAAGCTTTCGCCTGAGAATCATTGGTGGCCTTGGGTAAGTGATCCAGGCTCGTTGACAAAACGCTTGAAAGCAAAAAGTGATGGGAAATTTGAGGTGCAGGTCAATGACGAACAGTGGCGGTCTGACTTACCGCTTGCAGTGCGATCATTATTTGGACCACTAGCCCAAACTCATAAATTTTGGTCTCGAAAAGTGACACTGCTAGGCTGCGACACGCCGTGGGTAAAAGCTCACACGCTGATTCCTGAACACAGTTTGTTGAGTCCATTGCAAACTGTGATGGAATTAAAAACTCAGCCGTTGGGAGAGTACCTGTTCGATCATCCAGATTTAGTCCGCGGCGTAATAGATGTGACTCTACTGGGCAGAGACACATGGGGGCGTCGAAGCCTTTTTTATCTTTTTGGCAAGCCCGTTCTTGTTGCCGAATTTTTTCTTCCCGCGCTTTTTGAAAAATCGTTGTAAAACTTTGGCTCAGTTTGATCAAAAATTGGTCAGCCACTTGTGCATAATTTAAATCAATTGACCTACATTTTGGGGCAAGTTTTTTTTTGTGAAATAGATCAACTAAATCTTATTAATTGGTTCTAAAAACTCGTATTTTAAAAATAAAGTCCTATACTTTATTTAAATAAGAAAAGTTGCTTTTGAAACAAATTAGAACTGCCCAGTGAGAAAATCAGAAAGCGCAGTCAATCAAAGCAAGCGAAACAAAATCGAGCAGTAACACTATAACTTGGGGCTACAGCCTACTTAACCTTTCGATTCTGGCCTTACCGGCCGTATTCGTTGGGCTCAAGGATAAAAAGGTATTCATGTGATTGACCAAACTTTATCGCCAATTTCTGATTCAACCCTATCAGGTTTCTCCACTGATACTCTGAGCGGCAATGAATTCAGTGAGAACAGCCGAGCCGCGGCCATGCACCACAAGCAGGCCCGTCAGGTAGCGTCTAGCAGAAGCAGAGCGTCCACCACGGATGCGACTTCTGACGCTACTCAACTGTATTTAAAAGAAATTGGTTACACACCACTACTTAGTGCTGAAGAAGAAATTTACTTTGCTCGCCGTGCTTTGGGCGGTGACGAAGCAAGCCGCAAGAGAATGATCGAGAGCAATTTACGCTTGGTGGTCAAAATAGCGCGCCGGTATATTAACCGAGGGTTGTCACTGCTTGACTTGGTTGAGGAAGGCAATTTGGGTTTGATCCACGCTGTAGAAAAATTTGACCCAGAAAAAGGCTTTCGATTTTCTACCTACGCAACATGGTGGATTCGACAAAACATTGAACGCGGCTTGATGAATCAAACCCGCACAATCCGCTTGCCCGTGCATGTCGTTAAAGAATTGAATGTGTATCTCAGGGCTGAGCGTGAGCTTGCGAATAAAACTGAAAAAGATCCGACGCTTGAAGAAATCGCTGCTTTGGTTGAAAAACCAGTAGACGACGTTAAGAAAATGATGGCCCTTAATGAAAAGGTAACGTCAGCTGACGCGCCCATTGCTTCAGACTCAGAACGCTCGGTGGTCGATACCTTGAGCGATGAAACAGAAAAAGGCCCCTGCGGTCAGTTTCAAAGTTCAGAGTTAGAGAACTGCATCACTGGCTGGATGAATGAATTGTCCGACAAGCAAAAAGAAGTGCTTTCACGCCGCTTTGGGCTCAATGGCTATGATAGCGATACGCTGGAAAACGTAGGAGTTGAGATAGGTCTAACCAGAGAAAGAGTCCGCCAGATTCAAATTGAAGCGCTAAAGCGCTTAAAAATTATTATGAGCAGAGAAGGCGTTTCAAGCGATATTTTATTCGACTTCGCGTAAATCCAGAGTAAATCGTTCCACTGCTTGATTTAATTCCTTTAGATACAAAGAAAAGCGAGAGTGCCACACTAGGTGCTCTCGCTTTTTCCGTTTCATAAAAACGATAAAACAAAGTTTGAGTGCAGGGCTTAAGCTTGATAGCTATGAATAGCTGGATTATCCTTGCTGCTCCTGCGCCGTCACATTGACAGAGCCAATCTGTATTTAACCAAAGGTTTCAACTTGCTAAATAGAAATTCACCGACAGCCCTAGCGGGTAAACTGGTTATTGACCTGACCCGAGTTTTGGGCGGCCCATACTGTACTCAAATTTTAGGTGATCACGGCGCTGAGGTCATTAAGCTGGAACCTCCTAAAGGGGATGAAACCCGAGATTGGGGGCCGCCCTACCATGAGGGCGACTCAGCGTATTACATTGGTGTGAATCGGAACAAGCGCTCAATGGGGCTCGATCTAACTGTGGATTCTGGGCGAGAAGTCTTGCTCTCTCTGCTTGAGCGTGCCGATATCTTAGTGGAAAACTTCAAGCCGGGGACCATGGAAAAATGGGGACTAGGCTATCAGGACGTACTGCAGAAAAAGTTTCCAAAGTTAATTCACTGCCGCGTCAGCGGCTTTGGTGACGATGGCCCCTGGGGAGGCTTTCCCGGTTATGATGCAATTATTCAGGCCATGGCTGGCTGGTTCAGTATCAACGGCGAGGAGGGCAGCCCTCCAACTCGATTAGGCTTAGCGGGAGTCGATATGGGCACCGGGCTTTATTCGGCCATCGCTATTTTGCTAGCTATGGCCGAACGGGAACGCTCCGGCTGTGGACAGTATCTGGATATGACCCTGTATGACTGCGCTGTGTCGCTTATGCACCCCCACATCCCTAACTATAACTACTCTGGCAAAATTCCCGGGCCTACTGGCAATGCCCATCCTAATATCAGCCCTTATGATACATTCCGAACCAAGACGGTAGATGTGTTTATCGGTGCCGGCAACAACGGCGCCTATAAAAAGCTCTGCGATGCGCTCAATCGCCCCGAGCTAGTGGATGACCCGCGGTTTCTTAGCAATATTGACAGGGTAAAAAACCGAGTTGATTTAAAAGCAGAAATTGAATCCAGTCTCATGCGGATCGATGGTCATGAAATATGCGATACTCTTGCCAAAGCTGGCTTAGCAGTGGGTCCAATTCATAATACTGCCCAAGTTGTCGATCACCCCCATACCCACCATCGGCAAATGACTATCGAGCAAGATTGGTACAAGATGACCGGCACCCCAATCAAGCTATCTCGTACCCCTGGATCGCTGCGGCGGCTGCCACCTAAATACGGCGAGCACAGTGTCGAGCTGCTGAAGGAATTTGGTTTCAGCGATGACAAGATCAAAGAGCTACTCGATCAGTCTGTAGTTCTAACCTCACGCCAGCAGTAGCCCTCGCGTCAATAAAACCTCTGACCCCTAAGCCCACTTCGTGGGCTTGCATAGATTCGCAAAAATAAGCGTTGCCTTGTTGTGATATGGTGTTATAGTTATGTATAACACTATGTCAGCAAAGAGCGAGCTCGGTGGAAATAAACTGGAACAACAAAGACGCCATTTACCTGCAGCTGCGGGATAGATTGGCTGAACTGATTTTAGACGGCGTCTTCAAAGAGGGCGATGCCCTGCCATCGGTGCGGCAGATATCCAGTGAACAGCGAATAAATCCCATTACTGTCTCAAAAGCTATGCAGATATTAGTAGATGAAGACTTAGTGGAAAAAAGACGGGGGCTAGGAATGTATGTTGTTATCGGTGCAAAAGAAAAACTTGCTACAGCGGAGCGCTTTAAGTTTCTTGAAGAGGAATGGCCTCAAATCGAGCGCCGAATTGCGCGCCTTGGTTTCACGCTTGACGACCTTCTTAGGCGCGGCAAAGCTAAGTAGAGCGAAGATAATAGGAACTGACAATGACTAATATTGTTGAAGCGAGGTCATTACGCAAAACCTTTGGCAGTTTTGTCGCCTTGGATGACGTCAGTCTTTCTATACCTACCGGCGCTATCAGTGGGCTAATTGGCCCCAACGGTGCCGGTAAAACAACCACACTTAAATCACTTATTGGTCTATGCGACGTGGAGGGTGAAATAAGCGTGGTTGGCCGTGACCCGCGTGTGGCAAGACACAAGCTGATGGAAGATGTGTGCTTTATTGCCGACGTAGGAATTCTGCCGAAATGGCTGAAGGTTTCTCAAGTATTAGACTATGTGGAAGCGGTTCACCCGCGCTTCTCGCGCAAGAAAGCCAGTGAATTGCTTTCCAGTACAGAGGTTCCAGCCAATAAACGCATCAAGAATCTTTCCAAAGGTATGGTCACCCAATTGCACCTGGCTATTGTTATGGCTATTGATGTGAAGCTACTGGTGTTGGATGAGCCGACCCTTGGTTTGGATATTGTATACCGCAAGGAATTTTATGACCGTCTGCTCAATGATTACTATGACGGCAATCGAACAATCATAATCAGCACCCATCAAATAGAAGAAATAGAGACTTTGCTTTCCCATTTGGTGTTTATCAATAAGGGCAGAATAGAGTTAAACGCTTTGATGAGCGACTTAGCACAGCAGTATTTCGAGGTATTGGTTGGGCCGGAAAAACTGGCCGAAGCCCAAGCCTTGAACCCGATTCATGTGCGTTCTTTGTTGGGAAAAAAGTCTTTTACCTATGAGTCTATAGACAGGTCGCAGCTTGAAGGCATTGGTGAGATTTACACGCCAAGCGTGGCTGATTTGTTCGTGGCTAAGATGAAAGGAGGGCGGCATGATTAGTTTTCAAACAGGGCGTTTTTTGGCGCTACTGAAGAAAGAATTTCTAGAAAACCGCAGCTTAATACTGGGTGCTCCTGCTGTCCTGGCATTGGCGCTTTTTATCTTGAATTTTTTAATAGCTGCTCAGCTTGGCCCCGAGCAAATTGTCCTAGCTCTAGAGTTTTTGAATCGTTGGTTTGACGGTCAATCGCCGATTGACACTGCGCCTATAATTTCGCTGCTGGCGTTTCCTTTCGGCATCACATTTTTCTTTTGCAGCGTTATTTATTTGCTCAACGCACTGTATCAAGATCGCCGTGATATGAGCATTTTATTCTGGCAATCGATGCCGGTTTCAAACCTGCAAACAGTGCTTAGTAAGATAGTGACTGTTATGGTGGTAAGCCCCGCCTTCTTGATTGCCAGTATGGCGGTGCTGTATTTGCTGCTTATCGTTAGTCTTACTTTTCTTGGCATACGCTACGAAGTGGAAGTGGCAGGTTTCGGCTATTTATTAGCTGCGACCTTTATAAATTTGCTTATCCTATATTTATTTATCGCGACCTCGGTGCTTTGGCTTTTGCCCTTGGTGGGCTGGCTGCTATTGTTTTCAGCCTTTGCTCGTAAAGCACCAATGCTGTGGGCAATAGGCGTTTATTTTTTACTGGGTTTTTTGGAGGAGTTTGTTTTTGGCAGTCAGTTCTTAAGCAATTGGGCGCAGACCAGATTCGATCCCGACAATTTTATAATTATTGAATTTATTGGTCTTGCTGATCGGTTTCTAAGCTACGACATGTTTATAGGCGTTGTGGTGGGTTCAATCTTAATTAGCGGTGCGGTCTACATGCGCGGCTTCATTGATTAATTTGCCAAGCAATCTGCATTATCTAGTTGAAGCAGCGAGCAAATAGTAACAAAAGGGATGACGGGTATGAAGAGTATGAAGGCAGTAATATTAAAAAACCGCTTTACCTTGCTGGCGACGTGTTTGTTTGTCTACGTTGTCACTCTGGTTATTGAGGGGTTGGCCACAGGCCGTGAACCTGATCTCCTGCATTTTGACAACTCTCTGTTCGAGCTTAACCTATTGGAGCTGCAACAGCTTAGCGACAGCTTCGAATAGGCAATGATGCGCGGTGGATAAAGTGCTGCTGGGTAACGAGGCGGCAGCATGTCGCAACATACCCCAACCTTCTGCCCTGAGCCGCCTTCGACCCTGCATTACCAGCGGCCCAAATCCCGCCGCTGCATCTCCAAGTTGTCAGGCGTTATGGGCTCTATTGGTCCTGCTGGCGGTTGTTCGTTTTCCTCCTTGTGGGTTAGACTGACTAGCTTAATCCATTGTCACGGAAAGCCCCCAAGGAAACCACCATCAATGACTGAAAACACCCGAGTACTGTTCGCCAAACGCCCAGTTGGTGAGCCTACCGACGATTGCTTTAAATTCGAGAGTGTCACCCTGCCTGCCCTTGAGGATAATCAGATTTTGATACAGGTTTGTTGGTTGTCATTAGACCCCTATATGCGCGGCCGCATGAATGACACGAAGTCTTATGTTGCGCCGTTACAATTTGGCGATGTAATGACAGGGGAGTCCACAGGGTTCGTGCTCGAGTCGACATCAGACAAGTTTGCGGTAGGCGACACAGTGGCCGCTCACATGGGTTGGCAGTCACATATCATTGCCGACGCCGATGACCTTAGATTGATGAAAGTAAATCTCGATAACGGCTCGCTTTCGGCCCATCTGGGGGTGGTAGGCATGCCCGGCAGAACAGCGTATTTTGGGCTTAAGGAAGTCGGTAAGCCGGTTGCTGGCGAAACCTTGGTGGTAGCAGCGGCCTCCGGTGCAGTTGGCTCTGCTGTGGGACAGATTGCTAAAATTTTAGGGCTAAAAGTGGTTGGTATTGCCGGTGGCCCCGAAAAATGCCGTTATGTCAAAGAAGAGCTTGGCTTTGACGCCTGCATTGACTACAAGGCCGGTAATTTAGCGCCGGAACTGGCAGCGGCTTGCCCTGCGGGAATCGACATTTACTTTGAGAATGTGGGCGGCGATGTGACCCGAGCCGTCGCTCCTTTGTTGAATGCTGGAGCCCGCGTTCCTATCTGTGGCTATGTGTCTAATTACAACGATGAAGACATTACCAAGTCTGAAACGCCATTTCACATTTTAAAGAAGCTTGAGGTGGTGCCTGAGCACCGATTTTTTGTTGTTACCGAATGGAAGGAACGATGGCTCGAGGCTACGGAGCAATTAGGCGCCTGGGTCAAACAAGGCAAGTTAATTCACAAAGAAAGCATTGGCGAGGGGCTGGAAAACACGCCCGAGCTTTTTCGCGGGCTTCTCAAAGGCAAGAATTTTGGCAAACAGCTGGTTAAAGTGGCCAGCGAGAGTTAACTAGATGTCAAACTCTCAGCATCCCGAGCGGGCTTCGACAGCTAATTTCGCGTTAAGTCAGCTGTTCTCAGTTGCAGGTAAAACCGCCCTAGTCACCGGCGGCAGCAGCGGCCTGGGACTTATTATGGCCCAAGGCTTGTTACAAAACGGGGCTAAGGTAATTATTGCCTCCCGCAGCCAACAGAAGTGCGACGCGGCGTTAGCGCAGTTAAGTCCATTTGGCGAGGTTACAGCTATAGCAGCAGATGTGACCATTGCCCAGCAGCGCAGTGAATTGATTGCGCAGGTGGAGGCACGTTTCTCGAGCCTGTCTTTGTTGGTCAATAATGCGGGCGCCAACTGGGGGGCAAAGCTTGAGAACTACCCCGATGATGGTTTCGAAAAAGTCATCAATACCAATCTCAATGCGGTATTTGCCTTGACCCGCGACTGTGTCGGCTTACTGGCAAAAGCTGGATCTAGCAATGATCCTGCTAGGATCATCAATATCGGCTCAATGGACGGTATTCATGTTCCTATCGTCCAGCGAGTACCAACCTTTGCCTATTCGGCGAGCAAGGCAGCGCTGCATCACTTAACCAAGGCATTGGCAGTAGATCTAGCGGCTAGGCACATTACCGTGAATGCAGTAGCGCCAGGGTTTTTCGCGTCTCGCATGACTGATTATGTGTTTGAGCACTTTCTTGAGGATATCGAAGATGATTGTCCAATGCACCGAGTTGGCCAGCCTGAGGAAATTGTCGGTATTTTGCTCTACCTAGCGTCAAAAGCAGGGGCCTATACCACGGGAACTGTGATTCCTGTTGATGGTGGCACGAGTATCTCTAAAGGGCGTCGGCCCTGGACGGAATAGACAAGCTACTTGCTTCTTTTCGACAGTATTCCTTGTTCTGATCCCCGCTGCTTGCTAGTTTAGCTCGTTGGGTTTTAAGGCCTTTGTGATAAGTTTGGGAGTGTGCTGGGCTGAGCATAAAAGGGTCTCTTGATCTTAGTTTTGCCAGTGATAAAGATAATTAATAATGAGTGGGAATATCCATGAGCCTTTTTAGTCTTAAGAACAAAGTAACGTTAATCACCGGCTCCACCAAGGGTATTGGCAAAGCTATTGCTCTGCGGATGGCCGAGCAGGGCGCTAAAGTTGTGATCTCTAGCCGCAATCAAGATGCTTGCGATGAAGTGGCTGCTGAGATTAACAGCCTCGGTTATGAGGCTATAGCTATAGCCTGTAATATCAACTACAAAGAGCAGCTGAAAGAACTCGTTGAGAAAACAGAGGCCCAGCTGGGAAAGATCAACACTTTGGTCTGCAACGCGGCCTTGAATCCGTATTTTGGACCTTCCCAAGACATTCCCGACGAAGCGTTCGATAAGGTGATGCATGCCAATATTGGCAGTGTCCACAGACTTTGCCAACTGGCGATTCCATCGATTGCCGAGCAAGGCGGTGGTGCAGTCATTATCGTGTCGTCAATAGGCGGGCTAAAAGGCACTGATGCTTTAGGCGCCTATGCGGTGTCGAAAGCGGCAGACATGCAAATTGCAAGAAATTTGGCTGTTGAGTGGGGGCCAAAGAACGTTCGGGTAAATTGTATTGCGCCGGGTCTGATTAAAACCGACTTTGCGAAGGCGCTTTGGGAGAATCCCGAAATCTATAAAGCAACCGTATCGAAGTATCCGTTGCGGCGTATCGGCGAGCCTGACGAGATAGCCGGTGCCGCGGTGTTTTTGGCGTCAGCGGCTGGAAGTTTCACCACAGGCCAAACCATTGTAATCGATGGTGGTGGCACTATAGCTAGCTAAATGAATAAGCTAAATGTCATTTTTTTGCGGGCTGTTTAGTGAGATTCAATCTAATTGAGAAATGCAGTAACTACAGGAAACTATAAACCATGATGAATTTAGGATTGTCAGAAGAGCTTGTTGAGGTGCGAGAAAAAATTCGTGCTTTCGTTGCCGAACAGGTTGAGCCAGTTGAAGAGGAATATCATAACGAAGTAAGCGTTGGTGACCGCTGGTCTCACACTCCCCGTCAAGACGAAATCATGGGGAATCTAAAAGCGGAAGCGAAGAAGCAGGGTTTGTGGAATTTTTTTCTGCCTGAAAGTCAGGGCGGTGCTGGAATTTCGAATCTTGAATATGCCCACCTTGCAGAAATAATGGGCCGCAGTCGCCTCGCATCTGAAGCCTTTAACTGCAGTGCGCCAGACACTGGCAACATGGAAGTGTTGGAACGTTATGGTTCACAAGAGCAAAAAGATCAGTGGCTTAAACCTTTGCTGGCGGGAACTATTCGTTCGGCGTTTGCGATGACCGAGCCAGGAGTTGCCTCTTCAGATGCGACAAATATTGCCACTAAAGCAGTTCTCGACGGCGATGAGTGGGTTATCAGCGGTGAGAAGTTTTATATTTCTGGTGCCGGGGACTCCCGCTGTAAAATTATGATTGTGATGGTGCAAACAGACCCAGAAGCGCCTAAGCATACGCGCCAATCTCAAATTCTTGTGCCAATGGATGCTGAAGGTGTTGAAGTGGTTAGACCAATGCATGTGTTTGGACGAGATGATGCGCCTCATGGTCACATGCATATTAAATTTCACAATGTAAGAGTGCCTGAAAGCAATATTATTTTGGGCCGTGGTAGGGGCTTTGAAATTTCTCAAGGTCGCTTAGGGCCAGGTCGCATTCATCACTGCATGCGCTCTATCGGCGCTGCTGAAAAAGCACTTGATTTAATGTGTCTGCGGGCGACTAGCCGAGAAGCCTTTGGCAAACCATTGGCTGAACTTGGCGGCAACTATGATGTTATTGCCGATAGTCGGATAGAAATTGAAATGTGCCGTTTGCTCACATTTAAAGCGGCATGGCTCATGGACACAATTGGCAATAAAGCGGCACGCGATGCGATCTCGCAAATCAAAGTCGCGGTGCCGAATATGGCACTGCGGGTTATTGATAGGGCTATCCAGATGCACGGTGCGGCTGGGGTATCTCAGGATTTTCCATTGGCCTCCCTCTGGACTAGCCAGAGAACCTTGAGGTTAGCAGACGGCCCCGATGAGGTTCACCGCAGAGTTATTGCGCGCAAGGAGTTGGCTAAATACGCCTAGGCCGCATTCAATACTAAGAAATGGGAGCCTAGGTTCCCATTTTGCGTTTTTGTTTTCTAAAAAGTGTCAAAGAGCTCTCATTTGAATTCCATTAGCGTTGTCATTCCTACGTTTAATCGGGCGGACGTACTGGCCCGAGCGCTAAACTCAGTTATCAGCCAAACTCGAAAAGCTGACGAGATAATTGTGATTGATGATGGATCGAATGATGATACGGGCCTCATGGTAGCCCAGTGTTTTCCCAACGTGATTTATTGTTATCAAGAAAACCGCGGCGTCAGCGCGGCAAGAAATAAAGGTATCGAATTAGCGAGGGGCAGTTGGATCGCGTTTTTAGACTCAGATGACCAATGGCTAGACCACAAGCTCGAATACCAAAGCTTGGCTTGGTCTAAAGCGAAAACCTATCGAATTGTGCACAGCGATGAAACTTGGATGCGTGATGGGATTCAGGTAAAAAAGCCCAAGCGCTATCAGACTCGGCAAGGTCGCATCTATGAGCACTGTTTATCACAGTGCGCTATCTCACCTTCATCGGTTGTTATTGAGAAGAGTCTGCTAGCAGAGATGGGGAATTTTGATGAGAGTTTTGCAGTGTGTGAAGACTACGATTTATGGCTCAAAATTTGTGCCAGTTATCCGGTGCTAGCCTGCTCCCAAGCGCTTCTAGTTCGCTACGGTGGACATGGCGACCAACTCTCCACCACGACGTGGGGGCTGGATCAATATCGAGTGCAGGCGCTGCATAATCTGTTACATTCACAGCGGTTTATCCATGCTTTAACACCTGACGAACAAGCTAAAACTATACGGGTTCTGCAGGAAAAACTCGAAATTCTTAGGCAAGGGGCAGACAAAAGAGGGAACCAAGGATTGCTGATAAGCGCACAAAAAATGTTAGCTACGCTATCTCAAAGTGAACAATAAAATGTTTGATCAGGCGGTCAACGTTAACCTTGTCGTTGCCTTAATGGTAGAGGCGAAGCCTTTCATTGATCAGTTTAAACTTACCCCGCAGCCTGAGCATCGCGTCTTTAAAATTTACAGCAACCGCAACGTCAGTCTAATTATTAGCGGTATAGGCAGAACCAATGCGGCAGCGGCGGTAGCTTACTTAGGCGCGCAATTCTCTTCTGCAAATGTCTCACTGTGGATAAACTTTGGTATCGCAGGGCACAGGTCGCAGTCTATTGGCGAGCTGGTAATAGCCCACAAAATTTTGGAAAAGGCATCCGGTCACGCTTTCTACCCCTTAGTCTATCCAGTTGGCCTCACCTCGACTGAGCTTGTAACTGTGGATGTGCCGGAGACGGGTTACGCTAATGAGTCGGCCTTCGATATGGAAGCATCGGGGTTTGCCGCTGTAGCAAGCAAATTCACCTCGCTTGAATTTATTCAAAGTGTGAAGGTGATTTCTGATAATGCCAAATCAGGCATTGCCGCTGTTTCAAAATCCTCGATCGAAAACTTGATGCACGGCAGCGCAGCTGCCGTGGCTGGGCTGGTTGATGTTATGTTGCCAAGCGCGGCGCATCGAAGTGCGCAAATTCAATTGCCTCAGGCTTTTGAGCACTTACTAGCTACTGCTCGGTTTAGTGTTACTCAGACGGTTCAGCTAAAGCGCCTATGTCAGCGCTACAGTGCCTTGGGGTTGGAGCAGCGGCTGACTGAAATAGCGGGTATGGAATTTGGGTCTGCGAAGAAGATCATTCAGTTCCTCGAAGCCCAGCTAAGGCAGCATATCGATATCGTAAGGGATTCATAACAGACAATGTTTTCAGCCATCTACATCGAAACATCTATAGCCGACCATCCCAGGGTTAAAGCGCTGTTGGCTAGGTTTCCCCATTTGCCGCAAATTGAATGTGATCGCTATGGCGAGGTGTTCAATCGTAGTGCCCAAAATTTCAGAATTCAGAAGCAGCACCCCGCATTAATTTTAGCGCGCAAACACGGCAACTGTGTTCTGCCAGCGCCTGATGGCTACGGGTTTTCTGGAGGTGAGAGTTATTACTTCTCTCATATGATGAACTGCCTTTACGACTGCCGTTACTGCTTTTTACAGGGCATGTACCGTTCGGCGAATTACGTGCTTTTTATCAACTACGAGGATTTTGCTGAAGAAATTCAGAGTCGTATCGAAGAGTCCCCAGCGGGCTCAATCTTCTACAGTGGCTACGACTGTGACAGTTTGGCGATGGAGCCGGTGAGCCATTTTTGCAAATTTTTCATGCCGATTTTCGCGAATAACCCTGATGCAATTTTGGAGATACGGACCAAAAGCACGCAGATCAGAGCGCTGTTGGAAATGCAGCCGATTGACAATTGTGTGGTGGCGATGAGTTTCACTGCAAAGCAAGCTTCAAGACAATTTGAGCATAAAGTACCTGCTATAGAAAAACGCCTTGATGCTTTGGCGAAGCTGCAGGCTGCCGGCTGGCGAGTTGCGCTGCGTTTCGAGCCTATTGTTTTTTGCGAGACCCTGGAGGCAGACTACAAGCAGCTATTTGACCAGGTATTTGGTGTTTTGGAGCGCAGTCAGATTCACTCTGCCTCTATTGGGGAGTTTCGAATGCCGACAGATTTCTATAAGTCGATTGTAAAACTTTATCCCGATGAGGCGCTGTTCGCTCAACCTATTCAAGTTACTGACGGCCTAGCGGCGGTGCAGCAGCCCAAAGGCTACGACACGCTAGCCATGCTGGAGGCGCAGCTTTTGAGTTATATTGCGCCTGCTCAGTATTACAGGTGTGCATAATGCGGCAGAGAGTCTCTATGGTGGGTTTTATACGGAGCAGGGAGTAGTTGATGACAAACTCTAAAGGCCAGGTGCTGGTGTCGGGTTCATCCTCAGGGATTGGGCTGGCGATGACAAACAAGTTAATCGACAGCGGGTATTCGGTGGTTGGCTTGGATCAAACTGAACCAGGCTGTGCAATGCCCTCTGAACGATTCACTTTTGTGCCGGTTCAGTTGGGCGATAGCCATGCCATGCTGGAGACTTTGCCCGCTGTGCTTGCAGCCATCCAAGGCCCCATCCGCGGCCTCATTAACAATGCAGGCATCGGTAAGATGGGATTTTTAGAGCAGCTGTCGGTGGCAGACCTGCAGCTGGTGATGCAGGTAAATTTTATGAGTCATGCCTTGCTGACGAAAATGTTATTAGCTCGCCTTAAGCAGCAGGGCACATTGGTAGATATTGTCTTTACAGGTTCTGAAGCGGCTCTTAGCGGAGCCCGCCAAGGCAGTATATATTGTGCCAGTAAGTTTGCGCTGCGCGGCTTTGCCCAAGCGCTGCGACAAGAGTGTGCCAAATCCAGTGTTCGCGTTACTCTAATCAATCCGGGCGCTGTGCGAACGCCGTTTTTCGACGCACTGGATTTCGAACCTGGTCCTTTGCCCACCAATGCTATCGAGCCGGGAGATATTGCTCAGGCCTTGCTTACGGTGCTTGAGATGCGCCCTGGCACGGTCATTGAAGAATTGAATTTGTCGCCGATGACCCATGTGTGGCAGCGCAAATAGCTCGCGCCGGTCTAGCTTTGGCCGTGCTGCGACAATTTGACGCAATTTTATCCTGCAGGTTGAGCCTTAGTTCATGAGATACTTCGCCCAGTTTTAGTTCAATTCATTTGAGGTGTATACCATGCGTTTTAACTCGTTAGTAAAAATCTGTTGTCTGAGCTTAGCTGTATTGCTGCAAGTTAGCGCAAACGCCCACACAGGCTTGAGAGAATCAATCCCGGCTGATGGCGCGATGCTAAAAGTCGAGCCAAATGAAATTCATTTGGTGTTTAGCGGGCCGGTTAAGTTAATCAAGCTGGAGCTAATGGGCGTTGGCCACGAAATGCCAACTGCATTTGAGCCCAATGCTGAGCCTCAGTCTGATTTCGTCATTGCCACGCCCGGCATGCACCCTGGCAAGTTTACCGTTAATTGGGCGGTGATGGGTTCTGACGGGCACGCCATGTCTGATTCATTCAGCTTTGAAGTCGACCCCACGATGGCAGCCGATACAGCCGCGCCTTAAGCCGTTTAGGAGCCTGGATAGCTATAGCTTCGGTCTGTGAATGCATTTGTAGTGCCCAATTTTTGGGAGATTTCCTCTCTGCTGGCTAAGCTCGGCGTTTATGGCGGTATGGCTAGCATCGCCGGGGCTAGCCTGTTCCTGGTTTTGTACAGCGACAACCGGCGCCAGAGCGTTGTGCCGGTTCTCTCCTATTGCTTGCTTGGTGCCTTGTTAGGGTTTCAGGGGGCAGCTTTAAATTTCCCAATCCAGATCGGCATGATCAATAACGATGGCTTTGCTGGAATGCTCGACTGGTCTATGGCCAAGCTTCTGCTAGATTCCCAGCTGGGTGAAGTCACCCTCTATCGGATAGTCGGGTTTGCCGTAGCCATTGCCGTTAGTGGTTTTTACCTGTGGAAATCTACCGGTTTAACCAAGGCTCCTGACGGCATGTTCTTTCGTCCCTTGTTTACACTTAACGCCTTTGTGCTGATGGGCTTAGCCCTCAGCTTTCCCCTTTCAGGCCATGTTTCCGTCCTTAATGATTGGGCGCGTTTAGCCTTGGCACTGCACGTATTGGGGTTCGCCTTTTGGATTGGTTTGCTGTGGCCGTTTATGGTGTTGGCTAACACTCCAGATTTGAACTTGCTGCAGACTAGGCTTAGGCAGTTTGGTCACCACGCCATTGGAGTGCTAGCCGCTTTGGCCGCAGCCGGCGGCGTCATGTTATGGCAGTTGTTTGACTCGCCGAGGGATTTTTTAGGCTCAGCCTATGGTTTAACAATGAGCGTCAAGCTCATGATTGTATTCATTATACTGTCGATAGCAGCTTTCAATAAACTGCGACTAGTGCCTGCAGTTACTGCGGCAGGTGGGGCGCAGCGGTTTCGTCAATCGGTTAAGCTTGAACTGGCGGTTGCTGCTGTAATCTTAGTTCTAACTTCCTATTTGTCGACACTTGTTGGCCCGATGCAGCACTAAGCCTAGGTTAGATTCTGATCAGTTATGGCTTCGCCGCCAGCCTCCAGTGGGTCTTTGACTAAACGCTGCACCTCTCTAGTTGAAAGACTGAGCGTCAGCAGCTCTAGCTCACTGTCTTTGCCTGAAAATAGCGCTGTTGTGGTGATTGCCGGTTTTCTGGCAAACAGCAGACTATTGCCCGTGGGTGACCAAGCCAAATTGAGTAACTGATCTTGATGGTGATAGATCGGCACGGGATCGATATTTTCTGACAGTGCGCCAAAATACAGCGTTGAGCCAGTATTGTCATACTTGAGATAGGCATAGCTAGCGCCATCATGGGATATGATGGGCCGCGTGCTCGCAGGCTCTGCGGCACGCAAGTTACTGGCGCTTAGCGTCATCTCGCCACCTAGATAACTTGGCGTTAGGCTAACTAATTCATCGCTGAAGTTCTCAAACGCAGCGGTGGGCGCTGGCTTTAGGCTTAGCAAAGGCGGCAGTGCCACTAATACCGCTAGACTGGCGGCTAAGGCGGCGCCCAACAGGGGTTTAGACACTAACCTTGGCAGGCGGCGAAGCTGGCCCGCTTTGTTGACAGGCACCCCTGCGGTGTCTTGAGTGTTCGCTACACTGGGTGGAATCAGGCGGTAGCCTTTCTTGGGGATAGTTTCTATGACAGCGCTGTTGCCAGCGGTTTCGCCCCGCAGGTGCTTGCGCAGTTCGCTCACGGCACGGGTTAACGAATTGTCGTTCACCACAACTCTTGGCCATAGCTGCTCCACCAAGGTATCTCTATCCACCACGTTGCCTTGGTTAGCGGCTAAGAAGCAAAGCAGATGCATGAGCCTAGGCTCAATAGATTTCTGTTGAGCGGTATGCTGATCTTCAAAGCGATTGAGCTGGGGTAGCACCTTCAAACCTGCAAGCTCAAAGGCGTGCATTAGAGGCGGCTGATAAGGCGTGTCATCTAGCTCTCGGCGTTTGCTCTTCATGCTCAATTTTCCTTTAATTGATTTAATAACAATAAGTTAAAGTAATTAATTAATCTATTCTATAAACCAATACCCTAAGTGTTTTCTAGCAAGTGGGGCGGTCCAATCCGTGCCCATATCGAATAAATTAGACGCTCAATGTGGGCAAAAGTTTCCTGTTAGAACCGCCACTACATGCTAACCACTCTGTCTTGTGTTGCCAGTTTTTTTCTGTGTCTGAAGCTTTTCTGGATATTTTATTCATAACTTCTTCAGGCTATTTAAGACTGCTAAGCCTAAATTTCAAGCTCTTGTATCAATGCGCTGTCAGCCCGGCAGCGCTGTGGTTTTAGATGCAAAAGCATCATGGAGGTTGAAATGAATTTTATGCCTATAAAGAACGCGGCTCGGTTTGCTCAGATTTCCTGTTTGCTAGCACTAAGTGCCTTTTTAGCGGCGCCGGTAGCAGCGAACAGCAAAGCGGCGCAGCTGGCAGGATTGCCGTCGCTGGCACCGATGTTGGAGCTGGCAACACCCGCGGTGGTTAATATTCGCGTGTCCAAACGAGTGCCTACCAATACTCAATTCTCATTTGGTGGCGAAAATGTACCGGATGAGGTTCGACGGTTTTTCCAAAACAGGCCGGATTTAATGCCCGGAAATCGCCAACAACCCCTTACCACAGGGGCCGGCTCGGGTGTGATAGTCGATGCCAAAAAGGGCTACGTAATCACCAATCACCACGTTGTTGAGGGTGCTGAAACGATTTCTGTGCAGCTTTCGGATCAGCGAGTGATTGACGCGACCTTGCTCGGCAGTGATGCGGGCACTGACATAGCGCTTCTTAAAGTCGAGGCCGAGGGCTTATCTGAACTCAAGTTTGCCGACATACAGACTGTTCAGGTAGGCGATTACGTGATCGCCATTGGTAACCCATTTGGTATAGGTCAAACCGTCACCTCCGGAATCGTCAGTGCGCTAGGCCGCTCAGGTCTTAACAGTGAAAATTATGAAGACTTTATTCAGACCGACGCCGCTATCAACGTCGGCAACTCCGGCGGCGCGTTAATTGACCTTGAAGGCAATTTGGTGGGAATCAACACAGCTATCATTAGCGGCAACGGTGGTAGTAACGGTATTGGCTTCGCAGTTCCAGTAGATATGATCACGTCGGTGATGGAACATTTGGAGCGCGATGGTCAAGTCAATCGAGGCATGTTGGGGGTTACCATAGCAACGGCGAATCCTGAGATTGCTGGTGCACTGGGGGTTGATGTGCAGCGTGGCGCCATAGTCACCAGTGTGTTGCCAGGCAGCGCCGCAGAGCAAGCCGGGGTAGCGGTATCTGACATTATTGTTGAAATACAGGGCCGTGAGGTAGGCAGCTCCCGTGAACTTAGAAACACTGTTGGGCTTCTGCGCCAAGGCGAACAGGTTGACTTAGTGCTCTACCGCGAAGGTAGCAAAAAAACCCTCAAAGCTACTATCGGAGGGTCTGACGGTAACGTGGTCAGCTCGCTCGAAGCCGCTGGCTCTAGCTCGGAATTTCGTGGCGCGCAGCTGCGCAGTTTAAGCGGAAGCGGCGATGCTTACGGCGACTCAGGTGTGCTAGTAGAGTCATTGCAGCAGCAAAGTCGGGCTGCAGCGGCTGGACTTAGGGAGGGCGATATTATCGTTCAAGTGAACCGAACGGATGTAAAGACCTTGGCTGAGTTTAACGCAGCACTGGCTGAGCCGACGCGTTTTTCAGCCCTAACTGTATTACGCGAAGGGCGGCAACTGCTACTTTTCGTACCCTGAGCATAAGGTGAGCTGGGAACCTGGGAATTTTCAGTTCTTGTGCATGCTAAAAAGTGCCCCCTCTTGGCCGACTTAAGTACTACTTGAGTCGGCTTTTTTTTTGCTGATGTCGCTCTTGGGTTGGATTGCTGTGTGCTATCGAGCCTATGGGTTATCATTGGCGGCCGATTTGAACAAGGTAGGTTTTTCGCTCTAGTGCTGCTGATCACTATTTCAGCCCAAGGATAATCGCTTCAAGTGTACTCAATTAAACAATTAACCAGTGCGACCCTATGGTCGCTAACGTTCTGCTCGGCGGCTGTTATTTTTCCAAGTCAAATTCTTGCTGATGTAAGCTTTCCGCTTGTTGAGGAGAGTATCGACACCCAAGAGTTAGGCGGTTTCGTCGCTTGGCTAAAAAACGCGGCCAATGAAGAAGGCATCCCTGGCGTTGCCATGGCCATCGTGACTCGTGATTCAGTGCTGCTTGAAGACACTTGGGGGCTGAAAGACATAGCCGGCCAATCAGCGGTAGACAAACAGTCGGTTTTTCGCATAGCGTCCATGTCAAAGACTTTCGCGGGCACTGCCACGGCGCTTTTGGTTGAGCAGCACCTGCAATCATGGGATACCTTGCTAACAGATGTTTTTCCAGCAATTAATTTAGGTACACTTGGCTCTTCTAAAGGCATCCAGTTAAAACACCTTGTTAGCCATTCCACCGGCCTAATGCCCCATAGCTTTTCAAATATGCTCGACGCCGGGGTCGGTTACGATAAGATAAAAACTAAGTTTAAGCAGATTCCAACGGTGTGCTCGCCCGGTGACTGCTATGGCTATCAAAATGTTGTGTTTTCTCTAACCGCTGATGTGGTTGAATCTAGCACCGGCTCAAGTTACGCCGAGTATCTAGAGAATGAGATTTTCAAGCCCCTGGGCATGCTCGGAGCAAGTGTCGGGATTGAGTCTTATGCAAATAATCCCGAATCTACCAAGCCCCATCGTTACTCTAAAGGCCGGTGGCAAACCACGTCCACCAATGCCGCCTACTATACTGTGGCCCCAGCCTCGGGCGTCAACGCAAGTATTGACGATATGGAGCTTTGGTTAAGAGCCAATCTTGGCGGTTTTCCCGAGGTTTTGCCGCCTGAATTTCTGCAAAGTGTGCACGAGCCGATTATCGCCACCCCGCGGGGTAATTACTTCAACCGCTGGAGCGGTCTAGAAAAAGCCTACTACGCCACAGGTTGGCGAGTGTTTGACTACCGTGGACTTAGAGCGATTCACCACGGCGGCGGTGTGCGAGGTTATCGCTCCGAAATGGTCTTCGTGCCAGCGGCAAATATTGGTTTAGTGGTAATGTTCAATGCTGAATCTAAGCTTGCCAATGATGTGGTTCCAGCATTTCTTGACAATTTGATCGATTTTTAGCAAACGCTCAACCCTTAGGAAAGCTCAATGCAGTCAGTGATAGATTTACTAAAGTCCCACCGCAGTATTCGAAAGTTTACTTCTGCGCCTATTGCGCCGGCACTGTTAGATAACTTATTGCTTGCCGCCCAGGCGGCAGCGACGTCGAGTTTTTTGCAGGGCGCAACGCTCATTCGCGTGACCAAGCCCGAAAACCGAAAAAAGATTGCAGAGCTTGCCGGCAACCAAGGCTATGTAGCAACAGCGGCAGAGTTTTTTGTATTCTGCGCAGACCTAAATCGCCCGGGTAATTACTGCAAAGAATATGGCAAACCTTTCGAAGGGGATTTCACGGAGCACTTTATTATTGCGACAGTTGATGTTGCGCTAATGGCGCAGAACTTGGTGACCGCCGCCGAGTCCGAAGGCTTAGGTATTTGCTATATCGGCGGTATCCGCAATAACCCAGCGCCGGTGTCGGAGCTGCTGGAACTGCCTTATGGCGTGTATCCCGTTTTTGGTTTGTGCTTAGGCTACCCGGATCAAAACCCCGAAGTTAAACCAAGATTGCCGCTGTCGGTTGTAGTGAAGCAAGATAGCTACAACGAAGTAGGCGACAAAGCTGCCATCGCCAAATACGACGAAGAAATTCGGGAATATTACCGAACCCGAACTGGCGGTGGCCACGGTGTAAGTTGGAGCGAGCAGGTGTCTGAGCTGCTATCTGATAAAGCACGGCCTCATATGAAAGATTTTTTGGCGTCTAAGGGATTTAAGTTTCGCTAGCAATGCAGGTTTCTCAGTTATGCTTTTTAGCTACGTTCAGCGGTTGGCCTGCAGATCGAAGCGTTAGCTGCAGCTGTCTTACGCTTTGTTACTTACTTCAGTAGCATCATCCTTTGCTTGAATGATGTGAAAAAGCAGCAAAGTAAAATTAAATATTCCAACTGCAATGCCTAGAAGCATTCCTAAAGCAAATGTGAATTGGTGCTGTGTATTAAATCCGACGACGCTCAGCCCAAGCAAGAGAAACACAAAAACCGCGATCCCGGCCATAATCTTCTGGCTCAGTATCGTTTGCGTGCTTTTTGATCTTTGTATGTAGGCTGTAAATGCCGCTGTGTGCATGGCCAAGACTAATAAATTAACCAGGCGCCACAACAAGTCGTCATCTGTTATGACTAGGCCGAAGGTCGAAGGTAGCAATGCACCGACTAACGAAATAATACTTGGCTCTACTAATGCCTGTAGTCTAATTTTTTCAGCTCGTTGCCATTTGCCTTGGCCGCGATGACCCAGAACTGTGACCACGCCGCTAAACCCTATGAGCGCAACAGCTATCTCAGCGAATGTAAATAGAAACTCTTCAGTCATCATTGCTTGTTGATTCCCTTCGTAACGCTTCCAGTAATTGGAGCATGTGCACAGCGTTTTTTGTCAGTCGAATGCTGCAGATGCTTAAGACTTTGGGTGCCGCTATTGATCGCCAACCCCTGTATTTGTTTATTTTTTGATCGCAAGTTAGTCAGCAGTATCCTCTGATCAATCTGCGTCGTGAGCTAGGCCTGACTTAGCGTCTTGTCAGCCCCAAATAGAGCTACCTTTCTAATGGATTGATGCGGTAGGAACCAGTAGCTGGCAGTACTTCAACTTTATCGCTAACTAGCGACTCAATAAACTCTGACGGCGGTATGGCATCGGGGCCGAAGGAAAATAGGAATTCGCCATTGAGTAGGCGGCTTCTGTCATCGGTTACAGACCATTTAGCGACATAATAGTTGGCCGGTGGAAGCTCCACCGGTATTGGCAATACAAAGCTGTCATTGAGTCTTGATGGGTCATACTGAAAACCCAGGTTGATCCACTCGCCGGCGTCGGTGAACAAGGCGAGTTTTAACAGCCTGACATCGACTCTAAAGCTCATAGTTATCATGCGCGGTGGGTCGTTTAACACGGCATCGTCC
The DNA here is from genome assembly GCA_964352445.1 of uncultured Pseudohongiella sp. Lineage (GTDB taxonomy): Bacteria > Pseudomonadota > Gammaproteobacteria > Pseudomonadales > Pseudohongiellaceae > UBA9145. Next base: position 15,954 of record CAYGSO010000004.1, on the reverse strand, counting down.
TGAGGGAATGTTACTCCGGGGGTGAGTACTCCGTGGGCGTGCTGGGCCGATGCGGGTACGCAGAGCAGCAAGCCTAGATAAAGGTAGAGACTAGGCCAGTTCAGCAGCAGCCGGCTTACGGTCAAAAGGAGGAGGGCAATTGTGTTAATCATGGCTTGGTTTCAATGTCTGCAATGGCTAGATTCATACTGTGGCCTGAGGTTCAAAGTACACCATACACTGCCTAGATAATGCACAGAGTTTACCTGCTTCTGTGAAGATTTTTCCAGCCTGCTGCATATACCCGTCAGCAGCGGATTCAATGGAATACTCCAAATAGAACCATTCGCTGTCAATTTGATCTGGCGGAATTACGAATTCAAGAGACCAGGTGAGTGAACTGGAGGGGATCGGAGGTTTTTCAAAATGGGACAAAATAACCGGAGGCGGTATGTCTGCTAGCGCAACCAATTTCTCCATTGGGTGCAGCGCCATATCGGTTTTATGCCGCACCCACATATTGAGCTGATTTGACGCTTGGCCAGAAAAAGGGATGCCTGGGCTCACCCAATAGCCATCAAAATAGCGCAGGAAAGGGGGCAGTCTGTGGCTATGCTTTGCAAAACTAACGCCTTGCTCTTTTGGTACCGGGCTGAACTCATACGCGCTAGGCACTGAGATCGAAGGCCTCGGGTTGCCAAACACGCCCATGGCCTGCAGGCACAGCGTATCACCGCTAAAAACGTTTGCAGTCATTTGAGAGACGTTTTTGCCTTGGCGCAGCAGTGTAGCTGCGGCTATTACTTCACCCGGTGGCAGTGGTCCAATAAACGAAACCATGAGGGATCTGATCGGCTGGGGACTGGTGAGCAATTTGCGCATCTGAGTCACTGCGAATGAGGCGGCTATACCGCCAAAGGCAGCGCGCCCCTGTGACCAGTGCTCGCCAAAGTGAGTTCTGCCGGAGCTAGATTCCAGCAGATTAGTGAGAATTTCATTGAGGTTTGAATCTGACATTTCTAGAATCCGTTGATGGTCTAAATATCACCGCATGGATAGCTTGTGGTATTCTTGGCGACCATTAATAATCGATGCATAGAGTATTGCTACCCCATGGTGAGCTTGCGAAATTTAAGCCCAAAACAAGTTCCTGTGCTGCTGGCGCTATTCGCCTTTGGCTGCGGCAGTCTGGGGGTTAGCGCTCAGCCTCTGGACTTATCACGCTATCAAAAGAGCGCTGATATTACAGGATTCATCGACAAAACAGAAACCTTGCCCAGTGACGACGAAGTTCTTCTGCAGGCGCCGACCGAGCTCAATCTGAAGTTTCCAGTTCAGGCGCGGCTGGTGAAATTCACCCTGCGCACAGATTCGCGAGACTGGGTCGATATCCAGTTTAGATATAATCCTCAAGCCTCTACTCAATACGTGATGCAGCTGCCTAGCCTCGTTGCCGCAAGCTATTACACAGCAGACTGGGCTGTTCTTGACAGCGATGATACCTTGCTAAGAGGCAGCTTTAGTTTTGCCTTTGGGGAGAATGCAGAGCGCCCTTCAGTGACGGAAGCGGCTAAAGAATTGTTATTGGAGCAGCGCTATGGCGACCCGACCATTCGCTATGTGCCGCCGCCGCGAACAGAAATTATTATCTCTCGCGATCCTCCGCAGTTCGATCCGCCGTTTACCATTCAGCTCGATAGCGATGCGAAGAAGCAAAGCGATTGAGCAGGGCACGCAAGGCCTAGTCTAACTGGAGTTGTAAGTATTAGCCGAACATGCGGCCGCTGCTGGGAGCAAGGTGTAGAGTTGTGTGGGTGGATGCTTTGCTGCAGAAAATTTAACCGGGCCATGAAATAAGGCGGCAAGCATTGGCTGCTATACCGCTTTAACTTCAAGCTTAGCGAGAAGGTTTAAAGTAGGTTACTCGGTGACTTCGACAGTGATGTAGTCATCATGATAGAGACCGCCATCGTCAGCACGCCCCCAAAGGATGTAAGTCCCGGGCTGATCAAAGGTGGCTGTCACTTCATACAGCCCATCTTCAGGCACCTCGGGCGGCAGCCAAAGAGCGCCCCAAGGTGAATTCGCCGAGGTCCGAGTGTCTTCCCAAGGTTTAGGCAGCGCCGGCTCAAACGTGACATGTCCTGGGCCGCGATATTTGTTCCAAGACAAAAACAAGCCATTGACTTTGCCCACAGTGATTCTGGTGGGCGGTCTGAGCATACGGGCTTTCGCGCTGCGCTCGGAGATAGCGGATTCTCGCCTCGGTTTTGGCAAGCCATCGTCTAAAACTTGAGTCACAAACTGCAGTGGTTCACCCACCCGTGCAGTACGTATTTTGTCTCCCTGAACAGTAACCTGTGGGGGTATATTAGAGCGGGATTCGGGGCTTGATGTGCCAGCGCCCAAGGATCCGGTTTCTGAGGCAATAACTATATTGTCTACCTGATAGTCAGTGTTTAGGGTTGCGTAGGCTTTACGTTCAACCCCGTTAACATTGATCGTCCATACCAGTTCTCTGTCTCCCCAATCAGCAGGTACTCTGACTTCAAAGTTGAAGCGGTTACGCCGCGGTAAGAAGTGAGTAGGCTGCCCTCTGTCGGCTTCCCCAGGAGAGAAATAGTTGTTTTCCCCTATTTCGACATCAGGCTGTTCGAGCCAGTTTTCGTTCATATAGCCAAACATAAAGCTAAAGCTGCCGTCATCATTGGGGCGCCAGCCTTCATAGGCTGGCTCCACATGTTGTCCGGTCTGATAAGTTTGGGCGAGGAGGGGCGAGGCTAGCACTAAAAATATTGTGCTTACTGCCCAAGCCAGTGCGGCTTGAGCAGTAATCAGTCGGGTCTTCACTATCATTGATCTACCTTAGTCGTTTGCTGCTACGTCGTTGCCAGCGCTGTCGTCGCTCTCTTCAGCGATCGGAGCGACGAGAGGCGCGAGACACAGCGGACAGCCAATGACGTGATCATTTGGGCCAAGATCAAGGACTTGGCGACGCTCTTCCATGGCTTCCATAAACTGCTCGTCAGTCATGGTGACGCGAATCCCTAGATCAATAAACATATTGGTGACTGAGCGATTGCCCGAACCTTGCCAGTTACGTGGGTCAGGCACATTCGGGTTGCTGTCAGTGTTGTTCATGTATCCAGTGATGTGCAGGATAGTGCCTTTGGGCAACAGCGGTGCAGCATGATCTTCATAGGGGTAGCCGCGAACCCAGTTGTGGTCATAGCCCACACAGGACAGGGTTTCGATGGTGTAGCCCCAGATAGCTTCTAGACACATACGCTCGCCGGGGGCGTGTAAGTGTGGCTCGAAGGTGATTACCTTAGTGTGCTGATTTAGCACCGTATAGGCATGGAGTTCTTGGTCTTTCGTATTGCCTTGGATAGAGATATCTACGCCATTGCCTAGGCCGATAAAGGCGTTCTTATACTTCGGCTCGTAGTCTTTATCATGAAAAACAAAGCCCACTTCTAAGTGGCCGGTAGTATCGCGACCATTGGAATGCAGGTGAACAGAATCGGAAACGATCCATGAACCTGCTTTTAACAAGCGGCCGGCATCTTCATCGAAGATATCTGCATTACGGCCCACTTCATGCACGGGCCATGGCGTTGAAATTTGTCCTGCTGCACGTTCACCGTTTTCATCTAATTCGGCAGTGCCCCAGATCATATGGTGGAATATATAGCGCCCACCGACAGTGTCGCGGCCAGTGCCGGCCTGGTTGTCAACGTCATTCACTTCAACCACTTCGACTGATTTTACATAGCGGTCTTCAGTTAGTCCGGTTGGGATGTAATCAATCTCACCCCACCAGTCTGGCGTACCAGCAAGCTTGGTGACGTCATTCATAACAACCACAAGATCGGGCTGCCCTGCATGCCACTTTTGGCTGTCATCGAATACCAACGCTTCGGGTGCATCAGCAGCATCACCTTTAGGGGTGCCTGAGCGGGCCCAGGTAGAGATTGCAGCGAGTTCTGCATCGCTCAGCGACGGATCGTCTTTATAGTCTTGAATGCCAATATTCTTTTCCATGTACCAAGGTGGCATGGCGCCAGCACGGTCTCGTAAGCCTGTTTTGTACTCGATTAAACCCGCATAAGGAGCCACCTGATCATAGGTTACCAACGGCATAGGCCCGGCACCGCCTTCTCTGTGGCAGCCTTGACAGCTGCGCTGCAAGATAGGTTCGATGTCCTTGTGAAATGTAACTTCGCCGGATTGGGCTGAAGCTAGGCCTGACAGCGTACTTGCTGCGGCGAATAAAGCGCTGCTTAATAGAACTCTTGCAGAAACAATGCGCATATCTACGCTACTCCTCATAACTGGATGGGTGGTACTTATCAATTTAAGACAAATTTTGATCTGGCAGGACTCTAGCATTTCTGAGCTAAAAATTGAATGGAATTAGTGCTGTTTTAGGATGAAATACCGACTTTTACCGATGGTTTCTTAGAGGGTGCCATCGGCTAATAGGGCGAGCCTCTGGCAAATCCTTGCTTTTAAGGTACTAACGTGGCCAAAGCGGCTCTGGGGCTTTTTCTTATTCAGTGCCTTTTAGGATCGCCCAAAGGTTACTTGACCCTAAAAGTGACACGAAAACAACCAGTAGTCCTAAGCTAAACCATTGTAGTGAATAGGATAAATTTTGATTCACGTTGACATTAACGGCGGGCCAGTGACGAACCAAGGTGCCGGCTTGGTCTTCGGTGAGACGCACCTCAAACGGAAACAGAGGTTCTTCGAGTATTTGCGAGATTATATCGATTTCTAGGGTGCGAATGCGCAGAGGCCACGCTGAGGGGTCGATTTCGCTGTCAATGACGCGGTTTTGGCCATCTGGCACATGAATTTGTGCGCTTACCTGCACTTCACCTTCAACTTCTTGCAGGTCTGGTGATACTCCAGCTGGCAGAATCGCCGTAGTCCAGCCGCGATGAACAAGGACAATTTGGCCATTGGATTGGAGCCGCAGTGGAGTAATAACCCCGTAGCCAATTTGGCCTTCAAAAAACTCGGCAACCACTAAAATAGTGCGCTCATTGAGATAGTTGCCGGTAAGCAACACGTGGCGGTTTTGTAATTCAGGATTAGAAGGGTGCAGGTGGCCAATGGGGATATCTTCGATGGGCCCAGCGCTGTCGGTGAGGCTAGCTTCTAGCTCTCTTTGGGATTCAACCTTTTCCGCGGCTCGATCTAATTGCCAAAGGCCCAGTCGCGCAAACGTCAATGCCGTCATCAGCACGCAAGCGAGAATTAGCCAGTTTATTTTTATGTGAAAAACACCCAACGAGAAGGATTGGCGAAGCTGCATAGGGTAAAAGGCCTTCAATGATTAACGCCGGTGAGACTAATTGAGTCGAAAGTTGAATACAACCTGGCAGACGCTAAATAATGACAACGTCAGCCCGTTGTCTGGGCTGATAAAGCAAAGCCTAGCACAACCAGCACCAATGATAAGGTGGGCGATAGTAGGTGATTAGGCGGCCACAGACGATGACTGCGCTCCAGCTCACAAGGGATATTGCCGCGATGACTTTAGCGGAAACCATGACTTGCTCAGAAGCCGCCGTGGTGCGAACTCCTCGGGCGCAGAGAAGATAAAAGCACAGCATGTTTACCCCTGCAATGCACACAAAGCTGAGCTTAGATAGGAAGGCTGGGTTGAACAGATATTGATCTGGCGCACTAACTACAAACAGGGTGCCGGTAACTACATTGAGACCGAAGCCTGCAACTCCAAAGGGGACCAGTCTGTGCAAATCTGAATAATTAACGCCTCGCGCCACTCCCAGCATGCGAAGATCGAACACACCGACTGTGCCCAGCAGTAAACACAGACCAACAAAGTGTAACGACTCGATAATGGGCCAGCCCCATGCCGAATTCATAAACCCTAAAATGCCGGTTTGCAGTGCAAAATTGGATAAGGTCTCAAGCATTGATTGACCTAATAATAGCGTGATGCAAGCAACACGCTGTGGGTATAGGCTAAGAATCGACCAGCGAAAAGGGTAATCAGCCACAGCACAAGGGCGATCGCAGCGAACTTTTTGGCGAGAGCTAGCTTGTTCCTATCTGCCACAGCGGCCGCGAGGCGCTGTTGAAACGCTCTGGCGATGAGCAAGGCCGCAGTCAGGGCAGCTAATTTCAGATAAAACACCGGGTTAGTGAGAGCCTTAGCGGGATAGGCGATGAGTAAAGCAGTGCCTGAAAGAAAAATAATTAGCACACCCCACCAGTGTAGGGGATAGAAACGGGTAATAGTTGCCGAAAAATTGGTTGGAGCGGTGATCAATAGCTGCAGACACACCGCGACATTAATCCCTACAACTAACGCCATAGCTAAAGCATGAATACTCAGGGAAGAGAAAAACGCGACTCCCGATTCCCTAAACAGTATGCTTATGGCGGTTTCTTCGAATCTGGCAAGGTAAAACAGACGCGGTTCCTCTTAGTTAGAGCCTGTGCACTGGGTTGCTTGGCAGTGGCGCTAAAGTGTCTCTCTTGGCTGGCGCAGCTGTCAACCAGCCAAGTTCCGCCGCTAGTTCGGCCAGCGGCTTTTAGCGAAGCAGGGTGGGTTGCTGTTGGGATATGCGCTAGAGTTAGCCCCTAGTATGAATTAAGGTCTGGGCTGACTCGGGATCATTGAACGGCCACATTTAGAATAATTTTATTTGTTAAACAATCAGGGTTCAAACCATGGAAAGTATGATTAATCTCTCAGCGGTAACTTGGGCCTTAGTTGGCTTGATCGTGCTGCTTAGCGTTTACTTTCATGGTCCAAGCTACTCCGTTCAAACTGTCAAAAATGCGCCGTCGATTCTTACAAGTTTCGGCATATTCGGAACGTTTCTTGGCATAGCGTTTGGTTTGATGCAGTTTGATAGCGCGGATATTGAAGCCAGCGTGCCTTTGATGATAGACGGTTTAGGAGTCGCGGTTTGGTCTTCTATTGCAGGCATTCTTGCGGCCTTGAGCATTCGGCTTAGGTATGCCATTAACAGCGTGCGTAGTGCGAAACAAGTAGGTAGCAAGCTGGCCACCGTAAATGACCTCAACTCCTCTATTTTGACGCTCAATGACAATGTGGCGCTATTAAGACAGGAGAGTGTAGAGCAATCGGCAAGCCTGTTACTTGCTAATGAAAACTATCAGCAGCAAATGGTAGCGGCGAATACCGATGCCTTAACAACTGCGCTGAGCGGGATCATGCAAGATTTCAACAGTAAAATTGAAGTACAGTACGGTGAAAATTTTAAGGAGTTTAATGAGTCATTGGGCAAGCTGTTGACTTGGCAGCAAAGCTATTCCCAGCAGTTAAACACGATGCTTGAAATGCATGACGCGAGCTTAAAGGTGATAGATAAAGCCGGTCAATCCTACCAGGAGATGATAGTCCATTCCCAAGAGTTTTCAAAAATCGCTGGGTCTCTCGGCGAACTCTTGGCCGGTCTGGAGTCACAGACTCGTAACTTAGAGGGCTATCTTTCAGGGCTGTCCGGCTTAGTTGGGCAAGCGTCAGAGGGCTTGCCTGCGTTGGGCGACTATGTTTCGGAACTAACGGTTAAGCTAAGTGAAAGCATAGAGCAAAACAATAACAGCCTCACGCAGGTGCTTACCCAGGCATCCAAAGATATTACGTTTACCGTTGAAGAGGTGAACCGGGGTTTGGCAGCATCTGTAGAGTCGGCGCACAGCTCTCTGGCAGAACATGTGGCGGGGATGTCGAGCAAAACTGCGAAACAAATGGAAATTTTAGATGAGTCCATGGAGAAGCAGCTGAACCTCGCACTGCAGACTTTTGGCTATCAGTTGACTGCGCTGTCAGAGAAATTTGTTAATGACTATATTCCGCTTACCGACCGTCTAAGAGACTTAGTCACACTTGCCGAGCAGACTAAAGCTGTCAAAGAGAAGGCGCGCTAGTGACTGTGCTTGAGAATGAATTAGAGCAGGAGTCTGAAGAACACTGGATTGCAGTAAGCGATTTGATGAGCGGACTAATGATGCTTTTTTTGCTTATCGCGGTTTTATATATCGTGATTGTTGCGCGGCAAAAAGAAGAGATCGAACAAATAGTTCTACTCTATGAAGATTTGCGAGAAGAGCTATATCAAGATTTGCTGACCGAGTTTGAGCTCGATTTGCCGAGATGGGGTGCGCAGCTCAGCGAGGACTTAAGATTTCGGTTTACCAATACTCAGCTTTTGTTTGAAGAAGGCGAATCTTATCTGCGGCCCGAATTTAGCGCAATTCTTGCTGATTTTTTCCCGCGCTATATGCGAATTTTGGCGTCTGATAAATACCGTGAAGATGTGTTAGAAGTTCGCATTGAAGGACATACCTCAAGTTCTTGGTCACAAGCCCTAGACAGTGACGATGCCTATATGCGCAACATGGCACTGTCACAAGAGCGCACTAGGTCGACCTTAGGCACTATCCTGTCCCTTGCTGAAGTAGTGGACAACAAGCAGTGGCTGCGCGAGCGCTTAACGGCAAACGGCCTATCATCATCCCAGCTGATCCTAGGACCAGAGGGAGAGGAGGATCCTCAACTCTCAAGGAGAGTCGAGTTTGTTGTTGTTACCGATGCGGAAACTAGACTAGCCACCATAATGCAAGAATTAAAGTAGCGCAGATTAATGAAGCTTTTAGATTTCACAGAGTTTGCACCCTTTAACGAGCTAAGGCGCAAAGTAGGCACAACATCATTAGGTTACTTTGAACTGTTTGATCCACAATTTCATTTGACCGGCTTAGAGCGCTCAGAGCTTGAGTTGAGTGGCAGACTTGTAAGGCTTGATGGAGTAAAAATTCTTCCCGATAAAACCCTAGCGGTTAAAAACTCTCGAGTGCTAGTTTACTACCCAGATGAGAATTGGTATCGCGACAACCGCGAGTTTCCAACCTATCATCTTGCCTATTGCTCCCAGCTAACCGGGCTAGCGAAAGCCATGCCTGATGCTCAGTGGTTAGCGACGACAAGGCTTGCGGAAGATTACGATTTAGTAAAGCTGCGAACTAGCGGCCAAGTGACATTGGTATCCCATGGCTTTGCTGTGTGTAAGCATTGCTTGCACACACTGCGCTATAAAAACTTTGATGAGTTTAGAAATCGCCGCCGAGGTTACAGCGAAACCGTGTTAAAACAGTTTCGCCTAGCCGACTTTTTCAGGCTATATCAGCAGTATCCACTCAGTTTTAAAGGCCGGCCCAAAACTGATGATGGCTAGATTTTTATTGGTCTAATTCGATCAGCAATGGCTCGGTGACGCCGTTAACTCCCGCCAGCGCTAGGGTGACAAGAAAGGCTGTTTGCGGGCCAACATGAGACTCGGTGGGCACAAACCACTCATCGGGTGAATGAGCGCCGCCGCCATTGCCGCCGCCGGCTATAGTGATTGCGGGAATGCCCAGTGACATAGGCACGTTGGAATCTGTGCTGGATATGCCTAAGCCCCGTAGCTCAATGCCCAAGGCATCAAACGCTAAGGCCGCCACTTGAACGATTGGACTGTCGGCGGCCGTAGCGCCTACCGGACGATCCCCTATTAAGTTGAAATCTACCGTGATCTCACCATTGTTCCAGCGGGCATTTTCTTCGGCCACCGCGTTCAGCGCAGCGGCTTTTATCTGGCTTTCAAGTTTAGCTAACTCGTCCGCGTCATTGGAGCGCATGTCGAGGGCGAATATGGCATCGGCGGCAATTGAATTGACTGAGGTGCCACCTTCTACTGTGCCCACGGTATAGGTTGTTTTTGGCAGAGTCGGTGTTTCGATGTCGCCAATCTTAGCTATAGCTCTTCCCATGGCATGAATGGCGCTGGCCAGACCAAAGGCCCCAAAGGAATGGCCGCCGGGGCCTTTAAAGTGAAATTCAAAGCGCCTGCTGCCCGTGCCGCCTGTCGTAATGCGCTGGAGACGGACGCCGTCGATAGAAACAAAACCATCAATTTCTGGGTGGTCTCTAAAAATAGCCTTTATACCTCGCAGATCACCTCGACCTTCCTCGCCCACGTTACCGGCAAAGATAATGTCGCCAACTGTTTCCAGGCCGCTTTGATTTAAGGCATCAATAACAGAAAGCAGGGCGGCGAGGCCGCGAGTGTCATCACCAATGCCGGGCGCATAATATCTGCCGCCGCGCAGCTGTACGGTTGTGTCCACGCCTTCTGGAAAAACCGTATCGAGGTGAGCTGCAATCAAAAAAGTCGGTCCCGCACCGGTGCCTTTACGAATACCAATGGCATTGCCTTCGGCGTCAATGTAGGCGTCGACCAAGCCGCGGGCCTGCATCTGGTCTAAGAAATAAGCCGCCCTGACTTCTTCTTTGAACGGCGGAGCTGGGATTTCTGTAAGACGAAACTGCTCATCGATATAGGCAGGTTCTTGGGCTTCGATTAAATCTAGCATGGCTTTAACTGTGCTGTGCTCACTTAGGGTTGCGAAACTACTTGCCAGGGATTCATCGATAGGAACAATGGATTGCTGCGCGCCTAGGCTTGCTGAATAGGCGAATGCGATAGCCGCGAGTGGCAATTTTTTGTTGAGAGAAAACATGAGTTACTGCTCCGAATGAAATTTTAGCGCTGGTAGTGGATTGTATCGTGTTTTACCTAGAGCAGGCGCATTCGCCAACCGCGGCCACCGGTCGCAAGAATCCGCCGCTCACGCATACGAGAATGCAAAACCGCCCGTTTGTCGGCGATCCAATCTTCTCTTGCGACATGGGGGTCCTGACCTTTGTTGCGGCGGCGATTCTCTTCGGCGATTCTGAATTGGCAAAACTCTTGGTACATTTTTATTTCGATTTTCAATTCCTTTATCACAATTTCCGCATACATTGCGTCGTCTAAATAGCCAATGCCAGGGATATGGTCAGGAATGACGTCTTCAGGGTCTACAAAATAAAACAAAGCCCCTCGAATGCTTTTTTTCTCAACTTCGGTTAACTGCCACTCATCATCTCTAATCATATTGATCAAGATCTGCAGCTTTAGCAGGCGATCAGAGATAAAATTTGGTAGGTCGAGGTCACTGGCCTGAGTGATCATCTCGCAGGCTGCATCTTCGATTCTCTTTGCTTCATCTATGTCTTCGACCAGTAGCTTGCCTTTGTCGATGCTGAGCTGAAATTTGTCTAAGTCTTCATCGCTGAGGGTAAAGGTAACATCGATAGGCATAAGTGGTGTCCAATGTGGTGCAAAACTTTCGCTAACTGCAGTGGAGCGCTGGCACTTGAGAAGCTGCGCGTAGCTAATAAATTGCGACTCGGGTGAGACTCCAATAGTGCACGTTAGGAGAAAATTCTTCAAGATATGCTTATCTTCACGAAATCGGGCGTTCGTCAATAGGGCAGAGGAGGTGATGGAGTCACATAGCCGACAGGACTCAGCGACTAGACCGCAGCTGGGGTTATGGGCTGAGCTTAGGGATTTAGCTTGGGCGTGCAGTCAGTCTCTAGCAGTAATTGGTTACACCTAGCGGCACCGCCACCCGGCAGGCTTACCGAATAGTCGCTAAACTCCAGCCGGGGTAGGTAGTAATCGGTAGAAATGTAGTGGGCACCTGAGGCGAATGCAGCTTCGCGCCTAGATGTTGTGTTCTCTCGGGCTTCAATAGTGTTGGCATCGGCTCTGGTTCTGACAATAAAGCCGGACTTTACTGCCGCTTGAATTCGGTCAAAGTCCTGCAACGGGCTATTCATGGTGAAGTAAGCTGCGTGATCGGACTGCTCGCTCACAGAATTCACAAAAATAGGAAGTCCCTGCAGCGAACTTTGACCACGGCTATAGATAGCCACCTTTTCGGGGCCTTCATCGAGGGCAAAAAATACCCGGCCACGAACCGCTTCCAGGGCTGGCCAGCCTTTATTTAGAACGGCCTCCCGCAGAGTGTTGGCGTCGCCTCTCACTAAATCTGGAGTAATCATTTTATGAGCAGGAAACACAGAGTTAATTTCGGCATCCAGGGCGGCAAATGCTTGGGCATCGAAAGGCAGCGCGGCTTCAACTCCAGGATAAGCCGACCCGCCGGTTTTGGCGTTGAACATAATTAGGATTGGGATGTGCTGCGGATTGGCATTAGACCATTGGCTAATTTCGGTTAGGCAGATTATCCACGTGTCACAGTTTGAGCGAACATCAATGTCCTGTGCGTGCAGCACCTTAAAACCAGGGGCCAGTAACCGGGTATTGTTGAAGGCTTGGGCGTTGGCTAAACCTTGGGTCTGCGCCGGCAGTAACGGGTTGGCAAACCGGCCGCCTTCTGGGTCGTAGACGATGTCTAGCTCTATCTGCCTTAAGCCTAAATTTAGCTGTTGAGTTAGCGTTAAATGGGAATAGTCGAGAGTGATTGCTGAGCGCTCACTGTAGCTGCGAATAAGTTCGAGCTCGGGTGGAGGTATCGCAAGTTTGTAACTGTTGTGTGAGCCCACTGCCTGAAAATAGTTCATTGCGAGTTTGTTGCTGGCCTGTAGGCAATGGGTTTCGACATCTGCGTTGGCACTGCAATCTGCCGCTGCGCCAGCTGTCGCCGAAAATAGCACAAGCCAGAGTGTGGTTATTGCCAAAGCCGATGCGGAGATGGGTTTACGCTTGGTAATCATGCGGAACTCTCGAGTTTTTCATTGGCTAAATAGTAAGCCGTAAGGATGACACAATTATTACCAAAACACCTGAAGGGGTTGTTGCTCTACAGATCACATGGTCTAAGCGCTGAGATTTCTAAACTTTGCAATTTCAGACTACTAGTGAATAATGCTGATATCCATTAGCCGTAACTGAGCTAATCAATCAACAGGTCGACCATACTTACCAAAGGCGTACCCGCTATGAATCCATTGAATCCCGCTTTGACCCGTCGCCAGATACTCTCCGTTGCCGCTGGTGCAGCGTTGGCTGTACCCAGTTTTGGCTTTGCGCAAAATGATCGCCGATTGCCTTCTCCACCTGCCAATTTGGCACCTACAGTGCTGGCAAAAGACGAGGCTTTCTGGCGGCAAGTGGCAAGTTTTTACGACAGGACGCAGGGCATCACAAATCTAGAGCATGGCTATTGGGGAAAAATGTCTCACCCAGTGCAAGACGCCTTTATTGCTGCAACCAAAATGGTAAATGGACAAAACTCTTACTATGCTCGAAAAGACTACGGACAAGATGCCAAGTTGAGCATCCATAAAGTAGCCCAGGCCCTAGGGGTGAGTGACGAAGAGATTGTGCTAACGCGCAATGCAACCGAGGCTATCCATAACTTAATCCGCCAGTACAATGGTCTCAGCCCGCAAGACGCCGTGCTCTATGCTGACCTTGACTATCCAAGCTATAAAGACACGATGCAGTGGTTAGAGACGTCAAGGGGCGTCAATAGCATTGAAGTAGTCATTCCATCCCGCGCCAATCAAGATCAAATTTACGACCTTTACATTTCTGCCTTCGATGCCAATCCCAATTTAAAGCTAATGCTGATCACCCACGTGAGTAACCAGCATGGCTTGGTTGTACCGGTAGCTCGCATTGCCACAGAGGCAAGGACTCGCGGCATCGATGTTATTTGCGATAGCGCTCAGTCTTGGGGATTACTGGATTACAAAATTCCGCAGCTGAATGTCGATTGGGCCGGGTTTAATTTGCATAAATGGATTGGTTCTCCGCTTGGGGTTGGAGCCTTGTATATGAAAAAAGGCTCGCTGGAGAAAATATCCCCTTACCCTGGCGAGAAAGACCCAGAAAATTCTCGAGCCGCAACCCGTGTCCACATGGCAACGTCCAATTTTGCATCATTGATTACGATTCCCCACGCGGTAGATTTTCATCTCGGGGTAGGCGGGGCCAATAAGGAAGCGCGCCTCAAGTATTTGCGCAGTTTGTGGACAGATGCGGCGCAGGAGATGAGCCACATTGAATTACTCGGAGGCGCTGACGAAGAATCTTGGACCGGCATGGGATCATTTCGACTGCGCGGCAAAACTACTCCAGCCGATGCCACGCAGCTACAGCAACGTTTAGAAAACGAATTTGGTGTATTCACAGTCATTAGAGTAGGGCTTGCCAGCGGTAGCTGCGTGCGGATCACCCCTCAAGTGTTTACATCGCCAGAAGAAATTAAAACCTTGGTTGCCGCGATGGAAAACTTGGCGTAGCTCGACTGAGCCAATTCTCTACTTGAGCTTGGATATTATGCTGAATTTCCCGAACCGTTACGTAATTGATAGCATGGCAACCATAGTTGCAAAGTCTATTTTTGCATTGGTTTTAGGGGGCTTAGCTGCTTGTTCAGCACCGGAGCCCGGTTTAAGGCTTGCCCTGCCGAAATTGCCACCTAGGCCCAATATTCTATGGTTGGTGGCTGAAGATTTAAGCCCTATTATCCCAGCATTTGGTGATTTTACAGTTGAGACGCCTAACCTAAGCAGATTGGCCAATGAAGGAGTGCGTTACACTCAGGTGTATTCGACCTCAGGTGTGTGCGCGCCTAGCAGAGCCTCCATTGCTACAGGCATGTATCAAAATAGGTTTGGTGCTGGACATATGAGAACTTCTGGTGGTGGTGGATACGCGCCAACCGGATTTGTGCCCTACGAAGCGATGCCCGCTAGTGGTGTCAAAATGCATAGTCAGTACTTCAGGGAAGCAGGCTACTACACGTCAAACAACGCGAAGGAAGACTACCAATTTATTGCACCTGTAACAGCTTGGAATGATAGCAGCACATCGGCCCATTGGCGGAACAGACAGGACGGTCAGCCGTTTTTTTCAGTTTTCAATTTTGGTGTGACCCATGAGTCGCAAGTATGGGCGAGAGCGGCTCTGCCATTGCTGGTTGATGCTGAGCTAGACGTGCCCGTTCCCCCGTATTTACAAGACACAGAAACCGCACGTAAAGATATTCGCCAAGTTTACTCGAATATTGTTGCCATGGATGCGCAGGTTGGTGAAATCCTTGCTCAGCTTGAGGCCGATGGCTTGCTGGAAAGTACGATTATTTTTTGGTACTCCGATCACGGCGGACCGTTGCCAAGACAGAAGCGACTGTTGTATGACTCTGGCTTGAAGCTGCCTTTGATAGTGCGGTTTCCCGATCAGTGGCGCGCGGGAGAGACGGATTCAAAGCTTATAAGTTTCGTTGATTTTAAGTCTACGATTTTGGCACTGGCAGGCATTGCACCGCCGAGCTATGTAGATGGCCAATCATTTTTGGGTAATGAACAAGCGTCCCCCAGGAAGTATATCCATGCAGCGGCGGATCGATTCGACAGCGAACATGACATGATTAGAGCGGTGAGCGATGGCCGTTTCAAGTACCTCCGCAATTTTTTCCCGCAGCGCCCCTACTATTTACCGCTTAGCTACAGAGAGCAAATGCCTATTATGCAAGAGCTACTTGCACTACGAGACTCAGGAGAACTCAACAGCGTGCAGATGCAGTGGTTTCGCACTGTTAAACCTGTAGAGGAACTGTTTGATGTTACAGCTGACCCTCATGAGCTTAACAATTTGGCGAATGATCCTGCTTATTTTGGAAAACTTATTGAGCTCCGAGATGAGCTGACTAATTGGATGGAAGCCATCGGTGATAAGGCAGTAATGCCAGAGAACCGCTATATCGAAACCATTTGGCCAAACAAAATCCAGCCCACCACTGAGCCTGTTTCTTTTACTAGGCAAGGCGCCATGTTAGCCATGGCTTCGTTGACCGAAGGCGCCAATATTGCCTACCAAGTCACTCAAAACGGTGAGCCGCAACGGGTGGATAATTGGTCAGTTTATATTGACGTACTGCCTATTGTCTCAGGACAAACGGTTCACGGCTTAGCCCACAGAATTGGTTTCAAACCAAGCGAGACGACTAGTTACGCACTCTAAAAATCAAAGGGGTCAGAGTAACTTGAATTCTCGAATGCCAAGTTACTTGATTCAAGTTGCATCAAGTTACTCTGACCCCTTTGATACTTGTTTGGAGAGG